>NZ_JBGFCC010000002.1:0-576424 GCF_041205745.1 Natrarchaeobius versutus | reverse complement strand
TCCAACTTGCTGCCCCACGTTGTCATGAGACTCTCTACGCGTCCAGAAGATATGAACTAGTCTGCTGATCCCTATCACTATCCACAGTGGTTCCACAGCGCCGGCACTCGTATACGACCTCTGTCCGGGTTGTCCGGGCCAGCAACCGGTTCATCTCTTCAAATAGCATGGGACGCGGTTATTGTGGGTTCACGACGTCTTGGCACTCGGGACACTCGGCGTATACCGCCAAACCCGAGTCTGTTTCATACTCGAGAATCACGTCGGTCGTCGTGATCTCGGCGTGGCAGAATGGGCAGGTACCGAGAGATGGTGGATTCGTCGTGGACATAAGTTACTGCAAGTGGGTGAAAGGGGGAGCGCATGTGACTGCGACTGGGTGTGGTGTGTCTGCCCCCTCTACAGTCAGTATCCAACTTGATCGGTATATAAGCGACCCAACCACAGTGAAACTGAAACTACTGGTGTCAGAGCGTTAAGTTCCATATCTCTAGCACATCCCGGGATAGCCGCCGCCAGTGGCTTCGTCGAGCGACCGAACGGACATCAGTTCCCGTCTTGGGCGGGTGCGCCGTAATCGATGTGGACCTCCGGTGTACTCGGTGATTCTGGTGCCGGTGCGCCGTTCCAGTCAGCGACCTGAACGTTTGCCATCTGGCCGGAAAATCGAAATCGCATCACTCCGGTATCGACCGCGCCCTCTGCGGCGTGGTCCGTGACGACCGTGGCTTCCTCGAGTGGATCAGCACCGACCAGTTCGATCTCGCCGTCGACGGTGATTTCGTAGTTCGAAGGGACGCCTCTGCCCACGATAGTAATGAGATGTGGCAGAGTGTCGGGGGTCTCAGCGGACATACTCCGATGAGCTTATTCTGCCAGTATAAGCCTTCTCTTCGAGATAACCGTTGGAGCCGGTGAACGTCCACTTCGACTGGATGCACGTTGCTCACATATCGATATACTGGTGCTCCCACTCTCGTCGCTCCTGGATTACGTCTTCACCGGCATCGGTGATGTCGTAGTAGTTCGTCCGGCGATCGAGCTGTCCCTTCTCGACGAACTCTTTGTTGACGAGCGTATCCAGGTTCGGATAGAGGCGCCCGTGATTGATTTCACTCTCGTAGTACCGTTCCACCTCATCCTTGACGTCCTGACCAGACGGCTGGTCAGCACCTGCAATCACGTACAACAGATCACGCTGAAATCCGGTGAGGTCGTTCATTCTACAAGAGTCTTCAACGAACCTGTATTTGACTTCTTTTCGGGATCAAACCGAGTGTTAACAGTCTGTGACACTCCTCCGTTCGTGACTGTCCTGCCGACAGGGAGACACACGTCGCCGGCTTCGATGCCAGTCATTCTGTTTTCAATCGTATGAACAACGGAGTGATTCGTCCCCCGAATGTTTCCGATCCAAATAGGCATAGAAAACTACGTTCTATAATTGAATCAACCAACAGATTCTCGTATACCGGGCTGAGAGATGGGGTGGCGGGTTCGTGTCGCATCTGTCATACACCGATGTACCATGGTAAACCCCGCCGCTTCGCTGGCATCACTGAAACGGGGTCCCTGGACCTGTTTTGCGAGAGGTGGCTCTGTTGGAATCCGGTGGCGCTGACAGACATTCGCGAGATTCGTTCGAATGCTCTACTGGCTGTGGGTTCGTAGCTGTCCGCTTCGCCCATCTATAGTAGCCACTGCAGGTCTTGCACACCTGATCGCCAGACCGATCGGCGATCAGTGTGTACATTGTTGCAGTTGTTACTATCGTCTGTCTTGATTCCCGTTGAGGCGGCTGAAATCTGACAGAAGCTCCAAAAAATCTGTCCGTCTCACTTTCAGCTTAACTAAAGAGTGGGGTCGCAAGAATTGTGTGTACTAATCGGTTTTCGCCCCGAATTTGCCTGGACATCAGCCGCAGTCTTCCGATTTTTCCTTGGACATCCCTGTCCAGGCATTTTTTCAATCTCCGGAAAGCCTGGACGGCAATAACTGTAAATGAAATCCACCCGTCACATAGACCCCATCGCTTATTCGACGAAGGTTCGGCCGTAGGACGACAGCATGATACCAGTATGGTGGTGTACACGCTCGCCGTCACGTGTTCGGCGATACTCGTCATGCGAAACATGCTCGCCCAATTTCTGCATCGAATCTGTCAGCGATGGAGGATTCCAACAGACCGCTTGACTAAGGCCGGTGAGTCGGCGCCACATGTTGATAAAAACTCCGGTGGTTTTAATAAAGTTCGTCTCAGAGAGACTACAATGGCTTTTGAGGATCTACTGGACGATCCGGTTATCCAAAAGTACCTCCATGAACTAGTTGGACCGGAAGGAATGATGGTAGCGGCCGCACCGCCTGACGGCGAGGTAACGGACGAAGAACTCGCAGAGGAGTTGGACTTGGAACTGAAGGCGGTCCGCCGAACGCTGTTCATCCTCTACGAGAATGACCTGGCATCATACCGGCGGCTCCGTGACGAGGATTCGGGCTGGCTAACGTATCTCTGGACGTTCCACTACGACAATATCCCCGAAAATCTCGAAGAGCAGATGTACCAATTGCTTGAGGCACTCGAGGAACGCTTAGAGTATGAACGCACTCACGAGTTCTATCTCTCTGAGGTATCATCGATTCGGTTCGAGTTCGGCGAGGCGATGGAGTTGGGCTTCGAGTGCCCCAACAGCGGGACGCCGCTGGAACCGATGGACAACGACCGGCTCGTCAACGCCATAGAACGGCGAACCGATGACCTCCGCGACGAACTCAACGTCGACACTGATACCTAAAAACACTGGTCTGTTCTCGCTGTTGTTGGTTATGGGCCTGACATACCGTATCTTGAGTCCCGTTATCTGAAGCGGTATCACCATCCGTTTCGATATCAGGCTGCTGATTGAAGCGCTCGAGTTGGTCTTCAGAGGTAGACAGTACTTCTTGAAGCGCTGTGTTCTCGTTTTCGAGTTCCTCGGTACAGATGTCTTTTTGCTCAAGCGTAACTGATAGCACCCCATGAGGAAGGAAGATCATCACTCTTGCAGTCGATCAGTTGCCTGTTGAAATCGAATAGGATCGGTATCTTCCTGTTTAATTACCGGATTCGCAAAACCCAACCGTTTGTTCGGAAGGTGAGCCTGCCTGGGCCGGGGCGTTCAGTAAACCGCACATCTTCATCCCGCGAAATCGCTTCGCGTGGAGTGCTTACGACGTAAGCTGAGGTGATTAGAAAAGCCACGGGTCACCCGACCCGTGGTCGTTTACAACTAGTGACGAGCGTGCTACTCTCGGAGTTTGGAGGTTACTGTGAGTAACGCGAGAATTGCAATGAGTGTAACAACCATACCAAACCCTGGCGTATCATCGTCGGTTTCGTCTGTACTGTCATCCCTAGTCGAGGTATCAACATCGTCTGTTTCTTCAGGGGTTGTCTCGTCCAGGTCAGTATCCACGTCAGCCCCGTCTTCATCGTCCGGATCGATGTCGCCAACACCGACAGCGATCGTTGAAACGTTGTCCGCAACTATCTCGTACGAACGCAGGTCGTCACTCTCGTCGAGAACGGTCGCCTCGAGTGGGACCCAGTTGCCGTCGTAGTGATAGATGCTGACGTCGACCGGGTTGTGACCGTCCTCGAGGCGGTCGTTCGGCACAGTGACGTCGAACGTCGTCGTTTCGACGTCGTCGTCTATCTTGCTGTCGATGGAGAAGTAACCGACCGACTCCGTTTCGGGGGGTTCGATCTCGTCGCTCGCGACGTCTGCGATCGATTGGGACCGCCGTATCGTTAACTCGCCTTCGACTGCCGACTCGGTCTCCATGTTCATGCGCGTGAGTGCCGGTCGATCACTGGTCTCGTTTCGGTCGAGTTCGAGTTCGATCGCCGCGCCCTCGACGCCCGTAATCTCGTTTTCGACGATGGTCGTATTGGACCCGATAGAGTAGATGTCGACGCGCATGCCGGGGGATGCGACGTCCTCGATCGTGTTGTTCTCGATACGGTTCTCCACGTCTTCGATCATCACGCCAGCGCCGTCCGTTGACGTAGCGACGCCGACGATTTCGTTGTCGCGGACCAGATTATCCTCCCGGTCCACGTCAACGCCAATCTCGCCGGAATCAGTCACGGTGTTGTCGTAGGCTTCGGCACCGCCCCGGAGGACGAGGCCGGTACTCTCGCTTGCGGCTACGTCGTTGTCGTAGATCTCGGTGCCTTGGGCCCTGATCCCCGTGCTCGCGTCTTCCACCGTGTTCTCACCTCGACGTTTTCGAGCGTTCCCTCGAGGCGAGTCCTCGTGAGGATGCCTGTCTGTGCCCCCTCGATGTCGTTTTCGAAGACGGAGACGTCGTCGGTCGATCCGTAGGTCGACACGCCGACGCCGGTTCCGCCGGCGATCTCGTTGCCGAAGACGTCGACCGTCCGGGTCCGTTCCGTTTCGAGGCTGGTTTCGATCCGGATCGCGTAGCTGTCGGCGTAGCTGACGCGTTTGGACTGCTCTGTTGAATAGCGATCTAATCGGCTGATATCACGGGTTAGAAGGACGAATCCGAGGAAACCGAGATTGGTATGGAGATCGATATCCTCGACTTTGTTGAAAAGTGTCGTGGCCTATAGTGGTGATTAGAAATAATTGCTCACTGTTGGTATAGAGAGTTGGTCAAGAGCTGTATCAATCGCCGTTGTAAGATCGACGAGTGACTCAAAGAAGCGGTTCCTGAGAGCGGCTTGGAGTTGTCTCCAGCACTCCTCAACAGGATATAACTCTGGCGAGTACGCCGGTAACGTGACGAAGGCGAGGTCGTCACGGCCGCCAGGTCCGTGACGACAGATGCCTGAAAATACGGCGCTCCATCCAGTACAATGAACAAATGATATTTGGATTCTTTACATGATTTAAAAATGGAATGTTTGGCGTATTCGGCGGTTACGTACTCTTCGAATCGAGCGAAAAAGCGATCACCGTCTTCGGTGCTCGCGCCCAAGAGACACGTCCAGTCGCGTTGACTGGATAATTCAACAGACGGCCGCGTGCCGCGAGGAAACCACGGGGCACGCGGCTCGACTTGCACGGTTTCTTGGTTTGATCGATACAGACTACTGTGGCGTCCATCTCCCGCCGCTTTTTTTGAACTCTTCCCGGAACGTTTCTTGCTCGTCAGCATCGGATTCAGCAGCTGTGCGGCGTGGTTTTTGATAGCTCAAACCCGCTTCGTTGAGCAACCGCCGGCAACTCGGGATTGAGTATTCGACATCGTACGTCTCGTCAAGATACTGCTGGACGAGCGCCGGCGTCCATGCCGGCGCGTCGAGCCCAACTTTCTCAGGAGGTTCGTGGACAGTTGCTTCGAACTGTTCTTGCTGTTTTTCCGAGAGCTTTCGATTTCTCCCAGATCGGTGAGCATCAGACATAGCCTGCTCAAGCGACTCATCAGTATCGAGTCGCTTGAGCCAACTATAGATCGTCC
Source organism: Natrarchaeobius versutus (assembly GCF_041205745.1). NCBI lineage: Archaea > Methanobacteriati > Methanobacteriota > Halobacteria > Halobacteriales > Natrialbaceae > Natrarchaeobius > Natrarchaeobius versutus. The sequence continues at coordinate 570,955 of NZ_JBGFCC010000002.1, read as the reverse complement.
GTCGCTCCACGCCGTACCACTCGGCGAGTTCAGTCTGCTGAACGCCATTTTTGTACGCTATTGCGGCTAAGATCCGTTGTGTCGGCTTCTTTCCGTCTACGTTGTCGAGAGCATCTTGCAACTCTTCGACTGAGATTTCGTCGAGATGATCCACTGGCTGTTGTATGTCTCTGCGAGCAAATAATTCTAACGGTTACTGTAGGTCTTTGTAGCTTGTATCAAACCAAAAGGGCATATGCTATTATACTCACTATTGCTTCCCTTTTAATAAACTGTTCCTTGTGAACTAGCCCACCCTGCTCGCGCTGACGCGCTCGCTGAAATGAGTGGCTCCCAGCTGTGAGATCCACCCTCTATATGTAGCAGAGGGTGTCATAGGCGCTGTCTCCAAGCATCCAGATCGGTGTTTCGACGGCGAGCACGTCACGTGTGACGCGCATCGCCGTCTCTTCTGGTGTGTTTGCTCTCCGTGAATTCGGCCGCAATCGGGATCTTCGAACCGGGCGAAACGATCGTGCAGCCGTAGCCGTAGTAGTACTCTTCAGCCGTTGGATCGTAGCATTTCGATACATCTTGATCGGCTGGCATCGTTCTCACGTCTGTCGAATCAATAGAGTAGGTCGAGTCGAGCAGGCCCCGCAAGGCGGCCTGCTCGACAAGGCGGTCGAAAATCTCGTCAACAACGTGTTCGAGATTGGTGAGGAAGCGATCGACCGCGTCTCTCGACCGCGGTCGATCGAAATCACAGCTGAGCCAGACGACTGTGTTGTTCAGTTCTCGCGTAACCGGACGAATGCCGTAGACGTCCTTGTAGTAGCAGTGCAGAAACCCACGCATCATCTCTGGTGGTTCGTGATCTCGTGTTCGCCCCGTCTGCGCCGGGGCGAACACGTCGAACTCTTCAAGAAACTCGAAAGAGAGGTGCTCAAACAGCGCTAGCGTCTCTGTCTCCACGACATTGAAGAACGTCTCTACCGTAGGATTATCTTGCAGGGTTGCTGGGCTCATACCACCTCAGCGTTCACCCTGCTCTCTGGTATGTGAACTGTTCTATGACACCCTCGGCGCATCGGCTACGGTCACGAGTGGATGGAGCGGGCTCCCGATCACGAGAGAGTGGACCTCTCCGAGGACGAGCTCTGGGAACACCTCCAGTACTTCCTCGACGAGATCGTTCCGGTCGCAGAGGAGGCAGGCGTCAACCAATCCGTCGACGATTATCGGCGGATCCTCGAGATGTACGATAGCCCGAACCACGGCGTGACGTTCTGTCAGGACAACTTCGCCGCGATGGGGGCGGACATTGAGGAAACGATCGGAGAGTTCGGTGATCGGATCCACTTCGTCCACTTTCGCGACGTCGAAGGCGACAGCCGAAAGTTCGTCGAAACGTGGCACGACGAGGGTCCGACCGATATGAAAGCCGCCATTAAGGTGTATCGAGACGTCGGCTTTGACGGTCTGATTCGTCCCGATCACGTGCCTCGAATGGTCGGCGAGGAGGATCTCTCGTTTGTGGCTTTTCACCCGTCCGAATCGTTCGTCGTCGCGGTGAACGAGCGCGAGCCGGGAACGGCTGTCGCCTACGACACTGACCCCGAAGCCGGCGATCTCGCCCGGCTAGATCGGACGGAAACCGGTGGCACCGGACCGTGTCACGTCGCTATCGATCCGCGCGGCGAGTACGCGGTCGTCCGTGTCAGATCCTTCGTTCGCCAATAGGGAACGCATTGTCAGCCAGTAATACGGATAATCGATACCATTTTACCAATGTACCCGTGTAAACGACAGAGAATCAAATCTTCCACGCGTCAGCCAAAAGTAAGCATCTCAGTCCAATGAAGAGGAGATTCAGCTTCGTTTCATGAGAGAGAACGTCTCGGTTCATTCCCGTCATCATATCAGTATTTTTTCGGAAGTGATTATGTAATCGGAGATAAATCATATTTATCATGAAAGAACGCGCCGATGATGGACGGACCATCAAATCGAACGAAACGCTGTTCGCTATCGTCGAAGCACTCACAGAAACCGGCGGTGCGGGCGTCACCGAACTCGCAGAACGGCTCGACCTCGCCAAGAGTACAGTCCACAAGCACCTGGTCAGTCTCGAGCGACGACGGTACGTCGTCAACGACGGTCACCAGTATCGACTCGGCTTGCAATTTTTCAACACGGGTGTCGCTGTTCGCAACCAATACGGTGTCTACCACGCGGCGAAAAACCGTATCGAACGCCTGGCAGTCGAGACGGACGAGGCCGTCTGGCTGATCGTTCACGAAAACGGTCGCGGAATCTTCCTCGACGGCGTCTCGCACAATGACTCGTTCTCGTTCGACTCGACGATCGGGACGTGGGTACCGCTACACGCCAACTCGGCCGGAAAAGCCATCCTGGCCCACCTACCCGAACACGAGGTCGGAGAGATCATCGAGCGCCACGGCCTGCCAGCACAAACTGAGAACACGATCACCGACGAAGAGACGCTATTAGACGAACTCCAGTCCACTCGCGAGCGAGGGTACGCGATAAACTTCCAAGAGGACATGCGTGGACTTCATGCGATTGCAACGCCCGTAATCGCGGATGGACGGCCAGTTGCGGCTGTCACGATTGCTGGCGCGGCCAATCGACTCACTGAGGGGCGAATCGACGCAGAACTGTGTGAGCCACTATTCGAAGCAGTCGACGACATCGAACTGCGACTCGTCTACGGCTGATGGGACTCGAAGAGGGAACGATACGACCACGGTACAGAATGAGACGACACGTATACTGGGAAAAGGTTTTCACCCAGTTCCGACAACACCAGTGGTATGACTGCGAGAAGTCTGTTCGACCCCAGCGGTATCGCCGTCGTCGGGGCGTCGAAGACAGAAGGAAAGATCGGCTACGAGGCGATGCAAAATACGGTTGCGTTCGACGGACCGGTGTATCCAGTCAACCCGTCGGCGTCAGGGACCGTCTGTGGCCGGCAGTTCGTCTCGTCGGTGACCGAAATCGGCCGCGACTGTGACCTGGCGCTACTCTGTGTCCCGGCCCCGGTCGTTCCCGACGTGATCGAAGAGTGTGGCGACGCCGGGATCAGCGCGGCCGTCGTCTTCGCCGGCGGCTTCGCGGAGGCCGGCCCCGACGGAGAACAGTTACAAGAGCGACTCGAGGCGGCCGCATCCGAGGGCGACGTGTCGGTGCTCGGACCAAACACGAGCGGCTTTCTGGTCCCCTCGGCGGAGCTGTACGCGACCTTCGCGACCGACGTCGAGTACGTCCCGCCGGGCGACGTCGCGATCGTCGCCCAGAGCGGCGGGCTCGCCTACTCGCTGGCGTTCCACACGGAGAACGAGGGCCGAGGCGTCTCCGCGATGGTCGGCCTCGGCAACCACGCGACCGTCGGCTTCGAGGAGGCGATCGAGTACTTCGATTCCGATTCGGACACTGACGCAATCATGTTACACGTCGAGGGAACTGATGACGCCCGCGGGCTGCTCGAGACCTGCCGGGCCGTCGAGACGCCGGTCGTCGCCTACAACGTCGGCGAGCAGGACGTCGGCGACTTCGCCGAGTCGCACACGGGGGCGCTGACCGGCTCATACGAGCTGTACGAGGCCGGCTTCGCCCAGTACGGCGTCCCAACAGTTCGATCCGTGTCCGAACTGCTCGACGCTGGAACGGCGCTCGCCACCTGTCCGGAACCCGACGGCCCGAACGTCGGCGTCGTTACCGCCCAGGCCGGCCCGGGGATCGCCATCGCCGACCGCCTGAAGCGAGCCGGAGCGACGCTTCCCTCGCTCTCCGCAGAGACCCAAACCGTCGTCGAGGAGATCCTCCCGGGGATCACCTTCTCCGCAAACCCAGTCGACACCGGCCGGCCGATGCCCAGGTTCGGCGACGTCGTCGCGGCCGTCGCACGCGACGACAACGTCGACATCGTCCTCGTCTACGAACTGTACGAAGCCGCGCTGGGCTACCCGACCGACGCTCTCGAGGAACTCGTCGACACGGTGGACAAACCCATCGTCTTCGGGACGGCCGGTCTCGAGTCGGTGATCGACGACGAGGTGGCCGAACTCGAGGGCTGTGGCGTACCAACGTATCGAACACCCGAACGGGCTGCCGACGCCGTCGGAGCGCTCGTCCAGTATGCGAAGCGAAACCGCCAGCCATCCGCGATAGCCGGGGACGAGGAGGTGACCGCCGATGACTGACACCGATCCGATCGAAGCGGCGCTCGCGGACGGGCAAACGACGCTGATAGAGGGCGACGCTAAACGGCTGCTCGCCGACTGCGGTCTTTCCTCGCCAGATGGCGAACTCGTCCATTCAGCAGAGGCTGCCGTCGACGCAGCCGAGCGTGTGGGGTATCCCGTCGTCACAAAGGTCTCCGCGCCGACGGTCCAACACAAAAGCGAGTGGGGCGATGGGGCCGGCGTCGCCGTCGGACTCGAGGACGCCGACGCGGTTCGCGAGGCCGCCGACCGCATCTTCGCGACCGCCGACGAACGCGACGTCGATGCTGCCGTCTACGTCGAAGCGGGTGCCGATCTCGATGCTGGCCTCGAGGTGATCGTCGGTGGAACCCGGGATCCGTCGTTCGGTCCCACCGTCCTCGTCGGCCTGGGCGGCGTCGCCGTCGAAGTGTTACAGGACACGAGCCACCGAATTGCGCCGATTTCGACCGCCGAAGCTATCGAAATGACGCACGATCTCGAGGCGTCCCCCCTGTTCGATGGCTACCGCGGACCGTCGGCGGTTGATCGGGGGGCAGTTGCCGACGCTATCGTCACGGTCGGCGACCTGCTCGTCGAACGGGAGTCGATCACCGAGGTGGAGGTCAATCCGCTACTTGTGCGTGCTGAGGACGCGGTTGCGCTCGACGCGCTCGTGACGCTCGAGGACTGACTGTCGGTCGTCGGTTTCGTCGCTGCTGAACACGAAGTTCGATGCCGTAGCGGCCCTCTGTCATACGGTTTACTGTAGTCACGTACCGCCGATCACCGACCCCGCCCTGCTGATCGGCAATACATAGTTACAGCAATCCGTATCACTCGTCCTGCTGACTCTTCTGGACGTTGACGTCTTCGAAGGCAACACCGCGTTCGGTGACGTCGACCGTCATCGCGCCGACGGCCTCGATTGCGGCGTCGATGGTGTCGCCGCCGGAGAGTGCGCTTACGCCTTCCGGCGTTCCAGTCGTGATGACGTCGCCGGCTTCGATGACCGCGCCGATCGAGGCGTACTCGACGATGTCGGCACAGCTGTAGATCATCCCCCCCGTGTTTTGCTGTTGTTTGGTCTCCCCGTTGAGTTGCAGTTCCATCTCGAGGTCGTGTGGGTTAACGACCTCGTCGGGGGTGGCGACGCAGGGGCCGATGATGGTGAACGTGTCGTAGGATTTTCGGTTCGAGCGGTCCTGATCGCCGCGAACGGAGACGTCGAGCAAGATTGTGTAGCCAAGGACGGCGTCCCAGACGTCCTCGGCGTCGATGTCCTTGACGTCCTCTCCCATCACGAACGCGAGTTCGATCTCGTGGTCGACCCGCCGATCTGTGAACGGCAATTCGATGCCATCTGCCGGACCGGCGACGCTCGAGGGCGCTTTGAGGAAATAGCCTTTGTCCTCGATGGTAAACCACTCGTCGGTGACGATGTCTTTGTCTGCGAGGGCCTCTTCGACGTGGTTCTCGTAGTTCAGCGGCGCGGCGATCACCTTTCCAGGTCGGCGGACGGGTGACTCGATACGAACCTCGTCGCGATCGTAATCGGGGTCGGCGTCCACGTACTCGCTCGCATCCAGTCCCTTCCGAGCGTACTCCTTCAGTGGATCGGCTGTCTCGAGCCCGAGTCGACCGGTGAGGTCTACGATGCCATCGTCGGTCAGCAGGCCTAGTCGGTCGTCGTCGAATCTGACGAATCGCATACTACATGCACTGCGAGCCGGCTACATAAATCATCCTTTCTCGGCGATGGTCGTGCCGACTGACCGGTGCGGCCTCACTGCACCAGTCATCGTCCGTGGACCGAAAACGCCTGTTCCTGGAGGAGTTGGTCCCTCCAACACACTTATAGCATCGTTTGCCGAACACCCGTGCATGGTACAGGAAGAGCCAGCGGACCTGCTAGAGCTGAGCGACGACACCCGAACCCTGCTCGAGCAGAACGACCTCCGTCCGCTCTGGGAAGTCGAAAACGACATGGGAACACTCATCGACGATCTCGAGCCGGATATCTGGAAGTGGGAGGACATCCAGGCTGCCATCGACGGCATCGAACGCGACGTTCCAATCGCCGACCTGCCGCCGGGATTCCAGCGACGTGTCGCAGTTCCGATCAACACGACACACGCGATCTCGAACACGATCTACGTCGGCGTCCAGACGGTCTCACCCGGCGAGACCGCACCCTCCCACCGGCACGCGGCCAGCGCCCTTCGCTTTACTATCGACGGCCACGAGGACATGAAAACGGTCGTCGCCGGCGAAGAGTTTCCGATGAAGGACAACGACCTGGTGACGACGCCCCAATGGGAGTGGCACGACCATATCAACGACGGCGACGAGACCGCGGCGTGGCTCGACGTCCTCGACCTGCCGCTGTTCCTCGACACGCTGAACAACTCCCACGTCTTCGAGAACCACGAACTCGAGCGTCAACCAGTCACGAAGACCCAGGGCTACTGGGACTCTCAGTACGGACGTGGTCGTCCTGCAAACGAGGGGGCGGACGGCTCGATTCCGGGTCCGTTCGAGGGCAACAAAGCGGCGACGCCGCCGTACCGCTTCGGCTGGGACGAGATGGAAGAGACGCTGCGCCAGCGCGCCGACAACAACGAGCCGGATCCACACGACGGGCACAGCCTCGCGTACGTCAACCCCGCTACTGGAGAGTCGCCGCTGTTCCCGACGATGTCGTTTCGCGCCCAGCTGCTGAACGAAGGGGCAACGAATCCGCACTTCCACAACGCCACCGAGGTCTACTTCGTCATCGAGGGGGAGGGCACAACCCACGTCGACGGCGAGGCCCTCGAGTGGGACAAGTGGGACATCTTCGTCGTGCCGCCGGACGCACCACACCACCACGAACCGAACGACGAGGCGGTCTTGCTCGGTATGACCGACGAGCCGATCCTGCGGTCGATGAACTTCTACGCCGAGGCGGCAATCGAGGAGTAATTACCTTCGTTTCGCACACACCCCACGACCGTGGGTGTGAGTCGACGCGAGTCGACGCGTTCGGCGTCTCGTGGGTAATACTCTTATAGACTGTCGTCAAACCAATACGTATGGCTGAGTTCGACAATCCGTACGCCGAGGAGGACCCATTCGTCAGAGCCCACTTCGACTGTCTGGACTGCGGTGGCAAGCTCTGGGAGTACGCAATTCAGGGCCAGATGGTCTGTGAAGACTGCCGAAGCGTCTTTCCCTCGGGAAAAGTGTTTGACGCCCAGATCAGCCACCCCGCAGACTGATACGGATTGCTGAGACTATAGTCGCCACTGGAAGTCAGTGCACACCTGATCGCACGACTGCTATGCGATCAATGCGTAAACAGTTCCAGTTGTTACTATATGTGCCGTTAATCGCCAGCACCGGGATCGGCGACCAGCGGTACGTGACTACAGCAGTTCGTATGACGGGCCGCCACAATCGGTTCGTGAAATGGCATGGATTTACGTACTCGCCCCCACGACTAATCCTATGGTACTCGAAACGAATCTCGAGGATGCAACAGCGAAGCGAGACGACCTCCCGAGCGCCGAAGACGTGTATGATCGAGACAAAGAGATTCCCCTCGCCGAGGTCTTTGATGAAGACTTCATCGGCGAACGGACCGACTTCGAGAGTTTCGACGAACTGATCGCGGCCAGTCCAAGCGATGCCGGCTCAACCGTCGAACTCGAGACAGTCACGGACGGCGAGTGGGACGAATTCGTCGCCACGCGGACCGAGTTCGCGGACGAGGAGGCGCTGGTGATGGCCGCTCGCGACCACTGGGTGGCGAAGAAACTGGACCTCGCCTGATGTGGTCGGTCGCACACGGTCGGACTGGAACGTTTTGACCGGCACCCCCGACCTGGGAGCAGCTTCCATCGATCGGTATCAGTATGGAAAGCGTGCAACCAGCGGCACCAGCCGTTCTCGGTAGCGCTGCCGTTAGATGCGTCGTACCCGTCTGACAACAGAGAGTACATGGCTCCCACTCCCCCTCATCGATCCCGAGGAGATCGGCGACGACACCGATCTCGGCGAGGTCGGTGGCGCGTTCGAGTACGTAAGCGTCGTCACGGAACTTGCCGATAGTGCGAGGAACGCAAGCGCGTTCAAGAGCGGATCAGCGAGACGACCAACAAGGCCGTCGAGGACCTTCTCGTGGCGACCGAGACGAACGACGAACTCGAGACGCTTGTCGATAGCAGGTCGGAAGCCTCGAGTCGGAACCACAATCACTCAGAGTATACGGTGTGACCACGCTCCCGTTGTGCGACTTCCCCGTTCCAGATTCGGTACGCACCTTGTGACAACACGTCCTGAAATTCGTGTCCCAGTTACGGAACGAGTCGGTGTCCGTCTAGCGAATGCACCACCGAACGGCTCGCTACTTGTTTCGGGTTGGAGACGAACAAGAACTCGCCCGCACACGTGGGGTCTTCCAAAGATATATGTGACACAATAACGGATGATTTCGTGATGAAGGTTGACACAGTGCAACGAGTAGCAGTACTTGGGGCCGGTAGTATGGGCCACGGTATCGCGGAGATTGCCGCGATCGGTGGCTACGATGTGACGATGCGGGACATCGAAGAAGAGTTCGTCCAGGAGGGCTACGACGACATCGAGTGGAGCCTCGAGAAACTCGAAGCAAAGGGCCGAATCGAGGAATCCGCCGAGGCAGTCCTCGAGCGGATCACCACGACGACGCACCTCGCTGACGCCGTCGCAGACGCTGACCTCGTGATCGAAGCCGTTCCCGAACAACTCGAGATCAAAGAAGACACCTTCTCGACGGCCGACGAGCACGCGCCCGACCACGCAATCTTGGCGTCGAACACCTCGAGTCTCTCGATCTCCGACATCGCGGCGGCGACCGACCGTCCGGAACAGGTCGTCGGCATGCACTTCTTCAATCCGCCGGTGAAGATGGATCTCGTCGAAGTGACCTACGGCGAGGCGACGACGGACGAGACGGCCAAACTCGCCTACGAGTGGGCCGAGTCGGTCGACAAGCGACCGATCTACGTCCGCAAGGACGTCCACGGCTTCGTCGTCAACACGGTTCTCGTCCCGTTCATGGAGGAAGCAGCCTGGATGCTCTCGAACGACGAGACGACGGTCCAGGAGGCCGATTCCGCGATGGTCTACGAGCGGGGCTATCCGATGGGGCCGTTCGAACTCAACGACTTCGGTGGAATCGACATCGCCTACCACTTCCGCGATGAGTCCGGCCAGCCCGTCCCCCCAGCCATCGAAGAGAACGTCGAGAACGACGATCTCGGCCGGAAAAGCGGTAGGGGGTTCTATGACTATGGGGACGGAGAGACGTCGGAGACGTCTCAAGCAGACGGCGACGGCGTCGACTACCAACCCGAGGACGCCGGCAACTACGAGACGCTCCGGACCGAGGCGGTGATGATCAACAAGGCGGCCTGGCTCGTCGGCAACGACGTCGCCACGCCCGAGGAGATCGATATCGGACTCCGACTCGGCGGCAGCTTCCCCGAGGGAATGTGCCGGCGTGGTGACCGCCTCGGACTCGATATCGTCCTCGAACGACTCGAGTCGCTGTACGAGGAGTACGGCGCTGAGCGCTACGAGCCGGCCGACTATCTCGTCGAACTCGTCGAGGAGGGCTGGACCGGCGAGGACGCCGGGAAGGGGTTCTTCGACTACCGGGTCGATCCGCCCACCCACTACATCAACTGGGACATCGACGATGACGGGGTCCTCACGATCGAACTCGACCGCCAGGAGCGGATGAACTCGATGTCCGACGACATGTTCATGGAGATCGACCGACTGCTAAAAGACGTCGACGTCGAAGAGGTCTCCTGTGTCGTCTTCGAGGGGGCCGGCCGGGCGTTTAGCTCCGGTGCAGATATCACCGGCTTCACCGCTGACGATCCGGCCGAGATCATGGACGTCGACGAGATGTTCCAGACCATCTACGAGTTCGATCGGCCGACGGTCGCGAAGATTCACGGCTTTTGTCTCGGTGCAGGCATCGAACTCGCACTCGCCTGTGATATCCGCGTCGCGACGGAGGACGCGACAATTGGAACGCCAGAGACGAACCTCGGTGTGATCCCCGGCGGTGGCGCGACCCAGCGGCTCGTCCGCCTCGTCGGAGAAGCGCGGACGAAAGAGATGATCTACCGCGCCATGCAGTTCGACGGCGAGCAGGCCGAAGGGTGGGGTATCGTCAACCACGCCGTTCCCGCCGCCGACCTCGAAGACACCGTCGACGACATCGTCGACGATCTGGTTTCGGGGCCGCCGATCGCACTCAAAGCCGCCAAGCAGGTCATCCAGGACGGCCCGGAAGCCAGCCTCGAGACGGCCCTAGCGATAGAGAAACAGGCGTTCGCGGTGCTGACAACGACCGACGACATGCTCGAGGGCGTGACGGCGTTCCGAGAGGACCGCAGGCCGGAGTTCAAAGGTGAGTGAGATGGCGACAAATCGAAACGTGGCGATCGTCGGCGGCGGTCACGCCGACTGGGGTGTCCGGGACGCGACCTGGAAAGATCTCGCTCAGGAGGGCGGGAAAGCGACGTTCGACGCCGTTCCAGGCGTCGGCCCCGAGGATATCGAGGGGCTGTTCGTCGGCGCAGTACAGCCCGAACGGTTCGCCTACCAGTCTCACGTCGCGCCGATGGTGGCCGAACTGCTCGGCATCGAGGTCACCGAGATGATCGCGCGGACCGAACTGGCGTGTGCAAGCGGGCAGGCCGCGCTGCGATATGCCTGGCTAGCTATCGCCGCCGGGCAACTGGACGCCACGCTCGTCCTCGGCGTCGAGAAGATGAACCTCGGCCGCGACTACATGCCGGAGATGCAGGGGTCGATGGCGAACGTGTTAGACCGTGAGTTCGACGGCGTCAACGGGCTCTCCGCACCACCGTTTTTCGCCTGGTACGCCCAACGACACATGCACGCGCACGGAACCACCCGCGAGCAGCTCTCCCTCGTCGCGGCGAAAAACAAGAGCAACGCCGCGAGGACCGACTTCGCGCAGTTCCAGACGGAGATCGAACCGGAGGACGTCACGGAGTCGCCAGAAATCGCGCCGCCGTTGCACCTCTATGACTGCAGCGGCATCACGGACGGCGCGGCGGGCGTGATCTTGATGAGCGAGGAGAAAGCCCGCGAGGTCACCGACACCCCGGCCTGGATCACGGGCAGCGGGCAGTCGTCGATGGCGGGCAACTCGATCAACAACCTTCCCTCCTTTTCGGGCTGGCCACAGGCTCGAACGGCATCACAGAACGCCTACGAGCAGGCCGGTATCGAAGACCCACTCGAGGAGATCGATATCGCCGAGATTCACGACTGCTTCTCGATCAGCGAGATTATCGAGTACGAGGAACTGGGCTTCGCCGAGCGCGGCGAGGGCGGACAGTTCATCGAGGACGGCCGCAGTCACCTCGACGGCGACGTTGCCGTCAACCCCCGCGGTGGGCTACTTGGCTGTGGCCACCCACTGGGCGCGACGGGCATCTCGCAGGCTCTCGAGGTCACCCTGCAGTTCCAGGGAGCGGTATCGACAGAAAGACAGGTATCGGACGCGACGACCGGCCTCATCCACAACCTGAGCGGGAGCGGCTCGGTCCATAGCGTCATGGTCTTAGACCGTGATCCACAATGACAAACATGACCGATTCAGACGGCGACGAGGGAGCGCGCGATCGCGTCTCGGTTCCCGAGGAGATCGAGCTCCCGCGACTGCTCGATTTCTACGAGCGACAGACCGACGACCACACGAAGATTCACGAGTTCTACCACAACCTCCGTGATGGCCGGTTGACGACGACGCGGTGTCGCGACTGCGAGGCGATTCACTACCCGCCGCGGATCGTCTGCCCGGAGTGTACGGGAGACGACCTCGAGTACGTCGATCTGCCCCACGAGGGAGAGCTATTCGCCTTCTCGGAGGTCCGGGGCGGCCTCCCGCTGGGACTGAGCGAACACGAGGTCCCGTTCGTCGTCGGGGTCGTCGACCTCGGCCCGGTCAAACTGTCGGCCCGGATCGACGACGCCTCCTACGCCGACCTCGGGATCGGCGATTCGGTCGAACTGAAGATCGTCGAGATCGACGGGCCGACCGATCAGGAACGGGTATTCTACCGATTCAAACCCCGAAACGTGAACGACGGTGAAAACGAATGAAAGCGTACGAACTCACACTGCAGGTCATGCTCAAACGGGCCACGGATCTGTTCGGCCACAAGGAAATCGTCTCGGAAGAACCCGACGGAACGACCCACCGGTACACGTACGACGACGCGTACGACCGGATCTGCCGACTCGCCAACGCGCTGGACGACCTCGGCGTCGATCCGGGTGCGCGTCTGTCGGTGATGGCGATCAACCACCACCGCCACTTCGAACTGTACTTCGGGCTCGCCTGTAGCGGGCGGAGCATCCACATGACCAACCACATGCTCCCCGACGAACACATAGTCGAGATCGTCAACGAGGCCGAGGACGAACTCATCTTCGTCGATCCCGCCTTCGTCGACACCGTCGAGAACGTCGCCGACCAGTTCGAAACCGTCGAGCAATACGTGATCCTCGACGACGATGTCCCAGAGACCAGTCTCGAGCCGGTCATCAGCTACGAGGACTTGCTCGAGGGTCGGGACACCGAGTACGACTGGCCAATGCTCGACGAGGACCGAGAGGCCGGGATCTGCTATACGTCCGGAACGACCGGGCTACCGAAGGGGGCGTCGTACTCCCACCGGGACCTCTACCTCCACACCGTCACCCACAGTCACGTCGACGTCTTCGGGATCAGCGAGAACGATACCGTGATGCCCGTCGTCCCGATGTACCACGTCAACGCCTGGGGGTTGCCCTACACCGCGACGATGTGCGGTTCGAAACTCGTCTTACCGGGGCCAAAGACCGACGCAGAGGAGATCGCGACACTCATCGACCGGGAGAACGTGACCGTCACCGCCGCGGTGACGACGGTCTGGCTCGAGATGGCCGAGTTCTACGACGAGCGCGACGACGTCGAACTCGAGAGCCTGGAGCGGGTCCTCATCGGCGGCACGTCGCCGCCGGAGTGGCTCATGGAGAAGTTCGACAAGGAGATCGACGCGCCGATCCAGCAGGGGTACGGCATGACCGAGGCCGCGCCCCATCTCGTCAACACGATGACCACCTCCGAGGTGCAGGAACTGTCCGAGAGCGAGCGCTACCAACAGCAGATGAAACCAGGCCTCCCCGCGCCCGGCGTCCAGATCCGGCTGCGGGCCCCGAACGGCGAGGCAGTCCCGCACGACGGTGAGTCGACCGGCGAGATCCAGGCGCGCTCGCCGTGGCTCATCGACGAGTACTACGCCCGGCCCGACGAGACCCAACAGGTGTTCACCGACGACGGGTGGTTCAAGACCGGCGACGTCGGCGTGATCGACGAGTACGGCTACCTCGAGGTCGTCGACCGACTCGACGACGTCATCAAGAGCGGCGGGGAATGGATCTCCTCGCTGGAACTCGAGAACGAGCTGATGGCCCACGACGCCGTCGAGGAGGCGACGGTGATCAACATCGAACACGAGAAGTGGGACGAGCGGCCGGTCGCCTACGTCGTCCAGCGCGAGGACGTCACCGAAGACGGACTGAAAGCGCACCTCTTAGAGCGGTTTCCGAAGTGGTGGCTGCCGGACCAACTCGTCTTCATCGAGTCGATTCCGAAGACGACCACCGGCAAGTTTGACAAGAAGGTACTGCGCGATCAGTTCACGTCGGAGCACGGACGGCTGCCAATTGACGAGTAACGCGGATAGTGGGCTGATCACTCCTCTCTCTCTCCATCTCAGTTCGATTCTCCGTGTACCCAGCAAAGTCGACGAGTCCGCTACCGTTGATTCGTAGAACGCGTTCTCGGTTCTATCGGAGGTTTTGTCGGAAGAACCGCTCCATATGGGGAGGGACGCGAGCGGCCCCGCTTTCGGTCGGTCGCGTGGGACAGTATCGAAATCGGGGGCCGACTACCGGACGGGAGCGATTCGACGAAACGGACGACAGCCCCCTCGACATCCGTGTACCAGCGTCGACGAGCGATCCTCGCCTCGGTCCCCTGATCGAAGCGAAAAGCAACGACAGATCTTAGCCGGGAAGCTCTCGACCGTAGAGCCCCGTCGGTTTGACCAGCAACACGATGATGATCACCAGGAGCGCCGTCATCCCACTGAGTCGCGGCGAGATGGCGGAGATGGTAAACACCTCGAGGAAGCCGATGATGTACGCGGCGATGACGCTCCCGCGGATCGATCCGATGCCGCCGAGGATGACGATTGCGAACGCTAGAACGAGCGGCGTCATCCCCATATCCCACGATGCGGCCCGGAACGATCCGTAGAGCACACCGGCGGAGCCCGCGAGGAAGCCGGCTAGCGCCCACGTCAAGAGTGTGATGTCGTCGGTCTTGATCCCGACCAGTGCGGCACCCCTCTCGTTCATGCTGGTGGCGATAATCGCTTGGCCGGTCTTCGTGTAATTGACGAAGCCAAAGAGCGCACCGATGAACACCCACGAGAGGGCGAATATCAACAGGTTGTTGTACAGGAACGAGACGCCGACGATCGACGTCGTACCGCTCAGTAACGATGGAACCGACCGTGGTTCGGATCCAATGGCCGCTAGAAAACTGTATTCGACGACGAACCAAGCCAACAGCGTGAGTATCAACACGTTCACCGGGTTGTCGATGTGGCGAACGAACACCCGGTACAACACGACGTGGAAGATCGCTCCCGTGACGGTCGCCGCCGCCAGTCCGATCCAGACGCCACCGCCGAGGCCGGCGACGTACCAGGCGGTAAACGCCCCGATCGTGATCGTCCCGCCGTGTGCGAGGTTTGCCTGTCCGGCGACGCCGAAGATGAGAGTGAACCCCATCGCGATGAGGGCGTACAGTGACCCGAGGACGACCGTATTCGCACCGATGCTAACGATGTCGACCATAGATTAGAACCACGGCGGCTCTTGGTAGTCTGCAGTAGCCAACCCGTCGGGATGGATGACCTCCTGGATGCCCTCGCCATCCTGTTCTTGCCACTGGAAGTTGATTCGCTGGAGGTAGTCCTCACCGAACTTCGCGTCGTGTGGGTACTCGTGGTCTTGGTCGTTGAACTCGATCACGCCGCGCGTGCCCTCGTAGGACGCCTCGGCCAGCGCCGGGACGATGTCCTCAGCATCCGTCGTGCCCTCCTGTTCGACGACTTCGGCCCACATCATGAGACCGTCGTATGTTGCATACGAGAAGGCATCGTTCGGGTAGACGTCGAACTCGTCGTTGTATCGCTCCGCGAAGTCAGCCGTCTGATCGGTGAGGTCGGCGGTGTGGACCGCGGGCGCGTTACTGATTGCGAACTCATTGTCACCGTCGAACGCCTCGTACGATCCTGGATCGACGATCTGTGAGATCTGGCCGCACATCGCGAACTCGCGTTCCTCTTCTCGCCACTGGATCATCGCCGGCCCGGCGGTGTGGGCCTGGGCCATGACGACGGCGTCTGCGTCCTCGCCCTCGAGGTCGTCGAACAGCGGCGTGAAGTTCTCCGTATCGGATGGATACCGATCGTTGTACACGACCTCGAGGCCAGCATCCTCGACCATATCGGGAAGTTCATTGGTGAACGACTGCGTCCACTCGTACTCCTCGGCGAGGATGGCGATTCGTTCCCAGTTGGCTTCGTTTTGCATATGCCCAGCAAGGTCCGTAATCGATTCGATCCAGTGGGTGGCGTTCCCGTACGGGCGGAACTGGTACTTGTACTGCTCGTAGTCGTCTGCGAGCATTTGGGCAATCGTTGGTGAGGTGTGACCACCGCTCATGTGAATCGTCTGGTGATCGGCGATATCGGACATGAGACCGGTCATCACCTCCGTCTGGAACACGCCGGTCGTAATATTGACGTTTTCCTCGGTGACGAACTCCAAATAGCGATCACTGGCAGTCGAGGCCGACCCCTGTGTATTCGACTCGAGCAATTCGACATCCTCGCCGAGGACGCCGCCGTCGTCGTTGAGGTCGGAAACGGCCAGTTCGGCAGCCTGCTGCTGGGCGGTCCCCTGCGGTGCGCTGCCCGGCTCGAACGCCAAGAGACCGATTGTGATGCCATCACTGCCTCCGTTGTCTGATCCCCCAACACACCCCGAAAATGAGACGGCCGCACCCGCTCCCGCGAGTCCGACGAACTGCCGTCTGCTCATTCGGCTCACACTGTCCGTGCTGTGCACGCGATTACCACGCATATGAAGTGAGTATTTCTAATAGCAGATAAAATTATTGAAGTTATTCTGACAGCAATTCGCCGAGATTGACTGCGACACCCCGCAGCTCGAACGCTGCACAGACGATTTAGCTGCTATCGTGTGCCAGCTATCGGGCAAAGCGATACCGTCGACAGCTACGGTTCTGGTGTTGCTGGCAGAGAGACATCGTGCACGGGGAAGGGAGAAAAATATATGGAGGTGGGTTCGGAGGTATACGGTAGAAGGTAAGTGATTACATGACACGGGTAGATCTCGAACCACGATATCTCGTCGGCATCGCATGCGTAGTCGGGTTGCTTTCAGCACCCCTACTCATGCCGATACTCACGCTCAGACAGCTCACCGCAGCACTGTTTCTTGGCATGTTCGCGATGAGTTGGGATTACGTCTCCGGTTACACGGGACAGCTGAGTTTCGGTCACAGCATGTTCTTTGGCATCGGCGGCTATACTGCGGCAGTCCTCAATCTTGAACTCGGAATTAGTCCGCTGGTGGGGATTCTAATCGGAACAATCGCAGCCGGGATCGCAGGACTCGTCGTCGGGTACCCGGCGCTTCGCCTTGAGGGGCCGTATCTGGGACTGATCACGTTGATCGCGCCAATCGTGCTCGTCCAAATCGTGAATATCTTCCCTGGAACTCTCGGTGGAGATGCGGGGCTCCCGAGTCCGGCGGGACTAATTCCGGTTGACGATACCATTAGTGTCCTCTCGGCGATTGGGTTCGAGACGCCGTTTGAACACCAGACAATTGTCTACTACTATGTCGCGCTCTTCCTGTTTCTGGCCATCTACGCACTCTTTTACGTATTCACACGCTCGTATATCGGCTCGATCTTCACAGCGATCCACGAGGATGAAGACGCAGTCCGATCCGCCGGCATCAACGTTGCGAAGTTCAAGGTGTTCGCGTTCACGATGAGCGGTACCATCGGTGGACTGGCTGGGGCCGCGTTCGTCCACACACCGGTCGGCGAGCCTAGCGTCGGTGAACTACTCTACATCGTCGTCAGTATCGAGGTCGTTATCGTCAGCATCCTCGGCGGAATGGGGACGATCACGGGCCCCGCAGTGGCGGGCATCGCCTACTACTTTATCCGGGACGCACTCCAAACCAGTAGTCTGACAATCCCACTGCTCGACGTCACGGTCGGTCACATCTCAATGGTCCTGTTTTTCAGCCTCGCACTGCTGGTTCTGTTCTTCCTGCCGAGAGGGATACTTCCATGGCTCGAGGACCTGAGCCACGAACTCGCCCAGCGACGAACCGAACAGACTGAACCGATCTCCTGACACACGTAATGATGAGTACCCATTCAACCCATTCGACCGGCGACGAGGGACAGACGGACGACGTTCTCCGACTCGAGAACGTCACGAAACAGTTCGGGAGCGTCACTGCAGTAGACGACCTCTCGTTTGCCGTCCACGAGGGGGAAATCCTCGGATTCATCGGTCCGAACGGAGCTGGCAAATCGACCACGTTCGACTGCGTCTCAGGGACGATGGCGCCGACGGACGGGACGATCTACTATCGCGGCGAGGTCGTGACCGGACGACCACAACACGAACTCGTCGAAGGGGGGATCGCACGGACGTATCAGACGTTCCGGCCGCTGAACGATCGGACGGTCCTCGAGAACATTGCCCTCTCACAGGTCCCCAACTCGTTGTTCTCGCGTTCGGACTTTCGCGCTGACACGGACGAACGGTCACGGGAAATCTGCGAGCAGGTCGGCCTCGGTGACGTCACGTCCCAGATGCCAGACGAACTCCCGCACGCGGGGCTGCTCCGACTCGAGATTGGGCGCGCGCTCGGGACCGATCCGGACCTGCTGCTGGTCGATGAGCCGTTCGCCGGACTCACGACGGAGGAGATCGAACGCACTGCTGAACTGTTCACCTCGCTTCGTGACGATGGCATGACGCTGGTCGTGATCGATCACAACATGCACGGCCTGCTCGATCTCGTCGATCGCGTCATCGTTATTTCCTTCGGCGAGAAAATTGCTGACGGCACACCGGATGAGATCCGAAACGATCCGACTGTCCAGGAAGCGTACCTCGGAGGTGAGTTGTAGATGGCTGACTCGAGTGACTCACTGCTTTCGGTGTCGGGTCTCACGGTTTCGTACGGCAAGGTGACGGCGCTCAACGGTGTCGACATCGATGTCCAGACGGGCGAAACCATCGGTGTGATCGGACCGAACGGTGCCGGCAAGTCGACGCTCGTCGATGCGATAAGCGGCTTTCTCGACTACGAGGGCTCGATCACCTATCGCGGCCAAGAGATTGCAGGATCGTCGACGCAAACGCTCGTCGAAGACGGCCTGTTCTACTGCACCGAGCGCCGAGACCTGTTTGGCCAGATGAGCGTCGAACAGAACCTCCGGCTCGGCTCGTACCTGAACAACGGCGGCGAGGACGAGCGTCTCGCGGAAGTCTTCGCGCTCTTTCCGCGCCTAGAGGAGCGCCGGTCTCAGGAAGCCGAAAGCCTGAGTGGCGGCGAACAGCAGATGCTCTCACTTGGAAGGGGGCTGATGAGCGACCCTGACTTCTTGATTTTGGACGAACCATCCATCGGGCTCGCGCCAGTCGTCCTCGAAGACATCAGCGAAGCGCTAACCGCTATCACTGAACTTGACGTAACGGTTTTGCTCTGCGAGCAGAACATCACGTTCGCGCTCGAACACGCTGACCGGCTCTACCTCCTCGAGAACGGTGCGGTCCGTCGCTCGGGGGCGACAGAGTCGCTTCAATCCGACGAATTCGTCGAATCCTATATTGGGGGTAAGCTATAGTCGCCACTGCACGTCATTGCACACCTGATCGACAGACGAGTCGGCGATCAGTGTGGAAATTGTTGCAGTTGTTACTATAGCCAGGACTGGCATCGACTTTCCGGGCCACCGTTTTGAGTATCAGAACCGAAGATGTTCGCACCCGTCTATTACTAGTAGACGCGGTCGCTTCGAACCGTCTGTTAGGTGGCTCGATCACTCTGTGTTGACGGGTGAGGATCGGTCCTCGAGCGCTGCAATTACTCAGTGGGGTGTTTGAATCAGCTTGTTTCGCTTGCGGTTATCCCCGATAGTGTCGGTCTGTACTGACTGTCGTGTAATCCGTCTACTATTCTTGGCCAGACTATCCCTATTAATTTCGGGACACGTTAGTCGGGCCCGCATCGTCCATCGTGGGAATTACAGCAGTACGTTCGTAATAGGAGCACAGAGACAAACGTTTTTGACGGGGAAGTAGCGTCTAACGATCATAGATGGGGCTGATATCGACTGGGCCAGTTCGCAGAAAGCGAAATTGTGTCTAACAGTATCGGACGGTTTATCACTGTTGACAATGATGGTTCGACCATGACCGACGGCACACCCCCGATGAATTCGGTGTTGCGTGCGTTCGACGTACTGAACGTACTCTGGGAGGTCAACGGGGCGGGTCCCTCTGAGGTTGCGACACAGATGAACATTCCGAAGAGCACGGCCCACGTCTATTTGCGGACGCTGCAAGAGACCGGATACGTTGTCAACGACGGTGGCGAGTACCAGCTCAGTCACCGCTTTCTTACCACGGGGTCGCGGATCAAACACCGAAGCAGCCTCTTTCAGGCCTCAGAAGCGAAACTTCAGGAACTCGCGATGGAAACGGGCGAACTCGTGACGCTCGTGATCGAGAAAAACGGCCGCTCAGTTATCCTCCACATCGAGTCAGGGAATCGCTCACTTGAACTTGGCATTTACTCGGGAATGACCACCCCTCTACACTCGAACGCGACAGGGAAAGCCATCCTCGCACACCTGTCATCTGACCGAGCCGATGAAATCATCGACCAGGGACTCGAGCGACGAACCGAGGAGACGATCACTAACGAGGAGACGCTACGCGCGGAACTGAAAACGGTTCGAGAGCAAGGGTACGCGGTCGACTGGGACCAACAGGTCAAAGGAATGGGACTGATCGGCGCGCCGATCATCATCAACGGCCAGCTCAAGGGCTCGGCCGGTGTGGTCTGTCCGACCGGACGCATCAAGGACGAGACGTACCAGCACGAACTCCTGCAGAAACTCGAGGGAATGGTGGATTCGATTACGATAAAGTACCGATACGGAACGTGACACAACCGTCCACACCGGTGGACCGACACGCACTTTTGCTTCGCTACGGTGTCAACTACCTCGCCCTAAGCGCCTTCGGCGCTTTGAGGGTGGGGCCTGTGCGTGGACTCGGCGTCAAACCCTTCCGGGTGGTCGGTGAATCCGCACTTGGCACACCGCTTCGATGTGTACGCCGAACCCACTTGCGTCACCGAGATACCGTCTGGATTGGGTCTGAATCGGTTGGCCTCGAATGCCGTTTCTGACGGGGCTGCTGTCTGCTACACCCGATGCAGCATGTCTCACAATACACTGAGCGAACGTACCTGATTCTTCGAGTCCCACCGAGCTCGGAGAAACTGCAGTTCGACCTCGTTCGAACACGAACGACAATACCGCGTCAAGCCCTGTAGCTAGTAGTTTCCGGTCGAGACGATTGGCGGCGCCCCGTGGGGCCCGTACGGAGCGTCGTCGAGCCACTCACCCGCAGTCTCGAACTGATCTGCTAATGAGGCGGCGACTTCCTTTCGGAGGACGGTTACCGGATCCTCACCTTGGAGATATTCGAGAGCCTGCCCGGCGGCGGTGAGATTATACTCGGCGGCCGTCTCGCGTCGGGCAGCGTACAGTTCGATCTCGTCGCGAGCAACTGCGTCCCTTCGAGCGTCGAGCGCCACGGAAATCGCCGACGCGGCCTCGTCGGCGTCTGCAACACCGGAGTTCATCCCACGAGCGCCAAACGGCGCCAGCAAGTGTGCCGCTTCGCCGGCCAGTAGCACACGTCGGTGATCGTCGATGAACGAATCCGCCATCACCTGCAAGAAGTAGTACGAGGAGACCCACTTCAACTGCTCTTCGTACTCCTCACCCATGATATCGCAGACGAACTCACGCATCCGCCCGTCGCTGCTGAGTTCTTCGGGATCGTCCTCTTCGAGACACTGGATATCCAATCGCCAGCCGCCAGTGAAGGGAACGAGCAACACGTTGCGACCGTCGGCTTCGGGCGCGTCGTAGTGAAACACTCGCTCGAGGTCCGGGTGGTCGTCGTCGATCGCTTCGTCCGCAACGTCGGCGATGAGGAAGGCGTTCTCGGACTGATCACCCTCGAAGTTCGCGCCGATTTCCTTGCGAACTGTCGAGCCGCCGCCGTCGGCACCGACGACGTACTCGGTTTGCCACTCTCGTCCGTCGGCGGTCTCGACGCGGACGCCGTTGGACGAGGAGTCAACGGTGACGACCTCGGATTCCCAGTGGATGTCGATTCCAACTTTCGCAAGCGCGTCGAGCATGTACTGCTCGGTGATAACCTGTGGGACGCTGGTAAAGTGGGGAATATCGCCCGACCCACCGGGCGAATCATACGTTCGGTTGAACACTTCCGTCCCCTTGTACAGCGTTCGTCGAGTCGGCCAGACGAGTCCTTCGTCGACGAGATCGGTTCCGAGTTCTGAGTGGATCCGCTCGAGCGTCCGGAGCGTCGTCCCGTGGACGTAAATCGCGCGGCTCCCGGACCGGTCGCGGTCTTCCGGCTCTGCCTCGAGGATCGTCGTTTCGACGCCGCGTGCGTACAATGCGAGTGCTGTCGTCATTCCGACAGGCCCAGCACCCGCTACAAGTACCGGCACATTGGCTGTATCACTGTCCATGAGGCGGGTTAACAGGGCACTGCATTATAATATTTGTGGTTGTGATGTACAGACAGTTGTGTTGCTGATCCGAGACAACATCGCTGAAACGATAGCAATCATTATAATTTTCCACCCATAGATTGTTGCGGTTTGTAATGGGCCATCTCGAGGAAACCTCCGTCGAAGAACCTCACGACGCAGTCGCCAACCCCGGGGGAAAAGCCGACACAACGGCTGTTAGTGGCGATTACGTACAAGAACGGTGTCGCGCAGACCGAACTTGCCGAGTGGCACAACACCGGCCGACAAACAATCTACAGTTGGTTCAAGCGACTCGACACTGACGGGTCGCTCGAGCAGGCCGTTACTGATACTCATCAGTCTGGGAGAAAACAGAACCTCTCAGAAAAATAGTAACAAGGTTCAGCAATATGTCGGTGAGACGGACGATGTCGAGTACTCGATCCGGAGCTGCCAACGGTTGCTCAACAAAGCGGGATTTGGGCTCTCAAAAACCACGTCCTGTCCGCCGAATCAGATGCTGAGGAGTAAGAGACGTTCCGCGAAGAACTTAAAAGGTGGGAGATGAACGCCACAATTCTCTGTATCGATCGAACCAAGGAATCCGTGCAATTCGAGCCGCATACCGCGTGGTTTCCGCGCGACACGCGGCCATCCGTTGAATTGTCTGGACAACGCGACTGGACGTGCCTTCTGGGCGCGATCACCGAGGACGGTGATCACTTTTTCTCTCGATTTGAAGAGTACGTTACCGCCGATCACGCAAAACATTTCATTCTCGCGTTATGCAAAGAGTTCGAAGATAACTTAATTGTTGTGTTGGATGAGCGCCGTATTTTCGGGCGTCGGCCGTCACGGACCTGGCGGCCCGTGACGACCTCGCCTTCGTGACATTACCAGCGTACTCGCCAGAGCTAAACCCCGTCGAAGAGTGCTGGAGACAACTCCAAGCAGCACTTAGCAACCGTTTCTTTGACTCACTTAACGACCTCACAACAGCGATTGATACAACTCTTGATCGAATCTCTGCGCCAAAAGTAAGCAATTATTTCTAATTCCGACTATAGTGACGTCAGTATTAGCAACTGCAGTTGACGTTCCTGTTTCTCGGTGGGCACAGTCTGCCGACACACTGTCGGTGCGAACGCTTGGGTCTCGCCAGATTGTTACTCGTCCCAGAACGCTTTGATCCGGTCGTCGAGACGGGTAAGAACGGTTGCGAGTACGTCTCGCCATTCGTCGGGATAGTCAGCGTCCCCTCCAGGTGTCGGTGCATCTGGGGGCGGATGGAAATGCTCGCGGGTATTATGATCATTCGGGTGGCGGTCCCATCGACATTCCCACGAGTCGTCTGTTCGGTATTGTTCGGAGTAGTGGACGTTGAAGTCGTCAGTCTCGAACCAGCGGATCCGAAGGGACGCACGCGTGACGCCACTTGGAAAGTATCCGAGATCGTAGTTAGCGACGACCGGATTTGGTGCGTATGACGGTCGTGTCTGGATGTCGGCGAACCGTTCGCTCCGGGCGAGATGGGCGGCGACTCGGTCAAGAATTTCCGTATCGATAGGGCCTCGACTCGGTGGCTCAGCTGTGTCGTCAGGCATCAATGTGTCGTGGATTGCTGCCAGAGATCGGGTCATCGCGGCGGGCAGCGTCGAGGAGCGCTGCTCGCCGTTCGAGTGTCTCCCACTCGGAGAGTGCTTCCCATGCCGCTTCTGTTGACATACCCAAATTCTGGTTCGCTTCGACGAGCGAGACCTCGTCCGGGTGCTTCGCATCGAACTGCGTTCTGTACTCTTCGATCTGTTCGATGGTCTCTGCGAGTGCGTCGACGATGTCTTGCTCAGCGTATTCGGTGCGGATATGGTCGATGCGCCGCCACCGGAAGTACGCATCGTTGCGCTCGTAGCGGACCGGGCGGCCGTCGTGCCGGTGGACCATGCCCATCTCGTCGAACCACTCCAAGTAATCCCGTGCTGTCTCGGTGTCACAATCGGCGCGCTCGGCGATCGTCGAGACCTTCGTCGGCGTGCGAAGCCCGACGACAACATCGAGAAGTCGCTCTCGAATCGGCCCACCCTTGAGGAGCGAGTCGGGTGATTCTAGCCCATCGAGATCGGGCGGTGGCTCGTCGCTGCCGTACGCATCGTCGGGGATATCTGTGAGATCCATGCGTGAGGTCTCCGTGTTGCAGCCTACCCGTCGTAGCGATATATATCTATGGCGGGCAGGATTATTTCTGTTTCAACTGTGTCTCTCTTCGTTATTGAACGAACGTCCCGTCTGGTGTGGGAACGAGTCCAGTCCGAATCTCGAGGTCGACACGGCGGAGATGCTTGCAACCCCCGTCTGGGTGGCGCTGTTCGAAATCAGGGCAAGTGCACGTCTCTTGTTCGACGTCGACTACGTACGTGCTTCCACTCTCACTGCCGACGGTGTAGACAGGTCCTCGTTGGCCGAATCGCACGTCCATCTCTTCGGTGAGTGCACGACGGGTTCGTGGTTCGTCGATCGAGTAGCCGCCAGCCTTGAGTGCAGTCGGTGGCTGTGGGGTGTCACAAGGGCTGGCGAACTCGTCTCGACGGTTGCATTCTTGTCCACACTTTCTGCAACGCCAGTAGCGTGTCCGGTATTCATGACCCTCTGTCAGGTCAATCTCGTATGGTGACGGCTCAGTGCCGAGCAGCCACTCGTCAATGGCGACGAGTTCATGTCCATGAAGGCGGGCAACGTCACCTGGGTAGTTGCGGTCCCGATCGCTTCTGTCTGTCTGTGTGGTCTGGTCGTCCCGATGCGGTTCGCTTTGCAGTGGCTGATCCGTACTCATCAGTGATCTCGAGGCACAGTGAGTCGCGCCTCGAGCCTCTCAGGCGCACAAAAAACGACTTCGAGCGTCCGCTCTTGAGGCCCACGTTTGAAACGAGGGGAGCGTTCCGAGCGAGTTGTGGCGTTGCCTGCTGAACTCGACTATCTGTTGGACCACAGTCTCTCTATGCGTAGCTCTATTGCCGTGAGGACGGTCGAGTATACTTCGAGTGGATGGAGTGACGGGAGTTCGAGATTAGTGACTTCGGTGGCAGTTGGTGGCTCATGGAAGTGCAAGCGGGTGTTATGTGTGTTCGGGTGCCGGTCCCAGCGACACTCCCAGAGTTCTTCATCCTCCTGTTCTTCGACGTAGTGGACCGAGAAATCGCCAGTTGTGAACCATCGGATGTCGAGTCGGGCCGCAGTCACCGAGTCAGGATATTGTTCAGTGTTGAGATATCCAGTAAGCAGTCGGGGTTCGTAGGGATCTGGGTCGAACGCAGTCTCGGCGACGAGTGAATCCGACGCAAAATGTCGCTCCAGCAGACGCAGTGTCTGTCGATCCGGTGGGCCTGTTGAATGAGGCGCTGAATCCTCCGGTGGTTGGCTCATTTATGCCGGAATGAGATGGCCGTCGTTCTGTGAAAGCTGGCGTGCAAGTTCATACAGTCGAATATCTCGAATCACGCCCTGCCATTCACTGACTGTAGTCATCCGCTCGTGGATCGCTTCGTGATCAGCGTGATCGAACACGTTAACAGCCGTTGGGTCTGCCGTCTCGAACCGCGCTTCGTATTCCGTCCGCTGTGCTTCAAGCTCCTCTACACGGCCGATGATCTCTTCGAGGGAGAGCTTGGTTGCGATTCGACTGGCGTCTTGCCACTCAAGATATCCCTCGTTTCGTTCGTATGTAGCCGGCCGGCTGTCTCTATCGGCTCGAGCGATACCCATTTCCGCTAAGCGGTCGAGGTGTTTTTTCGCGGCGTTTGGAGAGCAGTCCGCAAGCTCAGCAATCTCGGTGTACGCAGTCGGAGACGTTATCCCGAGGACGATGTCGTAGATACGACCAAACGTGTCTGTTCCCGTCTGCCACCGTCGCTGAGTATCGTCGGAATCGGGTGCTGGATCGAACCTGGTCATACCTATCTATAGGTCTTCTCTCTCAATATATTTTTGGATCCTTCAAATATGTTCGAGTTGTCGAGGGTGGTTCCGAGACCATATCGCAAATCAGGTGTATTCAATCGACGTTGTTAACCAACAAACGTTGGGTGAATCATCTTTTGTTGGTTAATAATAGGTGGTAGTTATAGAGAATACAATTTTAAGTGGGATAACTCGGAGCTCATCGAGAGTTTCCGCTGTCAGTGTTCGAAACGGTGGCACTACCTTCTCGTTCTGAGTTCGTAGTTACGACCGTTCATCCGTCGATGCTCTCGAAGCGTGCTCTTGAGCTGTCGACAGGCATCTTTCGCTCGCCGAGCAAGTTCTTCTTCTCGAGTTCTCTGAAGCAATTCAGCATACCACTCACAGGCGTCAGCAGCGAGAGCCAGCCACGCAATTCGACTGTGGACACGCCCATGTCGACGTCCAACCATCCAGGTCGTCGCGATTGCGTCCAGTCGATTTCCGATCTCCTTGTCACCGTGTGTTTCGAACCACTCTCCTCGAAGCTCACAGGCCGAGACAACTGTCTCGCAGAACTCCTTGTCGACGTCGAGTACAATGTGGTGTCCTCGAGTCTGCTGGACCTCGAGCATCATGACTGGGCCTCTGTGATCTCGAGTTGGACCTGATCTTGATGCGAAATTGCACATGCCGGCGAGCAGTATACCGTCGTCGTTGGGTTTTCACAAACTGGATTCAAACACGTCGACGTTCCGTGTTCGGGAGTCTGTATCATTCGCTGTAGCATTGGATTTTCACGCAGACACGTTCTCTGATGCGCCTGCACCCGTTCAGGCGCACAAAACACAACGCGAAGACGAGTTTGGGGTTGCCCAAATAGTGATGTGAGGTCCTTCGAAATATACTGCAGATCTAGAAATGTCGTCTGAACGACTCCGAAGCATCGTTCCGATGTTTGGCGGAGCGACAAGCTACGTCGAAACACTCGATGCAATCATCGAGTACGTCAACGCTCAACAGCCAACGACGGACGAACTCGTTGGCTGGCATCGAGGACGGTTTGAACAGGTCTCGAGTCGGGATTCGATCTTGAGACGGTGTGACTATCTCGAGGACGTCGGCTTCCTCGAGGTTCATGCCGATGAGTGGGATCTTGGCCCTGAGGGCCAACGGTATTTCGCTAATCGATCAACTGAAACCCTCCTCGAGATCATGTGTCGACGAAATCTCGGACTTCGAAGCTTGCTCTACGCGCTGTCTGTAGGGCCGATGTCGATCGACGATGTGAGTCGACAACAACTCAATACGCATCCCGAACTCGGTTGGGATCCGTCAAACGACGATATGGCGCTACAGCGGGTTAATTGGCTCCATAGTCTTGGTATCGTTCAGAAGGATGGAGACCAGTACACGCTGTCAGCTGAGGGACGTCAGTTCACCGGCAATGCGGTAGAGGCGTGGGCAGGCTCAACGACGATGGATGAGTCTGTCGCGTCGGACCCAATGGTGGCTGGTACCTACGACACCACAGTAGAGGCCAGAGCAATAGATCCCGAGTTCCGAGCGACTGCGCTCTATCAGTTCGATCAGACCTGTGCTATCTCTGATGTAGACCATCCAGCTTTGTTAGATGTTGCCCACATCCTTCCTTGGTCAGATTATCCAGAGTATCGAGCTGATCTCCAGAATGTACTCCCGCTGAGTAAGATCCATCATGCCGCATTCGATCGGAAGCTGTTCACGATCGATGCTGAGTTCCATCTGCGAGTGAATCCCCAGTTTGAGACGGGCAGTTAGCTGTTGCGTGAGACCATTTGCGATCGGGCTGGTGATCTCATTTCACTACCCGAGAGCACGGTTTCCCCGAAGTATCTCAGAGCTCACAATGCGGAGCTCGAATGGGTCTGATTTTAGGATCGGAATTTCACGCGTCCTTGGTAAGGACGAGAGCCCGGGCTCAACTCTTGGTCTATACTCTTCTAGTCGGTCAGCAGTTTGTCCTCGAGAACTTTCAGGTGTCGGTGAAGAAAAGAACCTAATCCACGACTAATGGCCGCGTGAAGTTGATCGGGCTGTGACAGATTTATTTTCAGTGACCACACCAATCACAGGGCATCTTGGCTGTCTTCCTCACCTTATTGGCTGGCGCACCCGTCGGCAAATCTCGGGATTTTCATACAGCAAAACGGCTGTTACGGTATGTAACAGCGCGTTACATCGAGGTATGTTTCAGCCCCGTTCTGGGTTTTCTCCCTACTGCGACCGCTGACCTCTATAACGATCTTGTCGGCAACTCGTTTCAATCCCGTTCTGGGTTTTCTCCCTACTGCGACTGTTGCCAATAGTGCCGCGTCAGATTGATCGTAAACAGGTTTCAATCCCGTTCTGGGTTTTCTCCCTACTGCGACTGTTGCCAATAGTGCCGCGTCAGATTGATCGTAAACAGGTTTCAATCCCGTTCTGGGTTTTCTCCCTACTGCGACCCATTCGAGGTGGTGCGGGTTCGGGTCGATCAGTTCCGTTTCAATCCCGTTCTGGGTTTTCTCCCTACTGCGACAAGATCATGATACCCATGCTCTCGAAGTTGACGTTGTTTCAATCCCGTTCTGGGTTTTCTCCCTACTGCGACCGTCCACCGCGACAGTGGCATGGTCGAGTTGACCGCGTTTCAATCCCGTTCTGGGTTTTCTCCCTACTGCGACCTTGACGTCATCGTCGCCGTCAGGCATGGGTTTCGAGGTTTCAATCCCGTTCTGGGTTTTCTCCCTACTGCGACGGTTCGGCGATGCAGTCGATTCTCGAGTTGATCAGTCGTTTCAATCCCGTTCTGGGTTTTCTCCCTACTGCGACCCCATAAACAGTGCAAGAACCACTCGAAGAAATACGTGTTTCAATCCCGTTCTGGGTTTTCTCCCTACTGCGACAGTGACAATGAGCACCGCTGCCGGCCACTCCGACGATGTTTCAATCCCGTTCTGGGTTTTCTCCCTACTGCGACCTTCACGCCGCGAGGAATACGCTGGGACACTTTACCGTTTCAATCCCGTTCTGGGTTTTCTCCCTACTGCGACAATTTGCGAGTCATGTCCGTGCAGAGTGCTCAGTGGTTTCAATCCCGTTCTGGGTTTTCTCCCTACTGCGACCAACCCCGACACGCGGAAGCTCGAGATCCAGATCGAGTTTCAATCCCGTTCTGGGTTTTCTCCCTACTGCGACGGTCCGGTAGTCTCTCTTGGATCTTGGTGTTACAAAGTTTCAATCCCGTTCTGGGTTTTCTCCCTACTGCGACCGCAGAGCCAAAACGCCGTGCTCGAGGAGCACGCTGGTTTCAATCCCGTTCTGGGTTTTCTCCCTACTGCGACTCTATCCCCGAACGGGTTGATAGTCTCGCTTCCATCGTTTCAATCCCGTTCTGGGTTTTCTCCCTACTGCGACAGCAACCGTCTATGAGCTGTGTATCCGTCATCGAATGTTTCAATCCCGTTCTGGGTTTTCTCCCTACTGCGACTCGGCTCGAGGACCATCGTCAGAGCTCATCATGAAGTTTCAATCCCGTTCTGGGTTTTCTCCCTACTGCGACCGTCGCGAACCCGCGAATCGCGCCCATGTTAGTCGTGTTTCAATCCCGTTCTGGGTTTTCTCCCTACTGCGACCGCTCAGGTACTTGCCGAGATACTGCCCAGCCGTCTGTCGTTTCAATCCCGTTCTGGGTTTTCTCCCTACTGCGACGGTCGGGACGGGTGCATGTGTGGATAGACCGACGAGTTTCAATCCCGTTCTGGGTTTTCTCCCTACTGCGACCCAGCAGTCTTGGCGGTGGACTTGGTGGAGGTCCGCGTTTCAATCCCGTTCTGGGTTTTCTCCCTACTGCGACCTGGTTTGACGATCTCGAAGACAAAGGGCTGGTCGAGTTTCAATCCCGTTCTGGGTTTTCTCCCTACTGCGACACTTCGATTTTATTCGCGTGGGGATGCTCCCATTCGGCGTTTCAATCCCGTTCTGGGTTTTCTCCCTACTGCGACCGGCGCTCGAGTCGCTGGTGTTCTACTCGGACGTGTTTCAATCCCGTTCTGGGTTTTCTCCCTACTGCGACTTCGTACTCGCTTTCCTCGTTCTCACGGGGGATTGATTGTTTCAATCCCGTTCTGGGTTTTCTCCCTACTGCGACAGGGGGTGGAGATACCAAGAGCAGGCCAATAATTGTTTCTCCGGCTTTGATTACGTCCTCCCTCTTCGTGAACGGGGGCTGTACAAGGAGTTTAAAATGGTCGATGAACGCCGCTGCTAGCGGCCAGTCCTTTGGGCCAACGACAGCAACTCACCGGAGAAGACAGCACGAACTTGTTTGGCCTTCCCAGTCGTATCAGATTCGACGACACCGGCGTCCTCGAGGTCGTTCACGTGTCTAATCACCGTACTTTTCGACTGGTCGGTCTCGTCGGCAATCGACGAGAGCACTTGCCAGTCTTCGGCTGCTACAATACATTCGAACGTATCTATCGCTCGCTTCGGTATCGTAGTAGTCAAATTGGGGAGTCGCCATTCTTGGACCGTGCTATCCAGATCACTGAAGAACAGTGCTTGATCGATCGTCTGAACCAACACGAGGGCTGCGATGGTTAATGGGAGGAGGATATCCCGTGGACCACCGCCGAGCGAGACTACCACTTCGCGTTCCGAGTCAACATCAGTGACGACTGCACAGCAGTCACGAACCGTCGACTCGAACGTCTCCGTCGATATACGCTCGATCGAACAGGTTGCCCTCGGTTCAATTTCTTGCAGTAGTTGTTCAACATCTGCAACTGCCTGCATTGCTCGCTCGGTGTCTGATTCTGTACTCGGACGCAACAGGATCATCGTATCGTCGGGACCAAGTCCCTGTTGGACCACTGGACGGGTTACGCGCCGCGTATCGTACCCGATCGGAGAAATGTACGTTCGCACGCGTTCTGTGACAGGTACGAGACGCAAATACCTATCGATGCAGAAATATGCCGTATTACACACTGAAGAACATTTAACTGCACATATTTGTCTACTGGCAAACAATATTAAGTGACCCCCCTCCAAACGTTCCGTATGGCAACAACCGACGGGATGGACGCTCAGTCCACTTCACGGGTTCGCCGGGTAACGGCCACACTCACGCCCAAAACCCGGTTTCCCGTTCCACAGTCCGACGGCTACTCCGTCTACTCGGCGTTGCTGTCTGTGCTGTCCGGCGTCGACGCCGAGATCGGCGCCAGCGTACACGACTCACCGATGGGAAGTCTCCACTGCAGCGGCTTACAGGGCCCCTTCGGCGAGAGCGACAGATCACACCACAAGACGCTGCTCCCCGGCAAGACCTACGACCTGTCGCTCGGAATCGTCCATCCTGACGATACCGACGTCTTTCAGGCGCTCGTAAACGCGCTCGTGCTCGAGGGCGAATCCATCGGACTGAGCCACGGCGAGTTACGGGTGGATCGCTTCGAGAGCGAGAATACCTCTCACGCGGACCTCCTCGACGAAGCAGCTGACGTCGACGACCCCACGCTCGAGTTCGACTTTCGAACAGCGACGTGTATCGAAGAGGCTGGTTCGGTCACCACGATGTTCCCCACGAGGCAAGCTGTTTTCTCGAGCCTCCTTGGAAAGTGGAATCGGGCCGCACCCGAGGATCTAGAAATCGACATCGATCGGGAGACGATTTCGTCATCCGTGATCGAGAAACCGGACGCCTCAAGCTACCGTACACACAGCGTCCTTGTTAATCGCGTTGAAGGAAACGACGGGAATCCACGTCCAATCTTCAGGCAAGGCTTCACCGGGCGTTGTGAGTATGCCTTCAAGGATGCAAGTGACAGTGTGGAAAACGCAGTGACGGCACTCGCACTGTTCGGCGAATACTCTGGCGTCGGAAGTGCAGTGGCTCGAGGGTGTGGTAATGTAACTGTGGAGGTTGGTGATCAATGAATCCTGAGGCTGCTCGAGAAGCTCACGAGACAATCGTCGGAAGCACTGATCTGTACGGGAATATTATCGATGCAGCGGGGAAGTACGATGCCAAAGTAGATTCTACTGCGAACTCTTCACTTGCGGCGCACATCCTCAATGCGATCACGATTGGTGTAAACGCGTTCGTGTACGAAGCAGTTGGCCCCAACGAAGACCTGTTTGAAGACTACGGCGAGGACGTGCAGGTTCTTGCAGCCGCGCTTGCGCTCCACGATACGAATAAGTTTGTACAGGAAGCCTACGGCATAGACGTCGACGGAAACAATGCCGAGGCGTTTGACTGGTACTTTGACCCTGAACCGGACGAGGATGGTGACCAGCGCGAAGGAGACCCGTTCGGAATTGAAGCGTTCCTCGGCGAAGGGTACCGGGACGATCTCCAGTACCTCGTCCAACGAACGGAAAGTACAGAGGACAGCTCTGGAACGCGTGGGATCAACTCATCATTCCGGGGACTTGAACGGTATTGCCGAATCGGTGATAGTACAGCCTCTGTTGCGCTACGAGATGGAGTCGACGGAGTCTATGACCAGATGTGCACCTTGATGGATTCGGACAACGTTCACAAAATCGAATTCACGCAACTCGAGCAGCCGATTTTGAATGATGTCCTTCTTGGTACGGTGAAGGAAATAATTTCCGGAGAAATAGACGGCGATACGTATGGCGTTGTCGTAGGAAGCACATCTGACTCAATTGTCTATCTCGGGGATTCGATTAGACGAGATCTTTTAAAAGACAATGTGATGGAACACCTTCCTGAAAGAATAAGCCACAATTTCGACTTTGAATGTAAATTGGGTTGGAACGCGTTTGAATATGATATTCTTAGCGAAATTGAAATGCCAGTTGAACACAAGGAAGATCAGATAAGAAAACAAGCAAAGGAGCTTCTTCTATCTGGTTCAGGACGTGATGACGGATTTGAGTCTATCCCACCTAATTTCGCAGAAATACTCCCTATTCTGATCAAAGCAATATATGATCTGGGAATGAAAGAATATCCAACTGATAAACTCACAGATGCTTATCTGGAGGTCTATGATTCCATTGATGGTTCAAAACAGCGTAAAGCACAACTGATAAAGATTGAGTTTTTAGCCCATCTGTGTGACAAGCACGAAGAATATAGTGAGGATTTTGAGGCATTAGATGAGGAACTAAGAAAGGATTTCCAGAATGATCTAGAGCCAGAGACAGATGCTATCAGTGCTGTCGTAAAACGATCATTTGGGAATTTGAAACCGAATAAAATTCCTGATAAGAGTGAGATGTGCTTCATTTGTGGATCAAAAGCTGAGAATGAATATAAGAAGGGTCACGAAACCATTTATCAAGCTCAGGGTTATTCTCGTCGACTAACACCGCATGGTAGTCCAAAATCGATTTGTAGTGTTTGTAATCTCGAATACAGTCTTTTGTTTGATATTTGCACTCAAAACGGCTTGAATTTGAATCGAGGTCGTCCAGGGAGCCGAAACTTAGGCCTGCAAATTGCATACTATTATTTTGACGACTTCTTAGGCGACCTTCGTCTTCGGAGTGAACGTGCTGGAATGCCGATTGGTGAGAATGTGGACTTGAGTGACCGGCACACGACTGCAAGTCTATTTGAGCCGCAATACTATATTCAGCCCTTCAAATTTGGAGATCATCAGCATATGAGTGATGAAAATCACCGGATGACTATTGTTCGACAATTGATGCAATCTGCCCAGGAATCTGGGATGAAGGTGGTCATCGGACGACCGTTCACGCGCTTCGAGAGCGCGGATACGGTCTTTGCTGATGAGGAGGCCACCCGACCACAAGAACTCCTCAACCTCGACGAAGCAGAACGATTCGGACCGATGCCGTCGTTCGTCACGGAAGACCGAACGGACTCGCACCTCAGACGTGCACTTCAACTATTCAAAATCATGAGTATGGTCGGGCAGGACGCGAACCTGAGCAACTCCTACCTCCATCTCGACCGTGACACCTTCCACAGTATCGCAGACTTTGCAGTTGTCAACCACGACAACGCAACCAGACTCCCGGACTTGCGGGAGTACTTCGAAAATTACCATCAAAATGCACTTATGGACATGAAAACCGTCGCTGAACGGGGAATTGACCTGTTTGGCCCACAATACAACAGCAAGTACAAGAAGACGAAAGTGTTCCGAGAGGCACTCGACGCCTTCCTTAGCGGAAAGAGCCAACAGATGGCTGACGACGAACTCGTCGAATACGTCGAGAGCCAGGTGTACGCTGCAGCCGATCGTGAAGACTACGCTGGGCATGCGACGACCGACCAAGCGGAGGCGTTCGTCGAGGCGATCCGTTCGTATCTCGTCGAAAACGACCTCTACAATCTGAAGAAACTCTCGGATTGGGAAGACGCACTCGTCAACTCGTACTACTACGCATACGACCAAACACTTCAAAACCAATAATGACGCTCGACTATCCAGACAAAGGCCTCGTTGAATCGTTCGGAATCTACCGCAAACGCAAACCGTCCGTCACCCTCGTTGTGAAGCGTGACGTAACCGAACCGACGCTGTTCCGCAACTCCAACCATGACCGTGCAGAAACGCAGGAGTTCGGCGAAAAACTCCACGCGCAGGTCAACGGTGAGAAGTTCACCAGCAAAGAGCGACTCACCGGACTAGATCTGTTGCGGGAATTGGACGACGAATTCGTTCACGAAGAGTACGCGTATAACGAACCAGTCGACCTCGAGAAGTCACTAAACGTCGGAACGATCACGTATGGTCTCGCAGGGACGGGTGATCAAGACTTCGCGATCAAGTCTCGAGTGGTGGAAGGGTATACGTATACGACCGAGGAGTACGATCTGATGAATAAGGAAACCCGAAATGCCGTCTACGAGTCCGGGACCATGCGTGACGCTGACGACAACCAGTCCGAAGCCCTCTTCGACTTCGTTAAGGTACAACCGGGTAACGATCTGGTCCACTTCATCACACTGGAGGCAGCGACCGGCCCCATGTTGTTATACGCCCTTCACAACGTTCTGAACACCGGAAAGTATGGGGCACGCGAGACGCGAACCGGCCGAAACGTTCGGAATACTGTACTCGGGATCGTGCTCGGCAACCACGATACGTCGCTGTCCACCGGTGAACTCCTCATGGAGTACCATAGCGAAGAGGCAGCCCTCGAGGACAGTATCGGTACGTACGTCGATAGCGTGCGGCGCTCGGACTGGGATGTCTACGGTGAGTTTGACGGTGCTGATGACGCACCAGAGTGGTTCGATCGATTGGTTGCAGTCGCCTCTCGAAAGGCAGACGATGCCGATGACGTGTTGCGAGATGAGTTTACGAGCCTGATCGAGGACGCGAAAGGCGAGTTACTCGGTGATGATTGAACAGACGTTCGAGGCGACGCTGTATGCCCCGCTCTTCTACTCGAGTTCGGAGGGGCGTGCGATTCGGACTCAGCCAATGCTCTCTTCGACAGCGTTGATGCACGCTCTCGGCTATCGATACTTCGGAATGGAAAAACGTTATGCGGAGTTCGGGAATGACGCCACGTCGGCTGATTACTCCCACCTCAAAGAAGCACCGTTTTTCGTCACGGATATGCGTCCGATTGCCGTCCAGACCGACGAGCGGACGTTTCGGAGTACGGATTACCGTTCCGAGCGACATTTCACGACCAATGATACGGACCTCGCAGACCAGATCGCTGGTACGAAGTCTATTCCTTCGATCTTAGAGGACTCGGGAGCAGCGTATCAAACGATTCGGAACTACGTTGGAATCTCGCCTGGATCGAAGTTCGAATTCACGGTCTGGAGTGAAGAGGAACTCCCTCATCGACCGTTTTTCCGGATGGGGATCAAACAAACTGGAGAATTTCGAGCAGCGACCGCTGAACTCGAGACACTCGTTCTGAACAAATATCTCCTCTCAGAAGTGTATGAGCTATCGGACGAACTGCTTGCAGCATTGATGGAGCAGAGCCAATCGTTCGAGCGGGGGAATGATCCACGGTTACAGCACTTCGTTGGGGCGGATCCCGAGTTCGTTCGTGACCGTATCCTTCCGGAGGTACTCGGATGAACCAATTCACCGTCGGAAGTGCATCTCTCGCAACAGAGCCCCCAAAGGAACCACTCAAACAACAAGGGTTCGATCAGGCTCGGGCCTTCCAGAACCGAGTCATCGAGTGGATCGAGGACGGGACTGAATCGGTCTCTGTTATTCGCGCACCCACTGGTGCAGGAAAGACAGCAACCTTCTACGAACTCATCGAATCACGAAACATGACGTTGCTGGTCTATCCGACGAATGCACTGTTGCGCCAGCAACGCGACCGATTCGAGAAAGAGGAGATCGATACTGCAGTTCTCAACGGAAACTCTCTGGAGGGACACGGGCACGAGCGGACGGAAAACCTTCTTGCGTTCGTAAACAGATATGTCTCGGATCACGACGTCGTACTCACCAACCCTGACATTCTCCAGGCCGCAGTCCAGGCGATGTACCGTGGTGGTGACGTTATGCGCTTTTTCAACTTCTTCGATGGGATCGTCTACGACGAGTTCCACTTCTATGACGCTCTCGCTGCGAGTGGATTACTGCTCCAAATAAAGATACTCGAGGAACGTCAGCCCGATCCGAAGATCGTGCTGGCATCAGCGACTCCAAACGAAGACTTCGTGGAGTTTCTCGAGGAACGGATTGGGTTGACTGTCCACGACATCGATGCGGAGTACGTTGACGACGGTGACCAGTTCCGTCAGTCGGTAGACGTCATTAGACACGAAGATCGGCGAATCATCGAACAACGAAACGAGATTGCCACTGCGTTACAGGAAGAACTCGATTCAGTCGACAGCTACGACGAACCACACACTGTTATCGTGTTCAACAGTGCAAAGGATAGCAACGATTTCCACGAGTTCCTGCATACCGAATATCCACGGGTATTCGAACACGTCGCAAAGGACAACGGGTTCGACACGAACGATGAGCAAGCGAACCTAGACGACACGGACTTCTATATCCTCAATACAACGAGCAAGGGTGAGGTTGGACTGGACTACGACGTGACGACTCTGTACATGGAAAAGCCATTCGACGCAAGTGCATTTCTGCAACGGTTCGGGCGTGCTGGTCGCCAATCCGAGGCAACGGTTCACGTATACGGCCTTGGACAGGGACCCTGGGGAGACGATGTCGACTTTCCAACGTTTGCGGGGCAAATCTACGACGGATTCGATCCATCAGAGATGGATCATGGATGGCTTTCGGACCTCGTTGGGTTTCGCGCTGCGTACGCAATTGCTGTTCGAGAGGATGATTGGGGATGGTTCAACCAGGAACTCCGTGAGGATTTCGAATCAAACATCGAGAAGTACAGTCAATGGCGAGGGTTTATTGCAACGGTCGACGATGAAATCGACGAAATAAAGGATGGATTCGGTCCTGGGAAGTATCAAAATGCGGATAAAGAAGCGAAGCTGTTGCGCTTTACACGCTCCTGTTTCGAGGTCTTTCGGGGCCTTCGTGGACAATCGTTGTCAGCATCGGTCAAGTACCCACGTGGCGATCGTTTAGGACTGACAACGTACGGTCTGACAACAACACTGCGAAATTACGACATCGATCGAATAGAAGACGATGATGTTCTCATTTTGAAACCAAGCGGGGACAATGCGTTCTCAGTAGTAACAGCTCGACTACCTGAATACGAGTCAGAACCGACACAGTACGACAAACCAACGTACGAAATCGAGGACCTCCTCCAGACGAAGATACATCGCCGGATCGATCAAGCGGCCCTCAACAGCGCGTTCGAGGTTAGTGAGGACCTCTTACATCGGTTCTTTCAGATTATCCGTATCGTTGACGCTGTCGTTCCAAGTCGGATTACCACTTCCGAGTACGAAATCGATATCGAAAACGAAAGTAACGGCCCACCAGTGATTGACACCCGGCCTCGATCAAGATGACTGATGAATTGATCAATGTATCTGACCTGAACCAGTACTCATATTGTGCACGTCGGTACTGGTATCTTCATTTCTTCGATACCCAGGGGAGAAACTACGAGCGGATCGAGGGAAAAACGAAACACGAGAATCAGTCTACTCGAGGCGACTGGTTGAACGAACTCTACCTCGAATCCGAAACTGTCGGCCTGAAGGGGAAAATCGACATTCTCGATCTCGAAGACGACCGTGTCGTGCCAGTCGAACGAAAGCGAGCTGAGAGTGGAGACTATTACAAAAGCGACGAAATGCAACTCGCGGGCTACTGTATGCTTCTCGAGGATCACTTGGACAAGTCTGTTCGAGAGGGTGCGATATATCTCTACGAGACGGATCAACGAATGCACATTCCGATTACAGAAGATCACCGGGAGACGGTCCGCGAACAAATTGCGGAAATCAAGTCGATGTCTGCCGATTCAATTCCCCCGTTCACAGATAACCCCACAAAGTGCGAGGCCTGTTCCGCCAGAGAGTACTGTATGCCCGCAGAAACCGCTCGGCTCGAACCGGACAAGGTCGCCGGGACGGGCTGGGAGGATCAGGTATGAAAGAATCCGAAGGAATGTACGACGAGGCCGTCCTTTTCGTCACGAGGCAAGGTGCACAGATTCGCGTCGACGGCGGCCGGATTATCGTCTGGGACGTCGACGGCGACGAGGGGGAACTTGCCTCACGCCCGATGGAAAAGATCGACACGATCAACGTCTTCGGTGGGGTAAACTTCTCGACGCCGTTCGTCGCGAAGGCCAACGAACACGGAATTGTCCTCAACTACTTTACCCAACACGGGAAATATCGTGGCAGCTTCGTTCCAGAGAAGAACACGATTGCGGAGGTCAGACGAGCTCAATACGCACTCTCGAGTGAGGAGGAACTCGAAATTGCGAAGGCGATGATTGCGGGCAAAGTCCGGAACGCTCGGACCTTGCTCTCGCGGAAGGGGGTCCATGGAACAGACGTGCTGAAAGACCTCGGTATTCGTGTCGGAAGCGCCCAGAATAAGGACGACCTCCGTGGGACCGAAGGCGAAGCGGCCGAACGGTACTTCGCAAGACTCGACGAGACACTGATCGATGGGTGGACGTTCGAGAAACGAACGAAGCGACCACCAGAGGATCACATCAACTCGTTGTTGTCGCTGACCTACGTCTTCATGAAAAACGAGGTGCTGGCCGCGTTGCGTCAGTACAACCTCGATCCGTTTCTGGGAGTCATGCACGCAGACCGCCACGGTCGTCCATCGCTTGCACTCGACCTCCAAGAAGAGTTCCGCCCGATCTTCTGTGACGCGTTCGTTACGCGACTTGTCAACCGAGGCGTTGTGACCCACGATGACTTCCGAAAGGACAACCGGCTGTGCGACGACGCGTTCAAGACGTACCTCTCGAAGTTCGACGAATACATGCAAGAGGAGTTCACCCATCCCCACTTTGAGTACACGGTTACGCGTCGAAAGGCCGTCCGGCAGCAGTCGATTCTCCTCCGGAAGGCAATTACAGGAGAAATGGACGGGTATCACGCACTTACGTTCGACAGATAACCATGCGTCTCGCAATCACCTACGATGTCAGCGACGATTCGAACCGGCGTCGAGTGTACCGTACGCTCGAACGCTATGGGGCGTGGAAACAGTACAGCGTCTTTGAGCTGGAAATCTCAAAAACTGACCGGGTTGAGCTGGAGGACGAACTCGAGTCACATATCGATCCATCCGACGGCGATCGTATTCGTATCTACCGTCTGTGTGATTCTTGTGTTGACGCAATCGAGGATATCGGCGCTTCACAGTCTGGAGAGCAATCGAACGTCATCTGAAGTCGTGTAGTTTTGCCCCCGGTTTCATCAACCTTTATAAATTGCGTGTACAGCCATAGTCGACGACAGCAGTAACGAGATTCAGCCGTCGAGAAACGCTTATTAGGCCTATAGCCGAATGATTACCCCCTGTCGCGACGGACTGAAAACCCAGAACGGGATTGAAACAACGTCGTTGTCGTCAGTCATTTTGTCCTCCGTGTCGCGACGGACTGAAAACCCAGAACGGGATTGAAACTTCAAAATCCGCAAGTTCAACGGAATGCTGATCTAGTCGCGACGGACTGAAAACCCAGAACGGGATTGAAACTCCATGTATTCCTGAAGATCATCTGCGTCCCAGTCGGTCGCGACGGACTGAAAACCCAGAACGGGATTGAAACCCCGGCATGAGCGGAAAACATCGCGTGACGCACCTTTGTCGCGACGGACTGAAAACCCAGAACGGGATTGAAACATCCATCGGATCGCTGACGACCGCGGCGTCTCGCTCGTCGCGACGGACTGAAAACCCAGAACGGGATTGAAACAGGGTAATACGGGGCTACCGGCCGCGCTGGCCGCTGGTCGCGACGGACTGAAAACCCAGAACGGGATTGAAACATATAAAAGACCTGACGGGCACCGTTTCGAAACACTCGTCGCGACGGACTGAAAACCCAGAACGGGATTGAAACAAACCGTCTGGAAGCGCGACTAACCCCGGTCGGGTCGCGACGGACTGAAAACCCAGAACGGGATTGAAACACGTTCCGACAGAGTCAGCGAACGACCGGGGACACGGTCGCGACGGACTGAAAACCCAGAACGGGATTGAAACACACCATGAGCCAAGCATCAGAGCCCAACAGCAATCGTCGCGACGGACTGAAAACCCAGAACGGGATTGAAACCTCGATGACGTAGAGGACGTACGGCCCTCCAGTCTCGTCGCGACGGACTGAAAACCCAGAACGGGATTGAAACTTGTTTACGTTGGGACTGAAGACGGTGAAGTAAAATGTCGCGACGGACTGAAAACCCAGAACGGGATTGAAACGGCAACCCACGCTCGAGATCGACGACGACTGGTTCGGTCGCGACGGACTGAAAACCCAGAACGGGATTGAAACGCAGTGTGCGAAGACTGCGATAAAAAACTCGAGGAGGTCGCGACGGACTGAAAACCCAGAACGGGATTGAAACCTGTTGCTTACGACAGTGACAATATCATGATTGCACGTCGCGACGGACTGAAAACCCAGAACGGGATTGAAACGCCGGCGACCGTTTCGCTATCGAGTAGCTCGACGGTCGCGACGGACTGAAAACCCAGAACGGGATTGAAACAGTCACGAGACAGTACCGCACGAGACGAAGCAAGAGTCGCGACGGACTGAAAACCCAGAACGGGATTGAAACGCAACAATTTCGAGAGGACCATGAACGACGAACTTGTCGCGACGGACTGAAAACCCAGAACGGGATTGAAACATCGACCTCTCGGATGACCGCCATCCGATGACGGGAAGTCGCGACGGACTGAAAACCCAGAACGGGATTGAAACCGATTTGATGGCCACGAGGTAGATTCCACTTTGATTTGTCGCGACGGACTGAAAACCCAGAACGGGATTGAAACGACTAATGACTGATTATGTTTTCCCTGAAGATTCGGTCGCGACGGACTGAAAACCCAGAACGGGATTGAAACGTTTCGGTGAAAGTACCCGTCCCCATTTTCGCCCGGTCGCGACGGACTGAAAACCCAGAACGGGATTGAAACCTCGGTCGATCGCCCGACCACCTCGATGCCGCGATGGTCGCGACGGACTGAAAACCCAGAACGGGATTGAAACACGATGACTAACGTCTTCGAGATCGACGCGACGACGAGTCGCGACGGACTGAAAACCCAGAACGGGATTGAAACGCGACAGCGAGCCCGCCGATGGCTACTGGAATCATCGTCGCGACGGACTGAAAACCCAGAACGGGATTGAAACGCTCCGAACGCGACCGCCGGACGAACAACTATTCAAGTCGCGACGGACTGAAAACCCAGAACGGGATTGAAACATCCGGTTCAACGCCGGCGGCGTCCCCGAGGACGAAGGTCGCGACGGACTGAAAACCCAGAACGGGATTGAAACAAGCATGACTGCGCGAGATCCGGACCATCAGGTCAGTCGCGACGGACTGAAAACCCAGAACGGGATTGAAACCCCGACCGCTGATCCACTTTGTTCGGGACAACGTCGCGACGGACTGAAAACCCAGAACGGGATTGAAACCGGTCAGCATGGCCGATGGGAACCGACCACTCAAGCGGTCGCGACGGACTGAAAACCCAGAACGGGATTGAAACAACGATGATTGTTGATGCCGCGTTAGTGGTGCTTCTGTCGCGACGGACTGAAAACCCAGAACGGGATTGAAACAACGATGATTGTTGATGCCGCGTTAGTGGTGCTTCTGTCGCGACGGACTGAAAACCCAGAACGGGATTGAAACGAACATTTGGGTCGACGTCGTCCCATGGACCTCGCAGGGTCGCGACGGACTGAAAACCCAGAACGGGATTGAAACATAGTCCCTTCCACAACCGTACTGTCAAATTCTGTTGTCGCGACGGACTGAAAACCCAGAACGGGATTGAAACCGGTCAGCATGGCCGATGGGAACCGACCACTCAAGCGTGTCGCGACGGACTGAAAACCCAGAACGGGATTGAAACAACCGATGACGGTCGACTGGCGCGTCCTTCGCGAGTCGCGACGGACTGAAAACCCAGAACGGGATTGAAACTGTAGCCCTGTAACTCGGTATCGATCTGGTCGTACGGTCGCGACGGACTGAAAACCCAGAACGGGATTGAAACGTCGCCCTGGGGTTGAACGTTCGCGATGCCGCAGTCGTCGCGACGGACTGAAAACCCAGAACGGGATTGAAACCCTTCGCGACTGGCCTGTGGGAGTTCTGTCCGGGCGGTCGCGACGGACTGAAAACCCAGAACGGGATTGAAACTTGATCCCGCGCTCGGAGTTGACAAACTGGGCGACGGTCGCGACGGACTGAAAACCCAGAACGGGATTGAAACACGACCGCGTCCGGCCGCGAGTACATCGTCGATATCGTCGCGACGGACTGAAAACCCAGAACGGGATTGAAACAACGGGTCGAGACCGACGAAACCGACTACACGGCGCAGTCGCGACGGACTGAAAACCCAGAACGGGATTGAAACACTCGGACGTCGACTTTATGGCGACCGCGACCGGCGAGTCGCGACGGACTGAAAACCCAGAACGGGATTGAAACACGATGACTAACGTCTTCGAGATCGACGCGACGACGAGTCGCGACGGACTGAAAACCCAGAACGGGATTGAAACGCAACTACTTATAACTTACTATTGTGTAGTAGCAACCGTCGCGACGGACTGAAAACCCAGAACGGGATTGAAACGCAGTTGCCAACGAAGGCGGTGGAATGGGTGACTGGAGTCGCGACGGACTGAAAACCCAGAACGGGATTGAAACCCCGGACAGGACTTCTCGGCGGAAATCTACGACCGGGTCGCGACGGACTGAAAACCCAGAACGGGATTGAAACAGAGCGCACAGACCAGCGTTGAGATCGACCTCGGTGAGTCGCGACGGACTGAAAACCCAGAACGGGATTGAAACTATTCGGGATCATCGTCGACGAGATCGCCGTCGACGGTCGCGACGGACTGAAAACCCAGAACGGGATTGAAACATCGTCGGCTCGTAATCGTCGACGCGGACAGCGAGATGTCGCGACGGACTGAAAACCCAGAACGGGATTGAAACGCTTCGATCCAGGAGACGTGGTAGGATGCACGAGTGGTCGCGACGGACTGAAAACCCAGAACGGGATTGAAACATCACTGACGGGATCCACGCGATAGGCTCCCCCGCATGTCGCGACGAACCTCTCCGCCGCGGTCCAGAGTCGCGACGAACCTCTCCGCCGCGGTCCAGAGTCGCGACGAACCTCTCCGCCGCGGTCCAGAGTCGCGACGAACCTCTCCGCCGCGGTCCAGAGTCGCGACGAACCGAAAACCCAGAACGGGGTCGAAACAAGATAGATGCCATCACAGTAACGATGAACTCATGGAACGTGAAAGTCAGTGCACTCCTGCTCGCGAAATGGCAACCAGCGCCGATTGTGCTAGTCGCCCGATGTTCTGTTGACGATCACTTTGGAATCGACAACCAGTACACGGAACTCACCAACCGTAAACCGAACCTCGAGATCAGTCTGTGGACTCGTTGAGTTTACGAGTTGCTCGAGAGCTTCGACGTCGATTACCCGATGCAGCTGGTACTCGTCACGAACGAGTCCGTGCTCTTCGAGCGTATGAACGATCTCGAGCAGAAGCGTCTCGTCACTCATCGCTCATCACCTCCTCGACTACATCGATGATCTCCTGAGACGTCGAACTAATGCGCTCGAGTCGGTCAAGCAATGTCTCCGGTTCGTCTCCCTCCCACGCAGCGAGGTAGAACGCTGACCCACTCGTGTCCAGCCCAAAGTATCGACCAACAATGTAGCCGACAGCTTCGGCCTCGAGTTCCCGCTTCGGTCGTTC
This sequence comes from Natrarchaeobius versutus, assembly GCF_041205745.1. NCBI lineage: Archaea > Methanobacteriati > Methanobacteriota > Halobacteria > Halobacteriales > Natrialbaceae > Natrarchaeobius > Natrarchaeobius versutus. The sequence goes on along the minus strand of NZ_JBGFCC010000002.1, from coordinate 526,334 downwards.
GTCTTCGGTATTGATACCACTGTGTAGCAGTGCATGAGCGTACTCGTGAACGAGTGTGACGGCGAGATCAGCCTCGTTTTCACGATCACGCACTTCCACGAGTGGCTGTGTCCCCAATCGATACTGACAGATGCCCTTGGCGCTGCCGTGAGACCATTCCCGAGACGGGACGATCTCAACCTCTACCTCGAGTACGGATGCCGCCTTGAGGAGCCCTGGGATCAGCTCGTTCGCGTTACCGAGTGCTTCCGTCTCGAGTTCCGGGAGTGGCTCTCCCTCAGTCTGCGAGACATCGAAGACCGGCGTCGGCCGAAAGCCGACGAGCCCTTTGTCCCACTCGTCGGGTTCAGTATCGTCGTATTCGCAGTCACTCCGCTCGTGATACGATGGTGAGTTCCCGCATTCAGGGCACTGTTTCGCGATGATCGGTGCCCAGATCCAGATCGCCTTCTCACCCTCTCTTACGTGCCGGTCGAATTCGTTTTGCCACGTTCGGTAACCGGCGACCGTGGTCGCGTGCGGGCACTGCAGTTTGATTAACAATGTGTTCCGGTACGAATAGTCGTGGAACCGGCTCTGGACGTCGAGCCACTCTTTGAATTGGTCGCTCGAAACGGCGTCGTCAACCTCCTCGACAAGGTCTCCAAGCCACGCTTCGATCGTACTGTGCATCTCGTCGTGCCGGGTATCGGAATCGTCGAACGTTTCCCGGGTGCTGCTGCTCGTAGCCATAATCGATTCGTGTCTCTCGAGTCGAACTCGAGAAGACCTCCACCACCCGGTAGGGTCTCAAAAAACACGCAGACAACGAACGGATGCGAAGTCGCTAGTCAGTCGATATTGACGCTTCCATGTCTATGTAGCTGATGCGTTATCTGGTTGTCAACGCGATCGATTTCATTATCCCTACACCAGAAATTATATTATTGTAGGTTACATCCATTGGGATGGAAGCCATCGCGCTCCAAAACAGCGGACGCGGGGGCATTGCGTATTGAAATGCCCCGGGTGTAGGCGCACCCGAGACGGTGGCTTCCAAACGCGGCACGTTTGGCTGCCATGCTTTCGTTACTCCTACCGAGACAAAAAGGTCTCGCACGACGGTTGAGTATCGCCAACGATCAGTTACAGCCCTGGCTGAGTCACCGCTCCCCTCCGAATCGCGCCCGTCTACATAACTCGAGTCAGCTCCAAAGTGGTCAGTCACCCTGTCGCCAGGGGCGACACGCAAGGAGGAACGACGAATGAGCTCCAGTGAGATCCCCTCGAATGGATCCGATGACGAGCTCGCAGAACCCGTCTGTGATCGGTGCAGCGAGCCGATCCCGGCCGAACGGGTGATCTCCCTCTCGAGCGAACCCTGCCACGAACTCGCCGACCGCTACGCAGCTGTTACGAGGACGTACTGTCCCGATTGCATCGCTGCTATTGGAATGCTCGAGTTCACACCGGAGGCCCGCCCGAACGCCGACTCGGAGTGAGGATACTCAGACACCACCGTTTTATACAGGCAATGACTCATCGAAGAGACCACGTCCCCTTTTGTCTCTATCCTTTGCGGATGTGCTACCAGCGAGCCGTATTCACACAATAAGTGGATTCGTCGGTACGGTCGCTTAGAGCTTCTTGAGCTGAGACCGTAGGAACTCGATCAATTCGTCGATCTCGTCCTCTGGTAGTGCTTTCTGCTGGAAAACACCCTTGAACGAATCCGCAAACCCTTCGTGTTCCAGTTGTTCCACCACATTTTCAATCTGTTCGGCAAGTTGCTCCGGATTGCCCCGATGAACGTGATGTTCGATCTGATCGAGATCAGCTTCAGAACCAACGATGACGAGATCTCGAGCATCCGCAAGCCGACCGCTGTGGAGTTTGAGCCCGAACAGTAAGGCGGGTTTCGGGATGCGAGCGGTTAGATTGTCCGTTATCTCTAGCGGCTTGATTACACTGTGTTCGTGGAGATATCGATATGACCATTCGGCATCGGTCTGGCGGCAACGGAGTGTACCGACCAGTGCGTCGAACTCCACGGTGGTGTCGCTAACCTGTTTCTCGTATCTGACGATGCGCCCCTCGTAGACGTTTGCAATGTCGTTGTCGAACTCCTTCCTATAGTCTAATTCGCCGAGCAGGTCATCGTACGCCTCGAGCTCCGTCTCAGGGATGACCATATCGACATCGGTGGTGAAACGCGTCTGGAAAGCTGAGACTGCCCAGCCTCCAACGAGAACGTATGGAAGTTCCTCGTTCTGTATGGCACGATGCGTATCGATAAGTTCGGCTTGTCGCTCTTGGAGACTCATATTCAAATCTGCTCAGTCAGCAGGTAGCTGATCGTGGTGATTCGAGTCAATATCGACATCATACTCATTGGCGATAATCTCCAACGCTGGTTCGTATGCCGCTCGAGTCTGCATCATCTGTTCGACCGCATCGTCTAACGGAATCACCGGGTTGCCATCGTTCCACTCGACATCGATCCCATCAGTCTGGGGGAATAAGACGTAGTGGACGCTTCCGTCGACATCGTCTGCATCCGGTCGTTCGCCAACGGTGGTATCGATTCCGAACCGTTCGAAGAACTCGATCCACCTATCGATGTCACGCTCGTGGATCTCGATAAAAACGGGGTAATCATCGTGACTGCGCGCGATCTGGTATCCACCATCCGTCCATATGTAAGCGGCATCGATTTCGGTGTATGCGTACTCCATACCGGCAAAGTGTGGGATCACGTACGCGTCATCCTGCGAGACTTCGTCGCGGCTGTATAATGTTCCCATCATCTCTTCGTATCGACGGCGCATCTCGTAATCGGCGACCTGAATTCCACTATCGGTTTTCGAGATAATATTAGCGTCATCCAATCGATCAATCCAGTCGTACACCCACGAATACGATGTCCCAATCTTATTCGAAATTCGGTTGATTGAATCACCACGCTGTGCTACTAAGACGATCTTCGCAGCAGTGGAATTCATAAGTTCGACCGTTACCATCGTTTTCGTTGTTATCTTGAACGAGATAGCAAGACAAGAATCTATCGCCGAGACAAGCACGAAATTCGACTGTATTATCGACCAACCCGCTTCATAACAACTTGCGTTGACGGTCACGGAAGTTCGTGTCTCTCGTCAGCGAAGCCGACGGAAACGAGATACTCGAGGAACTCGTTAAACTGCTCGACGTCACTCGGCGTGTCGGTCGCAAGGTGACGTGCCCACTCGATAGCCCATTGGAAGGCGGGATCCGGGCCGCCCTTGCCGTGAAGATACCCCCACCGGGCCGCTTTCAGCACGACCAGCGGATTCGTCGGCGGCTGTTCACCGGCGAGTCCACGGGTAATGGACTCGATTTCGTCGGGGACGTCGGCGGAATCGACCTCCGCTGATTGCGTGTTGTCGATATCGACCGGGACCTTGTCGATCGAGACGTTGTCGGGATTCTGTTGTTGACTCACTGGAAGTCACCTCTGAGAGCTTTCGAAGAGGCCCTCGCCCTCTCTGGGGGCGCGAAAAACAGGTCGCGAAGTCACGCTGGCGGGAGGGAGACGCTCTGCGCGCCGTCGATTTCCTCTAGGTTGTTTCCGAGACGGTGGCTGAAGTAGCACTCGTAGCTGCAGTATCCACAGATTGCGCCGGTATCGTATTCGGCGACGTACGGGCCGCGGCGAGTTCGCCAGACGTTCGTCCCGCACTCGGTACAGGCGGCGTGCTCGAGATCGGCAGGACTCGGTCCCTCGTACTCGACGGCCATCCCCTCGTCTTGCGGTGTCGTTTCGGGCCAGATTCCGTGGCCCCTCCAAAACTCACGGATGCGGGCGAGGCTGTGGCGCACCGTCTTTCGGACGGTGACATGTCGGCGTTGCGACCGCTGTCGTCCCAGCCGTCGGCCGTCCAGAACTCACCGAACTGTGCGCCACGATGCAGCCCGTTCCAGTCGACACCGACGATGTCGGCCGGTGGCTCGTGGGTGAGTGTCGGTCTGGTTAACTGTCGAATGGCGTCGAACTGCTTGGGCGGACTTCCGCCAAGGATGTGGACGCGCCGCCCTCTCCAATCGGCTGAGTCGGAGAACTCGTGGGCCAGGCGGTCGGCGTATCCCCGTGAATCGCTCTTGTGTAGCACTTTGTTGATTTCACAGCGTGGCTTTGACAGCGTGTTTGAGCGCTTCTCTCCCTGGTTTCCGCAGTAACATTCGCCGAAGTTGAAACGCTCGGAGATACTGTGTGAGTTTATCTTTTGAGATGCCTCGATGAGGCGAGAGCCACGGTCGCAGCAGCGATCCGTGTGGCTCTCGCAGGTGTTAGCGTGAACGTCTTCGTCGGCGTATTTGCCGTCGCCGTGGACGACGTATTCGCGGTCGAATGCATCGTCCTCGGCCAGCGGATCGTAGGCACGAAATCCATCGGGCAACAGCTGAGCAGTATCAACAATCTCCTACAGAAGAGCGTATGGGATATTTTGTTGCTATCGAAGCTGCACTGCCGTCCTGGGCGGTTACGAATCGGTGTGATTAGTATGAAGGGATGCGTATAACTACGGACGAAATGGAAAATCGGGTTCCCTACCACCACGAATTGGATAAGCAATTCTCGGTGGACTTTGTCAGCCCTGATTTGGAAGCTATAGGGGTCCGCATCGTCGGGTATGAGGCTCACAAATCGGTCAAGGTCGAGTCCTTCGAGTTAGACCGAACCGTCTACGTCGTCTATACCGCGTCCGGAGCGAGCGGGGCCGCGGATGAGATCGACTACGACCTTGTCGATTTCATTGACTCGATGGAGCCGGCGAACGGCGTCATCGCGACCAGACTGGTCGACGTCTTCAGAAACGTTCTCGAGGAGAACTACGAGGAGGAAGGGAAGCGAGTGCAGGCGTACAAGGACATCGCGGCCGAAGAGATCGAACCAGCGCTCAATCAGATCGACTGGAATGGAACGGCGGTTGAGGTGGCGGGTCGCCTGGCCTCGAACCTGATCCTCAAGCACGCGCTGCCCAACGCGAACCATCGAACGGCTATCGGGATGTGCCAGCTCTATCTCAGGCGAGTGAACCCGGACTTTTCGATGCCAGAGACGGCGACACAGCTCGATGGGGCCGATGAGTACGACTGGATGGAGTGGGTCAATGACTACATCAACGAATCCAAACGATTGCTGACGGTCCGACGAAAAGGCGGCCGGGTCAGGTATCTCGAGGAGTTTGGATGCGACGTGCTCGTGCGAAAGCACGATATCGAAATCCCGCTCGAGGAGTACGAGTTAGATCTTCAGCGAAGTGAACGATGGAAACACTATGCAGAACAGCACGAAGGACTGTGGATCGACTTCACCGAGGAAGCCGTCCGTCGAGCAGGAATGACCGAGTTGCTCGATACTAACGGACTCACAAAACACGAATTCGCGGACGAACTCAAAGAACTCGAGTAAAATTAGTCCTGAAGACGAGCGACGGTCCGACCGGTCTCTTCCACTTCTTCGCTCCGGCTCATTCCGAGACGTTCCTCTAATTCTCGGATGTTGTCTTCGAGGGTCATAGCTCTAGGTCGCTCACTAGGAGCCATAAATCCACCGGTGAAAATAGGGTCTGAAATAACAGAAAGGACGGGTGTGTTGGAGAGCCATTTTTCGGGTGGTTTTTCGGCAAGCCACAGTTATGATGTGTCCGAAAGGTATGTAGAAATCGTGGCTAAGACGATGCGGTTCTTTCCAATGTTTTCTTGGGTCGTATCTTAGGGCCTAAAACGGTGGGAATGGCTTAAGTTAATGATGATCATTTTATTTTACGCTCTTGTGTAGCACATTGTTGATGGAGCGCTCTCTTTCGATTGTGCGCTGATTGCGATGAACAGAGTCATCGGTCGGGAACTGCTCTACACGTCGATCTCGATCAAGCAGACGAGCAACGCAACTGGATCAACAATCTCCTACGGAAGAGCGCGGCTGAAAGAGAGCGCAAATCCGGTCGTAACGGAGGAATTACGGGAATGGCGCGGCCGCGCCATTCCCTTGGAAGGTGAGCAGATCCACGATGTTGTGGATGATCTGCACCGCGAGTACATCGACGTGGAAGTCGAAGCCGAGTTCGACCGAAGACCGTACGGAGGAACGCAATCACGCGACAGGAAACGGTTTCGCGTCGTCGGCGTCCGCAAGGAGGACGCCGACGACTACCACCTGTATATCACGAATCTGCCGAGAGAGGAGTTCCTGCCGTCAGATCTAGGGACGATCTATCGCTGTCGGTGGGAAGTGGAGTTGCTGTTCCGTGAGTTGAAGACGCAGTACGAACTGGATGAGTTCGACACGTCGAAGAAGCATGTCGTCGAAATTCTGCTGTACGCGGCGTTGCTGTCACTGCTCGTGAGTCGTGAGTTGCTCGATCTGGTCACCGACCAGGCGGACGATGAGATCGTGTTTCCACCAGAACGCTGGGCGGCGACCTTCCGGTCGCACGCCCAGCTCATCCTCCACGAACTCAGCGAACACCTCGGCTACTCGCCGCCACCGCTGCTCGACCGACTGATCGACGACACACAGAAGATCCACCAGCAACGGCCAGTGTTACAAGAAACGCTCGCTACCGCTACGCAACGAGGTGTGAGTCTTAGCTAAAGACGAATAGAGTGTGATCACAGTATTAGTGAAGTATTGATCGAGGCCCATCCTGAATCTGTTCTCGAGATTCTAAGAGGGTTGTAGAAAGATCCGGACAGCATTGTTTCTGTGGACTTGTTGATGGAAATCGCTATCGATCTGGGAATTGAACCGTCTGTAGTTGAGGATGCGCTTGACGGGTTGAAGCAGGAAGGTATGGTTTATGAGCCGGAGCCGGGGCAAATCCGTGTAACGCATTTTGAAACGTCTCAGAATCAGTCCCCTGCTCAAGGTCAGTCATCATCGGTCGACTTAACCAGGTTAGAGGATCGTACGATAAAGCCTGAAATCCCGGAGATCCCTGGCGAGGGTGAGGTCCGGTGCAGTCTTTGTGGAGCTGTCCGGGCTGAAGAAGAGGTGAAGATTACGGTGGTACGTGGGAACACTCGACACTTCTCCAGAGGAGGATGCGACAAAGAAGACGACACAGGCGAATCAGACGACAAGGAATCAATTGCAAAGGGAATGGTTGTTGAACGGGTTGAGTGCAACGGCTGCGGTAAAATGGTCGTCAAATCTGAGGCAACCGAAAAGGACCGTATCAACGATAGAGCAACCGTATGGTATTGTAACGACTGTTAGACTAGCTTCCTGTTAGCGTTAAGTTGACAAAGGGGTCTTGAATACGGAAGATCAAATGCCTCGAGGTCCCCAGTACACGGACGATGAATTACTGGATGAGATAAGACGATTAGCAAACGAGGTTTCCCGCTATCCTCCGCTGAAACGAGATATGAACAAACACGGGAATCACTCTGCAGGCGCTTGTTCACGCGATGAACGAAGTCCCTTGCTGGCCCTGAAACGGCGTAAATCGGCGATTTGATATCGGCGGTTCTGACTCGAGTTCGCACTCACAGAGCTATGAGTCTCGAACCGATTGAACCGGAAACCGCGCTCGAATTGTACCTGGCTGACAGGGAGAACAACGTCACCGAAGCGACGATTCGCTCACATCAATTCCGATTTGGGCATTTCATCCGGTGGTGTAACAACGAGGAGATCACGAACCTGAATAATCTGACTGGTCGAAAGCTGCACCGATACCGGCTGTGGCGGCGGGATGAAGGTGATCTCTCACCCGCAACCGAGAAGACCCAGATGGACACGCTACGGGTCTTCATCAGCTGGGTGGAATCGATCGACGGTGCACCGGAGGATCTCCACGTGAAGATTCGCTCGCCGACGCTAACCGGCGACGATAATGTGCGTGACGAGATGCTCGAGGAGGAGCGCGCCGAAGAACAACTCGCGTACCTTCGACGCTACGAATACGCGTCTCGACACCACGTGGTGATCGCACTGATGTGGCATACGATGATGCGGGTCGGGGCGATCCACTCGCTTGACGTGGGCGATTTCGATCCCGAAGAGAAATCCTTGGAGATCGTCCATCGTGCTGAGACGGATACACCGATCAAGAACAGCACAGACGGTGAACGGTTTATCGCGCTGTCGGATGAGGTGTGTCAGCTTCTGATCGACTGGATTGACCAACGCCGGCCAGCGTCGGTGGACGAAAACGGGCGTGAGCCACTTATTACGACGTCACAGGGGCGAGCTCATACGACGACGCTTCGAGGAGATTGTTATCGATATACGCGGCCATGCATTTCGACTGGAGAGTGTCCACATGGGCGTGACATCGATGACTGTCCGGCGACTGAATACGAACGTGCTTCGGAGTGTCCGTCAAGCGAGAGTCCACATGCACTTCGTCGTGGTGGAATTACACACTCACTCCAGCAAGATTGGCCAATGAAGGCAGTCGGCGATCGAGCAAACGTCTCCGAACAGGTGCTTGAGATGCACTACGACCAACGTACAGAGAAAGAAAAGATGGAACAGCGGAGGGATTATCTAGATCGGCTATAACACGACACTCTGGTCGTATCGATCAGTAATTGAGCACTTCCATATCTTTCTGGCATTGCTCGCAGATACAGTCGTGAGATAGCGAAGGAAGTCTCGCTTGGTACGCAAGACGCGCTGTTCCAGTGGCCTCTTTCAGTCTATTGAGTACCATTACCAGAGTTGTCCGTTCAAATGGAGGTTTCGTTCGGTTCTGTCTCAGCAAGGCTTTTGCGTTTCGCGTGCAATTCGCTACTAGAGATGGCAACGAGAGAAGCGAACTGGGAAACCCCGCTCGATACTGGTGGCGAGGTGTTTGCACTGCTTAGAAACGCCCGCAAAGCATGGATCTATACCTATATCCGCCATCATCCGGAGGCCACCATCCAAGCAATCGTCGAGACGCTTGAGCTCCCACAGCGGACAGTCTACGAATACGTCGACGATCTCGAAACCGCAGGTTTCATCGACCAGGCAAACGAGGGACGACCGGCAGAGTATACAGCTCAGGAGATCGATCTCCAACTGGTAGAAGACGATACCGAACGGCGAATCACGGCGGAGTTGGTCGAGGCGATTGCCCGTCGAACGCAGGACGACGACATCGATACGTACGTCGATCGCCACGGATTGGACGGGCTCGCCGTTGCGATCGAATACGCGCACGAATACGTCGGCGGATCGGTGACGCACCAGATTATGGCTCGCGAACAAGAGATCTCACCCTTGGAGGCGGGTGTCATTCTGGATGCACTACGACCCATCATTGAGGACTGATCGGTATGGAAAGCGACAGAGACGTCGTTTTCATCGATTCGTCGGTCCTCATTAGTTGTGGACGGTGGGAGAGCACACGCTTCCAGGCGCTGGCCCGCGAAACCCGTCGGCGCGATACCGTCTTCCGTATCTCGCCACAGGTGTATGCCGAAGTGACCGGAGACCCAGCTCTCGAGGAGTATACCGCCGATGATGCAGCCGTCGACGAAGCACTTCAAGAGGGATGGATGAAGGTCACCGAAAGTCCATCCTATTCAATGTCGGAAATCTCGAACGTAATGGATCAGGCGCGGAGTTTCATCGCGAGTGCCAGCGATCGAACAGAGGACGCCGTCGAAAAAGCGGATACGGAAATTGTGGGTCTGGCGCTCGAAATGCTTCTCAACGACACCGCTGATCGGATCACGATCGTAACAAACGATATTCCACTTGGCAAAGCGGCAGAATCGCTACTTCCACAATACGGGTTCGACAGCGAGCAGATCACCTGGCTTACCGGTGGGGAATTCGCTGGCGAACTCGCCGAAGACTTCGTTTCCGAATTCGATTGAGTTCTTCGATACTGTTGGTATCGACGACGATCTGCCAGAGAGGAGTCGTTCTCTCGCAATACCGTCGGCTTGGATCGTGGTCTGTCTCTTCTCCCTCGATCCTGAGGGGCGTTTCGCACAAGAAACCAACTCGTGGAAGCCAGCGTCAGAGCTCAACTGCCGAGTTCCTTCAGAAAAATCCGAGACGCCCATAAGCGATATCGAAGCAATCGATGGGTCAGTCAATCGGAACAATCGTCGCGACGAATGATACGGCGCGAAGAACAGATGAGTCAATGCCTACATGAGATGGGAACGAAAATGGGCTGTATGACAACCTACCGATTCAGAGTGCTGCTGTTGCCGAACCCGCCGCTCGAGTTCGAGCCCGAAACCGAAGTCTACCGCGAGATCGAGATCGGTAAAGCCAGCACCCTGACGGATCTTCACGAGGCGATTTTCGAAGCATTCGATCGCTACGATACCCACGCCTACGAGTTCCTTACCCGCGACGAACACGGGATCGCCACCCGGAGCTACGTCCATCCACAGTTGTACAGTGGCGACGAGAGCTGGCGACCGATGGACGACGAGGAGATCGACCGATTTCTCGACCACGCGATTCCTGACGATCAGCCCGAAGAAGCCAAAGAGCGATTCCGTGACCTCCGGAAGAACCCACCGGAAGAGGGCAACGCTGCCGAGACTACGATCGACGAACTCGATCTTGATCAGTCACAGACGCTGTTCTACGAGTTCGACTTCGGTGACGGCTGGGAACACCACATCGAAATCGAAGAGATCCGAGAGGGCTCGCTCGCTGACGCTCCGGTCGTCGTCGAGAAGCAGGGAGAGGCACCACCGCAGTATCCCGATCGAAATCGGTGATGATGTCATGCTATATCGTTCCGTTGACAGGGATCGACGAGACACAGTTCGACAAGCGGATACGATTCACGCATCATGAGCATGAGTGACGAGCGGTGGCCACCCATCACAGAAGCAACGATCAGAGACCTCGCCAGGTCTAGCTCCGCCGATCGCGGCCAGTCCTACTACGAGCGCGGCGCAGTCGGTGAGGTGGTTCGCCGTGGGAAGAACGTCCGTGCCGACGTCGAGGGAAGCCAGTACCAACCCTACACGGTCACGATCGAGTTCGACGATGCTGGCGTTGCGCGCACGGAGTGCTCTTGTCCATACGACCACGGAGGAATCTGCAAACACCGTGTGGCGGTCTTGCTGACGTGTCTTCGCAATCCCGAGCGTATCGACGACAGGCCACCTGTCTCGGAATTGATCGAGGGAACGAGTCGGGAGCGCCTCGAGGAGTTGCTCATCGAGCTCGCGGAAAACCGCCCGGAAATTGCCGAGTGGATCGAACCCCGTCTCACGCCTGCAGATGCGACCGCTTCCGACACCACCGTGTCGGTGAATATCGAGTCCATCCGCAAACGGGCGGACCACGCATTGCCAAAGCCTGGACAACGAGGGCACAGCGACGCCTATGCAGAGGCAAATCGGATGGCGTCGGAACTGGATGAGTTGATCGAGCAGGCACAGCAGGCACTGGACGCTGGTGATGGAGAGACAGCAGTAGAGATTCTCGAGGCGGTCACGGAAGTGCTCGCGACCAACCGCTGGCTCGGACTGCTCCCGTACGACGTCACCGACCTCTACGAGACCCTGGCGACGCTGGCCGAGACCTTCGCAGAAGCGATGCTGCTTGTCGAATTGAGCGAGAACGAGCGTGAACAGTGGGCACAGCGCCTCACCGAGTGGGACGAGAAGATACAACACTTTACCGGTAGACCGACGCTTGCTGTTGCCGCCGACGCAGCACGGGAAGGGTGGGACGACGACCGACTCCAGCAGGCTCTCGATGGCGCTCTCACTGAAGGGGAACTCGACGTTGACGAACCGGAGTACGTCGATGGTCTCGCCACGGTACGTCTCTCCGTTCTCGAACGGCAGGGACGTATTGACGAGTATCTCAACCTGGCCAGGGCAGCAGGCAAGACCCAGCAATATGCCGTAATGCTGGCACGAGAGGGCGAGATACAGGCGGCTTCCAACTGCGCGATTGAGACCCTCTCGACACCGCAGTCGCTGCTCGAGATTGCAAAAACACTTCGTGACACTGGCAACCCGATGGCTGCACTGGACGTTGCCGAACACGGACTGGCTGTCGAGGGCTTCCGGAAAGACAAGCTGGCAGAGTGGCTCCGGGATCGGGCTGCGAGTCTGGGCGAAGAGGATCTTGCGCTCCGGGCTGGGATCGTTGCTTTCGAAGAGAGCCCATCGCCGAGTACGTATGGGGCTGTGGAAGAACTCGCAGGCGACGAGTGGGAATCCGTTCGAAGTAAACTCCTGAAGTCACTCCGCGAGCAGCATCCAACGTCGGAACACGCAGCCGAAGTCTTCCTTGAGGAAGACCTGTACGACGAAGCCATCGACGTTGCTGATCGCTCCGACAGATTCGGCGTCGTCGAGACTGTCGTTGAGGCGGTCACGGAACATCGTTCCCAGTGGGTGATCCGTACGTGCAAATCGAACGCCGAGCCGATCGTCGAGCAGGGGAAACACGACAGCTACGAGACGGCTGTCCGCTGGCTCAGATACGCGGGCGAAGCGGCCCAAGAAGGCGACGAATTCGACGAGTGGCGCGAGTACGTCGAGGCGATGCGTGAGGAACACTACCGGAAGTACAAGCTGCGACCCATGCTGGACGACCTACTGGACGAGGTTCGCTCTCCGGTCGATGGCGAGGTGAGTTCCGATGGTTGAGATGGGTCTTCTGTCCCCACACTTATCGTTCGAGCCAGTAGTACCAGTCTTCAATGGCCTGCTCGGTATCGGCACTAGGCTCTATGGGTTCCAATTGCTCCAGTGGGACGCCGAGTTCTCGATTCATCCACTCGACCGTCACGAACATCTGACTGAGAGTTGGTTCTGTCGATGACATTCTCACCACGCGCACCGTTTCGCCTTCCTTTAGCGGAGATTCTTCTCGCTGTTCGACACAGCGAGCTTCGAAGGGAAAGTCAAGGAAATCACCCAGATACGCATACCAGCCCATCGCCGCCTCTTCGGGGCTATATGTATCGACGGTAATCCTCGTCTTGATTCGCTCTTCGCGTTCTTCATCTCGGTCTGAGCGTGTCATGGCCCACCCCCTGCCTGGGTGTGGTACGCTTGCCCGGACTTGAACTCGGTCAACTCATCGATACGAGCTTCCAGATCCTCGATCTCCTGTCGGAGTTCCTCGGCCTCTTCTCCGCCCGTGGCCGCGAGTTGATCTTTCAGGCCCTGAAGACGACTCTCCTTTCGTTCTTCGTCGACCTCGGCCTTGCGGACGTACTCACGCTCTTCAACCTCGTACACGTCGCTCTCGGAGAGTTCGGTTACCTCGAGTGCATCGTCGACTCTCTCGCGATCCACACCCAGTACGCGCTCGCGATCGATCCCGGCTTCTTCGAGCGTTTCTAGGATCTCTTCGTCGCTTTTCAGTGTCCGGTTGCGTCTTGTGGTCCGCTGGACGGATCCGAACGGCCCGCTCACCGGTCGGTCGTGATGGAGTCGATTTAGCAACACGTCGGCGACATCTTGACGAAGGTCGTTTGCATTCCGCTGGACATCGGAAAGTAGCGTGTAGAGGTTCACCAGAGCATCCGTCTCTATCTCCTCTAACACGTCGACTTCGTGTCGCTCGAGTGTATCAACCAGCAATAGTGCGTCCGCATACACCTCACGGTCAGGTTCGGTCCGTTCGTGTTCGTCGGACTCGGATGTCTCCGCAGTGTCGAGGAGCTGGCTGGTTGTCGCTTCCTCTTTCTCCTCGATCGCACCTCGGTCTTCGTCGATCTCGAATCGCGGATGGAGGCTCAACACTGCCGGGAATGGATCGGCGTCTGGCGGAAGTCTATCGAGTTCGAAGTCTCCCGCCTCTTCGGTGATCCGACGATAGAGTGATTCGAACTGATCACGTTGAAGCGGGCGTGTCTCGTCAATCTCACGGTCAAGGAACTCGATGATGACCCGCTGTTCCTGGACGTCAGTAACGCGAAATCGGTCGTGGGATAGCGGCGTAATTAACGTGGCTCCTTCTGGGAGATCATCGAGTTCCTCGAGAAGCGTATGCCACGAGACGCTGAACGGAGCCATACGTTAACGCTTGGAAAGCAGGCTACTAAACCGTGGGGAACAGATCGGCTCCATCGATATCCCATGCTCTTGCGTTCGTCCTCGTTGTGAAACATTCCTCTGAACTGCAACTGTGTCGACTGACGTGGATTCAAGGGACACCTCCACGAACTCTCGGTATGGCCGATGATTCGGATTCCGAAACACCGCCTTCGTTTCTCTCGTCGCTTCCAGATCAGCCGATCACGGATGATATCGTGAAGCAGATCGACGAAAGCGACCACCCGAAAATCCACGGTGCAATGGGGTTTCCCGGCTCGACACCGGGCACGATCGAAGCATTCCTATTGAATATGGAAGAGGCGACTCACGTACTCGTGTTCGACTCGTCCGAGGAACGATGGCGGGCCTACGAGTCGTTCGACAACACCGGCATGGATCATGAAGAAATGATCGATCATGCCACTGAGATTGCGAACGACTGGTTCGCAGAGAGTCTCGCCGACCGTATTGCCGCTGCAGAGGACGCCAATTCAGGACCATGAAAGTGCGCTACTACGCAGACGCGGAGATACGAGAGATGCACAACCACGCGATACGTCTGCTAGCGCAGCTCCATGACGACCACGACATTACTGTGGAGATCGATCGGATCGACGAACAGCATGATCCGATTACTGACCTCCCCGGTGAAGTACGGCGTCTCTCAGCTGAAGAGGTCTACGAGCGCGATCTCAAACGCAATCGTGCCCTGAACGCGGTCATCGAACAGACACCGTCGAAAGCCTTCAAAAACTACGGGAAACTCGACATCGCTGGGAACGTCGCCGTCGTTGATGAGGAGGGAACCGTCCAGTGGGCCACAACCCTTCCAGGATATGCGGACGGGTACGGACCAGGAGCCGAAGCACAGACAGCAATGGACTTTCTCGAAGACATCTCCACGTCGCCGAGTAACCGTATCTGTGTCGAATGTCTACACCTGTTGGACGGCGATGAGAACTTCTGTCCGAACTGTGGTTACGATCTTCCGTAGGCAGGGTGACCGTCTCAGTACGCCAGATGGTCGTGGCTGCGCGCGCAGCGAACGCAGAGAGCGAGCACGGAGCGGAGGGTGGGGTGGCGGGGTTCGGGTTGGTCCGGCACACAGCAAAAATGAAGGGGAGACACGTTGGCTACGCTTCCCACCAGCGGCCGCGCTCCGGGAAGTGGATCATAGTCCATCCGGTGATTGCCAGTGAGACTCGTCCCTGGTACCAGTTTTTCGCTGCCCCGCGAATGCGCACGTGCTCGCCTTCTTCGATCCACGGTGCCTGAGAGGCCTCCCAACTTGTCAGCTTCGTCCTTCCCGTCTCGTCTTCGATCAGCCCGACCTGCTGAATCGTCGGACTCGAGGCGTCCCACAGTTCGATTACACGACCCTCAACGCTGACCTCGCCGCGATTGATCTCCTCGAGTTTCCCGATCGGGACAATCGTCCCTGCTTCGTGAAGCAGCTCTTCTTTCGTCTCCATTACGGCCTCGAACAACGCTGTCCCCTCGAGGATGCGACTTGCGATTCGCTTTGCGATGACCGCCTGACTGTAGCCTCCTGTGACGTCATCAGCCAACCGTTGTGCCTGCTGATTGACCTCCGCCAACTGCTCGCGCTCGAGTTTCTCACGGGGATCTACCCGACGTTCTGACTGCCGCTGCTCACGATGCACCGACTCGACCGTCTTCCGAGTTCGTCGTGCTCGTCCGTTCTGCTGACCGAACTCGGCCTGGGCACTGATACGCTCGAGTTCTTTTTCTCGAGCCCGAATGCGCTCTTCCTGGGCCAGAGTCGCACCGTAGATCCGCTCATCGCTCGTGTCGACGATTCCATCAGGGTGGTTCGCATCGACCTTCGCCTGGATCTCCATCTCGACCGTCGCCCGGAACTCCGGGGTTTCATCGACGACGAACTCCGCATCGGAGTCGCACTCCGCTCGAGCGCCTGCCTGTTCGTACGCCTGTTCATCGACCGAAACGACCTTACTGACTGAATTCTTACTTGACATTGGTTCTCACCAGAACCTGAAGGCGCCCACTCGGCGTCTTCTTCCGACACCACGACTCTCCAGCCGTGGCTCTCGACGTCGACCGACTCATCCACCATGTGCGCTCTCGCTCGCGCCTTCGCTCGCGTCCCCCTGGGGCGCGAGCGAGAGCGCCTATGAAGAAGGCCCAACCAGCACCGCGCGTTGCTCTGCCGAGCGAAGCGAGGCAGAGCTCGAGGCGCGAACGGAGTGAGCGACTCGGCGACCCGCCCGGAGCGAGCGGCCAGCACACAAGCCGGTTTCGTGTCCGTCGAGCGAGCGACTATTGGAGCGAGTGAGACGCAACCGAAAGCGCGCTTGGTGCTGGTGTCGAGACCAGATTCATTTTAGCCCGGCAGTCCGCCCGCTACTGCGGGCAGACCGCCCGGAATGGTCGGTCGCGAGCGAAGCGAGGCGCGACCACCGGGAGCGCCTCGATGTGAACGGTGAACGGTGTGAGCCGTGAGCACGCGGAGGGCGGCAGCGGCGAGCGGGGCGGGCCGTTACGAACTACCAGTCCAACTGGCTCCACCGCTCGGCGCAGCAACTTCCAACTTGCTGGACTCAGAAAAGGCGAGGCCGTCTCGGTCGCCCCCCGACTCCGAAAGCACCACAGGAACGAGGAGCACAGCGGCAGTCGCGGGACGTCGAGTGGCCGAGGGCTTTCAAAGGGTTACGCTTGCTGTCCCGTATTCAGCTCGCTGAGTGCCTGCGTCGCGACCGTCCCTATCCGGACTCCATCGACCGCCGTGACCTCGTGGTCTGCAGCGGAAGTTCGAAACGGAAGGCCGTCAACGAGGATCCGGTGGACGACTGCTCGGACGACTGGGCGCCCGTCCCGATCGACAACCGTGGCTATCGCGGTGTCGAGATGTGCATCTGGGTGATCCGTCCGGGGAGTAACAACTTGTTCGAGCAAGCGCTCACAACCCGTGTCGACGGATGCATGCCCGGGGTTGTTAGTTCGTTCCGGACGTCATAAACTGCCGCTTGATCGGTCATTCCTCGATCGGTGGTTTAAGATAGCGCTCGAGCGCGTCGACGACGGTCTGGACGAACGATTCCGTCAGTCGGCCCTGCTGCCGGACAATCGCGGCGTGCTTCGGTGACGCTGCCACCCACGGTGAGGCGTAGCTCTGCCGGGGCATTCCGCCCTTGACCCAATCAGCGTCATCCAGGGGGATCCCTTCGTCGTGGGGAGTCGTTGTCAGCGTGACCGTTATGTACTCCTCGTCGCCGAACGGGTGATTGTCGTTGTTCAGGATAAGCCATGGCCGCGGATTTTCCCCCGACTTGAACGGATCTGGACCCCAGACGACGTCGCCGCGCTGATAGCTCATTCAGTCTCCTCGTCGTTGACGGCGTGCTCCAGCCATTCGTCCATGTCTTCCTCCCCGAAGCGGTCGTTTGCGGCTCGAGTGCTCTCGACCATGCTCGTGTAGGCGGCGACGTCGTCGGCCTCGCCGAGCGCCCAGTAGTTGCCTTTGTGGCGGACGAGCCCGCGATCTTCGAGGCGTGAGAGGACGACGCTGATGCTTCCGGCGTTCACGTCGGTCGCGTCACGAATCTCGCTCTGGGTGAACGCCTGGTCAGGATACGTGGCGAGGAACCGCATCACGCGGTCGGCGTTCGTCTTCCCACTGTGCTGGAGGCGGTCCGCTGGGGAGGCTTCGAAGGTCTCGATGTCGATGGGCATATGTATTATTGTGTCGCCGAGTGTATTAGATGTATCGACGTATTTTCTGATTGAGTTGGTCGATGGATACCGCTGGGGAGCTGAACCAGCTACTGCTCGACTATATGCGTCTCCGTGGTCGACACTCGTGTCGTTGAGGGGATCAGGACTAGACATGGCGAATCGCGACGCGCACGCGAATGTGCGCCCGCACGCCGTTCGGCGCGGACAAACACGGTAGAGTATTCGTCTTAGGTAACGACCACTAAGCAATGGTTGGTAGTGATGGGGACTCGTGAGGAGTGCGGCGAGAAGCGAGACGTGAGCCATCCAGGCGTTTTCGCAGTTTCGCAATAGCTTTCGACTCTCCCTCACCAGCTTACTGAGGTTTATATGGGATACCGAGACTACTCTCGGTGATGTCCGCTCCCAGCAACCAGAAACGCGACGACCTACTTACCGCGCTCGCACTCACCGAACTATCCGTTTACTACGAGCAGGCCCACCCAGAACTTGCGAACAGAGCCTGGCAGCTGGCGGCTGATCGCCTTATCGAGTACGCTCTTGTGTAGCACTTTGTTGATGAAACGACCTCTTGCGATTGTGCCCTGATTGCGAGGAATAGAGTTACCGGTTAGGAACCGTTCTACACGTAGATCTCAGTCAAGCAGATGAGCAACCCAACGAGATCAACAATCTCCTACAGAAGAGCGTATCCTGGGAATGAATTGGGTGGGCGATAACTATGTGTGCATATTGAGTAGTTCAAATGAGTCTACGAAGAATATCAACTGCTGCAGACATGCCCGGTTGCTCGTCTTCATGGTACCAGCGGAGAGCCAGCGTTGTACCTAATAACGAGCCAACAGTGATGAATCCGAAGAGAACGACAAGCGACATTAAGAACCGAAGTACTGGAATGATGATGTTCTCCATACCTTCATTGCCAGCTGTCAATTGATATTGGTTTTGATCACTATCTGACCTGTACTGACCGCGGGTGTCACGCTTCGTTCTAGACACAAATGTCGTACTACCAACTACTGCTAACACAAAAACTGAAATTCACGCAGTTCTGAATTGAAACTGTCCTCTACGTATGCGTGTCTCCTACCAACATGCGAACGTTCACGGCGGAAATGAGTCGACGCTCCTGCGCTTCACCACTGAGGGTGGCACGCGTGCGTGTGTTCTCGTCGATGCTGGCGACGGTGTCGACGTCGAATCCATGCTCGGCGACGACGAGTATCTAAATGCAATTTTGCTTACTCACGCACACATCGATCACTACCGAACACTCGCGAGAAACGTTCGGCACAGCGCCCCGATTTATACCTCGCCCGCAACGGCGATGATCCTCGAGCAGGCGTTACCTGAAGCCCAGAAGGATAACGACCTCGGCAATATCTCGGTTGCGCTCGACGCTCTCGAGCCAATCGACGAGTGGACGTCGATTCTCCCCACGCTCGAGGTCCGACCGATTGTAACTGGACACACCCCTGGTGCTGCCGGATTCATCATCAGGTTCCGCGACGAGAATTCGGATGACGACCTCCTCAGCGCCGAGCAACACCTCCTCATCACCGGCGATTTCACGACACGACCGTGCGCTGGGTTTCCAGGGCTCGAGACCTCGTACCCGTTTGATATCGACTGTGTGTTGTTGAATGTCTCGAGCGACGATTCGTACACGGCCGCGCTCAACGAGTCACTCGAGACGGTACTCGAGCGTGCGTTTGCCGGTTCGCGAGTCGTGATCGCAACGAGTTCGCTCACCGGCGTCCACTACGCGACGATACTCGCCCACGTTGTAACAGCACTCGAGCGCGAGTTACCGATCTCCCTTGTCGGGCAGGCCGCCAAACTGTACAACGCACTTGAATACGATGAGCCATCGGTCACCCCTATCGAAGTGTTCGAGCGATCTGCGGAGGTACTCGAAGCTGGTGGCGTGACGATTACGGGCCCGGAGTCACCCACGACCGGGAGTTCCCATCGACTGCTCGAAACAATTGGCGACGATCCAGGAGCGTTGTTTCTCCAACTCGCGACAGGAAACGGCGACAGCATCCCGAACACCCAGTGTACAACGCGGTCGGTTCGGCTCTGCAACCATCCCACACTTGAGACGATCGACAACGTCGTCCGCTCACTTGCTCCGATCGAGGTCGTAATCAAACACGCAAGAGGCGAGACGCTCAATCGGTTTCAACGCCGCTTCGATCGGTGTTTCTCCTGGGGAACAAACGACCAAGACGTCCACCGACTCTACGAAGATGGACGCTGGAACGCTCCTGGGTGGATCGCAGAAGCGACTGCGAGACGGATTCGAAGACGCCACTGGGAGGCGGTACAGGAACAATCGCTCGAGGCTGCTACCACACTGGATGTCAACCAGCGCGAACCGATCGATCTCGAGGCCGAAGGCGTCACCCTCGACGCCCTCGAGGCAACGTTTGTACGGACTGCGGCAGATCCATATACGTCGACGGACTCCGATGGTGTGGCATCTGACACTGAGACGCTTCCTACAGAAACGGAATCACTCCAAGAACAGTCGCTTGAGGCAGAACTCCTCGCTCGACTCGATGCGATCGACGCGAAACTCGAATACTCCGAAGAGACAGTCAGGGCTCGCGTGTTACGTGGGGGAGAAGACAACCACTTCCTCCACCTTCTGGATCCGGTGGAACTCGAACCTGGAGAGATTATCGAAATAACGCTCAAGACAAATCCACGTAACGAGTAGTCGAAAAGATGATACATCGAAGGGGTTTTCAATCGACTGACCTAGACACCACCCTCACGAAATCGAACTACGTCGACGTCGATTGGAAGCGTCTCGAAGTCATCATCAGCACCGGCGATGAGTGTCGCATCCCGCTCGTGGGCGAGTGCTACGCCATGTGCGTCCGCAAATGAAATGTGACCATCCGCCTTCACCTCGGCGGCAAGCCGCCAGTCAGCGCGTTCGATTTGAATCCCCCACCGCTCAAACGCACGAAGATCACGATCGGCAGTCCGAAGTGAGTCTGTCGTGGGCTTGTCGTCAACTCCTTCGAAGCGTGCAACGAGATAGAGTACTTCACCAGCGTTGGTCTCTGCTAGCAGCCCTTTGACATCCCCGTCACGAATGTCTCGAAGATACGCTTCGACGGCGCTCCGACCTGGCTCGTCGTAGAGGTATGCGATGATCGCTTCGGTGTCAAAGACGTACCGGTCGCTCATTCATCTTCCGAGTCAGCCGGTCGGAGTCGGTCAGCACGGGCCTCTTCACGCCGGCGTTCCTCGTGTTTCAGTTCGCGAACCCGGTCGAGTACGTCACCACGGTTGCGGTCGGTGTCGGCGTGAATCCCACCTAACTCTTCGAGCGACGGGATTGGTTCGACGATGATCCGCTCGTCTTCCTCGTAAATGAACACCTCACCAGGGGTGTCGATCCCGAACTTCTCTCGGAGCGGCTTCGGGATCGTTGCCTGTCCCTTCTGCGAGACCCGTACGACTTCTGGATCTCGAGTACTACTCGACATATTATGTTGTACTATGGGATCGATATACTACTAATTGTCGGTAGAAAAACCTCCTGACTCATCCAACGTCCTCACTCGAAGGTATCTGACTCTGCTGGGGCACCATCTCCCTCGTCACGGGAAGAAAAATCCATCTGATCGTGGACATCCGGAAACAGGTGCTCAAAGAAGGGATCGAGCGTCCAGTCAACAGTCAGCGCTGACGCATAGCGGCTCGGTACACAGACTTGAAAGGGGAGTCAGGTTTCTGGGTGGTCGTAGCGATGGAACCGATATTTGCCCGTCCGCATTACCCAGTACCGTCCGTCAAACTCGAGAAGATCGTCGTTACCCTCAGCTGTTGAGAGGAGATCCGAGATACCTGTGTCGGTGATACCACGATCATGTGCCAGGTCCGTGATTTCTTCAACAGTGGCTCCCGGGTTCTCCGCCACAACATCCAGAATCCGGTCGTATGCCTCTGGCATATGTTAGGAGATCCGGTGTTCGACGATTGCGTCTGATTCGCATGCTGGACAGGTCTCGGTATCACTATCGACAGTGGTTCCACAGCGCCGGCACTCGTACACGACCGCTGTCTCTGTCTGAGTTGTCCGGGCTAGCAACCGGTTCATCTCTTCAAATAGCATGGGACGACAGTTATTGCGGGTTCACGACGTCTTGACACTCGGGACACTCGGCGTATACTGCCAAACCCGAGTCTGTTTCGTACTCAAGGATCACGTCGATCGTCGTGATCTCGGCGTGGCAGAATGGGCAGGTGCCGAGAGATGGAGGATTTGTCGTGGACATGAGTTACTGCAGGTCTTGGAGGGGGAAGCGCGTGTGACTGCGCCAGGGTGTGGTGTGTCTGCCCCCTCTACAATCAGTATCCAACCTAGGACAGTATATATTCGACCCAGCCTCAGTGAAACTGAAACCTCTGGTATTAGAGTGTAAAGTCCCTATCTCTGGCATATCCCGAGTTAGTCGCCGCCAGTCGCTTCGTCGAGCGACCGAGTGTACATCAGTTCCCGCTTTGGGCGGGTACGCCGTAATCGATGTGGACCTCCGGTGTGCTCGGCGATTCTGGTGCCGGTACGCCGTTCCAGTCGACAACGTGTATGTTTGCCATCTGGCCGGAGAACCGGAACCGCATCACTCCGGTATCGACCGCGCCCTCTGCGGCGTGGTCCGTAACGACCGTGGCTTCCTCGAGTGGATCAGCACCGACCAGTTCAATCTCGCCGTCGACGGTAATTTCGTAGTTCGAAGGGACATCTCTGCCCACAATAGTAACGAGATGTGGCAGAGTGTCGGTAGTCTCAGCGGACATGCTCCGACGAGACTATCCTGCCAGTATAAGCCTTTTCTTCGATACAACCGTCAGAGCCAGTGAACGTCCGCTCCGACTGAATGCGCGTCGACTCACATATCGACGTACTGGTTTTCCCACTCCTGTCGCTCCTGGATTACTTCCTCACCGTCATCGGTGATGGCGTAGTAGTTTGTCCGCCGATCGAGTTGTCCCTTCTCGGTGAACTCCTTGTTGACGAGCGTATCCAGGTTTGGATAGAGGCGACCGTGATTGATCTCACTCTCGTAGTACCCCTCAACCTCATCCTTCACGTCCTGCCCAGATGGCTGATCAGAACCTGCAATCACGTACAACAGATCACGCTGAAACCCGGTGAGGTCGTTCATTCTACAAGAGTCTTCAACGAACCTGTATTTGACTTCTTTTCCGGCTCAAACCGAGTGTTATCAGTCTGTGACATTCCTCCGTTCATGGCTGTCTTGACGATATCGAGATACACTTCGCCGGCCTCAATGCTAGCAAAACGCTCCACAAGCATGTACGCGATCCGCTCCTGGTGCGACCGGGAGCGGTCGCACGCGAGGATACTCATTATGAACGCAACGGTGAGCGAAAAATCCACGTCGCCACCGAACCGCTCACTGGCTGGCGCCATATTACGGTTACGCCAAGACGACGCAAGCGCGAGTTCGTCGAACAGTCAGTCCCGCGGCGTTGGCGAGACGCAAGCGTCTCGTGGACGTCGGCGAGTTGCTCTGTGCCTCTGAAAGTGTGTGTCCAGTTCCAGATTGCGCCGTGAGAACGGTCAGTGCCGAATAATTCGAGGACTGCGACGACCTCCCAAATTGACAGTCCCACCGAATGGAGACGCATCTCGAACACCCTGATGGGTGTCGGGGTGTGCTCGTTCTCCCAGACCTCATCACAGTCCACGTCGAAGCTCTCTCTGAGCAGGTTGGCGAGTTGCATAGCCACTTCTCGCCACCACTTACTCATTCCTCAAACTCTCATCCA
Organism: Natrarchaeobius versutus; assembly: GCF_041205745.1. Lineage (NCBI taxonomy): Archaea > Methanobacteriati > Methanobacteriota > Halobacteria > Halobacteriales > Natrialbaceae > Natrarchaeobius > Natrarchaeobius versutus. Next base: position 502,802 of record NZ_JBGFCC010000002.1, on the reverse strand, counting down.
GACAGTGCCCTGCTGGTCAATCAGTCGCCTGGCCTGCTTCGCGAATCGCGTCTGGATCGAATTGATCAAATTGTGGGAAATCTTCCCCTCTAGTTTCGGAGAGCGCTTCTGCCCCGCTGACTTGTGAGTTGATTAAATTGTTCAGTTCTGCACCCCATTCTGGGGCAGGGGTCGAATTGATATGCGCTACCCACTGGTCAATCGCGTCAAGCCGTTTTGCCAGACGGTCAGGGTCGATATGTCTATCGAATCTACCCGTTTTCCGCTTGACGTTTGAGCTCATGATATTCCCCTTCTACCTCATACTTAGAGACCATTGCATCTAAAAGTCCGCTATTCAATTCACCTTTACAGATTTTAAACAAATAGGTGGTAGTGCTGGCGGAAGGCGTTTAGTGTCACTGATTTCAGAGCAAAGTCTGCTTAAGTGGAGATGTAGTCGATTGTTTGTGCTACCACGTCCTCTATACGTTCGTCAGTGAGCGAAGTCAAATAGAATTCTACTTCTGCAGCACTGTTGAGAGTTACGAGTGACCATGGAAGAACATGGCTTCGTTTCCCAAGTGGATCGCCCTCGTAGTCGCCGTCTCTAAGCGTAAGCGATTCTTCGTGATAGGTCTTCGAAGAGAGCAGGGCAGTAATGAGTTGTAAGCCGTGGGTAGAGTACTGAGGTGTTCCCAAAACGAGCATTGGACGTCCTTTCTCCGAGAGCGGGTCGGTTCCCCAGACGATGTCACCACGTTCCAGTTCTTCGAATGCGGTCACTGCACGTTCTCCATTTCATCGGTCTGTAGCTCTTCGAGATGTTCCGCTCCGTACTGCTCGTCTGCGGCCTCGTGATACTGGTGTAGCCGGTAGGCAGATTGGAGCCGTTCCTTGTCATCTGTAATCGCCCAGTATGGGCGCTTGTGCCGCACGATGCCACGCTCTTTCAATCGTGAGAGGATTGCACTGACGGTATCCGCTTCCAGATCGAGGCGCTTAGCGATCACCGCTGCCTTCCACGCACGATCGTCGTTTTTGTCGAGGAACGAGACAATCCGCTCGGTGTTGTTTCGCTCCTCGAATGCGTCGTCGTCGGCGTTCTCGAACTCGTCGATACCGATATTGCCGCTCGACATGGATCGATGTTGGTACTGTTGGAACATAGTTGTTTGGTGCGTTTGTTTCGGCAGTGTTGGAGAGAAAGGTTCAGACAGGTATACTGAGCCATCCGCTTCGGAACAAGCGTCTCATGCGACTTCTGATAGAATGGTCATCGATAGGCTGCTCACGAATTTGCTCGAGGGTCTCTTCCCGCTGTTCAAGGATGCCCGCAACTCGTCACGTTCTACAGTTGTGATTATGTGTAATCTCTCCGCTCCCTACAGGAGGCGATAAAACCTGTGAGAGTGCGATAGATCTCCTAATTCCTGTCTCTGACGAAGCGTTTTGTACGGTTCCAGATCGAGTCTCGGCCATTATCTGAAGCGGTATCACCATCCGTTTCGATAGCAGGCTGTTGATTGAATCGCTCGAGTTGGTCTTCACAAGTGGATAGTGCTTCTCGAAGCGCTGCGTTCTCGTCCTCGAGTTCCTCAATGCGATCGTCTTTCTGCTCGAGCGTCGCCTCGAGATCAGCAACACGCTCGCTCAAAAGCTGGTTCTTCTCGGCAAGATAGGGTGTCCGTGCGCCGTCAGTTCCGCCCACAGTCCGCTCAGCCGACGATGACGATCCATCTCGACTTGCTCCCTGTGCAGTTGCCGTCTGTGCACGTTGCGTCTCTGTAGTACCTGTTGTGTCCTCGTTCGACGGACCATAGACATCGTTCGTACTCGAGATTGCCCGCTCGACCGTCTTCTCACCGTATGTTGAGCTATCGCTGTAATGGATGTCATCCCACTTGTCTCGCATCAGCCCTGACTGACGAAAGAGGTGATCGACTCGAGTGGCGTTGCCACCAGTCCAGAACGCCAGCAAACAGCACAACGCCATATCTGCTTCTGACTGACTCTCGTATCCAGCAGTCGAGCCACGCCATAACCGGTCGAACTTCTCCCCGTTGCTCGCCGACCGTGCGTTCTCGAGGAGTTCCTCGTCCTCGAGTTCGAGTGACTGGTCAGGAGTCTCCGTATTCGGTGGATCGTCGTCGACGCTGTCAGCCGCATCACTTGCCTCGGACGCGACGAACTCCTCGTGAACCGCCTCGAGTGCCTCCTGTCGCTCGTTGATCGACGTCGGCGTTCCGTCGACGTGGTCTGCAGTCACAGTAAAGAAACGAGCCTGGTCGTACATCTCGATCGAGCCATGTCGGTTCCGCCCATCGGGAAGATCACCCTCGAGGATCACGTGATACCCAGTTCCCGACGGTGAGACCTCGGTGAACGAATCCAACCGCTCGATGATCGACGGCGCCGGCTCGAGTGGCTCGCCTGTCTCGGGATCGCGGCAGTCATCTAAGTCCACACCGACCAACGGATCCGTCGCCGTGAAGACGAACCCAATCCCATCGGCTGCACCAGTAGCCGCGTACTCGAGTGCTTGCTCAAGAGTAGTCCACGTCTGATCGTCCATTGTCGACGCAAAGCTCCCAGTCTCTGGATCGACTGGTACCTTCGTTGTCTTCCCATCGCGGTCCTCTGCTCGCCAGCAAATCCACTGTGTTCGTTCAGCGAGTGTATCCGGTATTGCTTCGACATCGATTCCGCCTGCTATCTGATCACTCATGGTCGACCTCCATCGGTGATGACTCTCCGACTCTCGAGGAGTCGAAAAAACTCGCGGGGTTGAACGCTTCGTCGCTCGAGACTGCCTGGACCGACGGGACAACCCCCCTCTGTACTAGTCGGTTTTCGCCCCGCATTTGCCTGGACATCAGCCGCCATCTTGCGATTTTTCCCTGGACATCCCTGTCCAGGCATTTTTCCGATCTCCGGGAAGCCTGGACGGCAATGATTGCAGATAAAATCAACCCGATACATGATGGTTTCACCCATAACTTATTCGAGGAAGGTTCGACCAGAGGACGACAGTGTGATACCAGTATAGTGGCGTACACGCTCGCCATCACGTGTTGGGCGATATTCATCATACGAAACATGCTCGCTCAATTTCCGGCCGAACCAGGATTTCGCATATGCCTCGTGACCGTGTGTGTCTGCCCATGCTTCGTAGGCGTTGTAGAGTTCGTCTTTTGCTATTTCGGCGTCTTCCTGTTCACTGAGACACTCCTCGACGAAGCTTCCGAAATCCACGCTCTGTGAGCGATTTGATGAGTTGCTTTCAGACAGGGTCTCTGAAGGATCAGGAGTTGGTGGACCACATCCAGGGTCCGAGCGAGGAGTCGAGACGGAATCATCAGACTGTTCTTGCTTAGTGGGACTGGGTGACCGTTCAGCGGTCAGTGAATCCGCCGCTTCGACAAGAACATCGAGAGATCGTAGTTGCCCATCACGATAGATCCGTATTGTGCCACTATCACTCTCGACCACAGCAATCACGTGTGGCTCGAGTGCATCATTCAGTTGTGAAGTGACAGTATCGGGGACAAACGGCTTTCGAATTGGGACCCACTCCTGTTTGAACGCCGATTTGGTCTCGTAGATATGGCGTTCGGTGGGTTCGTAGACAACGTACTCATCGGCAGCTCTGTCATAGCTATATACTGCCGGGACATCACTTCGTGAGAGCGAGTCAAACGACGAAACGGTCATACATTCAGTTTCCGTCCCATCACTCAACATATACTCTCCACCGTCTCGAGTCCACACAGAGCGTCTCGAGTCACCAGTCGCTGGCCGAACTGCGGTCACGCCGTCTCGAGTGTTCGCACCGCCATCGAACGTGATGTGCGAGTCAGACGTGTATAATCGGACATCCCCGGACTCGAGTTCGTTGACTGGTGAAGAGAGGATATCCTCAAGACGAGCAGCAGCCTGCAGTTCGTCATCACCGTCTTCAGAGGAGGCGACGACGAACAACGGGACGTGACCAGCATCTTGAGCCCGTTGGAAGTTTCGAAGGATCTTCACCGGTTTGTCGACCGTCGTCGACTCGACCTCGATATCAAAGATGTGTTCACAGTCGGGATGAACCGCTCGTCCATCCGGTTTCTCGCTTCCATCCTGCGTAAAGACCGTGACATCGAAGCCCTGTCGAGAGAGTTCCCGCTCGACGGCGAACAACAACTCATCGTGGAGATCACTTCCCGATGATCGGACATCACCCGTATCTGGTTCGGTCACCGCTTCGCCCTCGCCAGTCAATCGAACAACGATCTCGCCGTGTTCCTGATCGAGCGTTACCTCGAGCAATCGAGAACGATCCCGGATTTCACCAAGCTCTTCGATCGATGGTGGTGACGCCTCGGCGGCCTCGAATTGTGTTCGAAGTACCTGGTCAACCGGCTGAACAGGAACCCATCCGTTCTCTTCACGAGCATCCCGTCGGAGTTGGATGGTACGAACTGCGTTTGCGAGGGCAATATCGAGGTCTTCGGACGCTAATTCGAACGTCTCGCGAACAGTATCCGGAGTCCGACTCGTTGGAGGGGACTCAGACACAGTACCGTACTCGGCCTCCGCTCGCTCGTGAATCCGCTCGAGTGCGTGCTGAAACGCCTGCTCCTCGCTGTCAGTCAGTGGATCATCACTCTCTGGATGTCCCGGTGGAATCGGAAGTGGTGCCAAGCTGAATGGCTCTGGGCCAGTCTCACCGAACGTCGGACTCGGGAGGCGAACAATCCATTCACCACGTGGAAGTGACCGGATCCGATTGGCGAACTCGACAGGATCCATGTCCTCGTGGGCCATCACCTTCGCAATCTCGTTGTCAACAGCGATCTTGCCGATGATCGGACTCCCGACGTCGTTGAGAACGTTCAGGTAGACCTCACGGCCGCCCTTGACGTCGAGTTGTTCGGGGAACTGAAGTGAGAGACCCACAGAGAGCCGAAAGCTCCGTCCCTTCTCCAACAGCGTGTTCATCACGTCAGAGACGGCCAAACTCGAAGCCTCGTCGATAAGGAGATTGACCACGTAGTCGTCCGGCTTCCGCTGAAGATCGTCACCACGCTCTTTCAGCGCGTTGTAGAGCTCCGTCAGGATCACGCCCGTCATCGCCTTCGCCGAGTCATAGCGAAGCCCACTGAGGTCGAACAGGATGACCCTCCGATCGTCGAGGACATCACGGAAGTCGAACTGTGGCTCGGTGTTGTTGAACACTCGGCGGAGATGCTCGTCCTGAGAAATGTAGTCGAGGCGGTTGCTCACGCCGCCCATTACGGTCGCAAACGTGTTTGGATCGAGCTGGAGCTGGCGATCGAGCCGCCGTTGTACCTGTGGATTACTCGAGCGTGGGGCAGCCCCTTCCTCAGGCTCTGGTGGTCCAGCACGCCAGAGCTGGTCGACGACGTACTCGAGTTGGTCGTGGGCAAAGTACTCCTCACTCTCACGGTAGCGACCGTTCTCGCGACCATACTCGTCGTCGTAGAGTGTCTTGATGAGATACTTGATGAGCGTTGGCGCAACGACTGCTCGTTCGTAGCGCTCCTCACCCATCACCATTTTCAGGATCTCCTCGTAGTGATCGGCCTTGTTCTGGACCGCGTCAATACGATGGACACCATTCTCGAGTTGGCGCTCGATGTTGAAGAACGCGAATCCAGGGAGTACCTCTGGAATCGGGAAGTGCAGAACGTTCTCCTCGAGATCGTCAACACCGAATCGGCGAGCGTGAGCTCGCATATAGTCCTCACAGAGGCCGTCGCCTTTCGCGTCAATCAGGATGATCGGCCCGTCGGTCTGGTCGTAGAGCGAAAGCTTGTCGTTGGTCAGTGATTTCGACTTTCCGCCGCCGGTCGTTGCCGCACGGACGTAGTGAGTCGGAAGCAAGGACGGCGGGATACAGACCGGTTCATCTTCCGGCTCACCGTTCTCATTGATTGCATATCCAATTGTCATGCCCTCTCGAAACTCGTCCATCAGATCCGGATGTGGCCGTGGGAGTGGATTCCGAGAGCGTTGCTCAGAACGTGTCCCTCGGGTACCTTCGACCGTGAGGTCCTGTGACGAGGGGACGACAGTAAGGTTCGCGAGTTCATCGGCGTTTAATACGAGGTCTGGCCGGCATTTCCCTCGTCCTGTAGTCAGTTCACCATCGAGCACGTGGTCGAGGGCCGTTCGAGCGCGTTTCTGTTTCGTTCGATTCAAGAAACCCTTCGATCGGAGTCGGCGTCCCTCAAGTTCGTAGAACGGACCATCTAAGGCGTTCAGCGATTGAGCGAGTTGGTCAAGTTGGGTTTCGACGCGATTGTTTGCCTCGGTACTATCGCAAGTTGGAAGCGCGACTGCTCGAGCATTGACGGTGAATGTCCGTTTTGGATGCTTGGCTTCGATCCGGTTGATTCGGTTCCGGGCTTCGGTTCCGATGGGGCGCTGGTGTTCCTCCGAGTCGACGTCACTGGGTTCGAACAGCAGGCCGATAGAGCGCTGGCTGAACGTGTCCCGTCCGTCTCGAATGTCTTCGATCCGCAACTCTGCGTCCGCAACCCAGCCAGCTTTACGCTGCCAGACCACCTGGAATGCGATCGGATACTCGAATTCGGTGAGATGGTCGATCAACGTCGCAAGTGGGGGCTGTTCGGTATCGTACTCGGTTGGATCCGGATCTCGGTTTGCGAACGATTTAATCGTCGTCATCCAGTCGCGTTTGCGCTCGGCCCGACCGTACCACTGTACGCCGATCGGTTCGACCTCCTCGAGTGGTGGTCGAGCGAAGATGGTCTCGGTCTCTGGAGTGGACGAGGTTCTTTCGTCGAACGCCGAATCACCGTCTTCAGTAGACTCGTCAGAGGTGTACTCGAGGATCGATTCATCACGTCCGGCGTCGTCAGTTTCGGACTCGAGGTTAGCGAACTCGAGTTCCTTGTCGGTCGACCGACCACCGTCAGTTCTCTCGCCCCCATCTTGCTCGTGATCAGCCCGTTCGTCGACCATTCGAGACGCTACCAATCTTCCATCCTCGAGTCGCTCATGATACTCGTCCTGTGTGTATTCGACTGGGTGGATGAGCTTTCGCTCGAGATTTACCTCACATCGAGCGATGTCGAACGTTCGCGGGTAGATCGTCTTGAGCCGTTTCTCGAGCGTTTCGAGATGCGCTGTGTGGTCGACACCGTAGTAGAACTCGACTGGCTCGTCTTCCCCTTCGCTGATAGCGAGAAATTCAAACGTCGGTGGAGCAGTATTAGCAAACGGATTCAGTCGATCAGCCAACGCTCGTGCATCTGGATTCGTCAGTTTATGCAGGCTCTCGAGTGCGGCTGGTATCTCTGCGGTGTGGAGTCCCTCAGAGGTTGGTGTTACTCGAATGTACTCACTCATCAGAGGAGTCACCCCCGTCAGTCCACGTTAGCACCTCGTGACCCGCGTCTTGCTGCGTTTCGGAATCCGTTTCGTCTGTTCGTCTGTCTTCTGTGGGTTGTCCTCTATCTCCTTCAGAGACTCCTGGAAGCTCAACTCGCGATTGGTCTTTGGCGTCGAAATCGATCACCTCCTTCTCTTTCTCGAGTGCATGGACCTCGATACCGCGCCAGTCGCCGTCGACGCCGACGAGTGCTTCCGAATACCCGATGTCTTCACTTCCAGGGACAGCATCCTGGACGAACCGCATCTGTGCCGAGTTCAGTCCAAACTCGTTGGCCCAGTGTTGGTCCATCCCGTCGAGATGGTGGAACTGCTTGATCGCACACTGATCGAGGATTGCCTCTGACTCGGTGTGCTGGAAGAACTCGTCGACAGTCTGGGTGATCATCCGGATCGAGAGGTCGTGGTGGCGGTGGTGACGGAACACGATCTCGAGATACTCGAGACTCGCCGCATCCTGCATCAGGTATCGGGCTTCGTCGATGACGAACACGACCTCCTTGTCCGTCTCCTTCGCTCGCTCGTAGACAAGCGTGATCAACAGCTGCATAATGAGGCTCGTGCTGCCTCCGAGACTGCCTTCCTGTTGGGCCAGGTCGAGGTAGATCACCTTCTCGTCTCGAAGGTCAAATTCGGTCGACCGGCCAAGATTTTCGTAACGACCGCTCTCAGCAAATGATCGCAATTGGTCGATCAACCACGTTGCATCAGATTCGATCTTTCGAGACTCTTCATCCGTTCGAACGACGAATCCCTCTGGATTGTCCACCATCTCCTCGAGGATATCGAGGACGTCTCGCATCGTCGGGCTCTCGTTGTCGTGTGTCGCGATGTCGTCCGTAATGCCCTTCCGCGCATACGCCTCTTCGATGGCCGTCTCGAGCGTCGTTCGTTTATCGCCGAGTTGGATTCCACGAAGCGCAAAGTAGTTCGAGAGGAAGCTCATCACGCTGTCGAGTTTTTCTCGGTATGGACTCGCGTCCTCCCCCATTGCTCGTTGAATCCGTTCGGGAGTGGGTTTGATCTCGAGCGGATTCAGCCCCATGTCGCCACCGACCGTGATGCGTGTTCCACCGAGCGCCTCGGCAACGCCGGCCCAGTTATTCAGCGGCTCAAGGATGATCCCAATTCGATCCTCGCTCTGTTCGATCGAGCGGATGAAGTTCTGTTTCGCACCGAACGATTTTCCGGATCCGGGGTCGCCGATGGTGAACATCGCATAGCCGTTTTCACGCGCGAACGGATTGATTACGACCGGGCTCCCGTTCTTCCAGTGCGTTCCAAACTCCACACCATCGTCCTCGAGAATCGTCGCATTGTGCGGCGAAGCAAGTAACGCGCCGACTGCGCCACCGAGTGAGATGGCCTCGCGCCCAAACGGATTCGATCCGATCGGAGCAGCGGCCTGGAGTGCGAGATCTTGCTTACAGATTGCCGTCTTCGGTGTAAGGCCAGCGGGTTGCTCGCGAAGCCGGCGTCGAATCGTCCGGACAGCTTCTCTGAGGTCGTCTTTCGACTCCGACCGGACAGTGATGAACATGCCCTGATCGAATACACGGCTCCCGTTTTCGACCGCTTTGTACGTCGACACCGCTTCAGTGGCGCGTTCCTGCAGGTACGCCCCGCGAACGCTCTGCTCGAGATCCGCATCAACCTGAAGATCGTCTGCAACACGTTGGAGTTCGTCGCGGGCTTTCTGCTGGTTCTTCGGCGTGATATGGACGGTGAGATCGAACTCGATATCGGTCAGTTCGAACAGTTCGTTCAGATACCCATCTTTCGGATAGTCGGGATAGTCGGCGATGTAGAGGGTCGACGTCCATTGTTCTCCCACCTGTGCGGCTCGAGTCTCCCACGTGATCGCTGATGGGGCAACGGCACTCTTGTGACGCTCAGGGATTTCCTCGAGGAGTTGTCCTTCGGCGTCACCGACCTCGAGCGTTTCCTCGTCGAGGACATCCGAGAGGTCGACTTCTTCCTCGCCATTGTTCGCTTGACCCCGATAGACCTTCACGCCAACACCGAGGAGGACAGCTCCCAGAATGAGCCCTGCAACAATGAGTGTTGGATCGAATGCGGCCAGATGCTGCCCGAGCTCGACAACAAAGACGACACTACCAGTGATCGGACTACTCATCGTCATCCCTCCGCTGGTGGTTGAGAACTCGTTGTTCACGAACAGCAGTACTTGCGTCGTCGTAATCGTGTTCTTCGCCGTTCCAGAAGTCCATCGCGAGGACGAACAGTTCGACTGTGCTCAAGCGACGAGCCGACCAGCCAGGTGCATTCTGGATCAGTTCGGTCTGGACAGCCCGACACCGTCGATCGAGTTTGTCGAACATCTTTACCCGGGCTTCCGCGTCGCTTAGATCCTCACGGCGAGTAACAAAGGGGTTGAACAGGAATCCAATGACTGGGAGCGTAGTTAGTTTCTCAGCCGGAGATTGTTCGTCACGGTATCGATTGTAGACCTCGAGCGGATTGACCTGAACGCCGATAAAGTACCGAAGCTGTTGAGCGCCATCGAGTTCCTGAGGGCGTTGCTCGCGATACTCCGTGAGCAGTTCCTCGAATATTGGATTATCCGAAACGTCCTCATCTTCGAGTCGCTCATCGATCTGTGTGATCAGACCTTCAGCGGGAAACGACCGCGTGGTCGCGTGGAATTTCAGATTATAATCGAGTTCTTTGTTCGCGAACTCGGCGCCAACGTTCTGAACGTGGGCCCAATCACCACTCATCGCAAAATCCATATTCCCTGGATCGACCTCGAGGAAGGCTTCCATCGAACCATCAGTGCGCTGAACGGCACCTGAACCGGGCCACGCTCGTTCAATATTGGTTAGATCCTGTGTTCGCTCATCGGGTGCGAAGGGCGTATAGTTGACCAGCCCACCGTTGTTCTTCGTCGAATGTGAATGGCTGGAGTCGGACTCATCCGATTTTGGGACGTTGTACGTTACTCGTGGGCGTCTGCAGTAATGCCGGAAGACATCAGTGAGCCACGCTGTAGCCGATAACTGGGACGGGCTTGCGTACACGGATGCAACCCCGAGAACGACACCTGCAAGAACGAGTGGGAAAACCAACGCGTTGATACCACTAAATCCACCGATGAGCAGTCCAGTAATCGGAAATCCGAACAAGACATACACATCGCCCTCGTCAACGTTGACAATCGGGATACGGTTCTCTTCGCCCAGTTCATCCAGTATTCTGCGAGGTGCGGCTTCTCGATCTGCCATGGTTAGTAGTACCCAGGATCGTTTTCGGTACGTCGATACTGTGGAACGCCTCGTTGACCGTAGGCGTCCGAGACGACGTTGTCATGTACTTGTTCCACTGCTTCCTCCAGAACTCGAGTGTGACCTACCTGACTGGCTCGTGTCTGTCTTCGATTGACCGCGCATCCGTTGACTAGCAACTTGCCACGCCGCCGCTTTTGGCCCCCATCGGGAGGCAGTCATCGCAGCAAGCGGACCAGCAACATATGCAGCACCAATCGTTGCGCCAACCGTTGCCGCTCCCTTCGTGGCCCCACCGATGACTTTCGTTGTTAGCGGGCTCGCATACGCGAAAAGCTTCCAGATCAATAGAAGCGAAAATACCGGGAGTGAGGCACCAACAAGATAACTCAAGAAATTGCTCTCCGGTGCAAGCGACGATTCTGCACCAGTTCCAAAGAGAAGATCATATCCACGGAACAGGATCGCAACCGGAAGTGGCATGATTACCAGTGGAACGAATTTAACGGCGATTCGCCTTGCAACGCGGGAGATAACTGGCAGGTACCCGTACGCGACTGCGATAATAATCGGCATTGAATACAGGTAGATATACAGAAGAATTTCTCGGATGAAGAACAGCGCCTGTAGACACCACATCGAAATTCCACCAACAGCGGCCATCAACAGTGCCAAAGCATGATTTGAGATAGTCACTTGGAGGAAGGCTATCAGCGCCTCTCTGAGAGCGTCAATATCAGGAACTAACGCGATTGTGAACCCATCAACGAGGTATACAATAAGAACTGCAATCCAGTACCACGTCACAATAAAAAAGGCCCCCGTCCATGCGGACCGCTGAGCCTGGCGAGCCTCATAGACACTTCCAAAGTTAAAAATGCGAAGAGTATGACGCCCCTGAACAAACATTACCAAAAGAAGCAACGAAAGTAGCATAATCTCGCCAGTGACAAGTGTATCGTGAAGGTCAACCCACGGATCATTTGATGGAGTTCCAAAGACGAAGTTTCCGGTTGTTTCTGGTACAGGGGTTCCAAACACCGTTTCTGTGATATCATGATACCCTTCAACAAGTCCATCTTGGAACCACTCCGTTGTCGTTTCAATAATATCTTCGAACCATTGACGTCCGAATTCTGTAAGGGAACTCATGGTTGGTCTTCGATTTTGATTTCACATTCGCTCAGGCTCTCACCAGTGAATGATACCGAATATTCTTCGAGAATGAGATTATCTTGAACAGCAGTCTCGAGAGTTACTTCGACCGTACCTTCCACAGTATCAGGAGAGCAAGAGACATTCTGCCCTGATTCAGAAAAAGGCATAAGTTGGCTATAGACTGTCAAACCCTCTCCAGGAGGAAGTTCAACAGCCTCAGATTCTCGACGAATATCGCTGTCCGTATCATAGATACCACTCATTTCGTATTCATCTGGAGTGGGCCGTGGAACATCACCAGAAAAGGCCAGACGAGTTGCTTGGTCTGGGCCTGAACCAACATTTTCGAGGCGAACTATCGTTTCAGTTCGAATATCGATATCACTCGCCCCTTCGAACATCGCTTCAGGATGATTCCGAGCAAGCCGGAGATCTCTGATACGGACATCCGGCTCAATTACGATTGACTGAGTTGTCTGTTCCTCATCGTCATCGAGCGCAACGACGTCATACTCACCTGGGTCGTACTCAAGTCCAATTTCAACCCGTGTACGATCAACACCGGCAGTAATTGGCTGTTCGGCAAACAGCTCTCCACTTGGATCGATCACGTTCACGTGATCGGTCGATGAGCCGTCACTGAATTCGAGGACAAGCTCCGTTCCATCGACGAAGATGTCCTCAAAGACATCGTTCGTACCGGGAATACTGTCACCGGTTTCGGATCCGGTGATTTCACTCCCGCTGAGGCAGCCACACGTAACAGCAGCTGTCCCGGTTGCGATTCCAGTGAGGACGGTGCGTCGGTCTGTGATGGTACGTTGTGTCATGAATTGTGTCCGTCAGGAATGTGAAGGAACGATCCGAGTTTCAGACCGGCATACAGAGCCGCCACAAAAGGGAGTGAAAGCCAGAAAACCTGGACCAGAAGGGTGAACCATCCATTCGCGGTCGCTAAGGGATGCCACGAAACTCGCTCAACATCACCAACGTACGCAGGGTCGTGTGTCCGCCACGTTCCGGGGTGATACGCTACTGAATACGCACCGGGTTGTGTGAGTGTTACAGTCGCAATTCCGGAACTATTCGTCTCGACTCGTGTTTCGCCAACAGAGATGTACCCATCTCGGACCTGCGTACCGATCGGAGCAAACCGACGGTGGTCTTCAAACCGGTTTTGGAGCTCGATCGGCGTACCAGTTTCAGCATCTCGAAGTTCGATTGCTATCGTTGCCGCTGACTCGTTTTGCTCGAGAATCTCCACAGAGAGATTACTCGCTCGAATCTGGCGTTCGGACCCACTCGCTGGCTCGACCAGTTCAGCGGTTTCGCCACGAACGATTCCCTGAACTTCGAGATGATCGCGATCAATGTCGTCGTGACGTACTGCAACGCCGTACGAGCGAACGTACGGCTCATCGACAACATCTACCTCGACATGTTCGTGAATCGTTTGATTCGGTGAGGGACTGTCTGACCCCCACACCTCCTCAATATCCGGTCCATCCCGGATGGGGTCTGCACGGGGACCTGTTTCGGACGGAAACGCACGAACGTATACCGGTACTGCTGTCGAGTTTTGCCGTTCTGACTCTGTTGTCGACGCCTGGATGAGGGTGTCCCAGTTCGTGTCCCGTGCGGTATAATACCGCCAGACACCTCGAACAACCGCATCACCGTCCTCCGTTAATTCGTATCCGTGCCACGGTTGGGACTGATAAATTGCGACGCCGTTATCACCATCAGGATACGCTGCGTGGTAGATTGACGCCGTGAGATTGTAGATCTCGAGCTCGTGCTGATCCGAAACCGTGAGGTTCTCGGTCAGTGTGTCCGTTGTAGAGCCGTTTTGTCGAGTGACTGTGCGCTCGAGTTCGACTTCGATATCCGCTTCGAGTGTGAGCGTCGTCGAACCACTCCCATTGAGTTCATACTCGAGTTGTGGAGTGTGCTCATCTGATGTGTTGTGAATGAGGGTTTCGTCCTGTTTCACTCGAGTGTCACTAATCTCGTGCTCGACAAGAGACCAAGACACAGTCCGAGTGTCCGTCGATTCGCCCTCAGGGACGTCAACCCGGTAATCGATGAAGCCGTAGAGATCGCCTTGTGGAGCGACATATACCGGTGTTTCATCGGAATCCTGGTGTACGATCGTACTTGGCTGGATTGCAAAGACCGTTGCATGCGCATCCGATATCCACCGCCCATCAGCGGTCGTCGCATGGTCTGGGTAGACTGCTGTGGATGCAGGGCCAGGAGAAAGCGACTCGAAATCGGATTGCGTCCAGATGCTAGCAGTCTCCGGTGGTTCTGCAAAGCTGATATCCGTACAGTCGCTCAATCCCTCGATAGCAGTCCGGTGTTCCCCAAATTGCTCGTAGTACTCTTCATCGGTGGGGCACTCATTCGGTGATTTTGACCAGAGCGTCGCTGTCTCGTTGTCATCAAGTTCATTCGTCTCTGTCTCCAGGGGCGAAGGCTGATTAGCACTCACAATCCCTGTACTCAGGATGACTCCGCCGAGGCAGAGCAATACACTGATGAGGAGGAACTGCTGCATTGGTTTTGTGTGATCTACTGAATGGTTGTCACCACGGAACGAGATTGATACAATCACCGAGCGGAAGCCCCATAATTGAGGCCGCAACGGTATAGAGCGGCCCAAGTGTCAACAAAATTACTGCGGATTTCAAGGCCGACCGTTTGTGTTGCTTTAGTCCTCGCTTTTGCTCTGGAGACGCCGTGAACATCTCCATGAGCGAATCTGCCTGCCAGACGACAACCAATCCGACGATACCGAGTGTCGTGGTAATCTGGAAGAAGCCCGAAACCAATTCAGGTAGCTGTTCAGTGTCGCAGAGGACATCATCAGCAAGTGCCGGTTGGACGGCAATAATACTGAGAACAGTGATGATAACTACTACTTGAAGGACTATCCGGCGGACCCGATATTCTATATTTGATGATTCTTCTGAAGTGGATGTATCCTTTGACATTTTTGACTGTGTTGGATAGGCGTCTACGAATTCGGTTGTAACGTCGTTCTATGACGGTACTAATGCCCGATTTGTGGGAGTTTTCTATTCATTCATACAGGCTATAAAATGATTTGCAGACGAGTTGTGATAAATCATTCTCTATCCAGTTATTTATATTAGTAGTTTCCAATAGAGAGTGTTAATGGAATTGGTTGTTGGGTGTAGGCTATTATGAATGAGCCAGATGTGTCAACAACCAACTCCATTCTTCCAAGACACCCTCGGGATAGGATGTCAGCCGTACACCTCATCTGGATCAAATACTTCGTCTCCGTCTATCTCACCCTCAATTGTTCGATAGAAACACGACTGGTAACCAGTATGACACGCACCACCCTGTTGATCAACACGATAGAGAAGAGTATCACCATCACAGTCAACGCGAATTTCATGCACCCGTTGTACGTGACCGCTTGAGCCGCCTTTTTGCCAGAGTTCATCCCGACTTCGAGAATCGCTCTTGTGTAGCACTTTGTTGATTTCACAGCGTAGCTTTGATAGCGTGTTTGAGCGCTTTTCTCCCGGGTTTTCGCAATAGTTTTCGCCGAAGTTGGAACGCTCGGAGATACTGTGTGAGCTTATCTTTTGAGATGCCTCGATGAGGCGAGAGCCACGGCCGCAGCAGCGATCCGTGGCTCTCGCAGGTATTGACATGAACGTCGTCGTCCGAATATTCGCCATCGACGTGGACGACGTATTCGCGGTCGAATGCGTCGTCCTCATTGAGTGGATCGTAGGCACGAAATCCGTCAGTATAAATCGTCAGCGGCTCCTTCTCGCGGTTTGCGAGAAGGAGCCGAATCGTCGATTTATCGGCGGGTTTCGCAGGGATCACGTACCGATTGCCGGTGCCGCGATCGACGATCGTGAATACCGGCGGTTTATCCTGTTCGTACGATCCTCGCCCACGCGTAGACAGGCCACGCGAGCGCGACGGTCGGTCGCGCTCGCGGCCTTTCAGCCCTGCAGAAACGTAGACTTCGTCGATTTCGACGGGACCGACGAGGTCAAGCGAAGGCGCGTCGAGCGCCTTCGTGAAGCGCTCGACGCGCTGGTAGATCGTTTTGTACTGGACGTCGATTTCGAGTTGAAGTTGGCGAAGACTCGTGTTAAACCGGAGAAACGCGTAAATCGAGAACAGCCACTTCCTGAGCGCGACCTTCGAATGGGCGAAGATCGTGCCGGTCTTGTCGTTGAACGTACGGTCGCAATTCTTACAGAGATAGAGCTGAAAGAGCCCATAACTGCCGTTCTTGACCGTCAGGTCAGAACGGCAGCGGGGACAGGAAACTCCGTTACGCCAGCGAACCTGTTGGAGCAGGTCCGCTGCGACCGTCCGACCCAAACACATCGAGCGGAATCATACGTATCGGACACCGCTGACGCGGTGTCCTTGTCCTCTTTGATTCAACAGCCACAGCTGAGCGGTATCAACAATCTCCTACAGAAGAGCGCTACGAAAAATGGAAATTAGATCCGATTGTGATCGTCGTTGTCAGATTTGTTTTGCCGCCAATCGCGCATCCTCAAGATTCGTGCGTAATAACTCAATATCGCTGTCATCCGTTAATTCAGGGTTGCAGTCCGTAATTTGCTCTAACAACTCCTCGCCGGTTCGAATGCTCTCGTCAATGATGGAACTCGTTTTGACAACGTCGCTCTCCGCTTCAGGAAGTCGCTGACTCGGGTCATCAATACCGTCATACTGTAGTACGTTCGTCACCCGAATTTTAGAGTGTCCTTCCGGTTCCAGCACGAAATATGACGGGCCATTGTGATTGGTGATGACTACCTTGTCGTTATCCACTAGTTGTGAACATGCCTCCAATAGACTGTTCACAATATATACGACCCAGTTTTTCGGCCATCGATCGGTAGTACCGTAGAGGTAGGTATCATTGGCGACTATCCTGATACCCGTATATGGATCCGCACTCCCATCGGTGACGGACGTACGGAACTCGTCCCCGTAGTCAATATCGATCTTGAACTTGTCCATGTTATTGAAGCCAACCGTGATCGGGATGCCATTTCGCAACGGCAGATCCTTCTTCAGGAAACGCTGTTTTCACTGCACCATTTTCTTTCACTACTACTCTCATCTGAGAGATGCCTGAATCTGGATGCCCTTCGTTTATTGGCTGCAACATGTACTCCTGTCGATTCCCACTACCACCCGAGTGCTTTCCATGCTTGATTGTATCGTACACGAGGTCTTCTACTTGCTTCGCTGTAAGTGTATTCGGCAGTTCTCGCCCTTCAACTGATTTGCCGACAGGAAATAACGAGGTGATATCGTCGTCAGCAATCGAATTTCCGGTAATATGGCGTTCGCTAATGTGAACACGGCCAAAGCTTGAATCGCCTTCTTCGAGCCATCGAACTACTTGATTCGCACTCCCATCTTCACCCTTGACAATCACCTTTATCTCAGAAACATCACTTTGGCTTGAGACGTAAACGAGATCATTTGCCTCGAGATCGGGATCGATATTCCGAGACGCGCTCGGATTAGCGTGCCAGTCGACTAGTCGATTCGTCGTCGCGACATCCGTCTCCTCGAGGAGATACCGAACGTCGTCAACGTCGTCTAGCTCGCTGACGAACGCTCGAGTTGCACTCGGATCCTGGCTCTTCGAGAGCCGTGCCGCAAGTGCAGCCTGCTCACTCGAGGAGAGATCCTCGAGATGACGGAGATCCTCGATCTGTCCGATGGCGTGGTATTGGCTACCCGCAGTCTCGAGTCCGTGATCCTCGCGGAGATGCCGTTGAACGGCTGGCCCATCGATGTTCGGTTCTCCGCTGTCAATTTGAGCCCGATAGTTGATCTTCCCGGTCTTCGAGTTCGGATTCTCGAGGTTCCGAACCGCGGCAGTATCCGCAACGTCTTCGGTTTCGTCGAGGACACGTCGAAGGTCGTTCGCGTTCGAGGCACCGTCAGCGACCTTGGTCGTGCCTTTGCTCCCGAGGGCGAGTTCAGCGACGATGAACGCGCTGTAGCCCTCGTACCAGCCGGCGGCGAACAGACAGTACTCCGACGACAGCTGATCGGGGTCGTAGTACTCCTGGTTGCAGTGTGCGATCGTCTCGGTCGCCGACTCGGCCGGCGACTCGTGTGGGTTGTCCCGATCCTGCGTGCGGTGAATATCCGCACCCATCGCTTTGGCGAGGTCCCACCAGAGTGGGGCCTCGAAGTCACCGTGATGACCCTCCTCGAGGTCGTCATCGACGACCACACCTGGGAATTCGACCTCGTCGGGATCGATGTCGTCCGGGTCGAACTCGCCGTCCTCCTGAATCGTGGCGGGCTGGGCGTCCATGACCTCGATGAGGAATTTGGTGAGGGCCAGTAGCGTCTCGATCGGTTCACCGTACAGCAGCCGGGCGAAATCCGGCAGTTCCGCGAGGCCGTGACCGACTCCCGACCACTGTCCGAGCCCCCGTTGAGAGCTGTATAATGCGGAACCTGCGGTGCGGCCGACGACCGAGTGGCGGCTATCGACCACCTCCGTGTGACCGTCACCCAGCGCGTTCTCGGCCGTTACCGTGGTCTGGGACCCTCGGAAGAGCGAGAGCATCTCCTCGCCTCCACCGTAAAACTCGACCGTCTCGTCGACCTCCCGCGGTTCGTCCGGATACGGCTCGTCGAACTCCCTGACGCCGGACTGTCTCAGTTCGACGTGGGAAACGCCCTCGTCGTCGTAGACCAGCAGGTCGAACGTGTACTGGTAGCCGGCCGGTTCGCTCACACTCGTCGGATCGCCCCACGTCCACTCCGCATGGCCGTCGAGCAGGTACACCGACGGCCCGGACGTCGAGTAGACCGTCGGATCCTCTGCAGGGTCCTCGAGCGCCTCGACGTCCGAGACGCCGTCGCCAGTCGTGTCCCCGCGTTCGGGGTCCGTCTTGAGCGCGCGTTCCTCCGCGTCGGTCAGCCCGTCACCGGACGTATCGGACGTCAGTGTGTTTGCCGAGGCCGATCGCGACTAAACCTATACGAGAGACGATAATCAAAAACAGTATCAGGAAATTTCGTAGACGCAGTTAGGAACATATTCGCTGTCGGCGTAAACGCCCTTTTGCTAACGCCACCACTTTCCCAGTGAACGGGAAATTTTGGATATAACCATCCGCCATTCCCCGCTTCAACTCCCTAGTTGTAACGGATCAGCTCGACGCTGTCTGGAGATTCACCAAAGCCAATCAATCACACATCTCCGTTACGTACTGTCTCTTTTGTTCGATCCGATTCTCAAAATCCAGCGATGGAAGTTGTTCGTCAGATACGCCCTTGTAATCTAAAAACGACTGAACCGCCCACAGCACGTAATCGAACTCCTGTTCCATACTCCACGACAGGAATTCCTCTCGCGATCTTTCAGAATAGATCGCGAGTGCGTCCATATACTGTTGGTCAGCCTGTTCGGAACGGGTCAGTAGATAACAATCCCCTATCCACTCGCGATACAGCCCCTCGAGAACATCGTCCGAGGAGGGATCTGAGACAAGAGCTAAGTCTAATAATGCGATTACGGAATCACGAACTGCTACCGCTCGTCGACGGTTTCCTACACGTGCATCGATACTAATCGCCTTGATTAGTGTGGCAAGTCCTATCCGATACGTCGTATTTGGTTCGAAGTTCGTACGGTTCAGTCTCTGGAACCCGTCTTCAGTATAAAGAACGGCTGCAGCGGCTAGTTCCCCTTCTTTCTCGAGTCGTTTTGCGCGGTCGTATTTCGATGTCACGGATAGATTTGGTTAGCACCGGTCCCCTGAATCCAATCTTGTACGTATTCATACCCTCTCTCAGGTTTGAAACTTGTACCGATCCGAACTTCTCCCAACTGGTCGACGTATGCACCTCTAACAACTACTTCTTTCCCATCGATAACTTTTACCCACATATACCACACGATTCCATCGGCATTTTCGGCAACCCACAGCTCATCTGGATTTTCAATAGTCCTTCGAATCTCCTCTCTTGTGACGTCGTGGTCGTTTTGTATGTGACGCCACTGCTCTTCTTTGAGGACTGTTCGATCTTCGCTTCTCTCACCGGAATGATCTCCATATTCTGAATCGGGATACGTTTCAACAATTGACGCGCTGATGAGTATTCCTTTATAAACACTCAGGGCAATCTGTCCCGGTCCACCCGGATTATCCCCGATAATCAGATCGTAGCGACCGTCCTGGTCGACTACGTTCGGGGCCTCGATAATCTGCTCGAGATCCTCGGGTTGGTTGACACCTGGTAGTTCGACGATCTGTTCCCAGCCGTGTTTGCGCTCGTGACTGTCTTCGATTTTGTGTAGGAAACTCGCGCCGCTGGGAAGTGTAATCTCTGGCGTGTCGATTTCGTTGGGCGAATCCCGCGTCTCTTCGGTCTGTGTCGGCGGAGTGACGTACTCGTACGTCTCGAGGGATTCACCTTCGAAGGTTTCCGCCTGCATCGCTGCGTATCCGGCGCTGCCTAGGAAGCCCGACCAACGACGATAGCGAGGCCCGTCTTACCGGCCGATCCTGCCAAGACTGCTCCGGAGCGTTTTTTGTAACCGCCGCTGCGGTCTGAGGTCCATTTCGGCGACGGTATCGGAGATCCCGTCGTCTGTTACCTCGAGTTGCGTCTCGTTTTGATCGATTCGTTTTTCACTCACCTAAAGACAGATAATTGATCCAATTTCAGATGAAGCACCGTCAAAATCTATCAGACTTCCAGTTTCCGGCTTCGATCACCTGATCAATAATTAATGAGAAATTATTTCGCTTGTACTGTATTCGTTTTTCCAATGAGAGATACTGAATTTCTTCTTTTTCCTCCTCAGAGAAATCGAAACCAACGCTCTCTGCAAGATCAATAAACAGCATCATCTGTATTTCGAATTCAGGTTCTGCGGACCATTGTCTATCGTTATCAGTTCTACTATACACTTGCTTTGCCTCCTGATAGGGGATATCGTGTGAATCGAAACCTCCGAGAAGCCGAAAGTCGCCGATAAGCTCGTGACAGAGCCCCATGGGAATTCCACTTCGTCCGGAAAATCTCGGAACGTGGTCACGAATATCTTTGATTAGAAAAATTGCCACTTTGCACTGATTGTTGCTTCGCTCTAGGTCTCCAGCAATCCTGTGGCAAAGAGCTCCAAGGAACAAATTAGTAGCGAACTTCCCAAACATAGGGGGTGCCAACGCTTCCGGTTCGTTTCGATCAACCTTCCTAAATCTCATTAAGTATCCATACGCACTGGAGGTGTAGTGTTCCCCAGCGAGGGAAAGGTCTCCTTCCTGTCGTAGTTCCCGTGCGTACTCTGCGTGTTTCCGTTCAATCATTCTGGGAACACCTTTTAAAGGGGGGCACCATAGATTCTTTCGTCTAAATTCCGATCCTCAATATATTCTTCAACAGTGCCTTTTGACGCATACTCTACAGCTGTACTGAATATCCATTTTGATCCTTCCCAATATGCTCGTACAACGACCCACTTATTATCGATTTGCACGATATAATGTCTTTCGAGACCGTGACCAACATCATTTTCCCATATCTGGGACGGATTTCTTATGGCATGTTCGGTTTCATCCCATGTCGGATGGTCTTCACGGTCAATCATATGGTCGTCGTTTCGATCAATTTCAACATGATGACCAGTCGGATCCTCAATTAGTTGTCCGGCAAATAGGAGGTATCCTTCGTAGACTCTCAGGATAATCTGTCCCGGTCCACCTGGATTATCCCCAATAATCAGATCGTAGCGACCGTCCTGGTCGACTGCGTTCGGGGCCTCGATGATCTGCTCGAGATCTTCGGGTTGGTTGACACCCGGCAGTTCGACGATCTGTTCCCAGCCGTGTTTGCGCTCGTGGCCGTCTTCGCTTTCGTGTGGGTAACTCACCCCGCTGGGAAGCGTAATCTCTGGAGAATCAATTCTATGATCGGATGTTGGGAACTCCTTTTCGATACCTGTGGTTGGGACTACGAGTTCGGTTTCTTCTTCGAACGAGCCATCATCGTACGTCTTCGCTGTCTCTTTAAACGTGTGCCCCCACGAGAACAACACAACCGAGTAAACACCCGCTCTCGACGCCGTGCCACGCAAAACCTTCCGGGGAGTTGGGTTTGGGCGTCGGGGCGGTGTATCTACACCTGGTGTGATAACCGAGACTGATGCGATTTCTAATCCGCTGTAGGCTGACGATGCCTCCGCACGATAACTGACAGTATATCCATCCGTGTCGGTTACGTTGATGTAGAGCTCATCAGGTCGAGTAACCAATCGATCGTGAATGACGAACCCGTACCGTGTCCAGTTGTCAGATTCGTGGGTAGCGACTGGTTCCCTTTTATCCCAATATCCACTCCCATAGAAGGGATCGTAATACCCGTGGAATTCAACAGACTCGATCTCACGATCGTCCTCCACAAATACTGCACCTGCACCGGCTGCACCAGAAACCGAATATTCGACATTCGGTGGCGTCTGTTTTGTGTGCGGATCGGGATCGACAGAGTCGATAAATCCGTCACCGGACGTGTCCGCGAGCAGCGGATCAGTCTCCCAGATTTCGACCTCCTCGTAGTCCGACAATCCGTTGTTCGCCGTATCCGATCGTCCTGGGATCGCGATCGCATCCGTCACCTCCGCCTTGAGGACGTACTCGTCACCGTCTTGGTGAACCTCGTACTCGATTTCGACCTGCTCGTGGTCCTCGAGACCGTCACTGGAGGTGTCGCGATCGGTCGGATGAATGTCTACCGGTTCACCGACGACGTCGCCGGAGCCGGTAGGCATCCGAAGGTCCATCTCGGCGACGGCGTCGGGGATGCCGTCGTCGTTCGTATCTCGAAGCGCGACGGAGGTCTGATTCGCTGCAACGCGTTCGAACGTCTCGGGCAGATCCGCGGCAGTCTCGACGTGATAGTAGTCGCCGCCGGTGATCGACGCGATGTCCTGCAGTTCGTTCTCGTCGATACTGCTCCCGAGACCGACCGTACTGATCTCGACGTCACGATCGGCCGCATCTTCGGCGACCCGACGCGGGTACGAGCCGCTGTTGGACTTCCCGTCCGAAAGCAAGATGATCACCGAAGACCGGTTCTCCCAGCTATTGCGCTCGAGTTCGTCCAGTCCCTCACGCAATCCGGCCTCGGTGTGGGTCCCCCCACCTGCACTCAGCGTCTCGATACTCGCGTTCAGGGAATCGTGATCCGTCGTCAGTGACCGATCGATACTTGCACTCGAAGCGTAGCCGACCAGTCCTGCCTGTTCGGTTTCGGAAAGCGCCCCGACAAATCGCTTTGCGGCCTCGCGCGCATAGTGGATCGGCGACCCACTCATGCTGCCGCTCTCGTCGACGACGAGCACGATGTCGACCTCACCATCAACCTCGTCGTCACCGCCAGTGGTTTCATTCCCCGCGAGATGGCGCTCCTCGAGCACCATCCCGTCGCTCGTCGCCGCTTCCCATTCGCCGATCCAGAACACCGAGAAGAACGAGAAGTGCTCCACTTCGGCGGTGGCGGTGCCGTTCTCGTGGTCGATTTCGGTCTCGACGGGAACCCACGGCTCCTCACTCGTCGGATCCCAGGTGTACATCGAGAGATTACCGTCCTCGGGGTCGACGCCGTCGGCCAGCGGGATAGTCACCTCGGCCTCGTCGATCGGCGAGCGGTTCTCGATGCGGACCATCGGCCCCGCGCGGTAATCGTCCTCGCTCGAGGGCGTCTGGTTCGCCACCGACAGATCGGTGGGCCCCAGCCCGTCGCCGGTCGCCTCGACTGTCACCCCGGTCGACTCCTCGCCGGCCTCGACAGTGTAGGACGTCTCGGGGTCGCGAATCGTCCGTACGGTCTCCGAACGCAGATCGACCGTCACGTCCTCACCGAGTTCGTCCTCGCCATCGGCAGAGACCGCACGCACCTCGACCGTCACGTTCTCCGTCCGTTCGGGATCGAACTCGAGGGCGAGGGTGCCGGCGGAAGTCGTCCCCGAGCCGACGGCCGTAAGCGAGGCGTCCGCGGCCGATCCGCCGTCGACGCTCGCCTCAAGGTCGCCGTCGTCGAATGCCGCGGCGTCGGGCGCTACCACCGCTGCGTCGATCCGGACGTGGACCGTCTCGTTCACCTCGATGGGCTGGCTGGAGACGGCCTCCAGTTCGGGGTCGACCTCCCGTTCGACCGTCTCGAGGGCGCGATCCGCGTGGTGGGCGGCCTCGCGGTAGTGGTCGATGGCGTCCGCCCGGGTTCGGATCTCGCGTCCGGTCGAGTACGTCGAGGCCTCTGCAAGCGCGGAATCACCGCGCTCGAGGGCGCGTTCGGCGTCGCCGAGCGCCCGCTCGGCCTCGCCGTGGCGGTGCTCGTTCATCTCGCCCTCGAACGTCTCGAGGGCGACGTCGGTCTCGTGGACGGCGATGCGGGCGCTGTCGTTGCTCGCCGTCGAAATCGCGCGTCCGATCTCGGCCATCTCCTCGTCGCCCTCGTCGGCGGCCCGGGCGAGTTCGTGGAGCGCCCGCGCCTGCTGGTCGTAGGCCTGCCGATCCGTCGCCCGGTACCGCTCGTAGTGCTCGAGTGAGTCGTCCAGGTGGGCCGCGGAACCGTTCAAATGGGTCCGTTCCCCATCACTCGCGTTCTCGAGATCCGAAATCGACGCTCGAGCGAGCGTCAATCGCTCGACCGGCGTGAGATACTCGTCGGTGAGATTCGGCGCGCCGGATTCGTTCGCCGTCTCCGGCGGTTCGGAGGGTTCGTCGGGCGTTTCGGACGCTTCAGCGGGTTCGTTGACCGTTTCCGACCCGGTCGATTCGGTAGCCGTTTCCGTCTGTTCGACCGTTTCGTTGGTTGTCTCGGACTCGGCCGATTCCTCGAGTGGCTCCGACTGATCACCACTCTCGTTTGACGAGTCTGATTGATTGGCCGGTACTGTGGACTCGTTTTGCTCTTCGTTCTGTATCGAAGGCAATTCCGGCTGAACGTCAGCGACGGATGCGGCGCCGTCAGCCGGCTCAGGGGAGTTAGACGCCGAGGCCCCGAGAACGGGGGCCGCAAGCGACGTGACGAGTAACACTGAGAAAACGATTGCTAATACCGATTCCCGTCGGATATTCATAGCTCGAGAAAATCAAGTTGGGATTATAATACTTTCTATTATCGATAATAACCTTAATGAAATATACCTGGAATCGTGAAACGGTTCGTGACGAGGTGGTCAGTCGACTCACAAATCGGTCGTTACTGGGCGGTGAGGTAGGTCAAAATGACGTTGACGCGCTCAGGATAAATTCTGTGGGTCTGATGAATCGCCATATAGCTCCGGGATCTAGTGTTCTGAGGGCTCTGTGAGAGCACTCATCTGCTTCGTCACTGCCGAACCCCTTGACGTACAGTTAAATTTGCCCCAGTCTGACACCCCGAGCGACGGAGTTTCTCACCGACGGTCGCCGCCGTCTAGCGATTCACTAAAGCCGATGTCTGTCGTCTACAACATCAAGCGTGCTGTGAGCTAGGCAAATCCAACGGCGTATGGCGATTCACCACGCCCTTCACCAGGCCGAGGTCGGTGGTGATCTCGGGTTCGATCGGTACCGAACCATGATCTACAGTCTCGAGGAGGGACCGTAGACACTACCATCGACCCGGACGTAGACGCCGCCCTCAATCACTGCGTCGATTCCGTCCAGTCGCTCGTCGTACGTCGGATGCCGATCGGTGTCGCTACAGAGCGCGTCTGCGGCCGGATCAGGATAGGTCTCGACGTTGGTGACGGGTCGTCCGAGTCGTCATCAATCTCCGAACTGGAGGGCAGGATCAGACGGCCATAATGAGTATCGCAATATACAGTTTATTCACCCAGTGCATTTCCCGACTGGTATCACCATGGGTTTAGCAGACTCTGTCAGTCAGCCGAGCTCACAGATAATTCTGTTGATTGATTATCAAATGCCTCAGCCAGCCGTTCGCGCATCAGTTCCCGACGTCTTCGACGTGCTTCCACCTCACCGAGATAGTTTTCGACGACGACTCGAGCGTCCGAACTCCCCTGTTCTTCGGCGATCGTCTCGACCTGCGACGCGAGCGATTGCACGGCGTCGAGATACGTTCGATACCAGAATCGGCGTCCAAGCTGTGGCGTCGGCGTCTCACCGCAGACCCGGACACCGGCGTTGTCGGCCAGCCGCTTGAATCGATTCGTCACCGTATCGGGGTTGATGTGACCGCTGTCGGCGGCACGCGAGGGGAACAGGTAGCCGTTCCACTGCTCGCTGTCGGCCAGCGTTCCGATCCGACGCTCGAGCGTTTCGAGGCCGTAGAGCAACGTCACCGCCCCCGGCCCGTTCTTCCGTTCCTCACCGAAGTCGATCCGTGGGTCGTCGTCCGAGAGGACAAACTGGCTGTGATGTAACGCGGCGACCTCGCCACGCCGAAGCCCCCACGCACAGGTCGCAAGCACCAGTAACCGGTCCTCGAGTCCGTCGCCGGCGTCGAGAACCCGCTGGATATCCGCGGCCTCGAGTGCGGGGAGATCACGACTGTCTCGGTCATCGGTCGTTTCGCGGGTCCATTTCGAGTACACCGACTCGCGAAAGTCCGCGACCGGGTTGTACGTCGCGACGCTTCGAACCGCACTCAGGTACTTGTAGAAGTCGTTCACGTCGGCGAGGTGGTGAAGCTTCGATTGTGGACTTCCGAGTTCGACGTCGAGTTCGTCGAAGACGGCCATCGCTCGCTGGTTTTCCGTTGGGGCCGTGTCACGATCCCGTGCGCGCTCGACAAAGTTGGCACTCCCGTGGAGGTCCCGATACAGCCGTGCGTATCTCGCGAGGCGAGTACGTTTCGAGACGACGGTGTTCTCACTGAGGCCACGCCGGCGTCGAGCGGTGTGCAAAAAATTCTCGAGTTCCTCGATGGACGTTTCGTCGTCGATGCCCCAGGCATAGCCGTCCTCGGAATCGGGTTCGACGTAGCCGACTGACTCGAGAAACTCCCCGAGCGTCAAATCGTGATGTCTCCGAAGCGCATCTTGCACGCCACCGTAGCCGACGTCGAGTAAGTCCTGGTAGCTCGGCCGTTCGTCGAGATCGTGGCCATTCCGTCGAAGCGCCGGCCCGATCTCGACGTTCCAGAACGTTCGGAGCTCCTCGAGGGACTTGTGTGACCACCGAATTCGGTCGGAGCTCACGTTCTCACCCGCTCGAAGCCAGCGGCAGTCGTTCGTCGGAGTGCGAATATGCTGGTTTTCACGAGTCTCAGTGTTCGTGATAGCTACTAAAAACTACCGTGTATTCGGTTGTCCCACGCAGACAACTGAAATACACCAATAATCCGCGCCCCGGCCCACAGAAGAAGTAAACTCCATATGACTATATCAAATTTTCTCTCCACCTACTGGTGACCCGTCGGTGAGCACGACTGTGTTCCGGCGGTAAACGCCCCAACACGCGTGAAAGCTGGATTTCAGCCGTTTCTGCTCTGGCTCGTGAACGGAATCACCGTACTGTCTCTCTCAACGGCCTATGGTCTCGCCACGAACCGAGAACGGACCAGGACCATCCTGGGTTCGAGGCACCTTCGACGCACTCTCTCACTGGCCGATGTTCTCGAGCTGCTCGCGACAGTGCGTCTCACTATCGGATCGCCTCGCCCGGGTCACAAAAACACCGTTTTCGACGTATGACTGACTGCTTTCGAACGCGTTGTTTTCCGTCCTCAACCCCGTTCTGTACTTCGGTTCGAACGCTGGCAGTTCCGTCGCTTTTCGATTCGGCGTACGAAAGGAAGGGGACGTCCCCATCCACGTGGGCCCTTCGGCTCGATTTCGGCCGAGTGCCGTTATCGTCGAGCCTCAAGCGTCACGCGTGGTCCCTGGGGGGCTTCCAATGAGGGCGGTCCGGCGGCCGGTTCCTGTCGGTCAGCGGCCTCGGCTCGGACGTACCCACGACGGTCGGTCCGAAACCGCAGTGGGCCGAGTCGTGTACCTTCGGCTGGTGTCCTTCGGCCCCGCTCGCTACGGAACGCCGTGTGTCCGCCAAGGACGGGGTATGAACCCACGTAATACTACGAACACATTATATCTAAATCTTCCGGGTTGAACAGAAGTGCAGACTCGATTCGTTTCGTTACTCTGTCTGCTTGCGTGTCTCGTGAATTTGGTCGGCGACTTCGTCGATATGCTCGAGAACCACCTTCAAAATCGCGTCGTGGACTTCACGGGTTTCGTCGTCCCGAATCCCCATCCGTCGAAGCTCCGGCGTAACGGTAATTCCTAATTCGTCCTCGAGTTGGTCCCACGTTTCACCGCGCGCGTAGAGGGGCTTCTGTCGAACTTCGCTGTACTCGAATGCTGGCCCGGATTCCGATGGTGGTTCGGGCTCCGGCTCTGGCTGTGGTTCGGAAGCGGCGTCGACCGCCGTTGCTCGCGCTGGTTCCGACGCCGGCCGGTCGGTTTCGACCCCGCTTTCGTCGCGCTCCACGTCAGATTCGACCGACGTCTCACCATCGTCGCCACCGAGGTCGTCGAACGGATTGTCGGTCATCGAGGGAGGCCCCCGTTCGAAACGATCTCCGCGAGTTCGCGGTAGCACTCGATTTGGTCGCTCTCAGGAGCGTAGTCTTGCAACGGTTGGTTGTGTTGGAGCGAACGAGAGAGTGCAGATCGGTGGCGAATGCCCGGCTTCGGCGCCTGCATTTCGCCTTCGTCGATCCGATCGAACTCCTCACCCGTGATTCGTGCGAACTCGGGAACGATTTCTTGGAGTGGCTGATCCTCGTTGACCTCGTAGGTCGCCGTGTTGAGGTTCTCGAGAAGTTCCCGATCTTCGGTTCGATGATCGATTCGATCGGACAGTTTGTTCGGTACCACTGCGAGAACGTCGACGTCGATGTACTCGCGTGCGGGTTCGATCAACCGTTCCATCGTTCGTTTGTATCCGCCGATGGCACTCGAGCCAGGCTCGATCGGGATAATGACGTTCCCGGTCGCGACGAGTGCGTTGTTGTTGAGCATCCCCGGGTACGCGGGGCAGTCGAAGACGATGTAGCCGTATCGGTCACCCAACAGTGGATCGACGATGTTCGATTTAACTCGGGCCGACCCTTGCATCGCGCCCGCGAGATCCTTCTCGACGTCCTCGAGCGTGTCGGACGACGGGAGGAGATCGAACTCGTACTCGGTCTCTCGAATCAGGTCACCAGGCGTCGCGTCACCGTCGAGGAGTACGTCACCGAGGTTGACGTCACTCTGGTAGGCCTGTTGATAACCGAGCCCGTTCGTCGCGTGACCGTTCGGGTCGAGGTCTGCAAACAAGGTCCGCCCTCGTTCGGCCAGCTGTCGTGCGAGGTTCATCGACGTCGTTGATTTCCCGACTCCGCCTTTCAGGATGACCACGCTTACGGCCCGTGGTTCGTTCGTCGTTCCCATTGTATCACGTTGTCCGGCAAACCTCAGGCACCTATTGTGCCCCGAGTGTCTGTTTCGACGGACATTCTCCAAAGGAATCGTCTCGTACTTAATTCTACCGTAGGTAACTTCGATAGGTAGTTCAAGTGCCTTAGGCAACCCATCTATAATAGGTAGTTTAAGCATCTTAGGTGAATCAGAATTAATAGACCGCTTAGGCAACATAGGTGGACCAGTCCCAATAGGTGGCTAAGTTTTAACAGGTAAGCCACCTAAGCCAGGTTGCCTGCCTGAATTATCTAAACTACCTGAAGCAGACGGGCCAAGTATACCAGGTGAACGAGATCGTTAGTCTACGTTGTCTACGCCACCTGTGCTTTCTGAATTGTATAGCGGAGGTGAGATCGCTACCGGAGATGCCCCAGCGCCAGCACCTAATTCACCTACCGGGCCCATCACATCTCAAACAGGTGGCGATGGGGGCTACCTCAGCTACGCTGTCTGGTGTCAGCCAACCAGCTCGCTCAGTAAACGTAAGTCAAATCGATAGTAACAATTGAAAGGTTCACACACTGATCGCCGATCCGGCTGGCGAACAGGTGTACAAAGACCTTCAGTAGCGACTATAGAAACAACACATGCCGATCACTCAGGTCTCGAGTGTTGGCAGTCGAATTGAAATTACTCGAACGATATCCGACGGGCAAATTGGGGCTGTGTGGATACAACGATTTTGTGGGGTCCGCCAGACCAGTGGTTCCGCCCACACCAAATGAGCGCTTCGAGGGGAAGATTCGTTGATCAGGTGGAAAATCTCGGAACGCAGTGGTTTGGCGTTCGCGAGTGCTCCCCGTGGATTTCACTAGGATTACACGTCGTGGCGTATCGTAGCATCCACGGTCGATCGTGTGACGGAGCCGTGACCCCCTCGCGAGACTGAGGGATAGTATGTGCACGCAGGGTGTATCAGACTCACGTCAGTCCAGAGTCGAACGTACGAGAAAGGTTACATCCACAACCACAATTTGGGGACTTTTCTTGGCGGAGACCGATAAATCGTATGTCAGTATATAATTTCCGTGCCGATTGTCTTCAGACTACAGCAGAAGCGTTGGTCTGTAACGGCGATAGTTGGCGAATCAACGAATTGAAACCGATCCACGTTCCCGATCGGGAACCACAATGCGTACCACTGAGAGTTGCGAAGATCGACGACCTCCGCGATTAAGCGAAGCCGGACGCTCCGTGAGCGTCGCGAATTGTGTCGGGGAAAAGTCTAGTCGGCCCCGAGAGAGCTTCGCTCCTCCTTGGCTTCGATTCGTTCGGTCACAAGAATCTTCGGTGGACGAACGACTCGACCCTCGAAGTATAGTAACAACTGAAACGATTCACACACCGATCGCCGATCCGTCTGGCGATCGGGTGTGCATTGACGTTCAGTGGCTACTATAGGAACCGAGTACTTTCCGTTGGGCCGCCCGCGAGTGCTGTACAAAGGTCTGACGAGCGATCCCTAGATGCTCCGCAATCTTCGCAGTGGCCCCTCGAGGACGCTCGAAACACCCTTCGTGATACGCATGTCGGACGACATATCGCTGTTTATCAGTGGGATCGGCAAACGGACTGGTAGACGTACTCGTTCGACGGTCTCGAGGGGACCAGTCAGCGGCGAACAATCCCGGGTCCCCCATTATAGCACAAATACCGAGAGAGACCGCAGGCGATTATCGGCCGATAGCCCGTCTCGAGAGGAGGAAAGCGGAGAGCAAAGCCGCGAGAATTGCAACTCCCGCTCCGAAACCGGGAATGCTATCGGAGTCGGCATCCGTCGCCGAATCATCAGTGCCGACCGGTGGAGCTTCGTCAACGGAATCTCGTTCGTCGTCGGTGCCGCCGGTCGAATCGTCACTCGGAGCATCGGCGTCGTCGGAATCGTCGGAGGCGGATTCGTCCGAGACGGTTTCGTCCTCGAAGTCGGATCCGTCACCGCCAGTAGCTGGTGGGGACATCCCGCCTCCGCCACCACCTGACGATCCAGTGGACGGCGATCCAACCTCGAACGAAGTGGCGTGTGTCGCTTCGTTGCCCGCTTCGTCGGTAACCGAGAGCCACACGTCGTAGTCGGAGCCGTCCTCGACGGAGAGCGTATGTTCGATTCCCGACGACGTAATCGAAGTGTTTGCGTGGTCAGTCCGGTCGACGCCATCGATCTCGAGTCGGACGGAGCTCGCGTCGACCCCGGAGTAGGGGTCGTCGTACTCGAAGCGGACGTCGACGGTGTCGGTACCGGCGGCGAACACCTCTCCATCGGCGGGAGTAGTGGTCGTAATCTCGGGCGATTCGGTATCCGGGACGAGCGCGCCGTACGTCGAGAACCCGGAGACGGACGCCGTAAGGAACGGATCACCGTCGATTTCCGAGACGGTCGATCCTGCCACGGTGTCCCAGTCCCCGCTCTCGTCGTCGTAGTAGTGGAGTTCGACGTCGTCGGCGACTGCCCCGTCGGGGAGGTTCTCGTCGTCGATCGACATCGAGATCGACGCGCTCTCGACGGTGCCTTGATCGAGGTGGTACTCGAGAAGGCTGTCGAGATCCGCGGTGATAAAGTCGACCCCGAGCTGGTCGTCGTCGAGGTTCGCGTTGGCAGTCGTCTCTGAAAGCGAGACGAAGAGATCCTGGGTGAGGACCGCTTCGTCGGCTCCGTCTGCGACCTCGAACTCGATGGCGGTGCCCGTCTCGTCGATCTCGATGACGCCGTCCTCGAGCGTGAATCGGGTGTCGACGGTGACCGACGCGGTGTCGGTTCCCTCGTTGCCGGCGCGGTCAGTGCCGACGCTCGTGATCTCGTAGTCCCCGGTCTCGCCGGTGGCGAACGAGCCGGTGAAGTCGGTGTCACTGCCGCCAACGGGGTGTAGCGAGACCGACCCGCTCTCGGTCGAGGCCCCGTCGGGAGCGGTGAACACGCCGTCTACGTCCGGCGGCCCCACGAGGGGTTTGTCGCTCTCGACGACGACCGTCGCCCCCTCGCCGTCGACGTCCTCTACGGTCGCCGAAAGGCGAGGTGGTTCGCGGTCGATCACGAGTGGTCTGTCGGCGGAGTCAGTCCCGGCGTTGCCGGCCGAATCGACGGCCACAACGGACACGTCGTAGCGGCCGTCGTCTTCGATGGCGGCGGGTGATACCGTCGCCGTCCAGCTGTTGGCACCGTCGTGGCTTGCCTCGAACGCGCGGACGTAGTTCGTCTCGAGCGATTGGACCAACACGTTCACCGTCTCGAGGTCGAGATCGGCGTCGATTTCGACGGTGACGGGGACGTCCTCGCTCGCGTACACCTGTTCGGTTTCGGTTTCGGGATCGAACGCGCTGGTGTGTCCCTCGACGGCGACGATCTCGAGGGCGACCGTCGGTTCGACGACCTCGACCGTGCCGGCGTTCCGATCGCCCAACTCGAGGTCGTAGGTGCCGGCGTCCGCCGGCGCGTAGCTGACGTTGAGCCCACCGAGGTGGTAGACGTTGGGCGCGACCGTCATCTCTTGTGTGTCGACTACGGTCGTCTCACCGGTCGCCGTATTCGTCGCCGTGAGTTCGATCGTTTCGGGCCCTGCGATGGTTCCAGCCTGGTAGACGCTTCCGATCACGTGCATCTCCTCGCCCGTTGTAACCTCCACGGTCGACGGCGAGGCGGCGACGACCTGAAGGTCGCTTTCGGCCGACTGGACCTCGATCGTTCCCGCGTCCCGATCGCCCAACTCGAGGTCGTAGGTGCCGGCGTCCTCCGGCACGTAGCTGACGTTGAGCGCGCCCAGATAGTAGACGTTGGGGTAGGCCGTCACTTCCTGCGTTCCGACGACCGACGTCTCGCCGGTTTCGACGTTCGTCACCGTGAGTTCGATCTCCTCCGTTCCCTCGACGTTGCCAGCCTGGTAGACGCTCCCGACCACGTGCATCTCCTCGCCCTCGACCAGCTCGACTTCGGAGGGTGAGGCCGCGATCACCTCGATGTCGCTTTCGGCCGCCTGGACCTCGATCGTTCCCACATCCCGGTCGCCCAACTCGAGGTCGTAGGTGCCTGCTTCCTCCGGTACGTAGCTGACGTTGAGCCCGCCGAGGTGGTAGACGTTGGGCGCGACCGTCACCTCCTGGCTCCCAACCACGGTCGTCTCGCCGGTCTCGGTGTTCGTCGCCGTCAGTTCGATCTGTTCCAGTCCGGCGACGTTGCCCGACTGATAGACGCTTCCGACCACGTGCATCTCCTCGCCCTCGATCAGTTCGATCTCGGATGGTGAGGCCGCGATCACCTCGATGTCGCTTTCGGCCGCTTCCACCTCGATCGTTCCCGCGTCTCGGTCGCCTAACTCGAGATCGTACGTCCCCGCATCGGGAACGTAGGTGATATTGATCGCACCCAGATGGTAGTACCCCGGCTGGAGCGTTACCTCCTGGCTGCCGATGACGGTCGATTCGCCCGTCTCGGTCTCCGTGGCCGTGAGTTCGATCTCTTCGGTCGCCGTGTGGCTGCCGTTCTGGTAGACGCTCCCTGTGACCGACAGCTCTTCACCCTCGATCAGCTCGGCGGTCGAGAGCGACGCGCCGACGACCCTGATGTCGGTGATGCGTTCGTCGACGGTAACCATCCCGACGTCCCGGCCGCCCAACTCGAGGTCGTAGTCGCCGGCGTCCTCCGGCACGTAGCTGACGTTGAGCCCGCCGAGGTGGTAGACGTTGGGCGCGACCGTCACCTCCTGGCTGTCGACCACGGTTGTTTCGCCGGTTTCGACGTTCGTCGCCGTGAGTTCGATCTCCTCGGTTCCCGCGACGTTGCCCGCCTGGTAGACGCTTCCGACCACGTGCATCTCCTCGCCCTCGATCAGCTCGACTTCAGATGGTGAGGCCGCGATCACCTGGATGTCGCTTTCGGCCGCCTCCACCTCGATCGTTCCCGCCGCCCGGTCGCCCAACTCGAGGTCGTACGTTCCCGCATCAGGAGCGAACGTCAGATTGAGCGCGCCAAGATGGTAGACGTTGGGCGCGACCGTCACCTCCTGGCTCCCAACCACGGTCGTCTCGCCGGTCTCGGTGTTCGTCGCCGTCAGTTCGATCTCCTCCGGTCCGGCGACGTTGCCCGACTGATAGACGCTTCCGACCACGTGCATCTCCTCGCCCTCGATCAGTTCGACCTCGGATGGTGAAGCCGCGATCACCTGGATGTCGCTTTCGGCCGGCTCCACCTCGATCGTTCCCGCGTCTCGGTCGCCTAACTCGAGGTCGTACGTCCCGGCTTCCTCGGGAGCGAACGTTACGTTCAATCCGCCGAGATGATAGACGTTGGGTGTGACCGTCATCTCCTGGCTGGCGAGGACGGTCATCTCGCCGGTCTCGGCGTTCGTCGCCGTGAGCTCGATCTCTTCAGGGCCCTCGACGTTGCCAGCCTGGTAGACGCTCCCGACCACGTGCATCTCCTCGCCCTCGACCAGCTCGACTTCGGAGGGTGAGGCCGCGATCACCTCGATGTCGCTTTCGGCCGCCTGGACCTCGATCGTTCCCACATCCCGGTCGCCCAACTCGAGGTCGTAGGTGCCGGCGTCCTCGGGCACGTACGTGATGTTGATCGCACCGAGGTGGTAGACGTTGGGTGCGACTGTCATCTCCTGACTCCCCACCACGGTCGTCTCGCCGGTCGCCGTATTCGTCGCCGTGAGTTCGATCTCCTCCGTTCCCTCGACGTTGCCCGCCTGGTACAGGCTCCCGATCACGTGCATCTCCTCGCCCTCGATCAGCTCGACCTCGGATGGGGAGGCCGCGATCACCTGGACGTCGCTTTCGGCCGCCTCCACCTCGATCGTTCCCGCCGCCCGGTCGCCCAACTCGAGGTCGTAGGTGCCCGCGTCCTCGGGCACGTACGTGATGTTGATCGCACCCAGATGGTAGTATCCAGGCGCGATCGTCGCCTCTTGGCTGCCGACGACGGTCTCCTCGCCAGTCTCCTGGTGGGTTGCCGTGAGTTCGATCTCCTCCGTTCCCTCGACGTTGCCCGCCTGGGAGACGCTTCCGATTACGTGTAGCTCCTCGCCCTCGACGAGTTCGGTCTCCGAGGCCGCAACCGCGACGACCTGGATGTCGGAGTATTGGTGTTCGACGTGGACCGTACCGACGATGAAGCCGTCGAGTGAGATCGTTACGTTCGTCTCGTCTTCTCCGGCGGGGAGATCGGCCTCGGTCGGCGTCCACTCGAACTCGACGCCGCCGGGCGTCGCACCCGGTCCGACCTCGACGGTCGTGGTGTCGACGCGTTCACCGTCGACGTTCAGGTCGACGGCAACGGTGCCAGCTCCGCCGTCGTTGAGCAAGTCGCCGGTGACGCTGACGGTATCGCCGATGACGACCGCGGACTGGCTCACGTCCGCGCCGTAGATGCGGACGTCCGCGTCGGCGTCCTCGACGACCGTAACGGTTCCGGCGTCGACGCCGTCGACATCGACCTGAAACCCGCCGGCGTTTTCGAACGTCCACGCGAACGCGACGTCCGTACTCTCACCTGCATCGAGCGTAACCGTCGTACTCTCGACCACCTCACCGCCGATCTCGAGGGGAACGAGTAGTTCACCGTCACCCTCGCCGACGTTCTCGACCGTCGCCTCGATCGTCGCCTCCTGGCCGACGTCGAGCTGTGTCGGCGTCACGGTCGCCTCGAGGACGTCGAGTTCGGTTTCGGGGTCGAGTTCCTGTTCGTCCGCCTCGACGGTCATCTCGACGCTATCGGCCTCGCCGTCGTACGTGGCGGTTACCGTCGCCACACCGGAACCCTCGGCGACGAGCATCGAGCCGTCGACGGAGACGACGTCGGTACTGTTGCTCTCGATACTCGTCTCGTCGGTGACGTCTTCGGCCGTTCCGTCGTCGAACGTCGCGATCACCATCGCCGACGCCGTCGATCCCTCGGAGATCGTCGTCTCGTCGACCGAGAGTGACAGCGACTCGAGTTCTGGGTCAGATGGTGGCTGTTCGTCGGCCGCTACCGTCATCTCGACGCTATCAGTCTCGCCCTGGTACACGGCGATGATCGTCGCAGTTCCGGTTTCCTCGCCGACGACCGTCGAGCCAGCGATGGCGACGACATCCGCGGGATCGCTCTCTAAGTGAGTCTCGGCGGTGACGTCCTCGGTCGTTCCGTCGTCGAACGTCGCGATCACCGTCGCCGACGTCGCCGATCCCTCGGAGATCGTCGTCTCGTCGATCGAAAGCGACAGCGACTCGAGTTCCCGATCGGCATCGGCTTCCGAAACCGAGAGTTCGATCACGTCGAAGTCGTCGGGTTCGTCCGATCCTGGTGGGAACGCAACGACGATCGCCTCGGCGCCGTCGAACTCGAGTTCCGACTCGAAGGTGAACGTCTCGGTCACGTACTCGCCAGGTTCGAGAGAGACAGAACGCGGTCCGGCCCCGTACATGGATTCTGCAGACGTCTGGTCTACGACGTCCAGTGAAACTGCCGAGTCCACCGGCTCCGTGGCAGTGTTTTCGATATCGGTCACGACGATTAGGTTCTCACCCTCGGTGGCGCTGGTCGTACTCGCTGTCGGCTGAATTTCGACGGATAGGTTCGCCGACGGCGGGTCGAGTGGCCCCGGAGAAGCGACGATATCAGCCGTGGTGGTTTCCCCCTCGGCCACTTCGACGTCTTCGACCGTTCCGGACCGTGGCGACGTTCCCTCGACGGTTACCTCGAGCGTATACGTCCCCGGTTGGAGATGAAGATTGTAGTATCCGGTCGCATTCGTCGACGTGGATCCGCTTCCGTCACTGGTGGTGACTTGGGTGAACTCCACCGGGTCGTCGGTCTCCGTCGTAACCTGGCCGGTGACAGTTCCCGGTTCACGCTCGACGGTAAGTTCGACGTCCCCGCCTGCGGGGTCGCCGAGAAGGGCCTCGTCAGCGGTGATTGTGTTCGAGAAATACCCATCAGCGGCGAATTCGACCGACGGCGTTTGCGAGTGATGTTCCGGGAGGTTGATCGCGTACTCGCCATCGGCATCCGTCGTCGTTGTGTACAACGGGTCACTCGCGAAGAACCGCGATTCGATCTCGACCCCTTCGATAGGTTCGTCCGTCTCCGAATCCGTTACGGTGCCGCTCAGAACCGGGACTGAAGAGAGTTCGATATCGTCGAGTGATTGTTGTTCACCCGCCTCGAGTTCGACGTCCTGACTGACCCCGTTCGCGTATCCGAGTGTTTCGACGGTGATCTCGTAGACACCCGGTGGCGCCTCGAGTTCGAACTCACCGTTCGCGTCGGTTGAGAGGGTCGTCGTAAATCCGTCCGGGGCGGGATCCGGCTGGCCAACGTCGACCTGTTCGACCACCTCGAGTTCCGCGTCTGGAACCGGATCGCCGGTTTCGGCGTCGACGACCGTCCCGCTGATCGACGCTTCACCCACGTGGAGGCTAACGTCCGTCGTCATGACACCGCCTTCAGTCACCTCGAGGTCGGTCTCTTCGGCCTCGACGTAGCCGTCGGCGCTCACCGTCAGGTCGTACGTCCCGGCGGGAACGACGAGTTCGTACTCTCCGTTCTCGTCGGTTTCGGCGGTCTCAATGACCCCGGTGTCGTCGGTTACGACGACAGTCGCCCCCTCGAGCGAGTCCTCGGAGTCCGCGTCAGTGACAGTGCCAGTGATCGCCCCAGTCTCGACGAGTGGGGCCTCGAGCCACGGCGAGAATCGAACGGACTGGTCATCTAACCACCATCGGTCGCTGGTCGCGATCGAGTCGCCGCTTCCCTCGGCCTCGTCGCCAGTTTCGGGGTCGGTTGCGTCACCGCTCGGGCCGTCGGCCGCACCCCACCAGTTGTTCGTCGCGTTGAGAGTTACGTCGTCTCCGCCGTCGTAGAGGAGTCCGCCATCGTTGTCGGCGATGGAGTTCTCGGTGACGAGGACGGTCTCGAAGAGATCGCTGACGGTGAGTCCCGTCCCTGTGTTCTCCTCGATGATGTTCTCGGTGATCGTGACGTTCACGCCGGTAGCGATCACACCGGTCACGGCGAGTCCGTCGACGTTGTGTCGGACAGTGTTCGACTCGATCGAACCGTCGGCCGTCTCGATTTCGATATCGAATCCGACGTCGGCACCGTTGTTCGTGACGACGTTGTGCGAGATCGTCGCCGTCTCGCCCTCGACATCGAGGGCGAATCCGGCCTCTCCCTCGTTGTTCCTGACGGTGTTGTTCGTGACTGTTACCGTCTCGCCTTCGACGCTGAGATCGAATCCAGTCTCGCCGTCGTTGTCCCTGACGGTGTTGTTCTTGACCAGCGCACTCACACCGTCGACGTCGAGCACCATTCCAACGCCGCCGTTGTCCCGTACGACGGAATCGCGAATCGTCACGTCGCCGGTGAGCGAACCGTGATCTTGTTTCACGCCGTCGCCGCTACTGCCGGTGATCGTGTTGTTCGTGAACGTGACGTTCTCACTGGTGGATCGACCGCCGATTGAGATCCGACCGAACTGAACGCCAGTGCTCGAGTCCTCGACGACGTTGTCCGTAACTGTCAAATCGTCGGCAGTGAGGACGTGGAGACCACGGTTGGCGTCCTGGACGTCGTTCCCGACGATCGAGAGTTCCTCGACGCCGTCGACGTAAATCGCCGTAGCGCCGACTGCGGTGAACTGCCCGTTCGAGACCGTCACGCCGTCGCTTTCGTGGACGTACACCCCGCGTTCTGCGTCCGTCACGTCGATCTCGTCGACGGTCACCGACGAGGAGTGCCAGACGCTAATCGCTCCGCTATCGCCGAGATCGGTGAACTCGCCGCCAGTAACCGTGACCGAGTCGGAGTGAGTCACTTGGATCCCGGCCGTTACGTTCGAGAACGAGTGACCGTCGAAATCGACGTTCGTCACGTCGACGAGGATGACCTGTCCGGCGTTCTCGTCGATATCGGGATCGTCTTCGCCAGTGGCGTACACGAGCGGATCGCCACCGACGGTGTTTCCGGACATGTCGTGGGGCTCCTGATCGAGATCCTCCGGAACGCCATCGAGACGAATGCCGGACGCGAACTCGTTGTCAGTGACCGTCGCGTTGATCGCATCGTCGAGCACGAGGTCGGTTTCGGTCCCCGAAAACTCGTTGTCACGGACGACACTATCGTCACCCGCGTGTGGGATTGCGTGGAAGACGTCGCGGAAGGTATTTCCCTCAATGACTGTCCCGTCCATGGAGATAGTACCGTCCCGGTGGATCCCCCATTCGGCATTCTCGATCATATTGTCCACCACGACCGAATCGCCCCGGACCTGAATGGCGATGCCGTCTGTCGCCGTTACGTTGTTCTGACGAATTTCCAGACCTGATCCGGTTGCAGAAATAACGTCACCGTTGCCGCTCACGTTGTTCTTCGCGATACCGTGATCGTCCCCTGCAAGGTCGATCCCGAGACCCTGGTTGTCTTCGATCGTGTTGTTCGTGATTGTACCGTCATCGGAGGGGTACCAATCATCACCGTCAACGATACCAGCATCGTTTCTGCGAATCTCGTTGGTATCGATACTGAATTCGTCACTGTTCGGGTTGATTGAGAGTGCGGCACCGTCGTTGTCGACGAGAGTGCTATTTCGAAGTGTGAACCGATCGTCATTGACAAAGACTACCTCGTCTCCGCCGGAATACCCCTCGATCCGGAACCCGTCCACGGTCACGTCGTCCGACTCCACCGTAATCGCACGCTCGAGGTTGCCCCCGCCATCGAGGACGGCTCCACCCTCGGACACCGAACGCAGCGTCAATTCCTTGGCGATTGTCAGTGATTCCTCGTAAGTGCCGTTGCCAACGAGGATCGTCTCACCCGGCTGGGCCGCGTCGATTGCGTCCTGGATGCTGTCGCCATCTTGAACGCCGTCGACGAGTACTTCGACCTCACCGACCGGTTCGCCATCGACCTCGAGGTCGTACGTACCGGCTTCAACGAGCGATACGCTCAATCTCTCGGTTTCGGCACTCTCGCCGCCGACACCGAAGTGGCTGGTGTCGTTTGCGACTTCGATTCCTTCGTCGTCGTAGGCGACGAGTTCGCTCTCGACGCTCTGCTGATCTTGGTGGAGGTTCTCGTAGCGAACGTCGACGCTCGCCTCAGCCGCGGCACTCGGATCGACGGGCGCTTCGATACCGCTGACGATCGTATCGTGCAGTCGGTTGGTGTCGGCCAGGTAGACCGGAGCCGAAACCACCACGAACGTTCCAATCTCTTCGTCCTCGAGATATGCGGTGTACGTTCCAGGGTCGGTAATCTCATCGGTGTTGAGGAGGTACGTTCGTTCTTCACCCGGCGAAGGTCCTTCAGCGTCCACGAACGCGACATCTTCGCGACCGTCAAACGCCGGCCCTTCAAGCGACAGGGTTGTGTTCTCATCAACGTATTCAGTTCCGAGGTTCGTCGCCTCGTAGGCGATCTGTATCGACTCACCCTCGAGCCACGTCTCGTAGAACGGTTGCACGATCCGGACGATCGGGTCGGACTCGTCGACGACGGTAACTGTCCCGACTACCTCGTCATCGATCTCGACGTCGTACGTTCCCGCCGCCGCAGGTGCGGATATCGACGAGCCGACGGTGTTCGTTCCGTGGGCCGGAACCTCGAGGGTCACGGTCTCCGTCTCGCCGCCGAGTTCAAGGTCGAAACTCGCAGTACTCGCCTGCCCCCGATCGTTTCTCGCCGTCACCGTGACCGAAACCTCTTCTCCGACGGAGACGCCCTCGTCGAACGCGACGTCGACGACGCGCGGATCAGTCTCCGCCACCGTACCGGTCCACTCATGGTGGTTGTTCTGTACGCCGACCATTACGCGAGCGTCGCTACTGGAGCCCGAGACGCCGGCGTCGATCGCCATCAAGCGTGTCTCGCCCGTCTCGTCGACCTGCACCGCGACGTAGAGGACACCGTCGACGACGATGACGTCGCTGCGATCGCCGGTCTCGACTGACCACAGCTCGCTTCCTTCGTCGGTGACGTCGAGCGCTCGTAGCGCTCCCGAATCCGTCGACTGCGGAACGAACAGCGTTCCGTCGGCGACCGTCGGCGCATCCCACACCGTCGTCTCG
This sequence comes from Natrarchaeobius versutus, assembly GCF_041205745.1. Taxonomy (NCBI): domain Archaea; kingdom Methanobacteriati; phylum Methanobacteriota; class Halobacteria; order Halobacteriales; family Natrialbaceae; genus Natrarchaeobius; species Natrarchaeobius versutus. The sequence goes on along the minus strand of NZ_JBGFCC010000002.1, from coordinate 461,471 downwards.
TCGATCCACCGTTCGCTGCCGTCGGTCGCGTCCAGGGCGTACAGTCCGTCGAATGCGACGTAAACCGTCGCCTCACCGCTCTCGCCCGAGGCTGTTGGTGTCGTGGGCGTCTGGGAGACGTCTCCCCCCGAGGGACCGTCGAACGCGTGCGTCCATTCGTCCTCGCCTGTCTCGATGTCGATCGCCACGGTGGAGCGATCGTAGCCGCCCTGTTCGGTTCCCTCCCGAAGGCTGACGTAGAGGAAGCCGTCGGACACCGTCGGCTCCGAGATAGCCGACCGATCCTCGAGGACACCGTAGTCGTCCCACGTCCACTGCTCCTCAGCGTCGGACGCATCGACTGCGATCAGTCCGTCGGCCGTGCCGACGTAGACCGTCCCGTCGACGACGGTCGGGCCGCTGTAGATGGTCGCCGTCTCCGTCGACCACTGCTCGCTTCCGTCCTCAGCGTCGAGTGCGTACAGTCGATCCGTGGTCGCGTCGATCGACTCGCCGACGTAGACGGATTCGCCGTCGACGCCGAGCGCCCGCGAGGAGCTCGTCCCGTCTTCGAACTCGACGTGCCACTCGAGGGTCCCGAGTTCGAGGTCGAGCGCCCACACGCCATCGTCACCGGTGACGTAGACCGTCTCGTCGACGACTGTCGGTGACCCGTCGGCTGGGATCTCCGCCGACCACCGGTTCTCGCCCGTCCCGACGTCGTATGCAGTGACGGACCCGTCTCCGCCAGTGTCGCCGGTCGTCGTCACGAGAATTCCGTCGACGACCGTCGGGGCCCCCCCGGTGGTGAGGTTTTCGTCGGTCTCCCAAAGCACGTCACTCTCGTCGCTGTCGAACTGCGTCGGTGTGATTCGATCCACCCCCGGGTCGTCGCCAGCGTCTGCGGCGGCGATACCGGCGACGCCTCCAACGACACACAGCCCGCAGATCCCCACGATTCCGATCCAGATGAGCACGCCCAGTCCCCGCTGGGTCGTTTCCTGCCCCTGATTTACCATACGGAAGAGAAAATTCAGGACCTGATAAGGTTCTGCTTACGCTAGGTGAAGTGAGTAGGTTAGGTTTCCCTAACCACCTCCGTCTCGAGAGCTATCAGACGGTCGTACAGTCGCTCGACTCGTTCGTCCGCCTCGAGGATCGGCTTCGAGTGGATCGACTCGAGCAAGGAGAGTTTCGATTCGATCGACTCACGTTCCCGTACCGCTTCTGGCTGGCCCAGCCGTTCGACCTGGCGGGCGACGGCCGTGATCAACTCGTCTTCGACAAGGGGTTTCCGCAGGATCTCATCGCACGGCCACGCACAGAGCGACGCCGTGGGGCGATCGCCGACGAGGGCCACGCGGCGGGTTACGTCGGGACACTGTGTCTCGAGTGCCGCGGGCTCGCCAGCCCACAGATCCATATCGAACACGACAACGTCCGGCGTCTCCGCGAGAGTCCGGCGAAGCTGTTCCTGATCACTCACGGAGATCGTGTCGAATCGATCCTGTAACCAGTTGCCGTAGAGCTCGGCCAGCCGACGATCACGGTCGCCGAGTACGACCGTCGGACACACGGAGTCGATGTGTTCGTCCCCCCACGTCGCGAGCGAGTCGAACACCGGTCGTAACTCCTCTCCGGCGTCCGTCAGTTCGTACGTCACCGACAGTGGCGATTCGGAGAGCACACGTCGGTCGACGAGCCCGTGCTCCGAGAGCGACTCGAGCGTCTTCGAGAGCATGTTCGAGGAGATATCGGGGATCGTTCGCTCGAGTTCGCCGAATCGAAGCGAACCCGACTCCAGAAGGATGACGATCACGACGGGCTCCCACTTGTTCGAGAGCAACGAAAGAGACTCGAGAGCGACTCGATCGTCGGGTGGAACGGGAACGACAGGTTGATCCATATTATCGGGTGAGATCCATCCCGACCTAAAGGCGAGGGTTCCTCGCTCCGGGGACCGTCGCAATCTCTGCTTCCGATAACCCTAAGCCGATGGTTCGGGGACTTCCCGTTCACCCTCGAGTTCGTCGGTGTTCGTGACCCCGATATTGCCCGATAGTTCCGTGTTGTTGTACGGCATGTCGATCCCTTCAGCATCGAAGCGTTCCTTGACCGCCTCGAGGAACTCCGCGCGAACCGCTCCGTAACTGCTCTCGGTTGGATTAATCCAGATGCGTCCCGAGAGCACGACCGCCGAGTCGCCCAGTTCCGTAACGGGAGCGGCGGGTTCGGGGGTGTCGAGGACGCCGTCGACGTTCGCCCCCTCCGAGACGATGGCTTCCCGAGCCTGTGTGATGTCGTCGTCGTATCCGATGCCGAATCCGACCGATACTCGGCGTTTGTCGTTCGCCACGTTGTTGACCACCGCGGCGCTCGCGAGGTCGCTGTTCGGCACCGTCACCAGTTCGTTGTCGAACGTTTCCAGCTTCGTCACCCGCAACTGGACGTCGCGGACGACGCCGCTGTTGCCGTCCCACTCGATCCAGTCGCCGATCGTGAAAGGTTCGTCCTGGATAATGAACACGCCGGCGACGAAGTTAGAGATGACGTCCTGAGCGGCGAACCCAACTGCAAGTGCGAGCGCACCACCCATGACCGCAAAGGCCGAGAGGACGACGCCGAACCCGGCCACCGTCGCAGCGAGGGCGACGGACACGATGGCGGTGAAAACGACAGTGAGACTCACTGTGAGGTTGATGAGCGTTTCGTCGAAGCCACGCTGTCTGAGTCCAGTCTCTACCGTACGAGTCAAGAAGTATTTTCCGAGCAGGTAGATGACGGCAAAGGCGACGACGAAGAGGACAACTGTCACCGCAGCATCGATGATCGCCGGTACGTACTCCTGTGGATCCACCGAGATCTCTTGCTGAAGAGGCAACATTGCAGATTGTATTCACAGTCACGTCTCGAGTTGATAAAGTCACCGGGACAACAACGCTCGGAGAGTCCAGAAAAGTGGATTTCCCGGCACAACCGCTCCGGGTCGCGGGTACACCGGAACTGACCGACAACAAACCGTCTCAGTTGTCAGCCCACGGCTCCGACGTCCGGTTCGACTCGCCGCGCGGCAGTACCTCGAAGGAACGCATCATGTATAGGCCAGTTTGAGAAGCGAGCAGGTCGTAGAGTTCGACCGAATATCTCCGGGATCAACGATAGGTCCGACCGGGTCGTAACTCGACGCATGGTATCGTTTTCATCGCCGTTCGGGGGCGACGACGGCGAACTGTTCGACGAGTACGACCAGTTCGTCCCGGAACACCTCCCGGAAGCTGGACCGTTTCTCGACGCACATCGCGTGCTCACGGGCGGCGAGCACGCCGAGTTCCACACACGTACCCGCGACATCTTCGAGAAGCGCCACGTCTACGACATGACGTTCAAATACAATTTAGCGCGGCTCAACCTCGATACGCGTCATCCGGGTGCGGGATACCGATACGCAGAAGAGACGGACGATCCGTCCGTCCTGCGGGCTGAGTTCACGCCGACGACGCCGTTTTGTCCCCAGGCACACACCCTCACCATCGGCTCGTTTCGCGCGTGGAACGACCTCGCCGAGAACCACGACTACGACCTCGTTCGCGTTCGGACCGCGCCGATGCACCACCAGAGCGAATCGATCGACGACCAACTCGAGAAACTCGAGGATGTGTACCTCGAGACTGGCTCCGTACAGCACGAACCCGACGGAGACGTCGGATCGAACCCCGTGGATCGAGCGATGCAAAACGAGGGGCCGAACCGCGGGAATCTGGATACCCCGTTTTGAGACGAACTGCTGTACCGATGTGGCGCTGGGACCGCGGGCGGGTCACGGTCACACCGAAACTGACGGACAGCAGACCGTACGAACCGATCTGTCCGGACCTATCTGTCCGAACCAGTTCGACCCGGTATCGGTCCGATCCCGGGTGAAGATGTTCGGAGCTATCGGGACGTAGACTCGGTCCCAAGAACACCGATATGGGCGCGATACCTGGGGATATCGATGCCGACCAGAGTCCGCCGCTGACAGTGCCGCTTCGACACTTCCTCGTCGGCCTCGGATTCCTCCTCGTCGGTGCAGTAGTCGGACCGCTGCATACGATCGGCGTATTTTCCGCCACCCTCTCGCTCGCACACGTCCACCTGTTGCTCGCCGGCTGGGTGTGCGTGACGATCATGGGCGCGATGACACAGTTCGTTCCGGTGTGGTCCGCCGTCGAGTTACACTCGAGACGCCTCGCGAAAACACAGCTGTGGATCGTCACCGTCGGACTGGCGGCGTTCGCCGCCGCGCTGGTGATGGGGACGTACCGGTGGCTCCCCGTCGGAGGGGTGGTGATGTTGCTCGGGTTCTGGGTCTTCGTCTACAACGTCGGTCGAACGCTCGCCTCCGCCCGGCCGTGGGATATTACGGAGCGCCACTTCGCGATCGCACTCGCGTTTTTCGTACTGTTGACGACGCTGGGTGTGACGCTGGCGATCGGGTTTCGCTCCCCGATCTTTCGTGATTGGCCGGTCTCACACGGGAGTGTTCGGCTGGCCCACGCGACGCTCGCGGTCTTCGGGGCCGTCCTGACGACGGTCTTCGGGGCGTTGTATCAGCTAGCAACGATGTTTACGCAATCGGCTCTCCACGGTATCGACCACGCAATCCAGCGCCTCGAGGAGATCGGATTTCCGATCGGCGTGATCGCGTTGGCCGGCGGCCGGCTGTTCGAGATCGGGCTGGTCGCCCGCGTCGGCGGGGTTTTGATCCTCGTGAGCGTTCTCGGGTTCGGCGTTCTCCTCGCTCGACGACTGTACGAAGCGCAGGTCCCGTGGACCCCGATGTTGAGCCGGTACGTCGTCGTCGCGGTGGCGATGCTGATCTGGCCGCTCTGGACTGCGGTCTACTGGGTTCGGGATCCGCTCGATCCGGCGACGCTCTTTGGCGCCCCCGGATCGGTCCACCTGCTGGCGTTTGGCCTCATCGGGTTCGTCGTTCTTGGAACGCTCTATCACATCATCCCGTTTATCATCTGGGTTCACCGGTACAGCGACCGCCTCGGCCTCGAGGACGTCCCGATGATCGACGATCTCTACGACGACACGCTGGCGGCGGCTGACTTCGCGTTGCTCACCGCCGGAGTCGGTATCGTCGTCCTGACGGACGTCGTTTCTCTCCCCGCGACGATTTCGCTCGTCGGCGGTGGTGCCGTGATCGTCGGGGCCGCGATTTTCGTCGCGAACATGGTGCTCGTCGTTCGACGCCACAGTCCACAACCCCTCCTTGGGATTCTCTTCGACCGATTCGCCGTGAGGAAGGACGGCGAAAAATCCCAAACCAGGCCCGAATCGTCTCACTCACAGCCCTGACTCGAGGGGATGAGACGAGCTGTGTAGGGTTGAAACGGACTGTGGAGGCTGGTGACGGGCAGTCTGAGATGGTGACGGGCTGTGGCGGATTGTACGGACTGGCGCACCGATATCCCGATGGACTGCATCGCTGGTCGCGAGCCCACCAAAACTGACGGACAGGAGGCCACGCAAGTGGCGTATCCGAACCACACGACACTCACTGACGTTCAGTGTGAACTTCGAACCGTGCACCACCCTCGGCGGATTCGGTAATCGCGAGTTCCCACCCGTGGGCGTCGACTACTTGCTCGACGATTCCCAACCCGAGGCCGTTCCCATCCACTGCAGTTGAGTGCCCGATTTCGAACGCGTTCTGACGACGCTCTTCTGGGATGCCGGGGCCATCGTCTTCGACGTAGAACCCATCGTCGAGTTCACCGACGGTGATGGTAACCTCCGTTCCGCCGTGCTCCACGGCGTTCCGGAAGAGGTTCTCGAGCAACTGCTGGAGACGAGAGCGGTCCGCCTCGACCGACCAATCGGTGTCTACCACGATGGTCGCGTGCGCAGTCTCGACCGACTGCCAGCACGCCCTCGTAACCTCAGCCAGGTCGACACGTTCGACGTCCCCCAGCTGTTCGCCCTCACGGGCGAGCGTGAGGAGATCCTCGATCAACGTCTCGATCCGCGTCAGCGCTTCAGAAATATGTTGGAGCTGGGGACTGTCGTCGGTTTCCTGTGCTATCTCGAGGTGTCCCTGGGCGACGTTGAGCGGGTTCCGCAGGTCGTGGGAGACGACGCCGGCGAACTGCTCTAGCTGTTGGTTCGTCTCCTCTAACTCCCGGCGGTACCGTTCGCGTTCGGTGACGTCCGTGAGCGTGATCACCTGGCCTGCACCACCTTCCCCTTCCGTCACCGGACGACTGAACGGTTGGTAAATTCGGGATCGATCTCCATCGGTGGTTTTGCTGGTCACCAACGTCGCCGGATCGGACAGTGCAGTCGTGAGTTCCGGGTCGACGGTTTGGATCGACTTTCCGAACGACCCCTGTAACGTGGGAAACTCGTCTACTGCGGCCCGATTGTAAGACAGGATACGCTGATCCCCCCCGAGAAAAATAAGCGGCGAATCAGTCTGACTCGTAAACTGTACGCTCTCGAAGCGGTCGAGATACACGAACAGCGTGCCGACAGCGAAGATCGCTACCCCCGGCGGTTCGTACATGAACGGCAGTAGCTGTGGAATTTCGCCTGCAACGATCGTCCCGACTGCTGGAATCCCGGTCAACACGAGGAGGAAGAGAAGCGGGCGGGTATCCGTGCCAGTATGGTAGAATCGCTCGAGAATCATGAAAAAGCCGACGGCGACCACTGCGTACGACAGCCCCAAAAGCACCCAGTAGAGGAGGTTGTACTCGACGGCAAGGTGTGGAAACGGATCAGCGGCCCATTCCGTCGTCAGGTACAGTTGGTGCCACGGATTTGTGAATTTCGTCACGATCACTACGAGAAATACTCCAACGATAGTTCTCCGGTAAGGCATCTGGCGGGGCGGGCGGCCAGTGTACGCGGCTGCCAGGTACAGAAAGGCACCGACGGCGACGAATGCGGCACTGAATCCGACGAGATACAACGCCTCTTTCAGGAACACCGACGGCGCAATCAGATAGCCAACGTAGCCAAGCGACCAGAGTCCCACCGCGAGCAGAAAGACGACGAATCCCTCTCGAGTTCCCTGGTGTTGTATCGTTCTCGCCCGTGGAATACTGGCGAGACAAACCAGCGCGGAAACCGCAAAAACGACCACGTGAAAGAACAGCAACTGGTTCGTCATCGAGCCTTCTCGAAGATACTCACCTGTATCGGTTAACGATTTTGTCTCACGACCCAACGCGGCGAGGTGTCGTCGACCGATCAACGGTCGAGTATTGGTATCCAGAACGGCGGTCCGTCTGCTTCTGTGACGATCGTATCAGATGCCGAATCCCACGTCACCGTTCCAAAGTAGTCGACCGACGAATCCAACGAAGGTGTTCGGGAAACGAGACTCACGGCCTCTCGTACCACGTTGTATCGAACGATGGCTACCACACATTCGTCGACGAATATCGGCGAAAACGCTCCCCTTCCCGAGTCGCTCAACGACAGCGAAGGCAGGTACCTGCTCGCGATTTACTGGCTCTCGAGTCAGAACACCGCCTGTATCCGAACCGGGGAGCTCGCCACCGAACTCGAGATCACTCCGGGAAGCACCACCGAGATGGTGACGGAACTGTCGACGGCCGGCCTCGTCGACCACGAGAAGTACAGACGGCGTCGAGACGACGACTCGAGGCGTGATACGGTCTGCTGTGACGATTTACCGGTGCAACCGCGAGTCGTCCTGCGGTTGCACCGTCAATGACTGACAGTAGTCCGTATGAGGGGCGCCGAATCGCTCGCGTGGCGACAGTGTGTCGTCGTGGCGTTTTTCGATCGCGTCGTCGGCTACGAAATCGACGGGGAAACGGCCTACCGAATCGGATTCAGCCTCCCGTCCGAGGCGATCGAGCGGTTTGAACAACGCATCGAGAAACCGCGTGAGGACACCTGTAACCGGATTCGCCCGGATTCCGGGAGCGGTTTCGTCACCGCCTGCGCCGAGTGAGGTCGTCCCGAAACCGTCTCATACGGATTCCTGTACCGATGTCCCGGCGGTGAGTCGAACCGTGGGAAACGAGTCTCGGTGGAGGAGTGCAGCGAGTCCACCGTTGCAACCGCCGCCCGGGTCGCGGTTGCGTCGGAACTGACTGACAGGAAACCGTCTCAGTCGTCAGCCCACGGCTCCGACTTGCGCGCCGATCCGGTCTGGGCAGGCCGTTCCGCTCGACCGCCGAGCGTCTCGAAGTCGAAGTTGTCGAACTCTTCCGGGGTGACGCCCTCGGCGGCGTACACGTAGAGTGCGGTCTTGGCGATTCCCCAGATCGTCTGGCTGAGCAGGTACGTAAAGACGATCGCGCCGCCGACCAGGAGCACCGCGAGCAAGATTCCGGGTCCGGGGAACACGGCCGCAACCGGAATCGAAACGACGAGTGCGAGGCCAGCGAGGACGATGCCGAGTACCGTCACAATCAGGGTGATACCGAATCCGGCACCGAGGGTCTCTCCCCAGGTGTCTTTGAACGTCACGCCACTGCGCTTGAACATCGACGTCACCGAGACGTCTTCGAAGACGATCACCGGGACGATGAAGAAGGTCATGATCGACCAGCCGATAGCAAACAGCGAGGCGAGAATCGATGCGACCGGGTTGTCGGATTCCTCGAGGGATTTTAGGATGACGCTTACGGTCGCCGAAATGAGCGACCAGACGACGATCGGACCGATGCGATCGCTGACGGCTTTCAGGCAGTCAACGACACCGGGTTCGCGTCCGTGGAACGCCTCGTTCGCCCCGTAGACGAGCGCGGCCGAGAAGTACGTACTGAAGAACGTCGTGATGAAGTACAGGACGAACAGGATGGCGTACTCGAGGCCGGTCCCGACGAGATTTGCGATCAGAAGTGGGAAGAAAAAGAGCACGAAGAACGCGATGCTCGTCATTCCCGCGAGGAGGGGGAACAACAACAACTGTGGATGGTTTCGGATGACGCCAATACTATCTTTCGTGAGCGTCCAGCCGGTTTTGAGGCGATCGAAAAACCCCATCCGACTAGAGCCTAGTCCTGGTGACATGAACAACCGTGAGAAGCGCACTTTCTTAAGTGCTGTTGTTTTCATGCCATTATCTGGAATTCTTTTATACCCATCTCGCTCCGTAATCTACGTGTGAGACGCATCAACCTCGCACAGCAGTCGATCAACAGACCGGTCGTCTCGAGTTCGTCACGACGAGGATACTGCTCGTGGCCATCGCGAGTGCCGCAAAGAGGGGGTTGATCGCTCCCGTGGCCGCGAGTGGAATTGCAATCGCGTTGTAGAGAAGCGCCCATCCAACGTTTTCACGGAGCCGTCGGCGACTTCCGGACGCGAGGGCGAACGTCGTTTCGACCGCCAACAGATCGTCCTCGAGGACGACGACGTCCGCGGCCTCCGCCGCGCTGTCGGTACCACCCCCCATCGCAATCCCCAGGTCCGCTTCCGCCAGCGCCGGCGCGTCGTTCGTTCCGTCCCCGACCATAGCGACGGTTCGATCGCTGGCCAACCGACGGATCGTCTCGACTTTTCCGTCCGGTGGGACGCCAGCGAAGACCCGATCGACGGAATCGTGTGCCTGGAACCGCCGGGTAGCGGACTCGTCGTCACCCGTGAGAACGATCAGTTTGCGGCCGTCGACCGACTCGATCGCGTCCCGCCAGGCGTCTCGTTCGCGATCGCCGACGACCGCAAGCGCGAACGACGGGGCACCGAAATCGGCAGGTCCGGCGGTCGGGTCCCTCCCAGGATCGACCACACCCCCGTCGGTTTCCAGGGACGGTTCGACGCCGACTGCGATCGGGAGGTACCCGTCGGCACGAACGCCGACTGCGGCCTCGGAGAGTTCGTCGGGGAAGCGACCGAGTCGATCCTCGAGCAAGGCGACCGACCCGGCGACGACTCGTCGGCCATCGACGATGCCCTCGACCCCTCGTCCGGGATGGCGTTCGAACTGCTCGACTGACGACGGTCCGATGCGGGCGTCGTCGACGGCATCGACGATCGCATCCGCAACCGGGTGACGATCGCGACGTTCGATCGCTCCCGCGAGCGTGAGTGCATTGCGGTCGCCGAGAACATCTCGGACGGTCATCTCACCGGCGGTGAGCGTTCCGGTTTTGTCGAACACGATCGTATCCACGTCGGGTGCGGTCTCGAAGACGGAGTGATTGGTCACGACCATCCCACGTTCTAAGGCGTCTCGGAGGCCACCGGCGACGGCGAGCGGCGTCGCAAGCCCCATCGCGCAGGGACAGGACACGACGAGCACCGTCAACCCGGTGAGCAGTGCACTCGAGGGGGGTTCGCCGACCAGAAGTTGGACGGTTCCAGCGCCGATTGCGACGACGAAGACGAGGGGGACGAACACCGTCGAGAGGCGATCGACGAACCGCTGGGCGCTCGGTTTCGTCGTCTGGATCGACCACAGTAGTTCTCCGATACGATCCAACGTACTCGTAACATCGGCACCGACGTCGACGACCAGTGGTTCGTGAGCGATCGTCCCGCCGGCGACCGAGTCGCCGGGTCGTTTCGTCACCGGGAGCGATTCGCCCGTCAGAAGCGATTCGTCGACCGGCGCTGTCCCGTCGACGACCGTTCCATCGACCGGTATCCGATCACCTGCACGGACCAATACCTCGTCGCCGGCACAGAGCTCCGACACCGGAACGATCTCCGTTCCGTCCGCCGTTCGTCTGGTCGCGTCTCGAACCGTCGTCGTCGTGATCGCCGCGAGTCGCTCCGTCGACCGACGTTTGATCTTCCCCTCGTAGTATCCACCGAGCGTCACGACGAGGATCACCGCGATCGAGACGTCGTAGTAGAGGTGGGTCTGGCCCAAAGCGAGCCCGACGGTGCTGTACGCGTACGCCGAGAGCGCCGCCACCGAGATCAGCAGATCCATGTTCGGCCGGCGGGTTCGCAGACTGGCGTACGCACTTCGTAACACCGGACGACCGGTGTAGCCGATGACGACCGTCGTCAACAGCCCCATCATCCCCATCGGAACGTAGTAGCCTGCCGGACTCGAGTCGACAGAGAGAATGCCCGTCTCGATGCCGACGTAGCTCGGATACAGGTAAAACACGTACCACGGCATGACCAGCATCGCACAGAACCCCCCGACGAGAAGACGCTGGATAACGTCGTCGTCGGCCCGCGTGGTATCCGGGTTCGTCTCGAGGCTCGCACGGTAGCCGTGGACGCTCAACGTATCGAGGAGATCGTCCTCCGCGAGCGTCTCCGGATCGTAGACGACTCTGGCGAGTTCGGTCGCGTAGTTGACGTCGACCCGATCGATCCCGTCGTGGCGCTCGCCGGAGAGCGAGACGAACGCCTCGCACGTCGTACAGTGCATCCCGGAGACGGAAAGGAACGTCTCCCGAAATCCGTCGGGAACCGGCCGCTCGGAGTCGGTATCGGTGGGGCCGCCCGCGTCGGTGTGGGTCCCATCGTCCCTGTCCTCACGAGCGCGCTCGCGTATCGCCGATTCTTCGAGGTCGGCCGCCTCGAGGACGTCCGCGACCTCCAGACAGCCGCGACAGCAGAACTCGCCGTCGACGGCGGAAGCCGTCACCGGCGGGTCCGGCGTGGGTAACTCACACAGCGAGCAATCGCTCATTGCTCGTAATACGTTTTCTCGCCGCCTGTAGGCTCCCCCGAACGTATTCGACTGTCGGTACTGACAGAACTCCTGAAGGAGTTCTGCGCGGACCGGCCACACCGCTACTACCTCGCCGCCCAGGAGGCGGAGCACCGATAGCGCGAGAAATTCCTCGAGCAGGTGGCCGATTCGTTCGACGATCGCGTTCCGCGAATCGACGGATGGGACGACGCGTTCGAGTACCTCGGCGATCGGCTCACGGCGGAGGATCGGGTCGTCGTCGACGAGAACGATTCGCTTCCGTCCTACGTCCAGGGGTTCGTCGACGACCGACTCCGCGACACCGACTCGATGCTCGTCCTCTGCGGGTCGAGCGTGAGTACGATGGAATCCGAGGTGCTCGGCCACGAGAGTCCGCTGTACGGTCGCCAAACCGGGCAGATCGATCTCCAGCCGTTTTCGTTCGGACAGGCTCGAGACGTCAGTAGCGACGACACCGTCGACGCGATCCGGTCGTACTCGGTCACCGGGGGGACACCAATGTATCTGACGCTGTTCGATTACGACCGATCGCTCGCCGAAAACATCCGATCTCACGTTCTCTCACCGACGGCGGTACTCTACAACGAACCGGAGTTCCTGCTTCGAATCGAACTGCGCAATCCGGCGCGATATCTGAGCATCCTCGAGGCGGTCGCGCTCGGGCACGCGACGCCGAACGAGATTTCCGGGGCGACCGGGATCGATTCGGGTCCGCTCTCGAAGGATCTCCAGACGCTTCGTCGGCTTCGGCTGCTCGACCGCGACGTCCCGGTCACGGCGGCCAGCCAGAAGTCCAAACGCTCCCGGTATCGCGTCGTCGATGAATCCCTCCGCTTCTGGTTTCGCTACGTCGAACCGAACCGCTCCAGTATCGAAAAAGCCCCGGCGATCGTCTACGACACCTCCATCGAACCGAATCTGCCGACCCACGTTGCGACCACGTTCGAAGATGTTTGCGAAGAAGCCGTCTGGGAACTGGTGAGACGCGGTGACCTCGAGCCGTACTCGGAGGTGGGCCGTTGGTGGTACGGCGAAGCGGAGATCGATATCGTCGGCCTCGCGCCCGCGGACGACCGCGCTCTCCTCGCCGAATGCAAGTGGACCAGCGATCCGGTAGGCTACGGACTGGTCGAAAACCTCCGATCGAAAGCAGAGAGCGTCCGATGGGGCCCTCCGGATCGATCCGAACGATTCGCCCTCTTTTCGAAGAGCGGATTCGTCGACGGTCTCGCCGACGATTGGTCGCTGTTCGACCTCGAGGATCTCGATCGAATTTTCACGACGGAGTGATCGACACGTTTCCGCACTGGTGGAGTGAGGACGTCTCCGGATTCAAATCCGTTACTATCCGCATCACGATTTCAGCGCCGTGACGACGTCGTCGACGGTGAATAGACGGAGATCGTCCCGCTTCTCCGCCGCTTCCTCGACGGCCGGTGTGAAGTCGCTTCGAGAGAACAACGCGTACTCGAGGTCCCGTTCTCCGCCCGCAGGTGGCGTCCATCGAAGTTCCTCGACGTGGGTTCGGAGCCTCGAGAACGCGTCGTAGCCCAGCGGCGACCGCTGGAATTTGCACTCTCCGGCGATCAGGGTGTCCTCGTTCGTCAGCCCCACCACGTCGACTTCGTGTTCCCTGTACCACCACTGACCGACGTCCGTGATCGTGTATTCGGGGTACAGCGTTCGAAGGGTGCGACAACAGAGATCCTCGAACGAGCGGCTGACGAAGTCGGCGAGTTCGGGTTCGATGAGCGTCTCGAACGCGTCGTCCCCAAAGTCCTCGTATCTGTCGCCGCTTCCGTAGACGAAGCGGAACCAGAACCGGAAGAACTGATCGCGGATGCGATAGCGGCTTCGCTTGCTCCGTTCTTTTCGTTCGGTAACCGGCACGTGTTGGTCGACCAGTCGTAATCGGGAGAGACGATTCACGTACTTCGACAGTTGGTTGTAATCGATCCCCGTCGTTCCGGCGATCTCGTTTCGACTCGTGTTTCCGCCGGCAATCGCTTCCAGAATCGAAAAGTAACGCGTCGGTTCCGTAAGTTCCATCCGGAGCACGTAATCGGGTTCGTCGTGCAACGTTCCGTGCCGGGAGAGGATCGTTCGCTGAACGTTCTTTCCGAGGCTCCGCTCCTGGTCCACCTCCTCGAGATAGTACGGAACGCCGCCGAAGACGCCCCACGTGAACACCTGCTCCTCGGCCGTGTCGCTCTCCGGAACGAACTCCATCGCCGCCCCGAACGGGAGCTGCCTGATGTCCAATTTCAACGACGAGCGGCCGTACAGCGGACTGTTTCCGAGCAACGCGGCCTCTTCCATCATGCTGATCGACGAGCCGACGAGGACGAACGTGACACTGGAGTCGTCGAGTTCGTGGTCGAACATCGCCTGCAACACGGAGGGGAGGCTGTCGTCCTGTTCGACCAGGTACGGAAACTCGTCGAGGACGACGATCGCATCCCGCTCGGCGAGATATCCGAGAATGGACTCCCAGTCCTCGCGAATCCGTCCGATTTCGGGATACGCGTTCGACGCGACGTCGACGAACTGCTGAAGCTGTAACGCGCTCGTTTTCTGCTTTGCCTGATACAGAACCGCGTCGTCGCGTCCGTCGAGAGACTGTTTGACGAGTTCGGTTTTCCCGAGACGCCGCCGACCGAAGATCACTGCCAACTCAGCCTCGTCCGAATCGTAGAGTTCGAAAAGGCGCGAGAGTTCTTCCGTTCGATTGACGAACCCAGTCACGGCCTCTAGTCCCTCGGCCTCAGATAAGGTACTTTCGATAATCGTACTCTGAAGTATCGTACTTCAAAGTACGTTATTTGCTCTCGGTGGACGGACGTCATGGTTCAACTCGATCGGACCGGTGGACAACTCGAGGCGACGAGCCTTCCGAATTGTATAGTAGCCACTGCAGGTCTTGTACACCTGATCGTCAGACGAAAAGCGCGGTTCGGAGTGTGCGCGGTTCGGAGTGAACGGAGTGAACGAAAACCGCGGGAAAGCGAACGGGGAGGAACGACCCGTGAGCCAAGAAGTGAACGAGAACCGCGGAACGGCGAACGGGGAACGCAGTGACCCGTGAGCGAACGGAGTCGTTCGAACGACCAGCGGTCGTTCGTGATGACGAACATCTTCGATTTTCGAACCACGAGCGAGAACCGCGGGAAAGCGAACGGGGAACCCAGTGACCCGTGAGCTCGGCGATCGGTGTGTACATCGTTTCTGTTGTTACTATAGCACCGTCGGACTCGAGTCACCGACTGCGTTTCGCGAGGCTCGCACAAACCAGTCCGTACGGGACGTGGACTGTAGTCACTGTATATCGGCGTACCCGACGGCCAAACGACTGCCAGCGAACTGTCTCACAGAACGAGAAACTCGAGGAGGACGACGACAAGCAACGCGCCGAGGTACGCGTTCGAGGCGTGAAACGACCGGTACGCGGCGCGTGTGTCGGCTTCACGGTACTGGCGGGCGACGGTCCAGACGAACGCGCCGCCGAAGAGCGCCGAGACGACTGCGGCGATCGATCCGAGGTCGGTGATCCCGATCAGGACCACGGTCGCCAGGAGCGTCGCTCCCATGGAGTAGAGGATTCGCCGCCGCGTCAGATCCACGCTTCGAACGACCGGTAACATCGGGTAGCCGCCGGCCGCGTAGTCCTCGACGTGAGCGATCGCGAGGTTGTAGAAGTGAGCGGGCGTCCAGAGGACGACGATCGCCGCGAGCACGATCGCGGGGAGGCCGATCCCACCGGTTACGGCCGCCCACCCGATGAGTGCGGGCAACGCCCCCGACCCCCCGCCGATCGCGATGTTCCAGGTGGTGTTCGGCTTGAGCATCACGGTGTAGACGAGGCTGTAGTAGACGATCGCGGCCGCCGTCAACAGCGCGGCGAGTGCGTTCACCAGCGCGACCATCAACGCGAGCGAAACGATGGCGAGGCCGAGCCCGAAAACGAACGCGCGGCGGGGCGAGACCCGATCGGTAACGACCGGTCGGTCGGCGGTCCGCGACATCTTCCGATCGCGATTTCGTTCGTAGACGTGGTTGAACGTCCCGCTCGCGCCGATCGCGAGGATGCCGGCGGTGAGCGTCGTCACGACCGTCAGCCCCTCGAGGGCTGTGCCGGTCGCCGTCGCGAGTCCCATCCCTGCAAGCGCGAGCAGACACAGCAACCAGGCGAGACGAAGCTTCATCAACTCGGCGTACGCGAGCGCCGTTCGTCCCAGCGCGTGGAGTCGGCTCTCGGTAGTCTCGACTGACGTTTCGGCGCTCGAGGCCTCGACCCCCTCGGACGTCGGACCCGCCCGTTCGGCCGGTCCGGTCGCCGGTTCTGGGAGGTCCGCCACCGTCTCGAGCGGTGTGGGTGTGTCCGATTCGGAGGAACCCGTGGACCGATACTCGGCGCTGTCGAGGTGCCACGTCAGCGCGAGGAGGAGTGCGACGAAGATCGCGACCCCGCCGAGCAGGTGACCAGTGGCGAACGAGTCCGTGCCGGAGCCAGCAAGGAGATAGCCGACGGCCGCCTGAACGGGATACAACACGAGCGCGAGCGTCACGCCGTATCGAACCGGCGTCGATACTCGTTGCGTCCAGGCGACGATGGCCACACCGACGAGAAGGACGCCAACGACGACGGCGGTGGCGTGGTGGGTGACCGTCACGGACGCCGGAAGCGACGTTCCCGCACCGGCCGCGCCGAGTGCAACGAGCAAGTAGGTACCGACGGTCAACCAGAGGAGAAGCGACGTAAACGACGGTCGGTTCATGGTCGCATTTCTCGGCGGAAACATCCCGTGCTTTCCCGCGAACATATTCGCCGGTCCGATGTCACCAACACATTCGCCGGTCCGATGTCACCAACATGTCGCCGACTCGGTGCGGGCGAACCGGTTCGGGGCAACCGAGGAGACGGTCGATCAACCTACAACGAGTATGCTTCGACGCCGACTGCAGACGGGGAAAGCGCCGTCACGTGACTCGTTTCGTCCGCCAGTATCCGCCACATTGGTCGCCGCGGGAGACGTCGTGATCGTCTCCGGGTTCGTCGTTCTCGGACTGTTGATGCACCAGATCTCCCCGACGTCGCACCCCCTGTACGCGGTTCTAACCGCGCTTCCGTTCATCCTCGCGTGGCTGATCGTCGCGCCGATCGTCGGCGCGTACGCCCCGAGAACGCTTCGGTCCGTCCGACGGACGCTCGCAGTCGCCTCGCTGGCCTGGGTCGTCGCCTCGGTGCTCGGGGCCGGAATCCGGTCGACGCCGTTCTTTCACGGCGGTGCACCCGCGGATTTCGTACTCGTCAACCTGGTCGTCGGACTCGGGTTCGTACTCCCGTGGCGAATACTGGTCGCGGTGTCGATTACACGTCTCACGTGATTCGGACGAATATATTCGTGACAATACCCAGGGTCCGGAGCGTTCATCTTCCGACGAAGATGACACACGAGCGTACCGACGAAATACCGCTAATGCAGCGGGTGTACAACCGGATCTGGCTCCTCGCGGTGCTGGCGACGATCTTCTTTTTCGTCGTCTATCTCGGGTGGGCCATGATCGATATCGCGGCGGTTCCCTCGGGGTGATTCCGTGACGTCACCGATCGATCCCCCGGACGGCAACTGGTGGAGCGAACCCGTCAACCGACGCGAGACGATCTGGCTCGGTATCGCGGGCGCCTGGTCGCTGTTTCTGTTTAGCTGGATGAGCGGCTGGGTCCGCGCCGGCGACCAGAATCCGACTGGCGAGACCTACGAGGTCTCTCCCGAGCAGTTCCGCGAGAAGGTCAACGAGTACAAGGAGGCCGCCGAGGAGACAGGCGACGGCTACGTCCCGGCCGACGAGCACGTCTACGTCGCCGGCCAGCGGTTCCAGTGGGACGGTCTGCCGGCGGTCCTCGAGTCCGGAACGCGATACCAGTTTCACTTTAGCTCCTACGACGTCCAGCACGCGACGAACATCAGACCCGAGCACAATCTCTCGGCGCAGATGAACTTCGACATCCTCCCCGGATACGAGTGGGTCGTGCCGATGGCGTTCGACGAACCCGGCGAGTACCACGTCATCTGTTCGGAGTTTTGCGGCGACGGGCACCGAACCATGCACGGCACGTTCACGGTGGTAGACGGCGGATGAACGCCTCGAGACTCGACGTTTTGGGGCTGTTCGACCACGAATACGACGAGGAGGGATGGCGGACGTGTTCGGTGACGGGCCTCGAGATTCACAGTTCGACGGAAAATCACGCGAAACTGTTCGGACTCACGGCGGTCGTCGCGTTGCTCGTGGGCGGACTGTTCGCAATCACCGTTCCGCTGACTCGGTGGGAACTCGTCGGCTTGCTCGAGCCGGCCGACTTCTACATCCACCTCAGCATGCACGCCTGGAACCTGCTGATCTTCTGGATGGTGTTCATGGAGATCGCGATCCTCTACGTCGGCGGGCCGCTGGTTCTCGGGCGTAAACTCCCGATCACGACCGTCGCGAAAGCCGGATGGGGAACCATGGTCGGCGGTGCGGTGTTGGTCAACTACGCGATCTGGACGACTACGCCGCCGGATCAGGCGCCGTTGCTCACCTCCTACGCCCCGCTTCCGTCCGCACCGTTGTTCTACGCGGGTGCGGTCGTGTTCCTCCTCGGGACGACGGTCGCCGCCCTCCCGTTCTTCCTGGCGATGTGGCAGGAAAAACGCGAGAAACCAGATGGCACGCTCCCGCTGGTCGCATTCGGCGCCTTCGTCACGTCGATCATCGCCGTCCAGGCGATCCTCGGCGGGCTGGCCGTCTTCACTTACGCGCTCCTCTGGCGGGTCGAACTCATCTCGTCGATCGACGCCTCGGTGTACCGCCACGTCTACTGGATCGTCGGCCACGGCACCCAGCAGATAAATCTCGTCGCGATGATCACCGTCTGGTACTTCCTGACACACGTCGTCGGCGGAGCCGAGGTCGTCTCGGAGAAGGTCTCTCGCACCGCATTTATCCTCTATCTGTTCTTCATCAACCTCGGCGCCGCCCACCACCTGCTCTCAGAGCCAGTCGTCGAACTCGGCTGGCGGCTGTTCAACACCTCCTACGCGTTCTACGGCGCCGCCTTCGCGAGCATGATCCACGCGTTCGCGATCCCGGCCGGACTCGAGGCCGGGCGTCGAAAACGCGGGAAAGGTGGCGGGCTGTTCGGCTGGCTCACCTCCGCACCGTGGCACAATCCCGTCTTCTCGTCGGTCGTGCTGTCGGTGATCCTGTTCGGATTCATCGGCGGGATCACCGGCGTCGTCATGGGACAGCTCCAGCTCAACATGACCTGGCAGAACACGTTCGCGACCGTCGGCCACTTCCACGGCACCGTCGTCCTCGGCACGACGTTTGCGTTCATGGGACTGATACTGTTCTTGCTCCAGACGTCGTTCGACCGGGAACTCGCGTTTCCGCGCCTCGCCAGCGTCTGGCCCTACCTCTTCGCGTCGACGATGGGCATTACGGCGCTGATGATGATGTACGTCGGCCTGCTGTACGGCGTTCCACGTCGGGTCTCCGAGGTCGTCGAGAACATCCCCGGAACCGAGTTCAGCCTCGCATCGGCCGCCCCGCTGTTCAACGTCTTCGGGGTGTCCGCGATGCTCGCGGTCGTCTCCGGTGCGCTGTTCGTCGTCATCGCGCTCGCAACGTTGCTTCTGGGGAATCGAAACGGCGACGGCGACGCCGCCGATCGGTTGCTCCCCGACGGAACCATAGAACCCGATAGCGCCACCAGCGATCCGGTACACGCCTACGAAATGCGAGGGACGTTCGTCCTCACGCTCGTGTTCATGGGGGTCTTCGTCGTCACCTGGGCGCTCAACTGGTATCTGCTCTCGCAGCTGTGGTCGATCGGCCTCTAACCACCAATTCCACCCCGGTTCACTACCCAATGGATTCGAACGACGACACGTCGAACACCGTCAGATCAGTTCTTGCACGACTCGAGCGGATCCCACGACGCCTGTGGCGAGACCTGCTCAGCGTCTACTACACGAACACGCCGGTCTGGCGGTGGCTGAAGAGCGGAACGCTCGTCTTCCTCGGCTTTTTCCTGTGGGTGTCGAGTTCGCTCCTCTACTCGTTTCAGTCGGGGTGGGGGTGGCTGACGTACGTGATGGCCTACGGGTTCGTCCTCATCCTCTGGGGCCCGCTTACGCACATGGTCGTCGTCCCGCTCGCGATCAGGCTCAGGCGGACGGCGACTCACCCGGTCACGCGAGCGTTCGCCAGACACGCCTCGAAGATGAATCTCTCCGTGTTTCTCGCCATCGTCGTCGTCCTCGGGACGGTGACGATCGGCCCCATGATGCTCGACGTAACCGGGGTCGTCGGCGGCGACGGAAGTCCGGACGTTAGCGCCGACGTCGACTGCGAGACCGACGGTCAACTGATCACCTGCATCGTCGAGACCGACGACAGGGTCGACCACGTCGTCGTGGTCTCCGGCGACCGAGAGATCGAGCGCGCCGACGGCACACCGCCGTTTGCACTCGAGTTCGAGCGAACCAAAGCCGAGGAAGTCGTCGGTCAGCACCAGTTTACCGTCGAGCTTCGTGACGAAGATGGCGACGCGATGCGTCGGTACGTCCAGACCGCACCGGGGGCGTGAACGACGACTACTCCAGTCTCTCCCCCTGGTCGAAACACGTCTCGAACACCGACAGGCCCCACTCGACTGCCGCCGGATCGTCGGTATCCGCGAGGACCGACATGACGCCGTTCTCGTCGAAGCCGTAGACGAGGAGATGATCGTCGAACAGCGCGAGATCGAACGGGACCGTCTCCGAGATCGCCGCCTCGAGGTCATCCCTGCCGGCCGACCAGTCCACGACGTCGGGATACTGATCGGTCATCCGCTCGAGTGCGCGCTCGCTCCAGACACACGAACACGCGATGCCGGTCTCCATCGCCTCCATCGCGGCGTCGACGCCGTACTCCGGAACGACGAACTGGTCGCCGAGCAGTCGTTTGTGTTCGGCGCCCGCGAACAGTTCGCTGTACCGGGTCAACGGACCGTACGGTCGCTTCGGCGACGACGTCGTCACGGTCGCCTCGAGAAACCACTTTCGGTCGAACTCGACCGGTGCGGCCGCAAGCGACGCAAACACGGGTTGGAGCGACTGCGCCCGTTCGATCGTTTCCGTAAACGCCGACAACTCCTCGAGAACGACCTCGCCGGCCTCGGACGCCACGATACCGTCGTCCGTTCGATCGACGAGATGAGCCGACGAAAAGGAGCTAACGATGCGATTGACGGTCGAGACGGACGTTCCGATCTCCTCCGCGAGGTCGCGTGTCGCGATCGGCGACCGGGCGACGACGGTCTCGAGAAGCTCCTTGCGGTTGATCGCTTCACAAGCGAGATCGGTCGTTGACTGATGGTTCATGCCCGTGCATTGTTCAAACAGCTATTGAATATTCGGGACGGACCAACTTCGGACGACGTTTCCCGTACCGAAAGGGGAACTGATCTACCGGTGACCTCCCAAGACGGGTGCGAGTCCACCGGAACTGACGGACGGCAGGCTGTATCAGTCCGTCTGTCGGACGCCACCGAACGCGTACCGACCGCACGGATATGTCCAGTCCCACCATACGTGGGAACATAGTCATGGTGGATTCGAAAGGATGCGTCGTTCTTCCACAGGAAATCCGGGAGCGTCCCGGAATTATAGTAACAACTGAAACGATTCACACGCCGATCGCCGACTTGTCTGGCGATCGGGTGTGCAGTGACGTTCAGTGGCTACTATACCTTCTCGAGAGCTGATTTGGCTCGGCAGTTGCCGGAGGCCACCGAGCGACCTTGGCCCCAAACGAGGGGCGGTCGATCAGGCATGTGCTTGCTGTGAACCTAAGTGATTATTTCCGGAGTATTGCACCGTGTCACCACCGAATTCACGAACACTCGAGACGGCGGTCGGAGCTCGAAGCGAACCGCGGTCGAATTTTGGGTCCGAGAACACGGAGTTGGTTCGGCGATGACAGCGATCGGCTACCACGCCTCACACGAACAGTTCGCGCCGAGTGAACTCCTCGAGTGGGTTCAACTCGCCGACGACTCCGGGTTCGAACACGCACTCGCCTCCGATCACTTTCACCCCTGGAGCGAACAACAGGGCGAGTCGGGGTTCGTCTGGTCGTGGCTCGGATCGGCGATGGAGGCGACCGAGCTGACGTTCGGGACGGTCAACGCGCCCGGCTACCGTTATCACCCGGCGATCGTCGCACAGGCCGCGGCAACGCTTCGAGAGATGTATCCCGAGCGATTCTGGCTCAGCGTCGGAAGCGGCCAGCTCCTCAACGAGGGCATCACGGGCGTCAACTGGCCCGTCAAATCGGAGCGGAACGCGCGACTCGAGGAGTGTGTCGACGTAATGCGACGGCTCTGGGATGGCGAAGAGGTGACCCACCACGGCCACATCGACGTCGAGCAAGCGACGCTTTACTCGCGCCCCGAGACGCCGCCGCCGGTGATCGGTGCGGCGCTCTCCGAGGAGACCGCCGCGTGGCTCGCCGACTGGGCCGGCGGGATGATCACCATCGCAACGCCCGACCACGAGGCCGACGCAAACCGGGTCGAGGCGTTCCGTGAGAACGCCCCGGAGAAGCCGGTCTACCTCAAGGCACAACACTCCTACGACGAGAGCGACGACGCCGCACTCGAGGGGGCGTACGACCAGTGGCGCACCCAGTGCGTGCCGGGAACGGTAACCCAGGAGCTGCGGACTCCCGACGATTACGACGAACTCGGTGCACAACTGTCCGAAGAGCACGTCGAAGAACACGTCCGCGTGTCGGCGACCCTCGAGGATCACGTCGACTGGCTCGAGGCGGACCTCGAACTCGACGTCGACAGGGTCTTCGTCCACAACGTCAACACGAATCAACCGGCGTTCATCGAAGCGTTCGGAGAAACGGTTCTCCCTGCGGTCAGTGAGAGTTGAAAGAGCCGGAACGATCGACGTCCTGCTTCTCGTCTGCCACAGGACGTTGTTCGTCTCAGAGCAGACAATCCGTAACAGCCGACATACAAACTTATTGTCTAGTACTGTAACCCGCTATGCATCGTGTTATTCAAGCAGTCGAAACCGATCGATCGGCTGTATCAGGAGGTCGCCGACTACGACCTCGTGATCGTTCCCGACTCACCGCTCGCGGACGCACTCAACCGGCGCCTCGAGCGCCCACATTTTGGTCCGTTCGCGATTACACCCCGACGGCTCGCAACGCGACGGCGAGAAACTGCAGAGGACCGAACCGCATTTCTCGAGGTGGTCGACGAAACCGAGTTGAGCTGGAAGGAGATCGCCTACACGGTTGGGAACGTCCTCCAGTGTTGGGAGTACGAAGGAACCGCGAACGGAATTTTCGAGCACGAGGCGTTCGATACGCCGGCGACGCGGACGGTCGTCGATATCGTCGACTCGCTGCAGACGTCCTCGCGACTGCTCACGGACTACGAGATCGACGTCAGTTCAGACGAGTCGATCGCGGTCGTCGGCGAACGCCAACTAACGAACCTCGAGCGTTCGATTCTTCCCGCGGAGTACGATTCGATCGGCCGACTCACCGAGGCTCCCTTCGATATGCCGCCATTCCGAATGTTCGAGTCAGCAGCGGCCATCGTCGACGCGGTACTCGATACCGTAACGCGTGAAAACGCCGCAGACGTCGCGGTCGTACTCGACGCCGGGAGCGAGTATTCGCCACTCGTCGAATCAGCACTCGAGACGGCCGATATTCCGTACTACGGTGGTCCTGGCTTCATGGACGAGCGCGACCACCGCGCGTTCGTCCAGTTGCTCCGCTGTACGACTGCCGGCTCCGATACCCGTATCCGGTCCGTCAAGTCCTTGCTCTCGTGTCTCGGTGTGACGGTTCCGGTCGAACACGACGAGAAGTGCCTCTCCGACGTCGACGACTCGGCGGTCGACTGGCTCCAGGAGTTCACCAGTCGGGCAAGCGAGGTCACGTTCGCGGAGGCGGTGAACGCGTACGAAGATCGAACGGAACGAACGCTCGAGGCGTTTCGCGACGAACTCGAGAAGTTGAATTTACTCGAGGAGTCGATCAGTTCGAAGGCGATCGATCAGCTCGCGTTCTATCTCGAGACCTACGACGTGCCGATCGATCGGGACAACGAGGGGGCCCTCCTGGCGGACGCAAAATCGGCTTCGTTCGTCGACCGACCGGTCGTCTTCTATCTGGGCCTCGACGAACGCTGGACGCACGACTCGCCGAACCGTCCATGGGTCGATCGGGGCGAGGAGTACGAGCGAAACATCGAGAGCTTCCAGTCGCTCCTCCAGAGCGGCGTCGAACAGTACTATCTGGTCCAGGATTCAGCCGGCGGCTCGCCCGTCACGCCGTGTCTGTACTTCGAAGATCTCCTCGAGACGGAGTTCGAGCGCTTCAGCGATCTCGAGTCGATTCGCCACGTGCGACCGGGCCGAACGACGGGGAACGGATTCGAGAAGGAACCAGTTCCCGCGGATGTCGAACCCGAATCCGTCGAGACGATCAGTCAGTCGAGTCTCAACGCGTACGCGAACTCCCCGCGAGACTACCTCTTCGGGCGACTCGTCGAGACGCCTGACAAACACTACTTCGCCGAGGGGAACCTCTTTCACGACTTCGCCGAATTCGTCGTGAATCATCCCGAGGCTGTCGACGATGATCGCCTCGAGGAGGTCGTCGAGGTCATGATCGAGGAGACGCGTGCGTTCCACCGGAACGTCGATATCGAGACGCGACGAACGCGATACCGAATCGGACTCGAGACGATCTGTGCGTATCTCGACGAGCACGCACCATCCGAAACGGCGTTCTTGACCCCCTCGAGTGGCTGGGGGCGAAACTTCTTCGCGGAGTACTTCGATCGAGCGGTCGACTCACGGGTGACCGAGCGCTGGTTCGAGGACGAGGGCCTGGGACTCAACGGAAAAATCGACCTCGTCCAGTCGCCGACGCGACTGGTCGATTTCAAAAGCGGAAGCAGGAACTCTGCTTCCCAGGTCACGAAACACGCCTCGATCGAGCCGCCGAGCGACGAGCCAAACTTCCAGGCGTTACTCTATCTCACCTACTGGCGACACCAACGGCCCGACGAGCGACTGGCGTTTACGTTCGTTCACTTCCTCGAGACGATCGACGACGTCGTCACCGGAGACGCCTCGCTCGAAGACTGTCTCACGACGGTGACGTACCACCCAACCGCGTTCGACGAGTTCGCACAGTCCCGGCCGGTCTTCGATGCGCTCTGTGAAGACGCCGCCAACGACTGTACCAAGACGTTTTCGAAGACCAGCTACGATACGTATCTGACGGCGTTCGATTCCCACGAGATTCCCAGAACGAGGGATGCAGACGAGATGGCGGCCTCACCGTTCGGCGAAGCACTCCTCGAGCGAATGATCGACGACGTCGGCGACTACAAGTACGTGAAAAACGGCTGTATGCAGGCGTACAGACATCTCTGCGGATATCGGACGGACGGCTTTTTCGTCGAAGATCTCGACAACTTCGAACGGTTCGTCGACGAGCAACTAGAGGAGCTAAACCGTTACCGCCGCGGCGAGGATCGATTTCCCGTCGACGGCCGCGCCGGCGAGCCGAACTACCGCTACGTGAACAACCGCGACATGCTTCTCACCGACTCGCGGTCCGCTCGAGACGACACGCAGACTGATCCTGTGACTTCAGCTACGGCCCAGAAAACGGAGGGGAGTCGATGACATCGGCGACCGACGCGTCGGTGGACGAAAGGCTGTCACCGAACGAACGCCAGAAACGTCTCATCGAGAGTACAGATGGGCTGTACCTCGTCGACGCCGGTGCCGGGACCGGCAAGACGTTCACGGTGACCCATCGGTATGCGAACATCGTCGATCAGGACGACGTCGAACCCGACGACGTCCTGTTGATTACGTTTACCCGCAACGCGGCGACGGAGATGAAAGACAGGATCGTCGCCAGTTGCGACTACGATATGCGGGCGCTGAACGACGCCCCGATTCAGACCTTCCACAGCCTGTGTAACGATATCCTCGATCAACACGGCTTTCACGCGCCCTCGTATCTCGGCATCGACGACGAGGTTACCGGCTCGACGCAGGTCCTCGAAAACGAGACGATCGAACGGGAGTACTTCCGCGAGTTCGTCGACCGATTTAACGATGATCACGACGAATATGACGACCTGTTTCGGTGTCTCTCGGATCCGACGGAACTGCTCTCGCTCGTCACCAATCTCGCGTCGAAAGGCATCTTTCCGACCGCAGACGGCTGGTATCGAGACTCCAGAGAGACACTCGAGGGCGACTTCGACGCGTTCAAAACGGTCTTCGACGAGCTGAATCGACCGCGAAACGAGGGGAACAAACAGTCGAAACTCCGTTCGAGTCTCGGCCGATACGGCAGGAACAAGTGCTATCTGCCGAACGCACCCGACCGGGGCGAACTCCGTGGTGAGTACGGCTCGAAGTCCGTCCCCGAAGACGTCGCCGATCGAGCCTTTACCGAGGACCGCGATCACCTCATCGAGTTCGTCCACGACGTCTACTTCGAATACCTCGAGTTCGCGCTCGGGCGGAACTATCTGAACTTCTCGTTCCTTCAGCTATTCGCGTTCGTCCTGTGTTGTGAGGACAGCGAGCTCCGCGAATCACTGGCGTTCGAGTACGTGATGATCGACGAGTTCCAGGATTCGAGCGAGATCCAGTTCAAGCTCGCACTACTGCTTTCGGAGACGGACAATTTCTGCGTCGTCGGTGACTGGAAACAGAGTATCTACTCGTTCCAGTACGCGACGATCGAGAACATTGCCGAGTTCGACGCTCGATTACAGCGCTTTGCCGGTGAGCTGAACGACGATGCCGAGCGAGTGTCGTTTCCGCTCGAGCCCGTCACCACGATCGAACTCGAGCAGAACTACCGCTCGACGCAGTCGATCCTCGACTTCTCCGAGCACGCGCTCGTGACACCGGGCAGTAGTCGAGAGTCGATCGACCGGGAGTCGGTTTACGACCGGATCGTGTCGCTGTTCTCGAACACCGACCACGATCACTCGCGAATCGAGGCGTTCCAGCACGCCGACGAACGCGAGGCAATCCTGACGAAGGTCCAGGAGATCGTCGGCAACGACGAGTACGCAATCGAGGAAGACGGCGAACTTCGAGCGCCGACGTACGGGGATATCGCAGTGCTCACCCGAACTCGCGATTTCGGTCGGGACTTGCTCGCGACCGCCGAGACGTTCGATTTCCCGATGGCGTACGAGGGAGGAATCGAACTCTTCCGAACCGACCAGGCGAAACTGTTGCTCGCCTGGTTACGGATCCTCGAGGGCAACTCTGGGGCCGAACGAGGGTGGGCGGTCGTACTGGAGCGCGCCGGTTACACGCTCGACGAAATCGAGTACGTCCTCGAACACGACGCTTATCCGAGCGAAATGGATGCATTTCGCTCCGAACTCGGAACACTCGAGACCCACGCGGCCGTTGCTCGGCGCGTGTTCGATCGGTACGGCTACGACGGGGCGACGGCGGACGTCGTCCTCACGACGATCCAGTCGATCCACCGGTCGACGACGATGACGCGAGGCGACCTGATCCGGATCATCGAACACGGTGTGGAGAAGGGCTACACCCAGGAAGTGGAGGCCGTTGCCGGCCCCGATTCGGTCACCGTACAGACGATCCACTCGGTGAAGGGACTCGAGCATCCGATCGTAATCCTCGGAAACATGAACAGTGGCAAATTCCCGCCGTCCGGGGGATCCAGCGGAACGATCACCTACGACGAGCCGATCGGTCTCCGTCAGCGGAACTGTTACGCCGACGTCCACGGTGAGCCACACGTCTACGACAACTGGCGAGCCGACGTCCTCCGAAAGTGCCAGCCAACCGAGTACGACGAGGAACGCCGCCTCCTCTACGTCGCGATGACTCGCGCCAAAGACCATCTGTTGTTCGCGGCGGGAGAGGAGCCGAACACGTTCCTCGAGGAGTTACCGGTCGAAATCGACGAACTCGAGCCGGCTGTTTCGACCGTCGACGCGGACGGCGAGACGTAGACGGCGTTCAGTGTCGACATTCCGGCACCGGCGGGACCGCGGGGCTATTCGCCACACTCGCTCATGGACGACAGCGTCTACGAGGACGTCTCCGATGGGAGAGGGATGGACTTCGGGTCTCGCGTCCACGAGTTCGCCGAAAACTACGCTCTCGGCGAAGACCGGACACCCAGCAGTGACGACGAGCGACACGTCAAAGCGTTCCTCGATGGACTGCCCGGTGAGCTACTGGTCGAGGAGCGGGCGTCCCTCCCGCTCGAGGTCGACGGGACACAGGTCACACTGTCCGGAATTATCGACTTGGTTCACGTGACCGACGACACTGTGGAGATTATCGATTTCAAGACGGATCTCGGTCGTCACGCCGAGTCGGAGTATCGAATCCAGCTCAGCGTCTACTATCACGTCCTCGCGGAGTGGTACGACGATCGAAACGTGACCGCCTCGATACTATACACTGCCGACAACGATCGAGTCACGATCGAGCCGCTGTCCAGGGCTGAACTCGCCGAACTGGCTGTGTAGCTGACCGTCACTGCGAATCTGTGAAAGAAACGTTTGAAGGAATGGCGTGTGGTCGCTTTTCTGACCAACCCAGTGACGTCCTCTCCCGGCTCTGGTGAATCACCATACTGCGTCGGGTTGGGGTGTCCTATAGTAACAACTACACCGATGTACACACTGATCGCCGACACGTCTGGCGATCAGGTGTGCAAGACCTGCAGTGGCTACTATACTATCTCTCTGCGGCCTGTAACTCGGTTCGTCACTACTGGGTTCCTCGAGATTGCAGTCACAAGTGTTCCAGCGTGAGGCCTCGGGCGGCGTAATCTCCCACAGCAAGACCGATCTCGAGAAGACAGCGAGACAGTCTATCCCGACGCAGTATGGCGATTAACCAGATCCGGTCAATAGAAGGAGTATTATGCTATGGAAATGCGTTTACTGATACGTTGACCGACAATCCACGCATCGAGACACCGATGAAGTGTGAGAAAGAGCCGATCCGTATCCATGTCTTGCATACCGGATCGGTGTACATCGATCGTGCACTCGCATTTCGAGAAAGATCCCTCCACCCGATGCCATACACTGGCTGGCTCCGATCAAACGCAAAGAAGCTCTGGGTTCCGGTGTCGGCATATTTGATTGACCATCCGGATGGACTCGTTCTCGTCGATACTGGCTGGCATACTGATATGCGAAAAAGTCAGCGGAGCCATCTCGGGTTCCTCCCTGCAACGATGCTCACGGGTCGGTTACCTGCCGGTGAAGCCATTCACGAACAGTTAACCGCGATGGACGTCGAAGTGGGCGATCTCACCGACGTCGTTCTCACACACCTCGATTCGGATCACGTGAGTGGCGTCGAGCACGTCAAGGATGCATCGAACATCATCGTCAGCCAGCCCGAGTGGGAGGCAAGAGGTGACGTTCGATATAGTCCGTCGATGTGGGATGGAGTGGATATCAACCCCTTCGCCTTAACAGACATCCCGTTCGGTCCGTACAACGAGGGCCTCGACCTTTTCGGCGATGGACGCGTTTATCTCGTCTTCACGCCCGGACACAGTGCTGGGCAACTGTCCGTCCTCGTTCACAACGGGATCGGATGGATCCTTCTCTCGAGCGATGTCGGCTACGCCGAAAGAGCTTGGGCTGACGGCGTTCTCCCAGGGGTTACTGATAACGACGACGAAGCGAGAGCGTCTCTCCGGTGGGTTGCTGAGTTCTCTCAGCGTGACGATTGTCTCGCCGTCCTTGCTAATCACGATACAGATGTGGTACCTGGTGAAGTGTAAACACGCTTGGCCCACCCTCCAGCAGGCGCCCGACCTGAAGAAACTCGGTCTCGAGGGTTGGAAACGATAGTAGCCACTGCAGGTCTTGGACACCTGATCGCCAGAGAAGTCGGCGATCAGTGCGTACATTATCGCAGTTGTTACGATATTGGTTCGGCCCGGTTATTGCACTCATTTCACACACCAGTGCCGACACCCATTGGGTCCCTCATTCTGGGCTTTCTCGGGATCAACTGTGCGCTCATCTCTCTCGCTTTCCTCATCGAGCGCCCGGTGGTATCCCTGAAGAGATTTCTTCGTTTTCAACCGACCCGATAGGAGAGCAGTATTGAGAACCCGATCGAATCCAGGCACGTCTAAAATTGATCGTAGGTCCGGTCGAACAAATGCTACGACTCACTAGTTTTGAACGCTTCCCGTGGAACGTACTCTCCAAATAGGAGTTTAAATGCTAGAAGCGCCCAGGCTGTATAAAAAACACCGACCTGAACGACTCTCCCCGGTGTTTGTGGGCTGAAGTCACTCAACGGGAGAATGAGGGTCACCAGAGCGGTTATGAGGATTGCTCCAATCAATGCTAAACTGATCTTAGCCATTATGAGAACCATTTCTTTTGGGTCTCGTAAGCGCATGGGTGTAGTTAGGAACGGTTTGTATTAAGAAACGCAGGTGTTTTCTCAGCCAGAAAACTGGACGTTCGAAGATCAACATCCGGTTCTCCGGGCGAGAAACTCGTACGTCCACTGATCGGATGATTCAGCTCAGAGCAACCGAGAGCAAAGAGACTGTTGTGTTGCACAATCCTCTCTATCCAGCAATCAACTCTTGTCGTCTACTGAGGATTTCAACAGAGTCCATTTGACTCGAGCGTCAGCTGACCTTCAGACAATCCGTCTGTGATCGGTGTGACGAGCCGATCACGGCCGAGCGGGTGATCTCCCTCTCGAGCGAACCCTGCCGCGAACTCGCCGGTCGCTACGCATCCATCACGAGGACGTACTGTCCCGACTACGTCGCCGCCATTGGGATGCTCGAGTTCACACGGGAGGCCCGACCGAACGTCGACTCGGTGTGAGAAGACGGTCTTACACAAACTGAACCTCGCCGAATGGTACGACGTTCAGCGACGGACGATCTACAGCTGGGCCGGGCAACTCGACACCAACGAGTCGGTCGCGCTGGCTGTAACTGATGTTCACTAACCTGGAAGGATACAAATAATAACAGAAGAGATACAAAAGAGTGTCGAAGAGATCGTCCATAAATCTCCTCGAGAAGTTGGCGTGGACGCCAGTGCTCGTCCAGCAATATCTCGACGGGATGTACGGTGTCGAGTACTCGATTCCGAGCAGTCGGCGGTTGCTCAACGAAGCGGGATCGAGCTATCAAAAACCTCGCCGTACAATCGCTGAATCTGATACTGATGAGCAAGAACTGTTCTGTGAAAATCTCAAATAGCGGCGGAAAATGGATGCCACGACAGTCTGTATCGATCGAATCAAGAAATCTATCCACGTCGAGTCGCGTGCCGCGGAGAAACCACACGGCACGCGGCCGTCTGTCGAATTATCCGGGCAACGTGATTGGACGTGTCTTTTTCGCACGACCGCCGAGAACGGTGATTGCGTTCTCTCTCGATTTGAAGAGTTCGTCACCATCAATCACGCAAACACTTCACCTTCGCAGTATAGAAAGAATATCGAGATATTCAAATCGTCGTGTGAGATGAGATACCGTACTTTCAGGCGTTGACCGTCACGGACCTGGCGGCCCGTGACGACCTCGCCTTCCTCACGCTAGCGGTGTATACCCGGAGCTAAACTCGGTCGAAGAGTGCTGGAGACAAGTACAAACGGCTCTCAGAAATTGGTTCTTTAACTCACTCGAGGAGTTAACAACGGCGATCTCGCGAGGCTGATTCGTATCCACCGGTGCCTAGACCTCCATCTCGACCGTCGCCCGGAACTCCGGTGTTTCCTCGAGGACGTACTCCGCATCGGAGTCACACTCCGCTCGAGTGCCTGCCTGTTCGTATGCCCGTTTATCCACCGAAGGTCAATCGCGAGCGAAGGAGGCGCGACCACCGGACGAGTCTCGAGGTGAACGGCGGCAGCGACGAGCGGTACGGGCCGTAAACGCAACAGTCAACCGCTTCAAACGACTCCGAATCGACTCACGTGGGTGAGAAAGGGGCTGATGCGTTGAGCGAGAGCAAGTCGTTGCTCGGGAAATTCCGACGACGCACGCATCACAACTGTGTGA
Organism: Natrarchaeobius versutus; assembly: GCF_041205745.1. Taxonomy (NCBI): domain Archaea; kingdom Methanobacteriati; phylum Methanobacteriota; class Halobacteria; order Halobacteriales; family Natrialbaceae; genus Natrarchaeobius; species Natrarchaeobius versutus. The sequence goes on along the minus strand of NZ_JBGFCC010000002.1, from coordinate 429,676 downwards.
GGAGCGTAGCGAGCTCTTTGCGAGTGAATCGAAGGCGAGCGAGACGCGTGCGTCTCGCCAGGCGGAGGACTCGAGCGCGTCAGGGGCTTTCAATTCAGAGATAATCGTGGCGTTCGAGGGCGGTCAGATAGCCACCAACACCGACGAGGAACGCTGTCCCGTCGATATCGTGTTTCTCGGTAAGTTGCTGCCAGAACGCCGTCCTCAGAAATTGACAGGTCTCGCCACCACCTACTCGTTCCTCGAGTTCTCGTCCAGACAGCGCCAAACTCACTATAGACACGTTGACCGGACAGCTCTATCGTGACGAACACGCCTACAATTTCAGCTTCGCCCGTGAGCATGATCTACCGGACCGAACCGCGGTTCGACAGTCTGTATTAATTGCCTCCGGATTGCGATGCTGATCGTTTCCAAACAGCTAATACTCGAGAGAAAAGTGTTTATAGTATATGCGACACTACGGTGATATCACGGTTGGGGAGACCGAAGAGTACGGTGCGTATGAAGTGACGAAAGATGAAATCATCGAGTTCGGCAGAAAGTACGACCCACAACCGTTCCACACTGATGAAGAGGCAGCAAGGAACTCGTATTTTGGTGAACTGGTCGCATCCGGCTGGCATACTGCTTCGATCTGCATGCGATTGAGCGTTGAGATGAAACAACGCGAAGGACACGAACCAGAGAACAACCTTGCAGGTGCCGGTGTCGACGAACTACGATGGCACGAACCGGTCAAGCCGGGAGATGTTCTCCGAATTCGACGCGAAGTCGTCGACAAGCGTCCCGTCGAAAGTGAGACGGCTGGCGGATATATCGACGCACGAATCGAGGGCATCAACCAGAACGACGACGTTGTCATCTCCTACGTGGGCAAATCGCTACATGGTAAGCGTTGATACAACGGAAAGTGGATGCCACTATAAGCGAGTCTGATGGGCCGGGTATGTAGTGAGACCAAAACGGTTATCAATATCCTCACGTATCGATTACAACGCATGGTAGAGATTAACCACATCGGTATAATCGGTGGTGGAATTATGGGTGGCGGAATCGGCCAAACGCTCGCCCAGCACGGCTACTCCGTATCGATTCGCGATGTCGACGAAGATGCAATCGCAGACACGAAAGAGCGAGTCAAATCCGGAAAGTTCGGGCTTGAAAGTGCTGTCAAGGGGGGGTACCTTACCGAAGACGAAAAGGAAGCCGCACTCGATCGTATTACGTTCACACTCGACATCGAAGAGGCAGTTGAGGATGCAGACGTAATCTTCGAAGCGGTCCCTGAAGATATCCATATCAAAGGAAGGGTGTTCCGCCAGCTCGACGAACTGACCGACGACGTGCCACTGTTTTCGAACACTAGCGGCTTCTCGATCGCAGCACTCGGAAATGCCGTCGAGGATCCATCTCGAGTCGGTGGCGCCCACTTCTTCAGTCCTGTCCCAGTAATGAGCCTCGTAGAGGTAGTTAAAACACCACAGATTGACGAGGAGTACGTCGAGGCCGTCAGAGAACTCGCCGAGGACGTCGGTAAGACTACCGTCGTTCTCGAAGACAGCCAAACCGAGTACGGGTTCATCGTCAACCGAATTTGGGGTGCAATGATGGACGAAGCGAAGGCAGTGGTCAACGAGGGTATTGCGACACAAGAGGAAGTCAACCTTGCGATGAAAGAGGGACGTAACCTTCCCGTTGGTCCACTCGAGGGACCAGGTATTGGCGAAGAGTGGTAAGGTCAATCCGATCTATAGTAGCCACTGCAGGTCTTGCACACCTGACCGCCAGACGGTTCGGCGATCAGTGTGTACATCGTTGCAGTTGTTGCTATAGGAGCGCTCACAGGTAATCCGGTACGAGGAAGTCGCCACGAACGCTTTTTTTGATGAACGAATACTCGGCACGCCCTGACTCGTAACCGAGCGTCGGTTCAAAACGCTTTACTCGATGGAACGGAGACTGGTCGTATGAAGCTTGGTCGTTTCATCGTCGAAACTCACTGCCACGCCCAGCGTCACGCCGCACGAGTACAGGACGACGACGCCGGTTACGATTCACTGCCGACGAAGATGAAACTCGCCGTGCCCGCCGACGAGGCCGACGACGAGGACGAGGTCATCGTCTACGACAACTCGGATCGGCTCAAGTACGACATGGACACCCACGGGGTCGACATGTGCGTTCTCTTACCCAGCTTCGGGATGACCAACGAGATCAACCACCAGATCATCGAATCCGATCCGGACAAGTTTATCGCCGCCGCTGGCCCCGTTCAGACGAAAAAGCGTGCGCTCCGTGGCGAAGAGGAGTGGAGCTGGGACGCCGCCTGTGAGGAACTCGACGAGTGGCTCTCGAAAGATGGCTTCGTTATGACGGGCGAAGGTATCAGAGGTGACCCGACGCGGACGGAACCGATCGAGTGGGGGAAACGGAAAGATCACCTTCGTCGGGTTTTTGACGTGGCGGCCGACCACGGCGTACCGGTTCGGTGGCATACAGGATATGCATCCGGCTACGGTGGAAGCCACCGGCTGTACGACATTTATCCCGACTGGGACGACCCGACATTGGCGGCCCAGCTTAAAGCCGAGTATCCCGACGTCCCTATCGTCTTCGACCACGGTGGTATGCAAGCGGGATGGGTCGAGCGATACGTTGAAGACTGTTGTCAGGTTGCCGCAACGTACGACGACGTCTACCTCGAGATCGGCCTGTACTGGAAAGACCTGATGAAAAAGCCGATGAACGATCCGAACATCTCGATCGAACAAATTCTCTGGGGAACCGACTGGGGAGCGTCTATGGTTCAACACTCACAGGCTAATGAGTACCCGCCGACGTACTGGGAACAAATCAAAGAACGGGGACTGCCAGCACATCAGGTCAACTACTGGGGAGCGAGTCTGCGACAGCTTCAGAAGTACGCCCTCGAGACGGACATGACACAGGACGACCTCAACCTCATCCTCGGCGGCAACGCCGTTCGACTACTAGACCTCGAGACACCTCACAGTCGACTGTTTTCGGAATACATCGAAGTATAGTCGCTCGCCAGCGTTCTGTTATTCGTCGTAATCCCTTATCGACGTCGACTTTCACGCCCACTATCGGCCACCGACTAACCGGGAGACATTCGAACCGCCACCGGTGAGCCATTGCTCCGTTGGCGACCCTCCACACTCAACAGACCTAACATACGTTCTCTGTGAGAGAACGTAAAAACATCGAACGAAATGTGTTCCGATGATTACCCATTTCCGAGGCCAACTATTACGAAAGTACGGATGTAAAATTACTTGTGGTTGAATGGGAACGTACTCTCATTTCGACCACGGACACCTCGATGGTCCACTGTTCTCTGTGAGAGAACTATTTATCATGGTCGATCTGCTTATTCTGTGCTACCTCGTTGAATCGAGTCGAATCTCGTGACGATTATCACCCAAAGGGGGACGAACCAACTCGAGGCAATATAGTAGCCACTGCAGGTCTTGCACACCTGCTCGCCAGACGAAAAGCGCGGTTCGGAGTGAGCGCGGTTCGGAGCGTGCGCGGTTCGGAGCGTGCGCGGTTCGGAGCGAACGAAGGGAGCGAGAACCGCGGGAAAGCGAACGGGGAACGAACGTGACCCGTGAGCCAAGAAACGAGCGAGAACCGCGGAACGGCGAACGGGGAACGAACGTGACCCGTGAGCGAACGGAGTCGTTCGAACGACCAGCGGTCGTTCGTGATGACGAACATTTTCGATTTTCGAACCATGAGCGAGAACCGCGGAATAGCGAGCGGGAACCCAGTGAGCCGTGAGCTCGGCGATCAGTGTGTGAATCGTTTCAGTTGTTACTATAGGTCAATTTCATGAACTCTCGATACCAACCTTACGCACGGACGGTGTCACCGAGCGTGTGCTCGATCACGGAGAAGGGTTTCAGACGATAATCTCTGGCCGGAGTAGTTGTGACGAATCAATCGGGGACTGTCTGGCATCTACCAAAGGAGACCCAGTGGTTTCTTTATAGAGAACGTGGTTCTCGGGCCAACTCGTCAAAAACGCTCGCACGCCGGATTCGGCGGTCATGAAGGTCAACCGTCACCCTGCGTAATACGACGTTCAATACCTGGAAAAACGAAAGCGAATCGAGAGAGAACACTGATTCCAAGCGTACAGTCAACCTCTTATTGCGTACAAACTATCCAACCAAAATGTAGTTTAGGTTTACAAGACCACCGGTATAATCGCGAAGGGACGAGAGTAAGACGTATTCGAAAACATGCTCAACCGATGAGAGAAACGGAGGTTGGTGCGTCCTCAACAAATGGCCGGTAATCGAGAGAGTTCTTCACGTACCTTAAAAACGAAAGCAGGTCGGGAATTGCGATAACACGCGCTCCCAGCGAGATTACGTATCGATGTATTCAGGAAACATCCGGGTGTGGGGCATCTCGAGATCGAACAGACGGACGGCATTGCCGCCGAGAATGAGATCGAGGTCGTCCTGTGGGAGGTCGGTTTCGGTGGCGTACTTCCAGAGTTGTCGGAGGTTCGAGCCCCAGTAGTCAACCTGGTGAGCAGGCAATCCCTTCTCGGTAATCTGATCCCAGAACATCGGCGGTTCCTCGCCCGGTTGGTTGTGCTCGATCATCGATGCCCCCCAGTCGCCGCCCCAGAGAATTTGTTCGATCGAGATGTTCGGATCGTTCATCGGCTTTTTCATCAGGTCTTTCCAGTACAGGCCGATCTCGAGGTAGACGTCGTCGTACGTTGCGGCAACCTGGCAACAATCATCAACGTATTTTTCGCGCCAGGTAGCCTGCATACCACCGTGATCGAAGATGATGGGAACGTCGTCGAACTCAGCTTTGATCTCGCCGGCGAGGGTGGGATCGGACCAGTCGGGAAAGTACTCGAAGAGTCCGCCGCCACCGTAGCCAGAGACGTAGCCGGTGTGCCACCGCACGGGGACATCGTGATCGTCCGCAACCTCGAACACCCGTCGGATCTCGTCGCGGCGCTCCGGCCATTCGACGCGTTCGTCGATCGTCGGATCGAGCGGAACGCCCTCGCCGATCATCTTGAACCCGTCTTTCGAGAGCCACTCGTCGAGTTCTTCACAGGCGGCGTCCCAGCTCCACTCCTCTTCGCCACGGAGCGCACGCTTTTTCGTCTGAACGGGGTAGGCAGCGGAGATGAATTTGTCCGGGTCCTCCTGCATGATCTGGTGGTTGATCTCGTTGGTCATCCCGAAGGCAGGGAGGAGGACGCACATGTCGACGTCGTAGGTGTCCATGTCGTACTTGAGCCGGTCGGCGTTACTGTAGACGATGACGTCGGCGTCGTCGTCGGCCTCGTCGGCGGGCACGGCCGTCTCCATCTTATCGGCCAACTTTCCGTAGTCCGGATCGTCACCTTCGGGTTGGATACGGGCTGCGTGTCGTTGTGCGTGGCAATGCGTCTCGACGATGAACCGTCCCATTTTCATAGCGAGTAGAACAACTCAGTCGAAACCACTAAAGGTTTGCTTTTATCCGACCACGGCGAGGAGTTAGAACGAAGAAAACGAGAGCGCATCTCCAGTGTGAGAAGTAACACCGGAAACGGGGTTCAAGGCCGGTTAGATCCGTTCGATAATCGTCGCGATTCCCATTCCGAATCCGATACACATCGTCGAGAGTGCGTAGTCTTTCCCGGTCCGCTGAAGTTCGTGTGCGAGTTTCGTGATAAGCCCGGATCCGGTCGCCCCAAGCGGATGCCCGTGTGCGATTGCACCGCCGTTGACGTTGGTCTTCTCCCAGGAGGCGCCCGTTTCATCGAGCCACGCGGCGACGACCGAAGCGAACGCTTCGTTGACCTCGAAAAGGTCGATGTCGGACAGTTCGAGGTCCGTTTTCTCGAGAATGGATTCAGTCGCAGGGATGGGGCCGGTCAGCATCAAGATCGGATCGCTCCCGACGACTTCGGTCTGAACGATTCTCGCCATCGGTTCCCAGCCCTGTTCGCGTGCGTACGACTCGCTCGTGATGAGCGTCGCCGATGCACCGTCGACCACGCCGGAGGAGTTTCCAGCGTGGTGAACGCCGTTGCCCTCTTCACGAAAGAGAACCGGAAGTTCCGACAGCGTCTCGAGATCGGTTCCGGGACGCGGATGTCCGTCAGTGTCGACCGTAATAGGCTCGCCGTCGAGTTCGGTCTCGACCGGAATAATTTGACTAGCAAAGCGATCCTCGTCGTCCGCTCGCTTCCATCGCTGGTGGGAATCGACGGCGATTTCGTCGACGTACTGTCGGTTGATGTCGTACGTCTCCGCGATCCGTTCGGCCGCCTCGAACTGGTTCGTCCGTTCCTCGAAATGCTCGAAGTACGTCTCTGTTACGCCCGTTTCGTCGTCGTAGTCCGACCCCATCGGAACGCGAGTCATGTGCTCGACGCCACCACCGACGACGACGTCGTGCTGGCCGGACATGACCGCTTGCGCCGCGAAGTTCACCGCCTGTTGACCCGAACCACACATTCGATTGAGCTGGACCCCAGGAACTTGATCGCCCCAGCCGGCGATCATCGGCGCCAGTCTGCCGATGTTGAGTCCCTGTTCATCGAGTGGCGTAACACAGCCGTAGATGACGTCCTCAACCAGTTCCGGATCCAACGAGTTTCGTTCCTCGAGCGCTTTCAGTGGTTCGGAAGCAAGATCTTGGGGATGTGTATCACGGAACGAACCGTCCCGAGCGCCGAACGGTGTTCTAACTGCATCGACAATTACTGGTGTGCTCATAGTGACCCTCTAGCGTCCTCGAATTTAGTAGTTGCGTTTCAGTATCGGGAAAATTGGAGCGAAAATCGCTGCCGACAGAGTCGGTCGCCGCCGGCCCATCAGTAGTCGATCGAACAGTTATCCGCCGGCGCGGATCCGATCCCAGATTTCGACGTACCTGTCCATCGTCTCCTGGGAGAACCCGTCCTGAGGCGAGTACAGCGGCGCGTCGTGGCGGTTCTTCGCCTCGCGATCCATGAAGTCGATTTCGTCTTGTGGAATGCCGGCCTCGGACGCCTGTTCCTCCCAGTCAGCGATCGACGGCACTTCGCCGTGCCCCAGGAACAGTTGAACTGCGGCCTGTCCAGTCATGAAGTAATCGTACCAGGTCAGCGCCGCACGCGGGTGTGGCGCACCAGTCGGGATCGCGTGTGGCGAGTCCGAAATCGTACACCCCTCCTCCGGGATCGTCCAGTCGACCGGTGCACCGTCGTCGAAGTGAGAGTTGTACGCTCGGCCTCCAGTATTGACCGTCACGACGATGTCCTCGCGGGACATCATCGCCTGTCCCTCCGAGTAGTCCGACCAGTACGTCCGGTTCAGATCTCGTTGTTGCTCGAGCACTTCCTCGATTTCTTCGAAGTCGTCGGGATTACGCGGGTTCTGTCCGGTGTAGAGCGCTGCGGCGTAGCAGTTGAACTCGAAGCCGTCCATCATCGCGATATCGTCCGCTAGGTCATCCTGCCAGAGGATGTCCCACGAGTCCGGCGGCGAATCGAAGTAATCCGTGTTGTAGACCAGAACGGTCTCCATCTGCTCGATCGCGCTCATCATGTACGTTTCGCCGTCCTGCGTGTAGTGCTCTTCGGCTTCCTCTCTGAATCGGTCAGGGAGGGTGTCCCAGGCATCCATGATCTCCACCGGCAACGGCTCCCACCAGCCTTCCTCGATCCCCGTCGAAACCGTTGGCTCCGAGATCAATACCGTGTCGATCTCCTCGTTCCCAGCCTGTAGTTCCGAATCGACTTCGACTGGCGACGTGATGAAGTTGTTGTGGACCGTGATCCCATACTCCTCCTCGAACGGTTCCGCGAGCGGCCCCATCCACTCGTTGAAGAAGTTCCAGTTGTTCACCTCTCCTTCGTGCTCGGCCGGCGGAATCTCGTCGACCTCGATCGGGCGAACGTATTCGTCGTCACCGTTTCCACTGAGACACCCTGCCGTGAGTCCCATTGTCGCAGTTGCGGCAAGACCTGCTCCTTTGAGACAGGTCCGCCGAGTAGTATTACGTCTCGACATACAGTACCATGGTGAATATCCACATATATAAACATTGGGTAATTCGCCACACAACAATCATTATATTCATACAAATTCGAGAGAATTATTCCTGAAGTATATCCGAGGGGGGAGACATTCACCGCAGACTGACCGTCGGAACTGCGTACAGCCATAGGACAAACGCGGTTATAGCGCGTCCGACGAACGACAATCCGTACTATAGTGGCCACTGCACGTCATTGCAGTGGCTACTATAGACGTGTCGGCGATCAGTGTGTGAATTGTTGCAGTTGTTACTATAGGAAACCAGATAGTGAGTGCCACCGCACTGGCGGGTGAGATGGGGTGCCAAAGAGAAACCTTTTTCAGCGGTAGCATCACAGACTGTATCAAGCTTCAGAACGCAAATGAGTCGACAAACCACACACCGGGACGATGATCAGAATCACCCGGATACGCCTACAATGACCGAGCGCGTAATCGGACAGCGATAAGCATATAAACACCAGGTTGAAACAACACACAGAGATACGATACCATGGGCCACATATCGATTCAAGAACTTCGCAAAGAATTCGGCGATATCGTAGCGGTCGACGACGTCTCGTTCGAAATCGAAGAGGGATCGTTTACGAGTATCGTCGGTCCCAGTGGCTCCGGAAAGTCGACGATCCTTCGGATGATCGGAGGATTCGAGAGTCCGACGGACGGGCGCGTCCTCATTGACGGCGAGGACGTTACGGACGAGCCGCCGTTCGAACGCGACGTCAACATGGTCTTTCAGGACCTGGCATTATTTCCACACATGACCGTTGGTGAAAATATCGCGTACGGACTCCGTTACGACGACCGGAACTTTACGAAAAAAGAGCGCGAAGAAAAGATCGAGAGTATGCTCGAGATGGTAGCGTTGTCGGGGTACGCAGACCGCGATCCGGAGGATTTGAGCGGTGGAGAACAACAGCGAATCGCGGTCGCGCGAGCGCTCGTCAAAGAACCCGATCTGCTCCTGTTCGACGAACCGTTGGCGTCCCTAGACAGGAAGTTGAGACAGCGAATGCAGACCGAACTCCAGCGAATTCAAGCCAAAACCGGAATTACGTTCCTGTACGTGACCCACGACCAAGAGATCGCGCTGTCAGTTTCGGATACGCTTTTGTTGTTAAACGAAGGAGAAATCGAGCAGATTGGGACGCCGGAGACAGTGTACGAGGAGCCCGAAACGTCGTTTGCGGCGGATTTCGTCGGCGACGTCAACGAACTACCGGGAACGGTAACCCGTCTGACGGAAACCGATATCGACCTCTCAGTTTGCGGGACGAACGTGACGGTCCCGCGTTCAGCGCTTACCGCATCCATCGCCCAAGGCGATCAGGTAGACGTCTGTATCAGACCTGGCGAAATGAAGCTAGTCGATCCGAATGCAGACGATGCACCGATCCTTTCCGGGACGACGAACAGTCGGGCGTTCGGAGGGGAGGGCTTCGACTATCAGGTCGAACTCGACGAGACCACCGTGCAGGTCGGCAACGTGACCGAAAAGCGCACCCTCGGCGAAGACGTCCACGTGTCGTGGGATCTCGAGGAGACGATGGTGTTCCCCACCGAGGACCCAACGACGGGAGGGGGAAAAGTCGATGCGTAACGTCCTCCCCACAGATCGGGATTCGAGGTTCTTCGAATCGATTTCGAAAGCGGTCCGAGACAACGACCGAATTCGGCCGTACGTTGTCGTCGGATTGCCGCTTGCAGTGCTCGTGGTGTTTTTCCTGTTCCCGCTGTTCGAGATGCTCCGCCTGTCGCTGATGGACGGGATGGGCGGGTCCTACACGCTCGAGAACTACCAGCAGGTGTTTACGTCCGAGCAATACCTGGGAGTTATTTGGAACTCCCTTTGGGTAACGGTCGTGACGACGGCGGTCGTGGTCGTGCTCGCGTACGCATTCTCCTACAGCATTATCCGTTTCTCTCGGCGGACCACGATCCTTCTATTGTTGCTCGTCTTGCCGTTCTGGACGAACTACATCGTACGGATGTACGCGTGGATCAACATTCTCCAGGACGACGGCGTCGTCAACTGGTTCCAGATCGTGTTCCTCGGGACGAGTGATCCGTCGGGATATCTCTACGGCTGGGGTGCGGTCATCATCGGTCTCGTATACATCTGGTTACCGCTCGCAACGCTTCCGATATACGCGTCGATTTCGGGCGTGCAGACGGATCTCATCGAGGCATCGAAAGATCTCGGTGCGGGCCCGATTCGAACGTTTACGAACGTCACGTTGCCGCTCACCTCGGGTGGACTCGTCATCGGAACGATTCTCGTTGCGATTCCGACGTTCGGGTCGTTCATCACTCCGAGTATCCTCGGCGGAACCGGGCAGATGATGATCGGGATGGCCGTCGAACTCCACTACAACCAGGGGTACAACTGGCCGTTCGCAGCCGCTCTGGGGACCGTACTCACGACACTGGTACTGATCTTTCTCGGAATCATCGTCAAAATCTTCGACGTCGGAATGGTTTCAAAGGGGTGAACGAATATGTTACAATACATTACACAGGCGATCAACTCGAGTAAAGCAGTCCCGGGACGGGTGGTCCCGGACAACGTCATCGATACGATCGAACGATTCAGCGAGCGATACGGAACCAACCTGGGGCTGGGGATGAGCGCGCTCGTACTGTTGTTCCTGTGGATCCCACTGATCGTCGTCACGTTCATGTCGTTCGCTGACTCGGTCCACTTCTTCCCGCCCAACGAGCTGACACTCGAGTGGTACCGCGACTTCATTTCCGATCCGCGAGCGCGCGAGGCGACGATGACGTCGATTCGCGTCAGTGTCATCGCCGTTCCGGTTTCGGTCCTCTTTGCCACGCTGGCGGCGTACGGTATCGAACGCTATTCGTTTCGCGGCAAGGCGCTCTTGATGTTGTTGCTCGTCTTGCCGATCATCGTCCCACTCGTCGTAACCGGGGCCGCCCTCATGCAGTTTCTCCACACCATCGGGATCGGATCGGGCTTTTGGAGTGTCGTCATCGCACATATCGTCCGCTGTGTCCCATTCGCCACACTCGCAATTCTCCCGTCGTTCTACATGTTCGATAATTCCCTCGAGGAGGCGTCGCTCGACCTTGGGGCAAACGAGCTCCAGACGTTCGTGCGGGTGACCCTCCCGAACGTTCTTCCCGGTCTCATCGCCGGAACGCTACTCTCGTTTGCCATCTCGTTCAACGAGTTCACCTACACGCTGTTCAACCAGGATACGCAAACGACGACGCTCCCGATCTACATCTGGAACGAGATTAGCCACGGCGTCACGCCGATCATCAACGTCATCAGTGTCCTGTTGATCGGCGTCGCGCTCTTCGCTGTCGCACTCGCCGTCGGGGCGACGTCCACCGAACGCATCATCACACGTGGTCGGTCCGGGACGACCGACGAGTGAAGTAACGCCTTATCGGCCATTTTTCCGGATGTTTTGTCGACCGAGTTGCGTATAATATCGGTGGAACTCCCGTTCGTCGGCCTGTTCCAAAGGCGATCGTCGTACGGACGACTGTACCGATGTACCGGTAAGACCGTGACATGGGCGGCGGTCCCATCGGAAACGACGGACAGTAGACCGTATCAGTGAGCACGACACGGATCGAACCGTCGCTCACAGTGATATTCGGCCCGACAACTGAACGTGAGGTGGGCGCTCGCCTCGAGAGCGAACGGCGGCGGAGTCACGCCGCCGAAAAGCCGTTATAGTAGCCACCGAAAGTTACTGCACATCCGATCGCTAGACGGATCGGCGATCGGTGTATGAACCGTTTCAGTTGTTACGATATTGGTCACCGATCGAAGGGGGACGAACGATCGCGGATCGACGCACCGTTCGACGGCGGATAGAGAGCGAGGCCCTCTCTGAATTACGACGAGGGTTCGGCTTCCGCGTAGAAGTTGAACGCTTCGAACACCGGTCGATCACTCAGACACAACAGCGTCGCTTCTCCATCGGGATCGTGATGGTGGACCGCGTCCGGCGGTACCACGAACAGGTCCCGTTCGTTCCACTCGAGGACGTCGTCGTCGACGTGGGTCGCGCCCTCGCCGTCGATGACGAAGTAAATTTCCGTCGCGTTGTGGAAGTGTGAATCGGTCGCCCCTTCGGACAGTAGTTGTGCGCGAAACGACATCGTCGGGAACAGCGGCGGCGTGCCACTCTCGGGGTTGACATACGCGAGATTGTAGCCATCGTGTCGGTCCGGATCGTCGTTGGCCGCCCGCTGGTGTAAGGTCTCCTCGACGTCAGTCCACTGAAATCGATACGGCGGCGTCGGATCCCGAATCCCCGAGAACGGGCCGGGAATCGAGTCATCGTCGGTCGTCTCTACTGGGCGTGCTCGCCCGTACTGGGAGTCCCAGTAGCCCTGGCTCTTGACCACCGGCTGTCGCTCGAGTTCGTGGTTTTCGAACGCTTGGCTCCGGTTGAGCGAATCGAGAAACAGCGGGAGATCGAGAATGTCGAGCCAGGTGCAGGTCTGGTCGGAGTCGTTGACGTGATCGTGCCACTCCCACTGTGGCGTGGTGACGAGATCGTTGTCGTGCATGGGAAACTCCTCGCCGGCGACGACGGTTTTCATCTCCTCGGCGCCGTCGATGGTAAAGCGCAACGCGTTGGCGGAGTGGCGGTGAGACGGTGCGGTCTCACCCGGCGAGACGGTCTGTACGCCGACGTAGATCGTATTGGAGATTGCGTTACCGATGGCGGTGTTGATAGGGACCGCGACCCGGCGCTGGAACCCCGGGGGTAACTCGGCGATCGGAACGTCGTCTTCGACGGCGTCGATCGCTCGCTGGATGTCGTCCCACTTCCAGATATCTGCCTCGAGATCGTCGATAACGGTGCCAAAATCGTCTTCGACTTCCCACAGCGGGCGAAGACCTTCCTCCTCGAGGATGGTTCGCGTGTCGGGACTCAGCTCTAACAGGTCCTCCGGCTCTTGCTGGCCCATACTACTGTGTGAGAAAAGGGACACAATAAGTGTATGGGACGAGACCGACCGAAGAGTTGGTCTCGAGTGACGTGCCCGCCGGTCGAAACTGTCAGCGGATCGACCGGGAAGACAAACTCACGGGTTGTCCACCGGAGCAGATCCTTCGAACAAATCGTAGTGACGTCAACAGACGTGTGCATCGAAGACGTCCTCGGACGAGAATACCTCACGACAGTCCTCACAGACCATCTGTCGCTGGATCGCGTACTCCCACAGCTTGCCGCCACAGTCCAGACAGTCAAAGTGTGCCCGAACGAACGGATCTTCGGATGCGTACGGGTTTTCGAATTCGGCCATACACCTCTATCACCGTGGCTGAAATAAAAGTATATCGCTACCGACGACGCGTCGGCGCACGGACTCGAGGGGACCGACTACCGCTTGGCCGGCGACGCGGCGGATCGAGAACGGGCACACCGGAGTTCTCGGCGAATTTGAACGAAGCCGACGCGAGCCTCGAGGGGCACCTTGGTACGAATTCGACGTGGGACTCGTCTTTCACGACGAGAGCGTAACCGAGGATGCGAGTGCGAAACTCGAACGGTTTGTCGAGTTTGCCGGGAAGCCCTGACCGACTCCCCGACCGGGGTGCGTCGAAAGGAATATACAAGCCGTCTCGCAAGGAGACGTATGGAGATAAAGAGTCTCTTCCACCCCGAGTCGATAGCGGTCATCGGGGCCTCGCACTCGACCGAGAAGATCGGACACGAGGTGATGGCGAACCTCGAGCCGTTCGGCGGGAGCGTGTATCCTGTCAATCCATCTTCGGAGGGGGAGCTGTTCGGAGAATCGTTCGTCGAATCGGTCGACGCAATCGACGATACGGTCGACCTGGCGCTGATCGCGGTTCCCGCACCGGTCGTTCCCGACGTGATCGACGACTGTGCACACGCAGGCGTTAATGCCGCGGTCGTCTACGCTGGCGGCTTTGCCGAAGCCGGCGACGACGGGAAAGCGCTCCAGCAACGGATCGTCGAGACGGCGATGGATCACGAAATGGCTATCCTCGGGCCAAACACGAGCGGGTTCGTCGTTCCGGACGACGGATTGCTCGGTTCGTTCGCAAGCGGCGCCGAGGACGTTCCCGCGGGCGGAACGTGCGTGATCGCACAGAGCGGCGGCATCGCCCACGCGCTCGCGTTTCAGACGCTTCGGGAGGGCGACGGCCTCTCGGCCATGGTCGGTCTCGGCAACCGTGCCACCGTCGGCTTCCCCGAGGTGATCGACTACTTCGACGGTCACGAGGGCACCGACGCAATCGTCCTCCACGTCGAGGGGACGGACCGCGCACGCGAACTGATGGAGTGCTGTCGAAGCGCCGAGACACCGATACTCGCATACAACGTCGGTGAGTCGGACGTCGGCGAGTTCGCCGAGTCCCATACGGGCGCGCTCACCGGAAATTACGCGCTGTATCGGGCTGGGTTCGAACAGTACGGAGTTCCGGCCGTCGATTCGACGACCGAGTTGCTCGACGGCGCGGCGATCCTCTCGAATCAATCCCACCCGGACGGTCCAAACGTGGGCGTCGTCACTGCCCAGGCGGGCCCTGGCATCATCATTGCCGACAGGATTCAGCGGGCGGACGGCATCCTCCCCGAGTTGAATGAGACGACACAGGAGCAATTGGCGGAACTGCTTCCCGGGATCACCTACGCCGGAAACCCGGTCGACACGGGTCGTCCGATGCCCGAGTTCGGCGAGGTCATCGCGATCGTGGCCGACGACGACGCTGTCGACATCGTCCTCGTCTACGAGCTGTTCGAGGCCGCCATCGGTCTCCCGGTCGATCGGATACAAACGCTCGTCGATGAGATCGAGAAGCCCATCGTCTTCGCGACCGACGGGCCACCAGCGGCGTTCGACGAGGACGTCGCGGCCCTCGAGGAGTGTGGCGTCCCGGTGTTCCTCTCACCCGAGCGTGCAGCGGACGCGGTGAGCGTCCTTGCCGAATACGGGTCGCTCGAGGGTCGTGACGTCGAGTCGGAGGTGAACACTGATGTCTGAGCCGATCGAAGCCGCACGCGCTGACGATCGAACTGTACTCACGGAGGCCGAATCGAAACGGCTCCTCGCCGAGTTCGGCGTCTCGACGCCGGCGTTCGACGTGGTAGAAAGCGCCGACGAAGCGGTCGCGGCGGCCGACCGAATCGGATACCCGGTCGTCGCGAAAGTCTCGTCCCCGTCCGTCACCCACAAGAGCGAGTGGGCGGACGGAGCCGGCGTCGCCGTCGGCCTCGAGTCGGCGGACGCAGTCCGCGACGCGGCAGAGGCAATCTCGATCGCCGCACGAAAGGAGGGTATTGACGCCGACGTGCTGATCGAGGCGGAAGCCGATCTCGACGGTGGAACGGAGCTGATCGTCGGTGGAATGGACGATCCATCGTTTGGCCCGGTGACGCTCGTCGGACTGGGCGGCGTGTTCACCGAGGTGTTCGAGGACACCGCTCACCGACTCGCACCGGTCTCCGAGCGGGAAGCACGGGCCGCTGTCGAATCCTTGCAAGCGGCGCCCCTACTATCTGGGTACCGTGATCGGCCTGCTGGTGACCTCGACGCAGTCGTCGAGGTCGTGCAGGCGACCGGAGACGTACTCGTCGCCCGTCCGGAGATCGCCGAGGTCGACCTCAACCCCGTTTTGGTCACACCTGACGGGGCAACAGCGCTGGACGCGCTCGTCGTTCTCGAGGACGGGTGAAACGGAACGGGGGCGACGAAGAGACACCGAGTCGGAGAGCGCGTTCACACGACTATCCCGATACTGGGAACGACCGCAACTACTTTGACGGTGCTACCGAAAGGGGAAATCGTCCATCATGGCTACAGGAGACACGGATGCACCGGTGCTCATTGCGGGCGCTGGTCCAGTCGGAATGACGACCGCACTCGCATTACACGCCCGCGGCATCGACGCTGAGATCCTCGAGGCCGATTCCGAGGATCGAGACCGGTCAGGAAGCCGCGCGATCTACGTCCACGGAGCGACGCTCCGGACGCTCGAACGAATCCATCCAGGTCTCGGGATGAACCTCGTCGAAGACGGGATCGTCTGGCCGACTCGACACACTCGATGGCGGGGCAAGGAAGTGTTCAAGCGAACGTACGACAATCCCGGCGGCTCCGGCGAGATCCCCCACTTCACGAGCATTCCGCAGGTTGATACGGAAGAGTATATGCACGAGGCGCTCGCTGACGCCGATATTCCCGTCCACTGGGAGTCGGAGGTCGAAACGGTTGATGCCTCCGAAGCGGGAGTCCGCGTCGAAACCACCGACGGGCGCGAGTGGGAAGCCGAGTACGTGGTCGGCGCCGACGGCGGCGGATCGACGGTCCGTAAGGAGATCGGTGCGTCATTCGACGGTAGCCAGTCGGAGAACTCCTTCATCGTCGCTGACGTCGCGGAGGTCGAGGACGACCCGCGCCCCCTCGAGCGACTGTTTCACTACGACGCGCCCGAGGTTGACGGACGAAACGTCATGCTCGTTCCGTTTACAGGCGGCTGGCGCCTCGACATTCAGTGTCTCCCGGACGACGACCCCGACGAACTGGTTACCGACGAACGTATGCGCGAGTTCGTCCGTGCCGTGATGGGAGAGCGTTACGCCGATAACACGACCTGGGTCTCGAGCTACAGGTTCTTGCAGGTGATGGCTGACACGTTCGTCGACAGCCACCGACGCGTCCTGCTGGCGGGCGAGGCTGCCCACTTGCTCGCGCCGTTTGGCGCCCGAGGGATGAACTCGGGGATCGCCGACGCGGACGAGGCCGCATCGGCCATCGCGGCTGCGATCGACGCCCGAATCGAGGCGGTCGCCCGCGACGAAATCGAACTCTTCGCCGCGCGCCGCGAGACTGCGACCGAGTACAACCTGAACGCCGCCGGGCAGGCGCTCGAGTACCTGCAAGGCGACGACCCGGTGACGGTGCTCCGAAAAGAGGTTGCCGCCTCGCTGGCGGATCACTTCGACTCCGCCGGAGAGTACTTAGACGACTCGCCCTACGGCCCCCACGGCGCGCCGCCGATCGTTACGACCGGCCAGTACTGACGGTGGTGGACGACGATCGGATCTGTTCGACGCGTGTAACGAGTTCGGGTACACGTGAGACCGCTTGCCGATCGGTCTAAACCGTACTATTCGGCGATGGAACCGACGACGGACGGTTCACCGACGGACGACACCGGCACTCGAGGAGGACAGTACAATCTGTGAGAACGATCCGTCGTTGGCCGATGCTGTTCAGTGCGTCGAATTCTTGGGAATTCGAACGATAGCGACCGGTTTTAGCAAGTCGTGTGGCCTCGGAGTCCCGGCGTTCGGGACCGAAACGACCGTGTGAACCGGCGAACTACGCCAGGCCGAGTTTCTTCGCGACCCAGTTGTCGCGGGCGGCCATCACCAGTTGCTCCTCGTCGGCGAAGTCGGTCGTCTCAGCGACGAACTCGTCCCACGATCCCGGCTCGACCTCACCGAGTTCGTCGGCGGACGACGCGTCTGATGGACTCGCTTCGACCAGGTCGTCGAACGACTCGAACTCGGTGTGTTCGATCACGAACGCATCGTCGAACGTCGCTGACAGCGGGATCTCCTCGGACTCGTCGTACACGTCGTCGACGGCCGGAAGGTCGTCTTCGTTCGCTATTGCGGACTCGAGATCTGTTCGCAGTACCATACGGCGTAGTTGGAACTCGAATAACGTAAATCCATACCATACGACTCGAGTCTCGGGAAGAATCGAAGCAAAGTACAGTGATCCGGACGGAACGTCAATCGAATCGAGGGCGGATCGACGACCGCTTACTCCAGTTCGGGGTATCCCGGAAGCGGACTGGACTCGTAGTCACGCAACTCCGCGATCCGGTCGAGGTGATACTCGGGAGAACCCAGAAACTCCCTCCAGGCTGTGGCTTGCTTGAGGTAGATGTGGGTGTCGTGTTCCCAGGTATAGCCCATTCCGCCTTGATTCCAGATGTCGTCGCCGAACACGCGGTGTACGTTCTCGCCGACGAACGCCTTCGCACTCGAGACTGCGAGCGCGGCGTCGTCACCGCTGGTTTCGGGATCGTCGAGCGCCCACGCGGCGCGATAGGCGAGCGATCGGGCATGCTCCGTATCGATCCACATCTCCGCGATCCGGTGTTTGACCGCCTGGAAGTGCCCGACCGGCTTGCCGTACTGGGTTCGCTGGGTCCCCTGTTGGGTCGACAGTTCGACGGTTCGATCGGCGCCACCGGTCAGCATGATGCAGGCGGCGGTCGTGTACCGATCGATCGCGCGTTCGACCGCCTGTCCGGCCACACCGGCGTCGCCGAGTACCGCGTCCTCTCCGACGACGAGATCGTCGAACGCCACGTCGTACATCGGGCGTGTTCGGTCCAGACTGTCGAGGACCTCGACGTCGACGGCGGCGGCGGACGGGTCGACCACGAACGCCGAGAGCCCGTCGAATCCTTCGCCGTCGCCGGTACGTGCGACGACGACGAGTCTATCGGCGTCACCCGCGTACGGAACCAGCGTCTTTCTCCCCGAGAGACGGTATCCGTCGTCAACTGGCTCCGCGTCCATCCGGATCGCGCTGGGGAGGTGATCGGTTCGGTCGTCGTACAACGCGAAGCTGAGTTTACGGTCGTCCTCGACGACGGCCGACAGCTGTTGCTCGCGCTGATCGTCGTCACCCAACGCCTCGATCAGCGGGACGCAAAATGCGAGCGTCTCCGGGAACGGACCCGGCGTTGCGTACCGTCCCAGCTCCTCGAGAAGGACGGAAAGGTACAGCAGTCCCTCACCGAACCCGCCGTACTCGAAGGGCACGGTGATCGTGGTGAAGTCAAGCTCCGCCATCGAGCTCCAGACCTCGTCGACGACGCCGTCGTCGCCGTCTCCCATCCGGCGAGCGAGTTCGATCCCGTCGTGTCCCTCGAGGAACTCACGGGTAGTCTCCTGAACCTGTACGTGTTCGTCCGTTAAGCGGGCATCCATTGTATCACTCCGTGTCTCGATCAGCGTTCTCTCGTCGATGCGTGTACTTGCTCTTCTCGTCCTTGGGAAGACCAAGCACCTGTTCCCCGATTATGTTTCGATAGATGTCGCCGGTTCCGCCAGCGATCCACATCCCGTAGCTCTCGAAGTAGTCTGCTACCCAGCGGCCGTCCTCGGGACCGTCCTCCCAGAGCGTGGCATCGGGACCACGAAGCGTCATCGCGAAGTTCTCGAGATCGACGGCGAGGTCGTTGCTGGTGATTGTGTCGATGACCCCCTCTGGGCTGGGGACAGGATCGTCGAGGCGTTCGGATACCTGGCGATAACGTGTAGCCCGTGCCGCCTGGAGACGCATGTCGAACTCCGCGAGTTTCCGCGAGACGTGTGGATCGTCGGTCAGCGGACGGCCGCCACGTTCGGTTGTGCGACAGAAGTGTAATAGCTCGTTGAGTCGCCGTTGCAGGTCGAACGCGCGTGAACCGGTCTGCTCGAACGCGGACATCGTTCGAATGACCGTCCAGCCCTCGTCGACCTCGCCGACGACGTGTGCCTCCGGCGCCCGCGCGTCGTCGAAAAATACCTGACTGAACTCCGAATCGCCGGAGATCTGGTTGATCTCGTCGACGTCGACCCCCTCCTGATTCATGTCGACGATAAGCGCCGTGATCCCCTCGTGTTTGGTCCCCGAGGAGTCCGTTCGGGCCATCAGCAGACACCAGTCCGCAATATCGCCGTAACTCGTCCAGATCTTCTGGCCGTTTATTACCCACTCGTCGCCGTCGAGTTCGGCGACCGTCTCGAGGCCAGCGATGTCGGAGCCGTGTTCGGGTTCGGAGTACCCTTGACACCAGATCTCTTCACAATTCAAGATCTCCGGGATGAATCGCTCCTTCTGAGCGTCGGTACCCAGTTCGATTAGGGTGGGGCCGACGAACTGTTCGCCGATACCGTTGATGTTCGGCGGTGCGTTCACCCGGGCAAGTTCGTCGTCGTAGATCAATTCTTCGACGACCGATGCGCCCATCCCACCGTACTCTTCGGGCCAACTGGGTGCGGCCCAGCCGTCCTCGTATTTTGTCTTCTGCCAGTCGATCAAAAACTCGATCCGCTCGGCTTTCTCCTCGGGGAGGTTCCAGTCGCCGTGAATCCATCCACTGGGAAGAGTCGTCTCGAGCCACTCGCGAAACTCGTCACGAAACGCACGTTGTTCGTCTGTGAATTCGAAATTCATGGTAATCAGCTTACTCTCGTTGTCAGTCGGTCGCCACAGCGGTCGCCTATCGCCGTCGAGCGATCTCGGACACAGATCGTGTCGATTTGCTCTCGGATGGAGCGATCGTCACTCATCGATGTGCTGTTCCTTTGCGGATTGGCGGTCGAGTTTGCCACTCGCCGTTCGGTTGATCGGCCCGTCGATGAACTCGTACACCCTCGGTCGCTCGAAGCGTGCCAGTTTATCTGACTCGAGACACCACTCGTCGAGCTGGTTGCTCGAGACCGACGGATCCGAACGGGCGACGATCGCAGTCACTCGTTCGCCGTACTCCTCGTCAGAGACACCGACGATGACCGCATCCTCGACGTCGGGGTGGGCGTTGAGGCGCTCCTCGACTGGCGCCGGGAAGACTTTTATCCCTTTTGACGTGATCATGAAGTCCGACCGGCCCTCGATGTAGAGGTAGCCGTCCTCGTCTTTGTATCCGAGATCGCCAGACCGCCACCAGCCATCGTCGAACGCGTTCTCGGTTTTTCCGGTGTCCCCCCACGCCCAGACCGGTGCGTCGGGCCCTTTGATGATGATCTCGCCGACTTCGCCGGGGTCGAGCGTGTCGGTCGGGTCCCCATCCTCCTCGACGATCCGTATTCGCTGTCCGAGCAACGGTTTTCCGACGCTCTCGACTCGGTCACCGTCCATCTCCTCGTTGGTAATCTGCGTGCCGTGTATTTCGGTCGACGAGTAGCCGTTACAGATCCGCTCACAAATATTCTTCTCGAGTCGCTGTACGGTCGTCTTGTCGAGTTTCTCTCCGGTCGAGAAGATCTCCTCGAGCGAACTCAGATCGTATTTTTCGAGCCTGTCCAGTTCGAGGATTTCCCGCCACATCGTCGTGACGAGGCCCACGTGTGTGATTCGTTCGTCCTCGATTAGTCGGGCTACCTCCTCGGGGTCCCAGTTGCGACGGAAGACGACGGTTTGGCCCGTGAGTAGCGTTGATATCGTGTTCCCCCACCAAGCCGCAAATCCTGGGCTCAATACCGTCAGACTCCGGGAAAGTCGATCCGACGTCGACGAACTCATCATCGCCTTGAGAGTGATCCCGCGGTTCGTGTGACACCAGCCTTTCGGTCGACCGGTCGTTCCCGAGGTCCACCAGATCGCCGCGATGTCCTCCGGCTGGACCCGAACGTCCGGCTCCGTCTCCGGCTGTTCCGCGACGAACTCCTCGAGGGACTGTTCGTACTCGGTTCGTGGTTCGCCGAGAGTGACGACCGTCGAGAGATCCGTCGTGATCTTTTCGGAAACGCGTTCTTCGAAGAACTCGGAGTACTCCTCGTCGAGGACGATGACACGCGGACGAATCGTATCGATGCAATACCGGAACGTTTCGGGGGACGCCCGAAGGTGAAGGTTGGAAGGGATCGCACCGGCTTTCATCGCACCGACCATCGTGGCCATATGATCGACCGACGACTCACAAATAAACGCCACTCGATCCCCCTGTGCGAGGTGGTCCTGGAAGGCGTTAGCCGCCCGTTTGCTCTCGGAGTCGAACTCGGGCCACGTAACCCGTCGATGTTCGTCGACGAACGCCGTCGAGTCAGGGTTGCTCTCCGCCGCGATTGTCGAGAGATCCTTTACCGTCGTAATCTGTGGTGTAGAGTACGTGTGCATAGTATTCACCGTGTCAGTCGATGGGAGGTCCCGTTTTCTCTCGTCGGCAGCGTTCGTACCGAACGCGAAGTCGTTTGTCGCCGATGCCACAGCCGTCTGTAACGAAGAAGATGACCAGTATTCATCTTGGGAGACAACACCATACACGTGGTATCGTAATTGCTGGTTAATAGCTTTTTGTTTCGGGAAGCTCGCCCGTTGCGAGCGATCCGGCTACTTACCCTCGAACTCCGGTTCGCGATCCTCCGCGAACGCGGCACCGCCCTCTTTTGCGTCGTCCGTATTCAGGAGCGTTCCGAACGCGTTTCGATCGAACTCGATCCCTTCTCGGAGCCCAGCGTGCTGTGCGATGTCGACGGACTTCTTGATCGACTGTATAGCCAACGGCGCATTGGACGCGAGGTTCTCGGCGAACGCCTCGACCTCGTCGTCGAGTTCGTCGGCCGCGTACACGCCGTTGATTAGCCCGTTCTCTGCCATCCAGGACGCCTCAAAGTGATCACCGGTCATCGCGAGTTCCTTGGCGACGGCAGGTCCGGCGATATGAGTGGCGTACTGTACTCCTCCCGCACCGGGGAGGAGTCCTAGCGTCACCTCGGGGAGCCCGAAGGTACTGTCTTCACTTGCAAACCTGAAGTCACAGGCAAACGCCGTCTCGAGCCCACCGCCAAGACAGTATCCCTGGATCTTCGCGATCACGGGAGTCGGGAACTCGTGGAGAAACTCGAGTGCCGACCGTGACGACGTCTCTCCCGCCGAGTCCGAAAATCCACCGACGTCTGCACCCGCACAGAACGCCTTCTCGCCCGCGCCCTCGATGATTACCGCCCTGAGCGCGACGCCGTCGACCTCGTCGTTTTGTTCCTCGAGGAGTCGCAGTCCCTCAACGATGTCCTCGAGCAACTGGCCGTTGAGCGTGTTCAACGCCTCGGGACGGTTGAGTGTCAACGTGGCGATACCTGTCTCGTCGTCAAACTCGACGATTGCAGTCTCCAGTTCTGTTCGCATGTACGTCCTCCGTTGTCAGTCCTCCCATAAATAACGTTAGCTTTTGCCACGATAGCGTGGGGACACCACGAACCGTTCACGGCGATACCGGAACGTCATCCGTCGGGGGGCCACCGGACGTGAGTGGTCGAAAGAAGAGCCACACGATCTGTTATTGCCGGTGGGATTGGTCGCCGTTCTACAATCGACCGGCAAAGACTCATTGCAGTCAGTGCTAGTCCCGATCGAGGTACTCCGGGAACAGCCGCGTGTGCGGCGGCTCGATGTCGTAAATCTCACAGAAGTTGCCACCCAAAATGAGGTTGAGTTCGTCCTGTGGAACGTTGTCCTCGCGGGCGAACTTATCGAGTTCGCGCAGACACGTCCCCCAGTAGTCCGCCATATGTGCGGGGACGCCTCGGTCTTTGTACTGTTCCCAGCGCATCGACGGGAAGTCGAGGTCGTTCTTCGAGTTGTGGCCCTCCGCGACCGCGGAGGCGCCCCAGTCGGTTCCCCAGAGTAGTTGATCGGGACCGATGTTCGGGTCGTTCATCGGCCGGCGGAGAATGTCCTCCCACCAGAGACCGACCTCGAGGTAGACGTTATCGTACTGCGAGGCGACCATACACGCACGCTCGACGTTGTACTTCCAGTGGCCCTGGATGCCACCGTGTTCGAACACCAGATCGACGTCGGGGTACTCCGCGAGGATATCCGCCGCGTTGTACGGGTCTCGGAAGTCCGGAAGTTTGTCCTGTTCGCGAAGCCCACCACCCTGATAGCCCGACGCCGCGCCGGGATGCCACCGAATCGGAACATCGTACTTCGCGGCCAGGTCGAAAAACGGCCGAAGCTGTTTCTTTCGTTCCTGCCAGGTCATTCGCTCCTCGAGGTTCGGGTCGTGCGGAAGAAATTCCCCGATTCCGACGAAGCCGTCCCAGGAGAGCACCTCCTCGAGTTCGTCGACGGCCGCCTCGACCGTCCACTCCTCCTCGCCGCGAAGCGCTTTCTTCTTGGTCTGGACGGGATACGCGCTGGCGACGAACTTGTCGGGATGTTTCTCGATGATCTGGCGATTGATGTCGTTGTTCATCCCGAACGCCGGAAGCAACATACACATATCGACGCCGTACGCGTCCATGTCGTACAGGAGTCGCTCGGAATTGTCGTAGACGATGATCCCATCATCGTCGTCGGCCTCATCGGCCGGTGTCGCGGTGTGCATGAGTTCGCCGAGTCGGGAATACTGTTCGTCTTCCTCGCTCTGCTGAAATCGTACCGCGTGGCGCTGGGCGTGGACGTGAGTGTCGACCACGAATCGACCTAATTTCATGTACGGGTCACAATGTTGCACACGGTCTAATAACTCTTGTCTTGGTAGACAAACGCTGTACACTTTCAGCGCCAACCCCACCGCGGCATCGACCGAAACAAGGTCGCTATGGCCGCCCCAGACGTTCTCTATCAGAGAACAGATTTTCCGACATCTGACCGGCAACAAAGACAGAACGGGCTACGACGAACGAGGGAACAACAACCCCAGACCACACGATCACCGACAAACCGTCCCAGAATCCAATAAGAACGTACTGTACATTACAATCATACCCGTGTAATTTTACTACCAGATCGTGGTCTGGATAGAAATTCGTTCGCCAATAGATAACGAATTGTGGTGATTATTTGTACGTGAGATTGAGCTCGAGATCGTTGACGGAAGTAAGTAACCGGTCTGCATATTCGTCGTGACAGCGCTCTTCAGTGAGCCGATTCGCGGCGCCGGCGATCGAAAGCGCTCCCTGAACCTGATTGTTGTACATAATCGGAACGCCGATCGCGTGAATCCCCTCCATATCCTCGGCGAGATTCAACGCGTATCCCTGTTCACGAATCGTCTCGAGTTCGTCGAATAGGTCGTCCTTGTCCGTGATAGTCCGGTCAGTTTGCTCTGGTAGCCCGTGTTGGCCGATTATTTCGTCGACGCGATCGGCAGGGAGCTCCGAGAGGATCGCCTTTCCTCCGGAGTTCAGGTGAAGATGTGTCCACGTTCCAACGAGCGAATCGACGTTTATATCGAGCGAACCACCGTCACCGTAAAGATACATACCGATTCCATTCTCCTCAGTGATCAACCACACCATCTCCCCCGTTTCGTCAGCTAACTCCGTCACGACCGGTTTGGCCTTGTGAAAGACATCGTACCGATTCCGAACGAACGAACCGTACCGGAAAAATCCCAGTCCCAGGTAGTACTCATCGTCGCGTTGGACGACGAACCGTCGGTTCGCCAGCGTCGCCAGGTGTTTGTGGACTGAACTCTTCGAGTGGCCGATCTCTGACGCAATCTGTGTGACCCCCGCACCGCCTTCCTCCTCGAGGACGTCAACGATCTCGAACATCGTCTCGACCGATTTTACCGTTTGTGAGCCCGTGTCATCCATTGACCGAGAATTAATCTGCGCCAATAAAAAGCGTTGTGTTCTCCAATCGAGAACGATTCGGCGTTCATTCGGACCGGAGTGTTTATCTGGCTAAGAACGAAATCGTCGCCGATGAAGATCCTCGTCACGGTTTCCGAAGTCGCCACCGTCGAAGACGAGTTCGAGATCGACGGGACAGCAATCGCCGACCAGTACCTCGGCGCCGACCTGAACGAGTGGGACGACTACGCCGTCGAGGAGGCCGTCCAGCTTCAGGAGGCCGGCCTCGCCGACGAGGTCGTCACCGTCACTATCGGACCGGAGGACGCAGAACAGACCATCCGTCAGGCCCTCGCGAAAGGCGCCGACCGCGCCCTCCGCGTCTGGGACGACGACATCGCCGACGCCGGACTCCTCGATCCCGCCACCAAAGCCGACGTCCTCGCCGCCGTCGTCGACCGCGAGGAGCCCGATCTCGTCCTCTCGGGAGTTCAGACCGGCGACGACAGCTTCGGCGCCACCGGCGTCGCCCTCGCCGACCGCGTCGGCTACGAGTGGGCCGCCGTCGTCAACCACCTCGAGCACGACCTCGCCGACGGCGTCGCGTCGGTCCGCCGGGAACTCGAAGGCGGTGTCGAGGAACTCACCGACGTCGACCTCCCCGCCGTCCTCACCATCCAGACCGGAATCAACGAACCCCGCTACGCCAGCCTCCGGGGCATTCGACAGGCCCAGCGCAAACCCCTCGAAGTGCAGACGCTCGACGACCTCGGGCTCGAAGGCGTCGAGTCCGCGTACGCGCTGACGGCGATGTACGAACCCGAAAGCGAGAGCGACGTCACCGTCTGGGAGGGCGGCGCCGACGAGACGGCGACCGAACTCGCTGAGATGCTCCGCGAGAAGGGGGTGGCACAATGAGCGACGTCCTCGCGGTCGCCGACCACCGCCGCGGCGAGCTCCGCGACGTCAGCTACGAGATCGCCACCGCCGGCCGACAACTCGCCGACGACCTCGGTGGCGACCTCCACCTCGTCGTCATCAGCGGCACCGTCGACGACTTCGCCGGGAAACTCGACCGCGACGGCGTCGACGTCGTCCACACCGTCGCCGACGGCGAAGAGTACAACCACGGCGTCTACACGCAAGCGATCGAACAGCTCGCCGCTGAGCTCGATCCGCAGTACGTCCTCGTCCCGAACAGCGTCAACGGCCTCGACTACGCCCCCGCCCTCGCCGGCGTCCTCGAGCGCCCGATCGTCACGGACACGATCGGCCTCGAGAGCGACGGCGAAACACTCGTCGCTACCCGCGAGATGTACGGCGGCAAGGTCGAGACCACCGTCGAACTCAAGGGGCCGGCGGTCGTCACGATCCGGGGAGCCGAGTGGCCGAAAGCGGAGGGAACGGGCGACGCCGAGATCCGGTCGTTCGACGCCGAGATCGACGAGGCGACGATCGGGTCGACGGTCAACGGCTTCGAGGAGGTCGCCGGCGGCGACGTCGATATCGCGGACGCGGACGTCCTCGTCAGCGTGGGGCGTGGCATCGACGACGAGGAGAACTTGGAGATTATCCACGACCTCGCGGAGGCGCTCGACGCGACCGTCTCGTCGTCGCGTCCGATCGTCGACAACGGCTGGCTCCCGAAGAACCGCCAGGTCGGCCAGTCGGGGAAAGTGGTGACGCCGGACGTCTACATCGCGATCGGCATCTCGGGTGCGGTCCAGCACGTCGCCGGGATGAAGGGGTCGGAGACGATCGTGGCGATCAACACGGACCCGAACGCGCCGATCATGGACATCGCCGACTACGCCATCCACGACGACCTCTTCGACGTCGTTCCCGCGCTCACCGAACAGTTCCAGTGAGCGCCGGACAGTCGCGGGTCGATCCTCGAGGTGCACGAGTACTGATATCGGCCCTCGAGCACCCGACGCGACAGAGCATGACCACTGCCACACCGTCCTCTCGGACGAGTGCGGCTGTGTCCCGATCTCTCCGCTGAGAAATATTCCGAGGGATTCGGAGTGGATTCCGGTTATTTATTTCACGGATTTTTAGAACACGGTCATATAATTACTCAGGAACGTAGCACCATAATTATACCCCCGTACTGAGAGGAAACGCGTATGCCGTATCGAAAGACGCGACGGGGACTCATCTCGAGTGGCGTCGCCGCCGGTGTCGGCGGCCTCGCAGGGTGTCTCGAGGGGGTCCCCGGGTCGGAGACGGGCGAAGTCGAAAGCGAGGTGGACACCCGTCCGACCGACCGGACGATCAGGCTCGGGGTCATGCATCCGCTCAGTGGGGACCTCGGATCGGTGGGTGAACCGATCAAAGACGGTGCACTGTTGCCGGTCGAACAGATTAGAGACGAGATCGATCCGGAGATCGAGTACGAGGTGGTGGATACGGAAACGTCATCGTCGACGGGCGTCCAAGGGGCGTCGCGTCTGGTCGACGCCGGCTATCCGATGGTCAACGGGGCGTCGGCCTCTGACGTGACGTTACAGGTCGCCCAACAGGTGCTCATCCCCCACCGAACCGTCTGTTGCTCGCCGGCGTCGACGACGCCGACGATTTCGACGGTGAACGACGCCGGATTGTTGTTTCGAACCGCGTTGTCGGACTCGTTACAGGCGATCGTTCTCGCGGAGCGGGCAGCGACCGAACGCAACGCCCGGAACGCGGCGACGCTGTACGTGAACAACGATTACGGCTGGCAACTCAGCAGGGCGTTTGCCCGCGCGTTTCGTGGCAATCACGACGGGACGGTGACCGAACAGGTTTCGTTCGACGAAGGGGAAGACGCCTACCACGACGAACTCGAGTCGGTGGCGGCCGCCGATCCTGACCTCGTCGTCGTGATCGGCTATCCGGAGACGAGCGCGAGGTTGTTCGACGGTCTGATCGATCACGATCCGGGGATCTCCATTCTGGCAACCGACGGGTTGCGCGATGGCTCGCTCCACGAAATGACCGAGAACACGATCAATCACATCCGCGGAACCGCGCCCCTGGTGGCCGGACCGGGCGAAGACGTCTTTGCGGAGCTGTACGAGGAGCGCTACGGCGTCGATCCGGGGGTGTTTACGGCCCACGCGTACGACGCGACGGCGGTCATGTTGCTCGCGAACGCGTTCGCCGGAGAGAACGACGGCGCGGCGATCGGCAACGCCATGCGGATCGTCACCGAGGGGCCGGGTGAAGTGGTCGGCCCGGAGACGCTCGCCGAGGGGATCGACCTCGCGGCTCGAGGCGAGCAAGTCGAATACCGTGGCGCCTCGAGTCCGCTCGGATTCGACGAGAACGGAGACGTAACGGACGCGACGTTCGAATACTGGCGGTTCGACGACACAGCGGGAAGCGGAGTAACCGAAGTCGACAGGGTGAGTACGTAATATGTTCGCAAAACTCGTTCCATCGTTTATCAGGCGGCGATATCTGGTGAAGTTCGTGATCTCGATTCTGGCGGTAGTTCTCGTCATCGGTGCCGTCGGCGCCGTGAGCTACGCCGAGATCGACGAAACGGTCCGAACGGATTCGGACGAGCAGATCGAATCGACGGCCGAACTACAGGCCGACGCGATCGGCGACTGGATCGAAAACATGCGCATCCAGACGCGGGCGGTTTCGTCCACGCCGACGCTTCAGGAGGACAATCCGCCGGCCATCCAGGGGCAACTCGTCGAAGAGCAAGCCAGGATGAGCGCCGACGTTCGGGCGATACACTACGTCGACACCGACGCGGGAACGATCGTCACGAGCACCGACGCACAGCACCGAGATACGGATCTCGCAGAGATCGACGAGCCGTGGACGGAGACGGACTTCGACGACGCGTTCCCGTTCAGCGAAGCGGTCTGGTACTCCGATCGGGCCTACGAGTCGTCGGCGCTCGACGATCAGGTGATGGCGTTTGCCAGCCCGGTCACCGAACGAGACGACCGGGTGATCGTCGTCGTCACGACGCTCGAACACCGAGTCGATCAACTCCACCAGGAGGAGGCGGCGATGTCGACCACGATCGTCGACGGCGACGGAACGCAGGTGTTGCAAGCGGAGGGCGTCACGCTCGAGGACGGCTCGCTCGACGACGAGGCCGTCGACGCCGCACTTGCCGGTCACGCGACTCACGTTCAGGGCGAGGAGTACGTCCAGGCGTACGTTGCGATCCCCGACACGCAGTGGGTTGCGGTAACGAGCGTTCCAATCGATCAGGCCTACGGGGTCGCAAGCGACGTCAGATCGAACGTCGTCCAGATGGTGCTCGCCAGCCTGATCGCACTGGGCGTCGTCGGCGTCGTCATCGGTCGACAGACGGTCGTCCCGCTCGGCCAACTCCGGGACAGGGTCGGCGAGATCGAGGCCGGAAACCTCGACGTCGAACTCGAGACGTCTCGAACCGACGAGATCGGCCGGCTGTACGACGGCCTCGACAGCATGCGCGAGTCGCTGAAAGTGCAGATCCACCAGGCCGAGACGGCGCGGACGGAGGCCGAACAGGCCCGCGCCGAGTCCGAAGCGATGAACGACCACCTCGAGACGAAAGCCGACGAGTACAGCGAGGTGATGCAAGTGTGTGCGGAGGGTGATCTGACCGCGCGGATGGACCCCGAAAGCGAGAACGAGGCGATGGCGTCGATCGCGACCGAGTTCAACGAGATGATCACCGAACTCGAGGCGACGACGGCGACGGTCAAATCGTTCGCGACCGAAGTCGCCACCGCCTCCGAGCAGGTCACCGCCTCGAGCGAGGAGGTCCGGTCGGCCTCCGAGCAGGTCACCGAGTCGGTCCAGGAGATCTCCGAAGGTGCTGACCGCCAGAACGAGAACCTCCAGTCGGTCACCCACGAGATGAACGGCCTCTCGACGACGACCGAAGAGATCGCCGCCTCTTCGAACGAGGTCGCCGACCTCGCGGCGCGGACGGCCCAAACCGGAGAACGCGGCCGGAAAGCGGCTCAGGAGGCCCTCGAGGGAATGACCGAGATCGAGACGGACTCCGAGGCGGCCGTCGAGGAAATCGCCCGCCTCGAACGCGAGATGGAACAGATCGACGAACTCCTCGAGTTCATCACGGAGATCGCCGATCAGACGAACATGCTGGCGTTGAACGCCAACATCGAGGCCTCGCGATCGTCGGACTCCAACGAAGGATTCTCCGTGGTCGCCGGCGAGGTGAAGGATCTTGCCGAGGAGACCAAAAACGCGGCCGCCGACATCGAACGCCGCCTCGAGCAGATCAAGTCCCAGACGGATCGGACCGCCGAGGAAGTCCAGCAGACGAGCGACCGGGTCGCAGAACACACCGACTCGGTCGAACGGGCCGCCGACGCCCTCGATGAGATCGCAGACTACGCCGAGGAGACGAACGTCGGCGTCCAGGAGATATCGGAAGCCAG
This sequence comes from Natrarchaeobius versutus, assembly GCF_041205745.1. Classification (NCBI taxonomy): domain Archaea; kingdom Methanobacteriati; phylum Methanobacteriota; class Halobacteria; order Halobacteriales; family Natrialbaceae; genus Natrarchaeobius; species Natrarchaeobius versutus. Next base: position 398,917 of record NZ_JBGFCC010000002.1, on the reverse strand, counting down.
CGACGAACAGGCGAGTTCGACCCAGGAGGTCGTCGCGATGGTCGACGACGTGGCGACGATCGCCGAGGAGACGAGCGCCGAAAGCGAGACCGTCGCGGCCGCCGCCGAAGAGCAGACGACGGCGCTCACCGAAGTCTCACAGAGCGCCGACGACCTCGCCGGCCGCGCCGGCCACCTCTCGGCCACCCTCGAGAGCTTCGAAACCGGCGAGACGGCCGACGAGGGACTCACCCCCGTACTCGACGATGCAGACGAATACACTCCGGCACTCGAGGGTGACGGCGACGGAGCGGGTGATGACGACGGCGATGGTGCGGGTGATGACGGTGAGAATCGGGACGCCGACTCGAGTGGGGGCGACGGGGAATCCGACGACACGAGTACGACCGGAGACGAAGCCGACGAGACGAGTACGGGTGAGGGCGAACTCGGAGCCGACGAATCGGAGCGAGACGAGACGGTCCTCGAGTTCGACGAGTCGGACGAATCGAGCGAACGAGCGGACGAGAACGGTTCCGAACCGACTCCAGACGATGACGGTGACGATGGAGAATCCGACGAGGTCGATCCGATGAACGATCCACTGGACGATCCGTTCCAGTTCGAAGAAGTCGAGGACGGAAAGTAGGCGATTCCAGAATACGTTTCTGGTTTTCACCGTTCTGTTCGGGCTATCTGTCGTTCTGCTCTCGCGGACATCGTTTTGTAATACTTTTTTACTTAATTCATAAGAGACATGTATCGGTAGGTACTAATGTCATCGGTCATGCTCGGGGTCTTCAGAAAACTCGTCCCACAGTTCGTCCGACGAAGTTACGCGATGAAGTTCGGAATCGCGTTGCTCGTACTCGGACTCGCGGTCGGAACGATCGGGTTCGTCGGAACTGCCCAGATCCAAGACGGCGTGCAATCGAACGTTTACGAGGATCACGCGGTGCTCGCACACCAGCAGTCGGAGTCGGTCGGGGAGTTCCACAGCGAGAACGAACGCACGGTCGAAGCGATCTCCCGAACCGGATCGTTAGACGAAGACCCCGAGGAAGCACAGACGTATCTCGAGGCGGAGATTCGAGACCACGGCGGCGGCGACCTCGGCGAGCGTCACCTCCACCTTCTCGAGGTCGACGGAGACGTGATCGCGAGTTCGAAAGTCGAGCAGGGAGCGGAACTCGAGGGCTATTGGCTCGAGGAACTCGAGACGGACGGAACGTACGTGACCGGTGCGTACGAAAGCGGGGACGTCGACGGGAACGTGGGGCGGATCGCCTACGTGACCGACGCGGGTGGCGTTCCCGAGGACTCGGTGTTGGTCTATACGGTCCCGATCGACGAGTACGGCGTCAGCAGCGCCGACGGGACCTATACGATGGTCGTCGACGAACGCGAGACGATCGTCTTCGACGAGCCGGGAAGCGACGTCTTGCAGTCGGCGACCAGCGCGACGCTCGAAACGTACGACGAAGACGCCGCGCCGATCGAGTCGGCTCGAGGCATCTCCTCCGACGGGGCGGGTGCCACCGAGGTCGGCCCGGCGAGTGCCTTCCTGTCGGAGGACTTCTTCGGTCCCGAGGAGTACGTCGTCGGCTACTCGGCGGTGCCGGGGACCGACTGGGTCGTCCTCGTCCACACGCCGACCGAACTCGCATACGGGTTCGTCGACGACGTCAGGCTGTACGGCTCGCTGGCGACGGTCGCCGCCGTCGTCCTCATCGGCGGCGTCGGCGCGGTGATCGGCTGGAACACCTCGCGATCGATCGATCGGCTCACCCGAAAGGCAGAGCGGATGGAGGAAGGCGATCTCGACGTCGACCTCGAGTCCGAACGGATCGACAGCATCGGTCGGCTGTACGACGGTTTCGACAACATGCGCGACTCGCTCAAGACCCAGATCACGGAAGCGACGGAGGCGCGCCAGGAGGCCGAGCGGGCGCGGACGGAAACCGAACGCATCAACCGCCACCTCGAGACGAAAGCCGACGAGTATAGCGAGGTGATGGGAGTGTGTGCGGAGGGCGATCTGACCGCGCGGATGGACCCCGAAAGCGAGAACGAGGCGATGGCGTCGATCGCGACCGAGTTCAACGAGATGATCGCGGAGATCGAAGAAACGACGGCGACGGTCAAATCGTTCGCGACCGAAGTCGCCACCGCCTCCGAGCAGGTCACCGCCTCGAGCGAGGAGGTCCGGTCGGCCTCCGAGCAGGTCACCGAGTCGGTCCAGGAGATCTCCGAAGGGGCGGATCGACAGAGCGAGAACCTCCAGTCGGTCACCTACGAGATGGACGGGCTCTCGACGACGATCGAGGAGATCGCCGCCTCCTCGAACGAGGTCGCCGACCTCGCCGAACGCACCGCCCAAACGGGCGAACGCGGCCGGGAGGCGGCCCAGGACGCCCTCGAGGGGATGACCGAAATCGAGACGGGGTCCGAGGCGGCCGTCGAGGAGATCGCCCGCCTCGAACGCGAGATGGAACAGATCGACGAACTCCTCGAGTTCATCACGGAGGTCGCAGAGCAGACGAACATGCTCGCGCTGAACGCCAACATCGAAGCCTCCCGATCCGCCGACTCGAGTGAGGGCTTTTCGGTCGTCGCCGGCGAGGTGAAGGATCTCGCCGAGGAGACCAAAAACGCGGCCGCCGACATCGAACGCCGCCTCGAGCGGATCAAGTCCCAGACCGACCGGGCCGCCGAGGAAGTCCAGCAGACGAGCGATCGAGTCACGGAACACACCGACTCGGTCGAACGGGCCGCCGACGCCTTAGAAGAGATCGCAGACTACGCCGAGGAGACGAACGGCGGGATTCAGGAGATATCGGAGGCCAGCGACGAACAGGCGAGTTCGACCCAGGAGGTCGTCGCAATGGTCGACGACGTCGCGGCGATCGCCGAAGAGACCAGCGCCGAAAGCGAGACCGTCGCGGCCGCCGCCGAAGAACAGACGACGGCGCTCACCGAAGTCTCACGAAGCGCGGACGACCTCGCCGGTCGCGCCGGACATCTCTCGGCCACCCTCGAGGAGTTCGAGACCGACGAGGGTGTCAGCGAGGAGCGGGTCCCCACGCTCGAGGCCGGTGGAGGGAGCCAGATCGGCGACGGCGAAACGGGCGGTGACGGTGGAACGGAAAGCGACGGCGAGAGAATGGACGACGGCGAGGACGTATCCGATACGGATACCTCCGGGGACGGGACCACCGGTAGCGCTGCCGACGATTCCGAACCTGACGGCGCTGCCGACGCGAGAGGCGATGACGGTGTGGACGCGAGGGATCGATCGTCGGGAGACGATCCGCTCGACGAGACGTTCACGTTCGAGCAGGTCGAGGACGAGACCTAAGGCTCGGCGAACCGTCACCTACTTTTTTACCCCCTCCTAAGAACCGCCAATGGAACTTCTGGAGCGCCGTCGGGCGCTGATTGAGGAGCGTCTCGTCGAAGTCGTCGACGGGGTCGACCCCGAGACGCTCAACGATGAAGTTCGCCACGTGGCGCTTTCGGGGGGGAAACGCGTGCGACCGATGATCACCGTACTGGCCTGTGAGACGGTCGGGGGAACGCCCGAGGACGCGGTCGATTTCGGCGTCGGAATCGAACTCGTCCACAACGCCTCGCTGGTCATCGACGACATCATCGATCGATCGGAACTCCGGCGTGGCACGGAAAGCGCCTGGGCTGAATTCGGCCACGGACCGGCGATCGTCACCAGCGACGGCTTACTCGGCGAGGCGTTCGCGCTCTTTTCGGCCGACCCGGACGCGACCCGCGTCGTGGCCGAAGCGATGGTCGAACTCGGCGTCGGCGAGGCGACCGAACTCGCCGCCAAGCCGGCGAACGAGGCCGAGTACATGACTCTCGCCAGACGGAAGACCGGCGCGCTCTTTCGTGCGGCGTCCGAACTCGGTGCGATCGCCGCCGGTTCGGATCCGTTCACCGTCGAAGCGCTCGGCGAGTACGCCGAGCGAGTCGGAATCGCCTTCCAGATCAGAGACGACGTACTGGACGCGGTCGCCGACGCCGAGGACCTCGGCAAACCGACCGGACACGACGCGGCGCTCAAACGCCCGTCGGTCGTTCAGGTGACGGATCTCACGCCGGAAGAAGCGAACCGCCGCGCACGTTCGGAGGCCGATCGAGCCATCGACGCCTTAGAGCGGGTCGACGTCGCCGACCCCGAAGCGCGGTCGTATCTCCTCGATCTGGCCGAGTTCGTCGTCGAACGCGAGCGATAACGCTACGCGCTTTCGGACGGGTGGGCCTCGCGGCCGTCCGGTTCCGAAAACCGCGATTCGACGACGGCGAACGTCAGCGTGCTCACGATGCCAAGTAACGTCCCGGCCGTAAGCGCCGTCGCGAGATACGTGACGTCGACGCGATCGAGGAAGAACGCGCTCACCGCGTGGAGGACGATCGCCATCGAGAGTACGTAGAAGGGCGCGTTGAGGTATCGCCACTCGAGGGTGTCGGCGATGTACTCGTCGGTTATCTGCCCGAGGCTCGTCGTCACGCCGGCGGCGGCGACCCACTGGACCGACCCGTAGACGATCGCGGCCGCCGTGGCGAGTGCACCGACGGTGCCGGGCGTCGCGTCTCGGACGGCGTCGAGTTCGTTCAGTCCGTGGACGCCGCCGAGGACGACCAGCGCGGCGGCGACGACGTACGCGAGCAGGGTCGTCCGGCCGGCGTACAACAACCGTCGGCCCCGCTCGACGGCGGTGTCCAGACGGGAACCCAGACCGAGCCCTCGAGAGATGAGATAGAGCCCGAGCAACGCGGAGGTCGTCCCGAGGACGAACCCTGGCATCTCGAGGGCGCTCCCAATCAGCGCGAGCGGATAGATCAACAGGAGGATGCCCAGCGGGATGAGCACCGTCCCCCGTGTTTCGGGGTCGTCGAGTACCTGCTTGATCGTGTAGTACATCGACTCTAAGTTCTGGGCCTGTCGAACGACGACGCGGCGGACGCCGTCGATCGGAACCCGCGATCTGATGATCGGGATGACGGACTCGTCCTGTGCACCGTCGGTGATCACCAGCGCGGTGACGTCCTCGCTCGTCGAGAGGCTCGCGAGGACGGTGTCGACCTCGTCGCCGACCTCGCGGTTGGCGCTGACGTCGTCTTCCTCGTTGCCGGTGACGACGGCGACTTCGACGCTCTCGTCGCGTTCGGTGAGGTCGTCGTAGACGTGCAGTCCCTGGAAGATGACGTTGACGTCGGAGTCCTCGGGGTCGGCGGTCGCGAGCGCGACCGCGGCCTCCTCGACCGGCTCGCGACCGATAACTGGCGTCGAGAAGCCGGTCTTCCGGCCGAGGTCGTCGTCGAGATCGACACAGAGGACCAGCAGCATCGATTCGTGGTTGCACTCGACGGTATTTCCGTCTTCTGGAGAACCAAAACCGATATCGGGCACTCGATCGGTGACGACTCGGATACGATCGGTCCGAACGGACGGCCAGCCTCGTTTCGCACGGCTTTTGAGGCTCGACCGGGTACGTGTACTCGAATGATCTCCAGGGGCTGTGAGCAGTGTGCGAAAGGCGGCAAGATGGTTCTGTTCGTCTACGGTTACTGCGACCAGCGCGATTGCTTTTACTGCCCGCTCGGCGAGAACCGCAAGAACGTCACCGACGTCTACGCGAACGAGCGCCTCGTCGAGGACGACGAGGACGTGCTCACCGAGGCCCGCCGGATGGACGCCCTCGGCACCTCGATCACCGGCGGCGAGCCCCAGGAAGCCCTGGACCGGACCTGTCACTACCTCGAGCTCCTGACCGAGGAGTTCGGCGAGGACCACCACACCCACCTCTATACCGGCATCACCGGCGGCCGGGAGAACATGCGCCGGCTCTCGGAGGCCGGCCTCGACGAGATCCGATTCCACCCCCCACTCGAGCAGTGGGGAGAGCTCCACGGCACCGAGTGGGAGGATATTCTCTACGTCGCTCGCGAGGAGGGGCTGACTCCCGCCTTCGAGATTCCGGGCATCCGCGCGGAAGCGGAGTTCCTCGAGTTTTTAGACGAGGGCGCGGCGGAGTTCTGCAACGTCAACGAGTTCGAGATGTCCCAGGGCAACTACCGCCGGATGCAAGAGAAGGGCTTCGAGCTCAAAGAAGACCACATGAGCGCCGTCGACGGCACCCGCGAGGAGATCCTCGACGTGATGGGTGATCACGAGCGCGTCTACTTCTGTACCTCCGTCTTCAAGGACGCCGCCCAACATCGCCGTCGGCTCAAGCGCATGGCACGGAACGTCCGCCGGGAGTTCGACGACGTCACGGACGACGGCACGCTCGTCTACGGGAAGACGCACGCCGATCCGGATCGTTTCGTCGAACTCGGTGTCCCCGAGGAGTTTTACACCGTCAAGACCAGCCACGTCGAGGTCGCCTGGTGGCTCTTAGAGGAGATGATCGAGGAAGGTGATCTCGAGGATGGCGAGATCGTCGAGCAGTATCCGAGCTACGACGGGCAGGTGGTTGAACGGACGCCGCTTGCGTAATCGTACCGCGAGCGAACGCCGTTGGCGTCGGAATTAAGCGACGGAAACGTTTCGATCGAGGTCGCTCGAGCGGAGTCGTCCAACCGGCGGCGAGGATCGGCAAAAACGGTCTGATACGGAGTGCTGTCCCGATGTCCCGGCGGTGAGTCGAACCGTGTGAGACGAGTCTCGGTGGAGGAGTGCAGCGAGTCCACCGTTGCAACCGCGCCCCGTCCTGCGGTCGCGGCGGAACTGACGGACAGCAGATCGTCTGAGTCAGTCGATCTCCGTCGGGTCGACTTCCGGGAGGGTAATGAGATTTTCCCGACCGATTCGAAGCTTCTCGATGGCGTCGTCGTCATCCATCTGTGAGAGCAGTTGTGACACCTTGGCGTTCGACCAGCCGGTTTCCTTGACGATGTTCGCCTGTTTCATCCGGCCGCCGTTCCGTTTGAGCATCCTGAGGACGCGTTCCTCGTCGCTCAACAGCTCGGGGTCGACGTCGTCGTCGAGTTCCTCATCGAACTCGACGCTGGTGTGAGACGGGTCCGCGGGATCGACGTGCCCGCGGTCGGTCGGGATCGCCTGCCCACCGTCCGGGTCCGTCGGTGCGAGAGTGGACGAACCGTCCTCCGCGTTCGGGGACCGGGGTGCAGGAAGCCAGTCTGGGAGGTCCTCTTCGTCGGCAGACTGCCAGACGCGATAGAGGAGAACGCCACCTACGACCACGATGACTAGACCGGCGAGGAGGTACTCGAGCGAGAGTCCTACCGGTCCCTGAGAGCCTTGGACGAAGATGATGTCGAGTTCGCCTTCTTCGAACTCGTGTGGGCCGTCCCACTCGAGGTCCGTAGGCGTCTCGAGGAAGTAGCCCGACGGCGACTCGACGACGAGTCGTTGGCCGTCCCCGAGATCCAACCAGGAACCGTTAGATCCCTGGAGCGAATCCTCGAAGTAGATTCGATTCTCGTCGACCCGGCTGAACTCCGTCCAGGTGAACGAGTACGAGACGACGCCGATACGGACGTCATCGTCGTCGTACTCCGCTTCGGCTTCTTCGATTCGCGGCTGGTCCCAGCCGTCGTCTTCGATCGTCATCTCGCGTCCGGTCGAGGCGGCGGCGTCGTCGACGACGGCATTGAACTGAGAGCTCTCGTAGCCGACGTCGCGGTTGCCGGCGGCGACCTCGGCGGCATACTCTTCGAAGATGGCTTCTTCCTCGTCGTCGGTGATGAGAAACCGCGTTTCGATCGACCAGCGGGCGTCACCGTCGTCGGTGAGGTTGATCCGGATCACCTGGGAGGGATCTGCGGGGGAAAGCGGTGACCCGTCGGCGGCGATCGAGGCGGGGGGATGCTGGACGCTCGCGTGGTCTCCCGAATCGGCGACGGACGGCGTCGCTGGGTTCCCGGCGACCGTCGAATCCGGCCCGGATTCGAGTGCGGCCGACGGTGAGACGACCGCCATCCCGAGCATCGAGGTAACGAGGAGGGCTGTGAGGGCGACTGTGACAGCGGTGGATAACCGCATACCTAACAACGGGTGGTTTCCCGGGGGAAAAAACACTTTCCATACAAAAATACGTCCTTACTGCGCGCCGTAGCCGGTCTCGCCGTCCGAGAATCGTTCCGTAGCGCCCGTCTCGAGTGCGACCCGCTTTTGTATCAGGAACGCGTACCGCGGATCGATGAACAGCGCGACTGCTGCCCTCCTCGCGTTGCTTCTCGTCTGCTCGCTCCCCGCAATGACGCTCGTTGCCGCCGATTCGAGTGGTTTTGCGGATGGAGGACCGGCGGGAAGCGTCCAGGACCAGTCCCCCCAACAAACGCCGGTCGAGGTAGCTGAGACGACGAACCGCCTGCCGATCGGCGACGCCGGGACCAGTTACACGCACGTCGGAACCGATCTCGGAACGGTCCTCGCGAGCGGCGACGACCAGTTGCGGATCGATCACGAACAGTACGTGATCGCCGAACGAGAGTTCGACGCCGCCACTCCGGACGAACAGGAGGAGATGATCGAGGACGCACACGATAGGATCGAAGAGCGCGCACTCGAACTCGAGGAGCGCGAAGAAGTGATCGTTCGGGCTCACGCAAACGGCGAGCGATCGGACGGAGAGGTCGTCCGGATGCTCTTGCGAAACTACAACGAAGCCCTCGCATTGCAGGACGCACTCGACGACCTGAACCAGCACGCAGACCGTGTGCCGGGCTACTCGCTGTCGAATCAACAACGAGATGCGACCGAAGCGACCCTCGGGTTCCACAGGACGCCGATTCGGTCGAATATGGCTCTCGCGAGCGAACGACTCGACCCAGATACCGAGTACGATATTCGATTGCAGACGTCCCAACACGGTTATCGAGTCTCGGTCCTCGACGGATCGACCTACGTTTCAGAGACGACACGCTTCGACAATCGGGAACCACACTCCTCGGATCAGTTTGCGGAGATCGAAGACCAGACGAACCCCGCGTTCGAGCGTGGCCAGGAGCTGTATCCGTGGGCCAGTGATACTGGAAGCCCGAGTTACCCACTCGGCTCCGGCCCGCATCTCGTTCGCTTGGTCCTCGACGACCACCACCTCGAGATCTACCTCGACGGCGGCTCAGGCGAGGTCCACCGCGAGCTCCAGGAGCTGTCGGTCGGCTCGCTCCCGGTCGATTCCTCCCAGAGCTGGACCGACGACGGACTCGAGATGACGCTCAACGAGACGCCGGCGAACGGACCGGCCGAGGTGAACGTTACCGACTCGTCGACCGGCGAACCGGTCCCGGCGACGATCGTAATCGACGACCGCGAAGTCGGCCAGACCGGTCCGGACGGTACCCGCTGGATCATGCCGCCTGACGACACGTACGAACTGACCGCGGAGACCTCCTCGGGCACCGTCGAAGCGACGGTCGACGGGAACTGGCAGTACTGACCGCCGACGGACGCCGCGTCCGTCGAACATATTTCCGGCGGCTTTGGGGAGATCGAACGACACAGCCACGGTGCTGGCGACGAGAACCGGTCCGGACGTTTATATCGGAAGGCGCGGCCAGGGAGGCGCGTGATCGGGACCGATCGAGGATCGGTGACGTCGAACAACGAGTCGTCGATGTCGAGCGGCGATCGCCCCCTCGGGAGCGGGCGCGCTCTCAGCCCGCTCGTCGGCGTCGTCATCTTGATCGCGATCACCGTCTGTCTGGCTGGCGTCGTCGCGGTCGGCGCGGCCACGTGGTCGCTCGAGTCGACGGGGCCGAACGCCGCGTTCGATCTCTCGGTCGACGCAGACGCCGAGGACGTCGAAATCGCGATCGACCACGTCGCGGGTGATTCGATCGACGTTCGAGAGCTTTCGGTCGAAATCGCCGTCGACGGGGATGATTTGGCCGAACAGCCGCCCGTTCCGGCCGCGGGCGCGAGTGGATTCAACGGGACCCCGACGGGGCCGTTCAACGAGAAGGCTGATCCGGAGTGGCGAAGCGGCGAGCGGGCGAGCATCTTCGTCGCGGAAACGAACGACCCAGTGCCGACTGCGGGCGACGTGGTGACGGTTCGACTCGCGGTCGACGATCGGCGGATTGCGAGCCTCGAGGCGGTAGCGGCCTGATGAGGTGACGGTCTCTCGGCTGGACGACGGGAGTCGCCATCGGGCAGAACGGTGGGGTTCTCGAGCGTGGATCGATTCTCGAGCGTCGATCACTCGGGCGCACGACCGATCGTCGTGATCGCGACGTCCGGATCGTAGGAGGGGCCCATAAATGCGTGTTTGACTTCCTCGAAGCCGGCACCTTTGAACATCCGGTCGGCCTCGTACTCGTCGTAAAAGAGCATTATCGAGTCTGCGAGTTTGCGAGCGAGAAGGCCGTCGGGATAGTTAGGTCCGACGACGAGCACCTGGCCGCCGGGTTTCAGGACGCGTCGGAACTCCCGCAATGCGAGAATCGGGTTCGGCCAGTACTCGATCGACCCCGACGACCAGACGACGTCGAACGTGTCGGTGGCGAACGGCAGTCGTTCGGCGTCGCCGCGGTGGAACTGAACCGGCGGCGCTCGTTTGCCGAACTTCCCGTAGGCTTTCTCGAGTTGGTGTTCGCTCTGGTCGAGTGCGTAGACCTCGTCGACGTACTCGAGTAACCCCTCGGTGGCAAACCCGGTGCCACAGCCGACGTCGAGGACGGTCATCCCCGGCTCGAAATCGAGGAGTTCGAGCGCGTCCGCCCGCATCTCCTCGTTCCAGATAAAGGGGTTCACCTGGTCGTAGACCCTCGAGAGGTACTTGTAGAACAGCCGGGCCCGGGCCTTGTGTTCCAGAACTCCCATTAGCGACGAGTTTCGCGGCGATCGGGATATGTCTACTGTTCTCGTCGGCACCGTGCTAATCCGGGACTACTGGCTCCGGCGGGCGTCCGCGTAGCGGCGGACTTTCGCAACTACCATATACGCGCTGTCGCAAACGTTCGCCTGCTTAGAGTATGCCGAGGCCAGAGGTTCTTGAACGAATTCAGTCGGCGGAGCACGATGCCGACGACATCGTCGCAGAGGCAGAAGACGACCGCGACGAGCGAATAGCCGAGGCCCGGAAACGTGCCGAGGAGATTCGCACGGACGCGGAAGAGGAAGCGCGCGATCTCAAAGAGCGACGCCTCGAGGAGGCTCGCGAGGAGATCGATGAGGAGTGTGAGCGCGTCCTCGAAGAGGGCGAACAGGAGCGTGCGGCGCTCGCGGAGAGCGCACAAGATCGGGTCGACGAAGTGACCGACCACGTCGTGTCCCTGTTCCAGGAGGACGTCCATGCTCAGACCTGAGCGGATGAGCAAGGTCTCGATGGCCGGATCGAAGGGCGTCATGCCCACGGTCATCGAGACGATCCACGAGTTGAACCTGGTTCACCTCTCGGATTACGACGGCTCCTGGGAGGGCTTCGACAACGGCAACCCGATCGAGGGTGCCGACGACGCCTCCGAGAAGCTGGTGACCGTCCGCGCACTCGAGAGTACGCTCGAGATCTCCCGCGAGGAGACGGCGGCCGGGACGGTCGACGACAACTGGGCGGAACGCCTCGAGGAGATTCGAACGCGGGTGAACGAACTCGACGATCAACACTCCGAGATTCGCGAGGAGCTACGGATCGTCGAGGAGAAGATCGATCGCGTCGAACCCTTCGCCGAACTCGGGATCGACCTCGATCTGCTCTCGGGCTACGACAGCGTCGACGTCCTCGTCGGCGAGGGATCGTACGCCGAGGTCGAATCGGCCCTCGAGGCGGCCGACGAGATCCGTACCTTCGAGATCCTGACCGGCGGCGACGTCGTCGCGATCGTCGCCGCGCCCGCGGAGGGTGAGTCTACGGAGGGACTCGTCGACGACTCGCTCGTCGGGATCGAGTTCACCCGCCATCCGGTGCCGGAGACCGAACAGAGCCCCGAGGAGTACGTCCGCGAACTCACTGACGAGAAACGCGACCTCGAGGGCGAACTCGATCGAATCGCCGCCGACATGGAGGAGATCGAACTCGACGACGGCGGCTTCCTCGTGCGTCTCGAGGAGGAGCTGAGTATCGAGGTCCAGCGTGCGGAGGCGCCGTTGCAGTTTGCGACGACGGACAACGCCTTCATCGCCGAGGGCTGGATTCCCGCTTCCGAGTACGATCGACTCGTCGACGCCGTCACCGATGCGGTCGGCGACAGCGTCGAAATCGAACAGCTCGAGATCGCGGAGTACGAAGAACACGAACACGGCGCCGAAGCCCACACGGGAAGCGGCGGTGACGACGACGGCGAAGACGACGAGGCGGAGACGTCACAGCCGCCGCGCCAGAAGGCCGCGACCGACGGCGGGACGTCGGCCACATCCGCAGGCGCGGCAGGTGCCTCGAGTGGCGCCGTCACGATGGACGAGGATCCGCCGGTTATCCTCGACAACCTGACGCCGGCGAAGCCGTTCGAACTGCTGGTGAAGATGGTGAGCCAGCCCAAGTACAGCGAGCTCGATCCCACGTTGCTCGTGTTCCTGACCTACCCGTTCGCGTTCGGGTTCATGATCGGGGACATCGGCTACGGGATCCTCTACATGCTGATGGGCTACGGTTGCTGGAAGGTCTTCGACTCCGACGCCGGGAAGGCGCTCGGGACGATCGGCATCTGGGCCGGTGCGTTCACCGTCATCTTCGGCTACCTGTACGACGACTTCTTCGGCATCCACATGGCCGACGTCGGGCTCGGCTTCCTGCCGCTTGCCGGCTCGCTCTCGAAGGGGCTCCAGCTCTCGGAGTGGGCGTTGCTGTGGATCATCCTGAGCATCGCGTTCGGTCTGATCCACCTCAACATCGGTCTCATCATGGGCTTCGTCAACGACCTCAGCCACGGGCTGAAGGCGGCCGTCTACGAGCGGCTGTCGTGGGTCCTCGCGATGAACGGGCTGTTCATCTGGATCTTCTCTCACGGCGACGCCGGGAGCATCGAACACGGCATCGCCGCGTTGCCCGCCGACCTCGCGTTCAGCGAGACGAAACCAGATTTCCTCGTTGGGACCGGCCCTGATGCCGTTCTGTACGAGTTCCTCGGCTTCGCCGGCCTTCCGGAGATCGTCGGAATCGCCGGCATCGCGATGTTCCTCGTCGGCAGCGTGATGGTCGGTGTTGGCGAGGGTATCGCCGGCGTCTTCGAGATTCCGGCGTGGGCGTTCGGCCACGTCCTCTCGTACCTGCGGATGGTCGCGGTCCTGCTCGCGAAGGGTGGGATGGCGTTTGCGGTCAACCTGCTGGTCTTTGGCGCCTACGAAACGCCGGCTGGCTACACGTACTTCAACTATCCCGGATTGCACATCACCGACATTTCGGGATACGAGTACGGGGAGCTCTCGCCGGAGTTCGTCGGCCTCATCCACGCAGGCGACGGCGTCCTGGTCTCGGCGATCGCGATCATCGCCGCCATCGTCGTCTTCATCCTCGGGCACATCCTGGTTCTCCTGCTCGGCATCACCGCCGCAGGGATCCAGATGCTCCGCCTCGAGTACGTGGAGTTCTTCCAAAAGTTCTACCAGGGCGGCGGCGAGGAGTACGAACCCTTCGGTGAGGAGCAGTCGGTCCAACCCGCGGACTGATCGGCTTCGGCACCCTCGTTTCCGTTCGGTTTCGTTTCGGTATTCGCTTGGTCTCGAGACGTCGTCTTCTCCGACCTGTTTCGGTCTCTCGTCCGGATTGCTGTCCCGATATACCGGCGGTGAGTCGAACCGTGTGAGACGAGTCTCGGTGGAGGAGTGCAGCGAGTCCACCGCTGCACCCGCCCCAGGGGTCGCGGTTGCGCCAGAGGCGGTTGAGAGTAACCCGTATCAGCACCGATCGATCGGCGTCAGCGGGTGGCGACGGTCGGACGACGATGGGCGAGTAACGGAACTGCGTTCGTTTCATCCCGTACTGTGTCGAATCCGTCAGAATCGATCTCTGCTAATAGGTAGCACGATCCGGTGAAATCTGTTGATACGGTTTAGCTATGTCGAATTCTTTCGAGAGTTTTATGAGGGGAGCAGCGACAGATACGCCTGTTCGGAGCAATCCAATCCGCATATCGCACTAATCATGATCGAAAACGCACCTGAGCTCGCTGATATCGCACTGCAGGCGGCGGAGGCCGCTGAGACGAACGAATCCGACGTCGCGGTCGCGGAGAACTACGCCGAAGCGGCGGCGGCGATCTCCGTCGGTCTCGCCGCGCTCGCATCGGGGTACGCCGAACGGGGGATCGGTGCGGCCGCCGTCGGCGCCATCGCCGAGGACGACGACATGTTCGTTCCCGGGATCGTTATGACGGTGTTACCCGAAACGCTCGTCATTTTCGCGATCGTCGTTATTTTCCTGGTTGGGTAACCCAACCGTCCCACAATGAGTTTGGACACAGTCGTCGAAGACATTCGAGACGAGGCCCGCGCGCGTGCGGAAAACATCCGATCGGAGGGTGAAACCCGCGCCGAGGAGATCGTCGACGCGGCCGAAGCGGATGCCGACGAGATCCTCGAGAGCGCGGAGCGCGAGGTCGATCGCGAGATCGAACAGCTTCGCGAACAGCGACTCTCCAGTGCGAAACTGGAGGCGAAACAACAACGCCTGGAGGCCCGGCGTGACGTCCTCGGGGACGTCCGTGAAGCAGTCGAAGACGAACTCGCGACGCTCGGAGACGAGCGCGAACAGCTCACTCGCGAGTTGCTCGACGGCGCCAGCGTCGAGTTCGAAGCAGGTGACGACGTCAGTGTCTACGGTCGCGAGGGAGACGCCGACTTGATCGCATCCATCCTCGAGGACGAGGCGTACGCCGACTACGAGTACGCCGGTTCCTACGACTGCCTCGGCGGCGTCGTCGTCGAGAGCGAGGGATCGCGGGTCCGGGTCAACAACACCTTCGACTCGGTCCTCGAAGACGTCTGGGAAGACAACCTTCGGGAGATCAGCAACCGCCTCTTCGACCAATGAGTTTCGGTGCCTCGAATCCGGAGTACGTAAACGGCCGCGTTCGATCGCGTCGAGCGTCGCTGTTTGCGGACGAGGACTACCGCAAGCTGATCCGGATGGGGCCAAGCGGGATCGCACGGTTCATGGAGGAATCGGAGTACGAACGCGAGATCAATCAACTCGGCACGCGTTTTTCGGGAGTTGACCTGATCGAGTACGCGCTGAATCAGAATCTCGCGAAACACTTCGACGACCTGCTTGACTGGTCGGAAGGTCGACTCTACGACCTCATCGCCCGCTACCTCCGGAAGTTCGACGTCTGGAACATCAAGACGATCATCCGCGGCGTCTACACTGAGACCCCGGCCGACGAGATCGAATCCGACCTCATCCGCGCCGGCGAGATCGACGACGCGACGCTCGATCGCGCACTCGAGGCCGACACCGTCGAAGACGTCGTCGAGATCTTCAACCGGACGATCTTCCACGACGCCCTCGAGGAGGCCTACGAGGAGTACGAGGAGACCGGCGCGCTGGTTCCCCTCGAGAACGCCCTCGACCGGGAGTTCTACGAACGCCTCATCGAGGATCTGAGCGGATCGTACGATCTGTCGTTTACCGAGCCACAGTCGGGTCCGGAAGCGCTGTACGTCGAGTTCCTCCAGGCCGAGATCGACTTCCGGAACGCCCGAAACGCCTTGCGCCTCGCCCGAAGCGGCGCCGACCTCGAGCCCGCCGAGTACTACATCGAAGGGGGCGTCCTCTTCGACCGTTCGGAGCTCTCGCGGCTGGTCACCGACTACGACGAACTCGTCGACCACATCGCCGAGAGCAAACGCTACGGCGACCGACTCTCGAGTGCCCTGACACGACTGCGTGAGGCGGAGAGTCTCATCCAGTTCGAACACGCACTCGACGCGGCGTTGCTCGAGTATTCGGATACGCTCTCGAGTATCTATCCGGTGTCGGTTTCGGCCGTCTTATCGTACATCCTCGCGAAAGAACGCGAGGTCGAGAACATTCGCGCGATCGCTCGTGGCCGGGAGGTCGGCCTGTCTGAGAGCGAGATCGAAGAGGAGCTGGTGATCTTATGAGCCAGGAAATCGCAGTCGTCGGCGACCCCGAGTTTACGACCGGCTTCAGACTGGCCGGCGTCAGCCGGTTCGAGAACGTCGCCGACGAGCAGAAAGGGACAGAGTTAGACGACGCCGTCACGACGGTCCTAGACGACGAGGACGTCGGCATCGTCGTGATGCACGACGACGACCTCGAGCAACTCTCGCGAAACGTCAGACAGGACGTCGAAACGAGCGTCGAACCGGTCGTCGTCACCATCGGTTCCGGCACCGGTGGCGGCGGACTGCGCGATCAGATCAAGCGCGCGATCGGTATCGATCTGATGGACGAGGACGGAGACAACGAGTGAGACAACAACTATGAGCCAGGCAATCGAAACCGTCGACGAAGACGGTGTAATCGAACGCGTGAGCGGTCCTGTCGTGACCGCCGCGGACCTCGACGCCCGGATGAACGACGTCGTCTACGTCGGCGACGAAGGACTGATGGGTGAGGTCATCGAGATCGAAGGGAACCTGACCACGATTCAGGTGTACGAGGAAACTTCGGGCGTCGGTCCGGGCGAACCCGTCGAGAACACGGGCGAGCCGCTTTCCGTCGACCTCGGACCGGGGATGTTGAACGCTATCTACGACGGCGTCCAGCGTCCCCTCGACGAACTCGAGGAGAAGATGGGATCGGCGTTTCTCGACCGCGGGGTCGACGCGCCGGGTATCGACTTCGAGCGCGAGTGGGAGTTCGAACCCACAGTCGAGGAAGGTGACGCGGTTTCCCCGGGCGACGTCGTCGGCGAAGTGCCCGAGACCGCGAGCATCACCCACAAGGTGATGGTGCCGCCGGATTACGACGGCGGCGAGATATCCTCGATCGAAGCGGGCGAGTTCACGGTCGAGGAACCGGTCGCCGAACTCGACTCCGGCGAGGAGATCACGATGCACCAGGAGTGGCCGGTGCGTCGCGCCCGGCCGGCCGAGGAGAAAGAAACCCCGACGATCCCGCTCGTCTCCGGACAGCGGATCCTCGATGGTCTGTTCCCGATCGCCAAGGGCGGGACCGCGGCGATTCCCGGACCCTTTGGCTCCGGGAAGACCGTCACCCAACACCAGCTCGCAAAGTGGGCCGACGCGGACATCGTCGTCTACGTCGGCTGTGGCGAGCGCGGAAACGAGATGACGGAAGTCATCGAGGACTTCCCGGAACTCGAGGACCCGAAGACGGGCAAGCCGCTGATGAGCCGGACGTGTCTCATCGCGAACACCTCGAACATGCCCGTTGCGGCGCGTGAGTCCTGTATCTACACCGGAATCACGATCGCAGAGTACTTCCGCGACATGGGCTACGACGTCGCGCTGATGGCCGACTCCACCTCCCGATGGGCCGAAGCCATGCGCGAAATCTCGAGTCGACTCGAGGAGATGCCCGGCGAGGAGGGGTATCCGGCCTACCTCGCGGCGTCGCTCTCGGAGTTCTACGAGCGCGCCGGCCTCTTCCAGAACATCAACGGCACGCAGGGTTCGGTGTCGGTCATCGGTGCAGTCTCGCCGCCAGGCGGGGACTTCTCCGAGCCGGTCACCCAGAACACCCTGCGGATCGTCAAGACGTTCTGGGCGCTGGACGCGGACCTCGCCGAACGGCGACACTTCCCGTCGATCAACTGGAACGAGTCCTACTCGCTGTATCGCCAGCAACTCGACCCCTGGTTCCGCGACAACGTCGCCGAGGACTGGCCGGAACGGCGCCAGTGGGCCGTCGACGTGTTAGACGAAGAGGACGAGCTTCAGGAGATCGTCCAGCTCGTCGGCAAGGACGCGCTTCCGGAAGACCAGCAGCTGACCCTCGAGGTCGCTCGCTACCTCCGTGAGGCGTGGCTCCAGCAGAACGCGTTCCACGACGTCGACACCTACTGCGAACCGAAGAAGACCTACCGGATGCTCGGTGCGATCAAGACCTTCAACGACGAGGCCTTCGAGGCGCTCGAGGCGGGCGTTCCGGTCGAGGAGATCGCGGACGTCGACGCCGTACCCCGCCTGAATCGGATGGGGACCGCCGAGGAGTGGAACGAGTTCATCGACGAACTCGAATCGGACCTCCAAGAACAGATTCGGAGTCTGTACTAACAATGAAAGAGTACCAGACCATCACGGAAGTCAGCGGCCCGCTGGTGTTCGCCGAGGTCGACGAGCCCGTCGGTTACGACGAGATCGTCGAGATCGAGACGCCGGCAGGCGAAACCCTGCGCGGGCAGGTACTGGAGTCGAGCGACGGCCTCGTCTCGATCCAGGTGTTCGAAGGGACGGGCGGTATCGACCGCAACGCCTCCGTTCGATTCCTGGGCGAGACGATGAAGATGCCCGTTACCGAGGACCTCCTCGGACGCGTGCTCGACGGCTCCGGAAACCCGATCGACGGGGGTCCGGATATCGTCCCCGACGACCGCATCGACATCGTCGGCGAAGCGATCAACCCCTACTCCCGGGAGTACCCCGAAGAGTTCATCCAGACCGGTGTGAGCGCCATCGACGGCATGAACACGCTGGTTCGCGGTCAGAAGCTCCCGATCTTCTCCGGATCGGGACTGCCCCACAACGAACTCGCACTCCAGATCGCCCGCCAGGCGACCGTGCCAGAGGAAGAAGAGGGCGACGACGAGGAGGGGTCGGAGTTCGCTGTCATCTTCGGCGCGATGGGGATCACCCAGGAGGAGGCAAACGAGTTCATGCAGGACTTCGAACGCACCGGCGCACTCGAGCGCTCGGTCGTCTTCATGAACTTAGCGGACGACCCCGCAGTCGAGCGGACGGTCACGCCGCGACTCGCGCTCACCACGGCGGAGTACCTGGCCTTTGAGAAGGATTACCACGTGCTCGTCATCCTCACCGACATCACGAACTACTGTGAGGCGCTTCGTGAGATCGGTGCGGCCCGCGAGGAGGTTCCGGGTCGGCGTGGCTACCCCGGATACATGTACACCGACCTGGCTCAGCTCTACGAGCGTGCGGGTCGGATCGAAGGGCGCGAGGGATCGGTCACGCAGATTCCGATCCTCACGATGCCCGGCGACGACGACACGCACCCGATCCCCGACCTGACGGGCTACATCACGGAGGGCCAGATCGTGATGGACCGCGACTTGAACAGTCAGGGGATCGAGCCGCCGATCAACGTCCTGCCGAGCCTCTCGCGGCTGATGGACGACGGGATCGGCGAGGGACTCACCCGCGCGGACCACGGCGACGTCTCCGACCAGATGTACGCCGCCTACGCGGAGGGTGAGGACTTACGCGACCTCGTGAACATCGTCGGTCGCGAAGCGCTCAGCGAACGGGACAACAAGTTCCTCGACTTCGCGGACCGCTTCGAGAACGAGTTCGCCCAGCAGGGCTACGACACCAACCGGACGATCGAGGAAACCCTCGAGATCGGCTGGGATCTGCTCTCGATGCTCCCGAAAGAGGAACTCAACCGTATCGGCGAGGACCTCATCGAGGAACACTACCGCGAAGACGAAGGCGAGACGGTCGAAGCGGCCGCCGACTGATCGCGGACGGTTCATCGATTCCGGTTCGATAGTTGTGTTCCCGACCGCGGTTTTTCCGCAAGTGAATATTCGTTCTTGGGTAAGAAGCGACGCCAACCGACTCTCGGCGGTGTTGCCGGATCTCGGGCATATTGTCCATTCCCGAACACGTTTCCGCTTCTCGAGCGCGCTGGATCGAACGCGTACGCTGATCGATGCCGACTCCCGTCCGAACTTCGGTCGCCGAGGCCATCGCAAGCTGGTATCACGCACAGCCTCGCATCGATCGCCACCGCTCGAGTGTTGCGTTCGAACTCCGGACAGGTTCGTTTATCTGACAGTGTCTCGTACGTCGTGGTATGGCGCTGTCAGATTCCGCCTCCGCAGTCGTTTCCGCCTTCCGTAACCGACCCGGGGATCTCCTCCCGTTTTACCTCCTCGGGGCGGCCGTCCCCGCGATCGTCCGGGTCGTCCCCTTCGCCGCTATCGTCGTCGGCTACCTCTATCTCGAGGCGGCCGGCCACCTCGAGGGACTGCCCGACGCCCTGGCGGACGTCGACGTCGCACCGCCGGATCCCGATGCCAGCGAAGAGGAGTTCGACGCCTGGGCCGAGGCGCTCGTGCCGGTCTTCGAGGAGTTTCTGACGCCGACGGTCGCGTTCGTTCTGAGCGCACTCGTCCTCGTGACGTTCGTCCTGAGTGTGGTGGTCGGACTGGTCCTCTACGCGATCGTCTCGGCCGGCCAGCTCGCGACCTGTTACGCCCGGCTTCGTGACGAACGGGGCGTCGTCGCCGGAATTGCGGGTGTTCGGCGGTACTGGCTCCGGTTTCTCGGGCTGTTCGCCCTCGAGTTCCTGCTGTGGACGGTGTCGATACTCCTCGCCGGATTCGCCGCCTTCGTCGTCAGTCTCGTACTCGCCGCCGTCTCTCCGATCGTCGCCGTCCTCGTCGCCGCGCTCGTCGTGTTGGTCCTCTTTGCGCTCCTCGTCGCCGTTCGGGCGGTGTTTGCGTTCGCACCGGTTGCGGTCGTCGTCGACGACGCCGGCGTCTTTGCGTCGCTGTCGAAAACCGTCGGTTTCGTCCGGTCGAGGCCGATTCACGCCGGCTTTTACTACGCCATCTCCGTCGGTTCGTTGCTCGCCGTCTCGGTCATCTCGAGTTTCCTCGTTATAGTCGAAATATTCACGCTGACGACGGTTGTCGTCGCGTTGGTGTTGCTTCCCGGCCTCGGCCTGTTGAAGACCGCACTCTACAGCCAGTATCGTGACACACTCAGGCCACCGGCGATGCCCGAGCGGTCGGTCCGCGGACAGCTCCGGGCCGGTCTCGGCCGTGGCTTTCGGGAGATGACGTCGTTCGTCCGGGAGACGCCCGGCCTCCACGCGGCCGTCGTCGCCCTCGCGGTCGGTTCGTTCTGGGTCGGTTGGATGATCGCCGCTCCCTACGAGGGTGCCGTCGAGGCGTCGATCCTCGCTCGCCTCGATGGGATCATCCCGCCGGCGTTCGCGCTCGAACTGTTCGGCAACAACTGGTTCGTCGCGATCACGACCGCGTTCAGCGGCATCGTCCTCGCGATTCCAGCGATCGTCTCGTTGCTGTTCAACGGCGTCTACATGGGGATCATCGCCCAGCTCGAGGTCGATCCGACCACGTTGCTCGCGTTCGTCGTTCCCCACGGTATCATCGAGATTCCGGCGATCTTCGTCGCGAGCGCGCTGGGTATCTGGATCGGGCTCGTGACCTGGCGTGCGTATCGCGGCCGGATCGATCGGCCGACGTTCGCCGACGCGCTCGAGCGATCGTTCTGGATCCTGATCGGGATCGGCATCCTGCTCGCAGTCGCGGCGGTCGTCGAAGCGTTCGTCAGCCCCTACTACTTCCGACTGTTCCTCTAAGCGACCGTTATCGCCTTTCGGGCGTTCTCGAAACCGCTAATAGCCACTGCAGGTCTTGCACACCTGATCGGCAGACGAATCGGCACAGTGTGTGAATCGTTTCAGTTGGTACTATCACTCGCCCGCGACCGGAACAGCCAGACCGCCCGTGACGAGAACAACCAAATTCGCCCGTGACCGGAACTGGCCGGCCACACGCTGAAGGACGGCGCGGTTCGACCATCGGTATGGATTCGAGTACCGACTTCGAGGAACTCACGTCACGGGTTCGCACGCAGTCGAGTGACGCCGCCGGCTCCGACACCGAGCGCGTGACGATCCGCTCGCTCGAGTCGGTCGAACCCGACTCGCTCGCGATTTTGCTCGAGACGGCAGAGAGCGAGGGGGGAACATCGGGCGAACTCGTCTTCGTCCTCTCGCGTGCGAACGCCGAACTCCTCACCGAGCGGGAGTTCGAGATCGACGACCGCGAGGAACTCGAGGAGCGACTCGGACGCCCGGTCCGGGTCGAGGCGGGGATGCCAGACGATACGATCCTCCTGTTATCCCCCGATGCGGTCGACGACGAGGAGATCGTCGACCCCGAGGCGATCGCGTGCGGGATACTGGGAGATCGGTGACGGTCCCGTCGTGCGCCGAGGACACCGCATCGAAACTCGTGGACACTCGTCGGGCCGTGTCAACGGAGGCTGTCAGGCCACCTCGTTCTCTCGCCGGCGTTCGATTTGGCGCCCCATCGTAACCGCCACCTATCTAAATAATTGATTATCATATAAATTTCCAAACTCTATTATCGTCTTCGGCGACGTACCGTGATGCATGGCTACAACGGATAGTACACCGGGAGCGAGAGTACTCGCCGATCTTCCGAGCGACGCGATTCAATCGTTCGAAGCCGACTGTTCCGGCGACCTCGTCTTCCCCACGGACGAGGAGTACGATCGAAGCCGGCAGATCTGGAACGGAATGATCGACCGGTATCCGGCGATTGTCGTCCGCTGTGCTGGCACCGCTGACGTCGTGGCGGCCGTAAACTTCGCCCGCGAGCAGGGTCTCGAGGTATCGGTTCGTGGCGGCGGCCACAACGTCGCCGGAACGGCCGTCCGCGACGGCGCCATCGTCGTCGATCTCACCGACATGAACGGTGCCCGGGTCGACCCCGAGGCGCGGACGGTGCGGGTCGAAGGCGGCGCGACGCTGGGTGACGTCGACGCCGAAACCCAGCTGTTCGGCCTCGCGACGGCGCTCGGTGCCGTTTCCCAGACTGGCGTCGCCGGGCTGACGCTCAACGGCGGCTACGGTCACCTGAGCCGCCAGTACGGACTGGCCCTCGACAACCTGGTTAGCGTCGACGTCGTGACGGCCGACGGGACGGTCCACACGGCGAGTGCCGACCGAAACGAGGATCTCTTCTGGGGGATTCGCGGTGGAGGCGGTGCGTTCGGCGTCGTCACCTCCTTCGAGTACGCCCTTCACGACGTCGGACCCGAAGTGTACGCGTTGTTCACGTGGTTCGACGTCGACGACGCGGCGCCGGTGATAAGCGCCTACCGGGAGTGGATCCAAGCCGCCCCGCGGGAAGCGGGCGTTCTCGCGTTTACCGCCCACGTCCCGGAACTCGAGGAGTTTCCCGAGGGGTCGTGGGGCGACCCGGCGCTTGCATTTTTCGGCTCGTTCCGCGGCGATCTCGACGATGCTGACAGGGTGTTCCGGCCGCTGGTAGACGCCGCGACACCAATTGCGGACCTTAGCGGGCCGATGGCGTACGTCGACCTCCAGTCGATGCTCGACGAGGATTATCCGGATGGGTTGCGATACTACTGGAAGTCGGTCTACCTCACCGAGATCACCGACGAGGTGGTCGACCTCGTGATCCGGTACACCGAGGACGCACCGTCGTCGCTCTCGACGATCGATCTCTGGCACCTGGGCGATGCGGTCGCCGAAGTCTCCCGGAACGAGACCGCGTTCTGGCACCGGGATAAACCCTACATGCTCAACTTCGAAGCAAACTGGCCAGAGTCCGATGACGACGACGTGAACGTCAACTGGGCTCGTGAAGGGATCGCCGAGGCTCGAGAACTCTCGACCGCCTCCGGCGGGTACGGAAATTTTCCGGGGCTGAACGAGGATCCCGCCACACAGCTCTACGGAGAGAACTACGAGCGACTGGTCGACCTGAAGACGACGTACGATCCGGAGACCCTGTTCCCCGCGAATGGTGCTATCGCTCCGCGAGCAGAGGAGTAAGCGTTCGTCCGTTTCGAGCCGGTTCCGTCCCAACTCCTCGCACGTCTACCTCAACTCGACTCCGCCGAGGTGCGGTAGCGCCGGCTCACTTCCTTCCAGCGCCCCCGTCGGAACAGCCAGTAGTTGATCCCGCCGGGAACGTACGTCTCGAGCAAGAACGCAAGATAGAGCGCGGCGACGCCAAGCGGCGTCACGAGGCCGAGTGCGGCGACCGGCAACGCGAACAGGTAGCGCCCGATCAACGAGGCGACGAACGGCAGGCGGGTGTCGCCCGCGCCGAGGAGCGCGCCGGCCGCCGCGCCGTCGACGCCCATGCCGATCGCGCTGATCGCGCCGACGGCGACGAACGCGCCGGCCTGGGCGGCCTCTTCCGGGCTCCCGACGAACAGGCTCGCGATCGGCTCCGCGAGGACGACGACCACGAGGGCGAGCCCGACGTAGATCACGAGCGAAAGCCGGACGATCGCCTGACCGTAGGCGCCGGCCTCGTCCTCCTCGCCGGCGCCGAGTCGCTGACCGACGAGCGAACTCGAGGCGAGTCCGAGCCCCCAGTTGACGCTGTTGAGCAGGCTCCGGATCCGGCGGCCGACCTCGACGGCCGTGACGATCACCGGGCCGAACGTGGCGGCGATCCACAGGAGCGGGAAGACGATGATCCCCTGGGCGAGACGGCGTCCGATCTCCGGGGCCGAAATTTCGACGATCTGGCGGAGGATGGCCGGCTCGAATCCGACCGCGGCGCGCGTGATCGGAACGGGACTCGGCTCCATGCCGAGACTGCCGTACGACCGGCCGACCATTCCCCAGCCGAGGACCACCGTCACGACGCCGGTCGAGACGGTGGTGCCGATCGCCGCCCCCGCGACGCCCATATCGAAGCCGAAGATGAGAACGGCGCTCAAGACGATGTTGAGGACGGCGCCGCCGGCTCGAGCGACCATCTCGGTAAACGTGTCGCCGACGCCGGTGTAGGTGCGACTGGCGATCAGGTTGAGCATCTCGAAACCGATCGCGGGTGCGACGAAGACGAGGTAGGTGCGGCCGTGGGAGAACGATTCGGCGCTCGGACTGAACAGGCCGATCATCGGTCCGGCGAGGAAGACGAACGCGGCCATCATCGGCGTCGCCAGGACGAACACCAAAAGGACGCTCTGTCCGACCACCAGCGACGCGCGCTCGGTCTCCTCGCCGCCGTAGTTCTGTGAGACGAGACTGACCGTCCCGCCCGCAAGCCCCAGCCCGATCATCGTCACGATCTCCCAGTAGGCGAGTGCGAACGCCATCCCCGCGGTTCCTGCCGTCCCGACGGCAATTCCGACCATCGCTAGGTCGGCCGTCTGCTTGGACATGATCGCGAAGCCGGTGATGATCCGGGGCCAGGCGAGGTCCGCCGTTCGCCGAAAGCGCTCGGCGTCGATGATCCCCATTCGTTCGAGGAGCCTGCCGACGACGGCGATCACGGCCCCATCCCGACGTTCCATCGTCGGACCGTTTCGCCACCGCCGCCTTCCATCTATCGCTTGCCGTCGATTCTCCTGGGCACGTCGGTTTCGGTCCGATTACGAGCGTGGGTCCGATTACGAGCGTGGGCACGACTGTGAGTTGGCGGTCGCTGATTCGGGAGTAGTCGGTCGACCGTCAGAGTCGCGAGAGTACGGCCTTGACGTGATCGATCGATGCCAGTGATGTCGGCCGATCCATGTGGACGCCGATCTCGCCTGAGGCCGCCGACAGCCCGATGTGCTGGATCGGTTCCGGAAACGAGTACGTTCGACGGATCAGGTGGCCGAGTTCCATTTCCCGCTCGAGATCCGCCCGCCAGGCGTGTTCGTACGCGGCGAGCGTCGCGGGTCGGTCGGGATCGATCTCGCGGGCGGCGTGGTCGGCGCTGGTCATCCCGTACAGGATGCCGCCGCCGGTAAAGGGTTTGGTCTGAGCGGCCGCGTCGCCGATCAGGAACGCCCGTCTGCTCGTCACCCGCTCGGGTGCGCCGATGGGAATCGCGCCCGAACACCGGTGAGAGACGTCGATCTCGTAGCCGTCGATCAACTCTTCGAAGTGTTTGGTGACTTGGACGCCCGGCGGCGCCGCGAGTCCGTATTCGACGCCCGCCTCGCCGCGGGGGATGCGCCAGGCGAAGAACGTCGGTGCGGTGAGGTGGACGTCGACGAAGTCGTCGTGATCGTCCTCCTCGGAGAAGGCGAGGACGCCGTGGAGCAACTCGCCCGGTTGCGGGAGTCCGAGTTCGTCTCGAACCCGCGAGCGGGGGCCGTCACAGCCCGCGACCATCTTCGCCTCGAGCGTCTCGGTGCCGTCGGGTCCGTTCGCGACGACCTCGACGCGATCGCGGTGCTCGCGAACGTCGGTGACGGTGTGTTCCTCGCGGACGTCGGCGCCCGCCTCGCGCGCCAGGTCGGCGAGGTGTCGATCCAGTCCGACGCGGTCGATGACGTTGGAAGCGACCTCGCGCTTGTAGAATGGATGGGCGTCGCTGTGGGGGCCGCCGACGTGAAACCGCGCGCCGTAGACCTCGTTCTGGAACAGCTCCTCGCGTGCCCCCGCGCCGGTGAAGTTCCAGAGATCGGTGCTGACGTGACCAGAGCAGGCAAGCGGCCTGGCGATCTCCCCCTTCTCGAGTGCCAGCACGTCGTAGTCGTTCTCCGCGGCCCGCCTCGAAAATCGCGCTCCGGCCGGTCCCACGCCCACGACGACGAAATCGTACATACCGGTCACGTTCACGCCGGTCGGTAAATATCCTTGTTGCGTTTACACGGCTCGTCTCGACCGCGGCGACGCACACCTACGGCGACGCTCAGGATGGCACGTGCTCGCGAGGAGGAGTAGGGCGTCATTTCACGGCGTCACGTGCTCGCGGAGGAACTCGAGCAAGACGGCGTTGAACCGTTCGGGGTCGTCCTGGTTCGCGTTGTGTCCGGCGTCGGGGATCGCCTCGTACCAGCAATCCGGTTCCCGTTCGCCCCACGCGGCGGCGTCTCTCGCTACGGTCCCCGTCGAATCCTCGGCGCCGTGGACCACGAGCAAGGGAACCCGGAGAGGGGCGTCCGACGCCGACTGAAAGTAGGTGGCGACCGCTTTCCAGACGGTCAGGAACTCGGCTTTCGAGAGCTGTCGGGTCGCTGCGTACTCTCTGGTCGCGTCCGTCTCCGCCGTGTTCTCCGCGATGACTCGCCGAAGGTGTCCGTCCGGCCAAATCCGGAACAGGTACGGCGAGAGTCGGAGCGTGGCGTGCTCGAGCGTCGACGGCGGGTGACTGCCGTCCGTTGCGCCCACGACCACGAGCGCGTTCGTTCGGTCGGGACGGCGGCGCGCGATCTCCTGGGAGACGTACCCCCCGAAGGAGTGGCCGACGAGGGTCACCTCGTCGACCTCGAGGCGCTCGAGGATCGCCAGGAGGTCGCTCGTGACGGCCGGGATCGTGAACTCGTCTCCGATCGGCTTCGATCGACCGTGGCCCCGGACGTCCCAGGCGAGCATCCGGTATCCCGCCGAGACGAGCGCGGAGAGCTGTGACTCGAACATGCGATGATCCACCGACGCGCCGTGCGTGAACGCCACGACCGGCCCGTCGGTCGGTCCGACGATCCAGTAGTGAACCCGCGACCCCGACCGCTCGAGGACGTGAGGATCGCCCCAGTCGGCAGTGGGTTCGCTACGTGACACATTTATAACACGCTAGGTGTAACCGTAAACTCTCCGCCGGGGGGACTCGTATTTCGGGTACAACCGCTCGAAGGGGGGTTCGAATATTGTTAGGAGACGGATATAGAATAATAGTTCTTATTACTCTAGTATAGATATTTGCTAATAGTGCGAAAGACAGACCGATCTCAGCGGAAAGACGAGACTCATCGAGTGACGAGCAATACCCTTTCTCGCCGCGGATTTGCACTCGCTGCGGGGACGGGAGCCGCTACCGCTCTTGCGGGATGTACCGCGTTTGGTGACGGGTCCGACGAGCGCATCGTCCGCGTCGCATCCCGGCTGACGCCCTCGTCGATCGACCCGATCGTCGATGGCACGATTCTGCGCCGAATCGGTGTCATCGAGTCGCTCTTGCGGATCGATTTCGACGCCGAACTCGCGCCGAGTCTAGCGAACTCCTGGCACGTCGAAGACGACGATCTCACCTGGGTGTTCGAGCTCAGAGACGACGTCCAGTTTCACGACGGGGAACCGCTCGACGCCGCGGCGGCGGCCACCGCACTCGAGCGAACGTTCGACGATCCGACGATGGCAGAGGTACCGATCGATTCGATTCGTGCCGACGGTGAGGACGCCGTCGAGGTTCGGACGGAACGGCCCTTCGCACCGCTCCCGGCACACGTCGCTCGTCACGAAGCGGCGATCGTGGGCCCCGAGTCGTTCGACGACGAGGGGGATATCGAGACGCTCGTCGCAACGGGCCCCTTCGCGTTCGACTCGTGGGAGTCGGGGGAACGCGTGACCGTGACGGCCAACGAGGAGTACCACGGGACCGTGCCGTCGATCGACGGTGCCGTCTACGAGGGTGTTCCAGACAATCAGACGCGCACGTTACAGGTGGAAAACGGTGACGTGGAGATGGGGCAGGTGCTACCCGTCTCCGCGGTCGATCGGTTCGAGTCGGCCGACGACGTCGACGTCGAAATCTACGAGATTCCCCGAATGCGGTGTGTCCAGTTCAACAACCGGTTCGAACCGTTCGACGACCAGCGCGTTCGACTGGCGGCCAGCTACGCGATCGATCGCGAGGCCATCGCCGACGACTTGCTCGAGGGATACGTCGAGCCGGCGATCGGACCGTACCCGCCGACGATCGAGTGGGCGAACGACGATCTCGACCCGCATCGGTACCAGCCGGATCGTGCGCGCGAACTCCTCGAAGAAGCGGGGTGGACCGGCGAGGAGGGTTCGGTTCGGCAGAAGGACGGCGACGACCTCGCGATCACCATCATCACGTATCCTAACCGGCCGGCTCTTCCGGATATCGGGGAGGTGCTTCAAGATCAACTCGGCAACGTCGGCTTCGACGTCGACGTCGAGGTTCTGGAGGTGTCCGCGATTCACGACCGGGCGGAGAGCGACGCCGACGCGATCATCTGGTCCGCGAACGTCTACGGCTGGCCCGCCGATCCGGACCGGCTGGCCTACATGTACCACTCCGAGGAAGGCGGCTTACACCACGGCTACGAGAACTCGACCGTCGACGAGTTACTCGAGGAGGGCCGCGCCGCCGTCGGTGACCGAGAGCGACGCACGGAGATCTACGACGAGGTCCAGGCGATCACGATGGCGGAAGCGCCGATCTCGTTTCTGACCTACTACGAGATGGTCGTCGCGACGAGATCGGAGCTTTCGGGCTACGATCACCACCCGACCGAGTACTCGTTCCACCTCGAGCGCGTCGAGCTTCAGTGATCGTCGAATCCGTTCGGTAGCCAGCCCGACGCCCCCGTCGCGTCCGTCTCGATCGACTCGCCGCTCGTTGCACTCGCTCACTCGCCCACCGGAAGACGCACAACCATCACTATCAAATTTCATGTGTGGTGGGGACGTAATATTGAAGGAGATGACGATAAGACACGGCGAATACGTGTGTACCAATTGATTTATAATAGCGAAACGAATTCCACAGTTCCAATGAAATATGATGGGAGTAATCAATAAAGGTGAAAATAATGGCATCAAACACACTTTCAAGGAGCCATACAAAAGGCAGATCACGTGTCTGGCGACAGGTGTTCTTTATCGCCGGAGTCTCCGCACTCTTGTTCATTCCGAGTGACGCACGAACAGTCGTCTCACACGAAGTGATGATTGCTACTGTCACTGGAGGATTGTTCTTCGGCGTTGCTGTGGACGTCACACTTTCCCGCATAGACACTGATCGATTCACTGGACGACAGCAGTTGCTGGCGCTCTTGATTGCTCTCGGTTCGGTGTATCTCTTCTCCTGGATCTTTCTGCCAGTTGTTCAGTATGCGCCTCTTGCCCACTTTGGAGTTGCATTTTTGTGGGGAATGACGTTGTCCCAGGTAGCCTCTGTAGTGCTTCTCAACGATTGAAATGATCTGCTGGACGTCATTTCCGGCGCAACCGCATTAGAGTCGCGGGAATTTCATCGTTCGGTTTGAACCACTCGTAGACGTCCTCTTCGAGCTGGAAACAGTTCGACACTCTCCCTGTGAGTATCCGACGAACGGGAGGGGCAGAGAATACAGTTATCGACCGATGAATCGAGTGTAACGTGCATGTCTAACGAGGAGGGCGAAAACGGACCCCGGAATAAGATGGGGCTAGGAATTGCAGTTGGGGCAGGTATCGGAGTGGCTCTCGGCGTTGCAATGGATGATATGGCATTGTGGATCGCTGTGGGAATGGGGATCGGAATTGCGCTCGGTGCCGCATGGAGTCAAGCAGGTGGATAGTTCAATCACCTCCAAAACCTCGTCGCGGTCACGTCGCACGCGGAGTGTCCATACTGGGACACCTATTGGGTTTATTATATATTCACAGTGTCTCGAGTCTCGAGTCCCAGTACGCGAAAACCGACGGTTGTACACGCCTCGAGTCCCGTTTTCTCGAGATGTGATGGGAAGTACACGATGGAGAACGCCCCGATTCGATCGAGTCGAGACTCGCTGCGATCCTCGTCTCACTCCGTTCGCGAAGACCACGCGGATCAGCGGGGCGTCCTCGCAGTGTCCGGCCCCCTCGCCAGCGCGCCATCTGGCCGCGCGAGCGCGGCGAGGGCTTTCGTCGTGGTATCGATAGTCGAGACAGGCAAGCCTCTTCCAGACTATTTCAGAACGACCACGAATACTCGGTCGCTCACCTGGATCAGGAACGACGCCAACGTGGCCTCGAAAGAGCCAACGAACTCGAGCATCCGTCTGCCCGCTGTCGACGCCATCATCCCAAGCACAACCAAGAGTCAGAATCCTAACATTCCACACGTTGGTTGAATAATGTATGGGTGTGCACGTAAAGTCCGCAGAGCCGGAGCGGAAGGTCAGTCACGGTGGCAGATGTCGATCGTACACGTTCCGCCGATGGCCGACCGCCTCGACGATGAGAACGTCGCCGTCGCGGTCCCACGTAATGATCGCACGATAGTCACCGGCGCGGAGTTTGTAGTATGGGTAGCCGGAGAGTCGCTCGAGTCGGTGCTCGGTCCAGTCAGTCGCCTCGTCGACCTTGTTCATCACGCGATCGGCCGCCTGTGGATCGAGACTCTCGAGGTGAGCGATCGCCTGTTCGGTGTACTCGACGTCAGTCATCCAGACCGAGGCGCTCGCGAACGTCGTCGGCTGACTGCGTTTCATCCTGCTCTCGCTGTTCGCGACTCTTCTCGAGCGCCTCGAGCGTCTCTTCGGAGAGCCTCGTCGGCGGATCGGTCCAGTCGCGAAGCGCGTCGCGGATCGCCTCCGACCGCGAGGTGTAACCCCGACGCTCGTACTCCTCGTCGATCTCCTCGAGGAGCCGTTTCGGAACACGGACATCGATCTTGGTGGTGCCGTTGTCGTCGGTGTCCCTGGTGTCAGTACTCATCACTGTGTGAGACGAGCGTCTCACAAATAGACCTTTGCCTTGTTCTGCCAGCCCGTGATAGTCGATACGAGCAAGACTATTTCATACCGACCACAAATCCCGGGTCGCTCAACTGAATCAGGAACGAAGCCGACGCGCCTCGAAAGAGCCGACGAACTCGAGCGTCCGCCCGCCCGCCGTCTACGCTACCATCCCAGCACAGCCAACAGTCAGTATCCTAACGTTCTTTACGTTGGTTGAACAAGCAATAGACGCGCACTGAAAGTGCGCATGAGCCGGAGTCAGTGGCTCCAACCAGGACTCCGGCTCGCTACGACCTCCGCGTAGCGGAGGCAACTCACGATTGTCGGCGGCGAAATAAAGACCTGCCGACGTGTCGCCGAACCAGTCTAATCCCTCGGTTCTACCGAGTCAATGTCGCATACTGCTGGTTCTACGGTGAGTTGTGCTCCGTTACGTGGGTCTCGAGACGGAGCTACGCATGACACGACTCACGATACACTGCGACTGTGGCACCGACATACGCACGGCAACCACCGACGGGACGATCACTTGCCCCGACTGCGAGGCAGCGTTCGAGACGACGATCATCGCGTTCACCCCCGATCACGATGCACCCAGCACTCGCCACGGCACTCGCTCGTGTCGCGGCCCGTGAGGGCCGTCGCGGGACGAGCCTCCCGCCGCTGTACGAAGCCGTCGATACCGACGCGCTAACCGCGCTGCTCGAGTCTCCCGCCGACGTCACGGTTCGCTTCGAGTACGAGGGATACGAGGTTGTGATCGGTCCTCGGCCGCTCGAGGTCGAGGTGATCGACGAAGATCGGTAACTACCGCCGGTCGGCAGTGCTGTCCACAGTTTTTTTCTCCTCGGCTCGGATCGGTGCGCTCTCCGTCCGAGAACTCTCGAGCGCGTTCGCTATCCGTCAGTACGAGACAAATCGTGATCAGCCGGACCGTGACCACCGCCGGCTAGCGCTCGAGCAGTCGCCAGAACCGCTCCGTGTCGCCCTCGAAGCGCTCGAGCAACGCCCGCATCTCCGATTTCCTCTCCGAGGAGACGCGAACGTGGACCATCCCCTCGTCGGGCTGGCCGTAGACGACGCTCGCGCCTTCGGGGGCGGCGACGATCGCCGGGAGCGCCAGCAGATCCTCTTCGCCATCGACGAGGACGGTCGTCGGCTCCTCGAGTGCGAGCGCCTCGAGCAACGTTCGGACGGCGTCCGCGGAGATTTCGGCGGGCGGGTTCTCGGCCTCGAGATCCGGCTCCGCGGCGACGCGCTCGCGGATTTCCTCGTCCACCTCGCGGCGCTTGGTGCGTTCGTCAACGAGCGCGACGTCGGGTTCGCGACCCGCCCGCAAGAAGTGGTCGGTGACGACGTCGCCGACCGCGACCAGCGGGCCGTCGACCGACTCGAGGAGGATTTCGGCGTCGGTCTCGAGCGGCCCGAAGGGCTCTTTGAACTCGTCGCGAAGGTCGTTCGGAAGGAACAGCAGGGGCTCGTATCCGCGGTCGTCGCCAGCGCCGTCCGTCGCGACAGCGGCCGTCGTCGAATTACGGTTTGGACTGTCGGACGGCGTCCGGTCGTCTGCGGTCACGGTTACCGGACTTTCAGCGCGTACGCGCCCGGTTCGGTGACCTGCATCTCGGTCGCGATTTCGCTCTCCTCGGGGTGGGCGATGACGACGTAGCCGGCCCAGTCTTCGGTCAGCGACGACGAGTTACAGGCGTCGCAGGTTTCGTTGTCCGGATCGTTGACCCGGTGACACTCACGACAGACGATGCGGTTCGAGGCCATCGTTACTCACCTGCGGTCGCTTCCTGCTTCTCGTGTTCGTCTTTGAGCCAGCCGTGCTTGCCGAGTCCGGGCTGTTTCGCCGTGAGCCCGATCTTCGAGTCACGCGGGTTCCGCTCGTCGATGCTCTTGGTGACGATCCGGGCTCTGACGGCGTCTTCGACGCCGAGCGTGCGGTTCGACTCGTTCGATGCGAGTTGCTGATTGTCCCTGTCGAATGCCAGATACTCGTCGGAGATCTGGGAGACGTGGAGCAGGCCGTCGACGGGACCGATCCCGACGAAGGCGCCGAACTCGACGACCTCGACGACGGTGCCGTCGACGACCTCCTGCATCTGGGGGTCGAACGTGACGGCATCGAAGTCGGCCTCGTAGTAGACGCCGGGGCGGTTCGGCAGGACCGTCCCCTGACCGATGTCGTGTACCTCGGTGACGGAGACGACGCTTCCCACCTCCTCGTCCATGCGCCCCTCGAGTTTGTCCTGTAGCAGTCGCTTCACGAGGTTCGGCGAGACGTCGCCGAGCTCCTCGGGCGGTACTTCCACCGTATCCTTCAATCTGACCCGTTTGTACATCTATGGTCGAGTGATCGCTAGCTTGTTTCTCCCGC
Organism: Natrarchaeobius versutus; assembly: GCF_041205745.1. Taxonomy (NCBI): domain Archaea; kingdom Methanobacteriati; phylum Methanobacteriota; class Halobacteria; order Halobacteriales; family Natrialbaceae; genus Natrarchaeobius; species Natrarchaeobius versutus. The sequence goes on along the minus strand of NZ_JBGFCC010000002.1, from coordinate 365,309 downwards.
GTAATGCAATTACCGGTACACCTGCCTCGAGGATCCGGTCGCGAAGCGGGCGATCGTTCGTGACGACGTAGTCGACGTTGCCCTCGCGGGCGAGTTCGACGAGCGCGTCGTCGGCGTACGACGCTTCGGTGTCGACGACGAGACAGCGTTCGGTCGCCAGATCGTGGCCGACGTTCGCCGCCGTCCCCTCCGTCCCCCCTTTCTCCGAGAGCCGCCGAAGCTCCTCGATAACCGACTGTGGTGTCGTGAGTTCGAACGCCTCGAGGAGTCGCTCGAGTTCGTCGAACAGTCGAACGTCGAGTTCGACTGGCATCATCAATGCGCTCGTATCGAGGGCGACCCGCGTACTCATTTCAGTCTTCTCGGGTATCCGGTTTAACCTTGCAACGTTCCGAGGCCGATGAGGCGCCAGCGTGCGCCGATCCGACGGTTGATCGCGATCTTCGCGCCGGGTTCGGCCGCGACGGGTCGCTTGAGGTTGACCTCGCACTCGCCTTCGCGGGCGCTCGTGACCGCGCCGACGGTCGTCGCCGTCCCGACGGTCATCATCAGGGGTTCACCGGTGCTGATCTCCTCGACCGCTTCGCCGCCGTCGAGGCCGACGACGCGCTCTAACAGATCGACGTCCATCGTAAAGCTGTCCCAGGTGGGTGGGAGCGATCCCGGCGGCCCGGCGATCCGGCCCGCGAGCGCGTCGCCTTTCGTCAGCGACGGATCGAGTCCCGTGCCGACGCCGAGCAATCCGCCGGGCGTGACCGTCTCGACGCTTTCGCCGCCCGCCTGGAGCGAACGGACGGTCGTCTCGATCGGAACGTACTCCGATTTGCCGCCCTCTTCGATCTCGCGGCCGGGGCGGATCTCGATCTCGTCGTCGACTCCGAGTTCGCCCCGGATCAGGCTCCCGCCGAGGACGCCGCCGGTGAGGTCGGCGGCGCTCGTTCCCGGTTTGTTGATGTCGAAACTGCGGGCGACGTGCATCCGGGGATCGGTGTCCGGATCGCGATCCGGCGTGGGGATCTCCGCTTCGATCGCCTGGATCAACAGATCGATGTTGACCTCCTGGCCCGCCGAAATCGGGACGACGGGGGCGTCTTCGGCGACGGTTCCCTCGACGAACTCCTGGATCTCCTCGTAGTTCTGTCGTGCGGTGTCGCTGTCGACGAGGTCGACCTTGTTCTGGGCGATGACGATGTTGTCGATCCCGATGATGTCGAGTGCCATCAGGTGTTCTTCGGTCTGGGGCTGGGGGACCGGCTCGCTGGCGCTGATCACCAACACCGCGCCGTCCATCAGCGACGCACCAGAAAGCATCGTCGCCATCAGGGTCTCGTGCCCCGGGGCGTCGACGAACGACACGGTCCGAAGCGGCTCGCTCTCTGAGCCGTCCGGACACTCCTCCTCAACGGTGTAACACTCGGGTTCGTCCACGCCGGAACAGTGGCGGAACGTCGCGTCGGCGTAGCCCAGCCGGATGGAGATGCCGCGTTTCATCTCCTCTGAGTGCTGGTCCGTCCACGAGCCGCTCAACGCTTGCACTAGCGTCGTCTTGCCGTGGTCGACGTGACCGACGAGCCCGATGTTCACCTCCGGTTGTCGATTTCCTGCCATAAGACGGTGAGTAATCTTAGATAGAGGTTCCGCCGTGCGCTTGATAAACCTACTGTTCTGAAAGCGCTCGAGTCCACGACGATTGCCGACGAATACCTGCCATCCATCACGACCGTCGTCGAGCCACGAGTGTCGATGCTGACCGTGCTCGCTTCCAGTTTCGCCGGAGTTGACCGCCCGAGACCGCGCCCGAGACGCCCTGTCGCGAGTCGAGACGCTTCGTGTCGCGAACTCGCTGACGCCAGCGTCCTCGAAACACGCCTCTCGCGTCTTCGTGTCTCCTACGTTACAAAAATGCATTTGAGCGAACGTTTTCTACGGTTGCCGTCGTGTATCGAGTATGAGTCGATCCGACGTCTCGAGCGAACCCGGCGACGAGGGTCTGCTCGAGTGTACCGACTGTCTCGAACCGGCGGAGGCGTTCGCGTTGATCGGCAACGAGACGCGACTCGCGATCCTCGAGGCGCTGTGGGCGGCCGACGAGCGCCCCGTTTCGTTCTCGGAGCTTCGACGCGCCGTCGAGATGCGCGACTCCGCACAATTTAACTACCACCTCCAGCAGTTGACGGGACACTTCGTCAGGAAAGTCGAAGGGGACGGGGAGGACAGCGAGACCACCGACGGCTACGAGTTCAAACACGCCGGCGAGAAGGTCGTCCGGTCGATCCTGGCCGGCTCGTTCACCGAGTCGCCGACGCTCGAGCCGTTCCCGGTCCAGGGATCCTGTGTCTCCTGTGGTGGCCCCCTGCAGGCGAGTTACGCGGACGAACAGCTCGGCATCGAGTGTCTCGACTGCGGGCAGTGTCACGGCGAGTACCCGTTCCCGCCGGGCGGCCTAAACGACCGAACGCGCGAGGAGATCGCCGAAGCGTTCGACCAGCGGGTGCGCCACCTTCACTGTCTCGCGGCCGACGGCGTCTGTCCGGAGTGCAACGGCCGGATGAGCGCCGAAATCAACGAGGAGGGGGAGTGCTGTCTCGGTGTCGGCGTCCGAGTCGACAACGAGTGCCAGCAGTGTGGACACATGCTCTGTTCGGCGGTCGGCCTCCGACTGCTCGATCACTCGGCGGTCGTCACCTTCCACCGCGAACGCGGCGTCTACCTCGACGAGCGCCCCTACTGGACGCTTCCCTGGTGTGTCTCCGACCGACACACGACCGTCCTCGAGCGCGATCCCTACCGCCTCGCGGTGAGCATCCCGCTCGCCGGCGACGAACTCCGTGTCGAGATCGACGACGAGTTGAACGTTCTCGAGACGGACGTCCGAACGTGCGACTGATACGGATTCCTGTACCGATGTCCCGGCGGTGAGTCGAACCGTGTGAGACGAGTCTCGGTGGAGGAGTGCGGCGAGTCCACCGTTGCAACCGCCGCCAGTTCGCGGGTGCGCCGGAACTGACTGACAGTAAACCGTATCAGGACTCGAGATCGTACAGTTCGCCGTACTTGGCGTCGACGTACTCGAGGAAGGGATCGGCCGCGAGCTCCTCGCCGGTGGCCCGTTCGATCAGTTCCTGGGTCGTGTACCGTTTTCCGTGGCGGTGGACGTTCTCGCGGAGCCAGCCGTTCAGGGCTTCGAAGTCGGCCTGGCGGATGTGGTCGGTTTGGTCACCAAGCTCGTCCTCGGCGGCGGCGTACAACTGGGCCGCCAGGACGGAGCCAAGCGAGTACGTCGGGAAGTAGCCGAACGAGCCGTGAGACCAGTGGATGTCCTGGAGACAGCCCTCGGCGTCGGTCTCGGGCCGGACGCCGAGGTACTCCTCGTACTTGTCGTTCCAGACTTCGGGGACGTCTTCGACCGCGAGATCTCCCGAGATCAGGTCGCGTTCGATCTCGAAGCGGATCACGATGTGGAGGTGGTAGGTGAGTTCGTCCGCCTCGACGCGGATGAGGTTGTCGTCGTACACCTGGTTTGCGGACTCGTAGGCCCCCTCGGGCGTCACGTCCTCGAGTTCGGGGAACCGCTTGCGGGCGATCGGCAGGAAATGCTCCCAGAAGGGCCGGGAGCGACCGACGTGGTTCTCCCAGAGCCGGGACTGCGATTCGTGGACCGAGAGATCTCGAGCCTGGCCGAGTGGCGTTCCGTACCCCTCGTCGGGGAGCCCGAGCGTGTAGTTCGCGTGCCCGAACTCGTGGATCGTCGACGTGATCGAGCCGAGCAGATCCTCGGGTTCGAATCGCGTCGTGACGCGGGCGTCGAATTGGGTCCCCGACGAGAACGGGTGCGGTGCCGTATCGAGCCGACCGCGATCCCAGTCGTAGCCCAGCGAGTCGAGCACGTCGCGTGCGAGTGCCTCCTGATCGTCGTCGTCGAACGTTCCCGCGAACGCGTCGGTCTCGAGGTCGGAGTCGTCAGACTGCGTCCGACTGTCCGAGGCGCGTCGCGCCTCCCTACTGTCGTCGATCGCGTCGATCAGCGGGACGAGTTCGTCGCGCAGGCGCTCGAGGACGCGTTCAGCGGTCTCGAGGTCGATGTAGGGTTCGTAGTCCGAAAAGAGGACTTCGTAGGGGTCGGCGTCGGGATCGATGTGGTGGGCGTACTCCCGTTTGAGGTCGACCAGTTTCTCGAGGACGGGCGCGAAGGTTTCGAAGTCGTCCTCCGCTTTGGCCTGTTTCCACGTGGGGTGGGCGTTGGCGGTGGTCTCGGAGATTTCCTCGACGAGTTCCTGTGGAACGCTGGTCTCGCGGTCGTACTGGCGGCGGGTCTCGCGGACGACGGCGGCTCGTTCGCCGTCGAGATCGCTGGATTCGAGCTCCTCGAGTAACTGTCCGGTCTCTTCGTCGGTGAGTAACTCGTGGTGGATCGAAGAGAGCGTCGACAGCTGTTTCGCGCGGGCGGGCGTCCCGCCTTCGGGCATCACGACTTCCTGATCCCAGCGGAGGATACCGGCGGCGTTCGATACGTTCGATAGCCGCCGAACGCGTTTGTCGAACTCGTCGAACGCGTCGGACGTCTCCGTCTCGGTCGGCGTCTGCTCGCTTGCCATTTTTTGGCCATAGCACAGCGGGCGCTATCAACGTCGTGGTTCCGGAACCGGGTTCGGCGGGGACTCGAGGCGTAAACTCGTCTGGAACGTGCAAGCCGTAGCCTGTTCCGACTCGTTGACGTGTTTGGCGTATGGTTCTCGCTTCGGCAGTCGTATTCGTCGTAAGCCTGTTACTCGGCGCCGTCGGCATCTACGTCGGCGCACGCGTGATCGTCGGTGCGGGCGATTTCGATCACGCGGTCGTCACCGCCCTGATCGGGGCGGTCGTCTGGGCGGTCGTCGGCTTCTTCGTCGGCTGGATTCCGTTTCTGGGGCCGCTACTCGCGTTGCTCGTGTACGTCGCGGTCATCAACCTCCGGTATCCCGCCGACTGGACCGCCGCGGCGATGATCGGCCTCGTCGCCTGGGTCACCGTCCTGATCGTGCTGTGGGTTCTCGCCGCGATCGGGCTCACCGGGTTCGGTGCGGTCGGCGTCCCGGGAACGTAGGGCGTCCCGGGGAACCATTTTCCGGCTCGAGCGACAAGTCAGAGACGATGGGGCTCTTCGAGGATCTCGGGCGAAAGGTCGGTAAGTTCACGCACGAGGCGAAACAGGCGGCCGACGAGGGAGCACCCTACGTCTGCCGGAACTGCGGCGAGCGCTTCTATACGGAACAGGATCCGTGTCCGGAGTGTGGCGCCGAGGCGGTCGTCAAACGTGATGAAACGGTGGACGGATCGAACTCCGAAGCGACGGATTCGGGCCGTGGTACGTCCGACGATTCGTCCGATCGAGAGCCGGTAAATTGCGTCGACCAGTCGCAAGATTCGGAGAAAGCCGAATCGAGAACGGACGAAGACGAGGACGCACTCGAGTAGCGGCGTTTTTCTGCCTCGACAGATCGACCCGTAGACGGCCCGATGCACTCGTCTCGAGTGGTGACTGACGGAGTCTCTCGCGTCGGTCAGTCGAGTTCACGAGCCCCGAGTCGCAACCCGAGGCCGGCGACGAAAAGCACGACGATGCCGAGCGCGACGAGCGTAGCCCAGGGGGCCGGGACGGAATCCGCATCCGAGTCCGGCTCCGCGCCGTTCTCGTCGGCGTTCGGGGATTCGGCGACGAGCGTGCCGACGTCGCTCGATTCGATCGCGAGATCGTACTCCCCGGCCGACGCCGGCTCGAATGTGAAAGTAACCGTCTCCGATGCCCCCTCGCCGACATCGATCGTCTGGGTCGCAACTTCCTCGCTGTCCGCGGTGAGCGTGAGCGTTCGATCGCCGCCACTCCGTCCGCGGTTTTCGACGGTCGCACTCACCGTCGTGGACTCACCCACGTCGATTCGGGAGTGTTCGAGGGTCGCGTCGGTAACCTCGACGATCGGCGCCCCGGTTCCGACGACGAACGACGAGACCGCAGGTGAACTCGCCTCGAACCTGGCGTCCGTCCCGTCGGATCCGACGTGTGTCGTCGGAACAGATTGCCAGTTCCCGGTTTCACCTGTCTGTCGGTGAAGTTCGACGTCCGCCGGGTCGACGTCCAGCTCGGCCAGTACCGACAACGGAACAGCGAACTCGACGGTGGCCGTCGAGACGTCCTCGGGCGTGAGATCGTGTTCGACGTCGAGGTGCCCCGCCGAGACGGTTCCCGTTTGGGTTTCGAACGCGTCGACGGTACGAGGGACCTTCTCCTCGGAATTATCGCCCGTGAGGGTGATCCGGACGTCTCGATCCGTAGCCAACTCGAGCGTGAGACCGTCGAACGGAACGTCCGTCTCGAGGTCGCTGGTATCGGCCCTGATTTCGTCGCCCGATTTCGCTCCCTCGACGTCGACGGTGACCGCCGTCTCCGTCTCGCCATCCTCGGGCGAGTCACGACTGCCCATGGGCATTCCACCACCACCGCCGGAGGACGACCGCGGCCGCGATTCGACCTCGACGTCGGTCGTCGTCGAGTGGGTCGCCGTTCGAACGGTCAGGTTCGTCGATCCGACGTCGGTCGAAGTCGGCACCCATCCGAGCGTCACGTTCTCGTGTGTGCCGGCCGCGAGTGAGATCTTGCGATCGTCGACGGTGGCGTTCGCTCCCTCGATCAGTTCCACCTGCGTCACGCCGGACACCTCGCCGACGTTTTCGATCGTCGCATCGACCGTCAGCGTCCGCCCCGATCGTACCGGCGCGTTCGTTCCGGTGATCGACACCGTGTAGTTCGCGGGCTTCAGAACCGTCACGGTCGTCGCGTTCGAGACGCCATCGAACGCCGCGGTCACGTCGAATGTGCCGAGGTCGGTCTCGTCGAACGTTCCGTTCGCCGTCGCGTTCGTCCAGTCGAACGCAGTCTCGTCGTCCTCGACGACGTTCGCGTACTCGTCGACGGCAGTCGCGTCGAACTCGAGGGTCTCACCGCTAACGACCGACCGTTCGACCGCCGGTTCGAGGAGGACGGTTTCGGTCGCCGCCGGCGCAACGGTAAACGGCTCGGTGGTCGCCAGATCCCCGGCGTCCGCGGCGAACAGCAGGACGTACGTCCCGCTTGCCTCGAGGGTCAGCCCCTCGAACGTCGCCCGTCCGTCGGACCCAGTACGGGCCGTCACCTGCGTCGTGCCGTTCGCGAACGTCGAGGCGTTTACCGTCGCGGTAACCGATCTGTTCGCGATGGGGTTCCCGAAGCGGTCGGACGCCAGAACTGTCGGAGAGTCGGTCAGCGCCTCGCCGGCTGTCTGTGTCCCGTCAGGTTCGGTTACGACTGTAACCGAGTTCGTGTCGGCAGGTTCGACGTCAAATGGTGTCGTTCGAACCACCCCGTCGGCCGCGACGTTGCCGTGGTCGCCGTCGACGGAAAATTCGAGACGGTAGGCGTCGTCGGCGACCGTTATTCGGAGGTCGTCGAACGTCGCGACGCCGTCGATCGTCTCGACGGTCGTCTCGCCGCCCGAGAGCCCGCCCGCGCCGTCGATCGCCTCGACGGAGACGGCGACTCCAGCGACGGGATTACCGAACGCGTCCGTGGCCCGAACCGTCGGATCGTCCGAGATGACCTCGCCAGCGGTCTGCGTCCCGTCGGGGTCGGCGGTGACGACGACGCTTTCGGTGGCGGCGGCTTCGACGGTGAACGGCGACGTCGCGTCGCCGGCCAGTCCCTCGGCCTCGGCCTCGAGAACGTACGTTCCCGCCGTCTCGATGTTGAGCCCGGAAAACGTCGCGACGCCGCCGACGGTGGTCACTGACGCGTCACCGACGAGGTCGACGTCGTTCGCCGACGGCGACAGCGTCACTTCGGTCGTCTCGCCGCCGACCCGGTTGCCGAACGAATCTCGAATCTCGACGGCAATCTCCTTGCCTGTGTCGTCTTCGATCGCCTCGCCAGCCGCGGTCGTCGTCGGCTGGCCGACGATCGCGAGTCCGACCGGGTCGGCCGCCTCGACCTGTACGGTCGCGGCGGCGTCGGCGTCGCCCGCCTCGAACGCGACGTCGTACTCGCCGGCCGTCTCCTCCCGGAAACTCGCGGTCGCTTCGCCAGATTCGTTCGTCTCGATCGGCGTCTCGAGTCCCGAAAGTCCGTCGTCGTCTACCACGTCGACCCGCTCGTCTGCGAGGCGGTTTCCGAACTCGTCTTCGAGCGTGAGCGCGATCTGCCCGGAATCGCCAGCAGTCTCGACCTCGTTGCTCACCTCGAGGAGGTCGGGCGGTGCCGGTTCGACGGTTCCAACGGCGGTCAGCGTCGGCTCCGTTCCCGACGTGGGAGTGGCGGTGATCGTCACGTTCGCCTGTGCAACCGTCGACTGGAGGCGAACGGTTGCAGTTCCGTCTCCGTCAGTTTCGAGAGTTCGATCGCCATCGACGGCGATCGCGGTCCCGGTGTCGGTGAACTCGAACTCGACGCCGGGGACGGGATTTTCGAACTCGTCTCGAACGACGACCGTGTAGGCGAGTTCGTCGCCGTCGCCGAACTCGTCCGAAGCGGTCGCCGTCGCGGTCGTCGGTGAGAGATCGAACTCGATCGGATCGGCCGGCTCGACGGCGAACACATCAGATAGTGCGCTATCGTCGCTCGCGACGCCACCGTCGTCGCCGTCGATCGTAAACTCGAGACGATACTCGTCGGCCGCGAACTCGAACACCAGATCGTCGAACGTGGCAGTCCCGGTGGCGTCGGTGTCTCTGGTCGTGGTGCCGGAGGCTAACGCGCCATCACCGTCGCTCGCGACGGAGACCGCGACGTCGGCGATCGGATTGCCGAACGGATCGGTCACGAGCGCGCTCGGCTCGTCGTCGACTATCTCGCCGGCTACCTGAGTGCTTCCGGGCTGGGTTTCGACCGACACCGACGCCGCGTCGGCCGGCTCGACGGTGAACGCGTCGGTCCGGTCGCTGGCGCTGGCGTCGACGTTTCCGTCCCCGCCGTCGATCGAGAACTCGAGGCGATACCCCTCGTCTGCGTGTTCGATCGTCAGATCGTCGAACGTGGCAGTCCCGTTGGCGTCGGTGTCGACCGTCGTCGTCCCCGCCTCGACGCTTCCGTCCGCGACGACGGCTTCGACGGAAACTGAGACCGCAGAGACAGGGTTTCCGAACGAGTCGGTCACCACTGCGCTCGGCTCACCGTCGATCGGTTCACCAGCGGTCTGTGTCGCCGTCGGATGAGCGTCAGCGATCACCGAATCCGCGGGACCGGGCTCGACGGTGAACCGGTCGGTTCGAGCGCTGTCGCCGTCTGCGACGTCCGAATCGGCATCGTCGATCGAGAACTCGAGTTCGTACTCGCCGGGGGCTTCGATCGAGAGGTCGTCGAACGTCGCGGTTCCGACCCAGTCGGTCGGGACGGTCTCGGTGCCGCCGTCGACGCTTCCGTCGACGACGGTTGCGGTAACGTCGACGCCGTAGACGGGATCGCCTGCTGCGTCGGTCACGCTCACTGTCGGCGGACCGGCGATAGGCTCTCCGGCCGCCGTCGTCCCCGGCTGTCCGTCGACCTCGACGGTGGTCGCCTCTGAGTCGGAGATCGTAAACGCGGTAATCTCGTTTTCGTCGTGTGACTCGTCCGGTCCATCCCGGTTGGTCACGATCTCGTCCTGAAAGTACGTGTTGAGCACCAGTTCGTGGGTTCCCGTCGACGTCGGATTTCCGATATCGTCGATCGTCACGCGGAAGTCCTGTGGATTGATGAGCCCGATGTTCTGATCAATCCTGATACGAAGCACCTGCTCCCACTCGGTGTCGGTCTCGTCCTGTTCGGCCGCGGTCGGCGAACCGTGGGTCACGTCGACGACGTTTTGTTCGTGCCACGAACCGCCCGTGAAATCGTAGAGGTACCAGTCGAACGAGACCGACGATTCGTCGACGTGACTCAGATCGGCCTCGTCGCCGAAGAAGAGACGAACTTCCTCCACGCTCCCCTGTTGCCAGTTTCCGTCTTCGGTGAACTCGAGAACGTACGTCGATTTCACGCCCCGGTTGTCCGGATCGGGCGTATCGTCCTCGAACGATACCGAGCCGTGATGTGCGATCGCCGTCCCCGCCGTCAGAACCAACAGACCGAGCACCGAAAGACAGACCAGCGTTCGGACGCTCGGCCGATGTCCGTCGCGGCCGTCACCCATCGACACACACCGTGTCACTAGTTCGATGAATAGACGCCGAGGACGGAAGCTGTCCCCCCTCGGTCGTTCGTCCCTCTATTCGATGACTTTCCCCATCCCCATCAGTCATACTGTCCGTCAGTCAGCGGGCGTTAATTTATAGATTTCTGTTTTATTATTCTTGATATTATTTTCGCGCACACTATGCGTGAGACCTACGTCCTGCGTCGGACGCGTCGTCTGGCAGGTCCGGGATGGACAGCGTCGTTCGGAACGCACCGAATTCGACGTCACCACGACTCCGCGATCGCTCGGTAGGTCTCCTGGCAACGCTCGAGGACGGCGATCGAGACGCTCTCGTCTCTCGTGTGGGCCTCGCCGGGTTCGGAGGGGCCGTAGATCACACACTCCGTCCCGGCCTGAGAGAGCCAGCCGGCGTCCGTCGCGTGGGGTTTCGTCACGAGTTCGGGCTCGCCGGAGTGGACGTCTCGAGCCGACTCGAGGACCGCCTGGGCGAACGCCTCGTCGTCGCATTGCATCGGCGGTAGATCCTGGTCGACGGTCCACTCGAGGTCGGGAATCTCCGCGAGGACCTCGAGGTCGGCCCGTTCACCGGGGACGGTCCGCTCGTCGACGGTGAACGAGCACCGGTCAGGAACGACGTTGATGGCGGAGCCGCCGTCGATCTCGGTGACGGCGACGCTTCCCGAGAGGCTTTCGCCGGCCACCTCGACTGACGGGAACTCGAGGTCGCGGACGCGCTCGACGGCCTCGGCGGCGCGGTAGATGGCGTTCTCGCCGGCTTCTGGTTCGCTGGCGTGGGAGGCGACGCCGTGGGAGGTGACGGTGATCCCGCGGCGACCGCGGTGGGCGACGACGACGTCGGTGACGCCGGGTTTCGAGTAGTTCGTCGATCCCTCGCCGACGACGGCGTAGTCGGGGACGAACCCCTCCTCGATGGCGTGGCGCGCGCCGACGCCGCCGACCTCCTCGCCGACGAAACTCGCGAAGACGAGATCGGATCCGTCGGGCGCCGTTGCATCCCGGAAGGCGAGCATCGCGGCCGCGACGGCACCTTTCATGTCGGCCGCCCCGCGCCCGTAGATGCGACCGTTTCGCTCCTCGACGACGTACTCGTACTCGCCTGGCTCCGGGGCGTCTCGGATCTGTGAATCGTCCGGCGGGACGACGTCGTGATGACCGACGAACGCGAGCGATCGGCGGTCGTCCGATTCCTCTGGTAGCGCCCCATCCGCACGCTTGCGCGCGAGTACGTTTCCGACGCCGTCTCGAGTCACGCCGGCGGTCGTCTCCTCGCGGAGCCAGCGCTCGATGACGTCACCGGCGGCGGTTTCGTCGTCGTGGCTCGGAACGGCAACCAGTTCGCGGGTCAACTCGGCAACCGGGGCGCTCATAGTCGATTATTCGTCGCCAGGGTCCTGATACTGTCGGGTTCGAAAGCAATCGGCGAGGTCCGTAGAAGGGCCGAGAACGGACTCGAGTGGCTCGCATACTGGGTGAACATATTCGTGTATTAATCACAACGAGTGGGAAAACGGTCCATGGAGCCGCTAACGATAATGGCGTCGAACCCGAGAGAGTACTCGTACGGATGGGAACGGCACACGACGGTCCGGCGACGCTACCAAGCCACGAGATCGACGCATTCCAGTCGGCAACCGGTGGCGACGCGAGACGATGACCGAACGCCGCGGAGACCGACGAGTCGAGGTGGGGGGGCCGATGAGCCCGTTGCTCGAGGAGCCGACGGTCGTCGTGGGCGTCGGCGAGTCGGTCCGAAGGAGAGAAATCCGTGAGGCGCTCCTCGAGGGAGCCGCCACCGACGTTCTGTTCGAAGAGACGAGCGCGAGCGCTCTCGAGACGATCGACGAACGCGAGGACGTCGGCTGCGTCGTCACCGATCGGACGCTTTCGGATACGACGGGGGTCGATCTCTGTCGTCGAGTTCGCCAACTCGAGAGTGAACTCCCCGTCGTCTTCTACGTCGACGATGTTGGCGACGATGGCGAAACCGTACGGCAAGCACTCAACGCCGGTGCGAGCGGATACTACACCCGGTCGAATTCCGCCGAAACGTTTCGGCGGGCTGTCGACGATGCGATCGAGGCGTACGACCGACGCCGAAAAGTGAGCGAAGAGAGCGAGATCCTCACGACGCTGCTCGAGGAGATCGAGACGAACGTCTACGTCAAAGACCAGCAGGGACGATATCTCCGCGTCGCGTCCGTTCCCGACAACGTCGCTCCCGCCGATGCGCTCGGAAAAACCGACGTCGAGATCTACGGCGATTCCAATCCGGAAATGGCACGCCAGACGTACGAAGACGACATTCGCGTCATCGAGACCGGCGAGCCGATACGCGAACGTGACGAACAGTACGGCGACGGCAAGACGGCGTACGCGATGCGGACGACGAAGGTGCCGTGGGTCGACGACGACGGAACGCAGAAGGGATTGATCGGCATGACGGTCGACATCACCGAGTTCAAGCGGACGGAACTGGAACTCGAGATTCTCCGCGATCAGTTCGAGAAGTTCTCGACGAACGTCAGACACGACCTCAAGAACCCGTTGCAGGTGGCGATGGGACACCTCCAACTCGCCCGAAAGAGCGGAACCGACGAGTCCTTCGACGCCGTCCTCGAGTCACTCGAGCGGATCGAGGAGATCGTCACCGATCTCGAATCGATCGCGAAAGACCAGTCGAACGCCCCCGAGCGAGGGGCAAACGACCTCGCCGACATCGCCGACTCGGTCTGGAACGTGCTGTATACGCGTAATGCCACCCTCGAGAACGAGTTTCCGGCCTCTGCCAGCGTCTACACCGCCAAAGAGACGATCCGGCCGATCTTCGAGAACCTGTTCAAAAACGCAGTCACCCACGGCGGCTCCGACGTGACCGTCCGGGTCGGATCGCTCGAGGACGGCTTCTACGTCGAAGATACCGGATCGGGAATCCCGACATCGAAACGGGAAGCGGTTCTCGAGTCGGGGTATACGACCGAGTCGGACGGGAGCGGGATGGGGCTGAACATCGTCGCGGACGTCTGCATCCAGCGCGGATGGCGTCTGGACGTCGGGAAGAGTCCCGAAGGCGGTGCTCGATTCGAGATCACGAACTGTCCGATGATGCTCGAGCCCGTGGCGGACGGCCGGTCCGACGTCCACCCCGGCGGAGTGCTCGAACTCACCGACGAGACCGAGGTCGGGACGCTCCAGACCGACGCAAACGCGGAGTACGATCCGATACACGACCGATGGACCGTCAACGCAGACGGCGCCAACATCTGGCGCCACTGGAACGACTTCTATTTCGTCCACACGACCGTCGACGATCCCGTCAGCATCCGCGGCCGCGTCGCCGACATCGAGGAGGTTGATGCGTTCAGCAAGGCCGGAGTCATGATTCGTGACGGGCTCGACGACGCGTCGACGTACGGCTTCGTCGGGGCGACGCCCGGGTTCGGAACCGAAGTCCTCTGGCGAACCCGACGGGGCGAGGACGGGATCAGCCAACAGCTCAGAGAGGAGTTGCGTTCGGAGTGGTTCCGCGTCGACCTCCTGGACGGATACGTGACGTGTTTCGTCTCTCGAGACGGCCGGGAGTGGACGCCGATCGATCAACGCCGGATCGAGCAAACGACACCGGTCCACGTCGGGCTCGTCGTCTGTAGCGTCGTCTCCGGCCACTCCTGTGAGGCGACGTTCGAAGACGTGACCGTCGTCGAACTCGAGCGAACCGCCGAGTAACGCGCGTCGTTACTCGATCCGATCGTACACTGGCGGCTCCGGCTCCGGATCGTCGCCGAGCCTGCCGACGGTGTCGCCGACCTCCCCGAGACTCGCCGTCTGTTCCTGACTCGCCGCGGCGAGGGACTCGGTTGCGTCGGCGATCCGGTCTGCGGCCGTCGAGACGCCTTCGACCGTCTCAACGGTTACCTCGAGGCTCCGCGCTTGCTGGTCGGTCGCGGCCGCGACGTCTTCCATTCCAGCCGCCGTCGACCGCGCGGCTTCGTGGACCCCCTCGAGTGAGTCGACCGTTTCACGAACCCGGTCCGTACCGGCGTCGACCCGATCGACAGTTTCCTCCGTCGCCTCGATCGTCTCGACGGCATCAGCACGGACGTCCTCGAGAGCCTCCTCGATCGACGTTACGTCGCGTTTCGTTCGTTGTGCGAACGTCCGAACCTCCTCGGCGATCACGCCCATCGTGGCGTCGTCATCGGATCGAGTCGACTCGATCTTCGCGTTCGTCGCCAACAGCTCCGTCCGTTCGGAGAGGCTCTCGAGTCGAGAGACGACGTCGTCGATTCGGTCGATTCGTTCCTCGAGGCGGTCGACGGCGGTCTCGGTCCGCTCGACTGCCTCGTCGATCGCCTCGAGGTCGGCCAGCGCGCCGTCGGCCGACTCGACGCCCGACGCGGCGAGTCGTTCGGTTCGGGCGCTTTCCGCACGCACCTCGTCGGCGGTGCTCGCGATCTCCTCGACGGCCGCACTCTGGTCCTCGAGTTCGCCCGAAACCCGACCGAGGGCCGACGCCTGATTCGACGCGTGACCGCTGATCGCCTCCGCCCGGTTGGCGACGAGTTCGCTCGCGTCGTACAACTCCTCGATCGGGTCCCGGACGTCAGCTTCGACCTCGTGGGCAAGCTGTCGGCGACGCTCGGTCGCCCGCTCGAGATCCCTCGCGTAGGAGTCGACGTACGTGTCGACTGCGACCTGCAAATCGAGGTTGATGATTCGCAACAGTGCGAGGACGTCCATCATCCCGTCGTCGATGGCGGCCCTGATCGTCTGCTCGAACGACTGCTCGAGGGTGAGTTCGCCCCCAGCGGACCGATCGTCGCTCCCACCGCCGAAGCCGAACGCACCGATCAGGTCGTCGATCGTACCAGTCGGCTCCGCCTCGTCCGCTTCGCGCTCGGTGATCCACTCCTCGACGGCGTCGACGACCTGTTGCTGGACGCGGTCGCTCAGCCGCGTCAACAGCAGTTCGTAGTAGACGCCGTACTGACCCACGTACTGTTTCAACGGCATATCGAGAATTTCGTGAAGTTTTCCGATTCTGGCACGGTTTTCGAAATACGCCCGGTCGTACGTGCCGGTCGCGAGCGAAACGAGGTACGCACTCTGGGTTCGTTTCAACGCTTCCACCCCCTTCGGCGAACGGTCGACGATCGCTCGCGTCTCCTCGTACTCGAGGAGGTTCTCGTAGAACTCCTCGGCGATTCGATCGCTGTTCGCACCGAGCAGTGACTCGAGGTCAGCCAGTCGTCGTTGGTCGTCTTCGTCGAACCCGACGAACTCCTTTCGCCAGGCAATTTCGTCGTCGTCGAGACCGATATTTCCGATGAGTTCGTCGACGTCGACGAAGCGGTTCAACCCCCCGTTTCCGAACGAGCGTTCCGGGTTCATGAGCGGAACGTGCTCGACCGATACCCTTCGGAGAATCGTGTCTTCCCGCTCGATGGGAACGATCTCGCGAGCGAAGTCGAACGACGGGTCGGCCGTGACGAGTCGCTTGCGGTCGCTGGGACGACGTATGCTGGGAGAGTTACGGTATGTAGTAAGATTACGAGTGCGACGCGCGGATGAGGCGTTCGGATCGGGCAATCTCGAACGCCCTACCGGGATACGTCAGTGTCAGAGGCACACGACATCACCAACGTCCGTACGAACTCGATCGTTCGGGCACGCAACACTCGAGCCGTTGAGTGGCGACTGTCGTGGTGCACGTGATCGGTCACCGCGAATCGACCTTACCTTACCGTGTGAATGTTCATTCAACAGGTGAACGAGAGTGGTGGAACGAACAATGTATGAACGTCAACAGTTCCACGACCAACGAAGAATTAGCTACCGACAGCGCCCGAAACGCCGTCGTTCGAACGGATATCCAATCCAGAGGACCCAGAAGGACTAATAGACTGTGAACGCCAGGAACACGTAATGGGTTACGACAGGGGGAAACAGCTGTTCTCCTCGCCACATCGCCTCGAGTTGCTTCGAGCGCTTCGGTCGAAACCCGCGGACACCAAGGCGCTCACGGACGAGCTCTCCATCTCGCGCGTCACCGTCCAGCGTCACACGAACGGCTGTTGTGAGCTCGGGTGGGTTCGGAAGAGCGACGGGCGCTACGAACTCACGCCGGTCGGCGAACACGTTTGCGAGGCCGCAACCGCGTTTCTCGACCGGCTGACGGTCCTCGAAAACCACGAGGAAGCAGTTCGAACGCTCGCGGCGGTCGACGACTCGTTCGATCCGCTGTTGCTCGCCGACGCCAGGATTTCGGTCGCCGAACCAAACAGCCCACACGATCCGATCATCCACTACCGAAACGCGATGACCGAGACGAACACGACCGCCGTCCGCGGTATCCTCCCCGTGTTTAGCGAACTGCTCATCGAAGTCCACCACGAACTCCTCGAAGGGGGAACGGAGACGGAGGTCGTGGCGCCGCAGTCGGTCCTCGAGACGGCACCGCCGCCCGAGGACGTCCCCTCCTCGGCGTTCACGCTCTATACACTCGAGGAGACGGTGGATTTCGGCGTCACGGTGACCGACGAGACCGTCCTCGTTGGCGTCTACGACGACGGAACGTTCGTTGCGTGTATCGAGAGCGCCGAACCGGCCTTTCGCGAGTGGGCGACCGGCCTCTACGACCGTTATCGCGAACGGGCGACCCGGGTTCCACTCGAGACGGCGGCGAGCGATGGCGCTCCGCAATCCGGGCTCGAGCCGTCGGAGTGATCGCGCTCCGTCGACGCCAGCGGGTTCCCGGGTGATCTCCCGCACCCTTTTACGCGTACGCGACCAACGCACGGCACAATGAACGTCGTGCCGGATACGAGCGTGGTCATCGACGGCCGCGTCTCGGAGACGATCGAAGACGGGCAGTTCGAGGGAGCGACGATTTCGGTACCGGAAGCGGTGGTCGCGGAACTCGAGGCGCAGGCCAACGACGGCATCGAGACCGGCTGGGACGGGTTAGAGGAACTAAAGCGCCTGGCAACTCTCGCCGACGACGGCGTCGTCGACCTCGAGTACGTCGGCGAGCGACCAAACGCGATCGAACGGGGACACGCCTCCGAGGGCGAGATCGACGCGCTCATCCGCGATATTGCGGAGGATCTCGAGGCGACGTTTCTGACGAGCGACATCGTCCAAGCCGAAGTAGCGAAGGCGAAAGGTCTCGACGTCAGCCACGTCTCACCGGAGAGTCGCGACGTCGGGACGCTCGCCGTCGAGGAGTTCTTCGACGAGACGACGATGAGCGTCCACCTGAAGACTGACGCGGTACCGATGGCCAAACGGGGCGAACTCGGCGAGATGCGCTACGAGGAACTCGCCGACGAACCCATAGACGAGGAGACGATGGACGAGTACGCCCGTGAGGTCGTCGACGGCGCAAAGGAGGCCGCCGGCGGGTTCATCGAACTCTCGGAGCCGGGGATGAAGATCGTCCAGTTCCGAGATTACCGGATCGCCATCGGCCGACCGCCCTTTTCCGACGGGATCGAGATCACCGCCGTTCGGCCGATCGCCCAGACCGACCTCGAGGAGTACGAACACGCCGACGAACTCAAAGAGCGGTTGCTCGAGCGCCAGCGCGGCGTCCTCATCTCCGGGTCGCCCGGTGCCGGGAAGTCGACGCTGGCCCAGGCGGTCGCGCGCTATCTCAACGGCCACGAGTACGCGGTCAAGACGATGGAGAAACCACGGGACCTACAGGTCGGCCCCGAGATCACCCAGTACACCGAACTGGGCGGCGACATGGCCAAGACCGCGGACGCGCTGTTGATGGTTCGACCGGACTACACCATATACGACGAGGTGCGAAAGACCGACGACTTCGAGGTCTTCGCGGACATGCGACTGGCGGGCGTCGGCATGATCGGCGTCGTTCACGCGACCCGTCCGATCGACGCGCTTCAGCGGCTCATCGGCCGGGTCGAACTCGGGATGATCCCGCAGGTCGTCGACACGGTCGTCTACGTCGACGCCGGGGAGATCGCGAAGGTGTACGACGTCAAGACGGAGGTGAAGGTGCCCGCCGGACTCACCGAGGAAGACCTCGCCCGGCCCGTGATCCTCGTCACCGACTTCCAGACCGGCGAGCCGGAGTACGAGATCTACACGTTCAACCGCCAGGTCGTCACCGTTCCGCTCGTCGACGAGGAGAACGGTCCCGGAAGCGAAAGCGGCGTCGATCGAATCGCCAAACAGGAAATCGAACGCGAGATCCGCTCCGTCGCACGCGGCTACGTCGACGTCCAACTCAAGAGTCAGGACAGAGCCGTCGTCTACGTCGAGGAAGACGACATCTCGACGGTCATCGGCAAGGGCGGCGGTCGAATTACCGACATCGAGAACCGACTCGGGATCGACATCGACGTCCGCACTCACGACGAAAATCCCCACTACGGCTCCGGCGGCGGGGGTAGCGGAACCACAGCCGACGGCGGCGCCAGCAACGCCAAGCAGGCCGGCCAGATGGTCACGCCGGAGATCACCTCGAGACACATCGTCGTCCCCGTCGACGGCAATCACGGTGAGACCGTCGAGGTACAGGCCGGCGGCGAGTACCTCTTCACCGCGACAGTGAGCCGCGGCGGCGAGATTCAGGTCTCACGCGGCAGTGCGATCGCGGACGAACTCGAGGCCGCGATCGATCGGAAGGACCCGATCACGGTCGTTCCGTCGTAAGTCGTTCTGCCGGGAGTGAGCGGAGCGAACGAGCGGTTTTTGGTGCAGATTTTTGCGTGAGGGTGAACGGAGTGAACCCGCGCGGAAAAAGGTGCATCGCGAAGGACCCGATCACGGTCGTTCCGTCGTAAGTCGTTCTGCCGGGAGTGAGCGGAGCGAACGAGCGGTTTTTGGTGCAGATTTTTGCGTGAGGGTGAACGGAGTGAACCCGAGCGGAAAAAGGTGCATCGCGAAGGACCCGATCACGGTCGTTCCGTCGTAAGATACCAAACCGCGAGCGAACGACGTGAGCGAGTGGCTTTTTAGCGTAGATTTTTGCAGGAGGGGTTCGCGAACGACGTGAGCGGACCCGACGAGAAAACGGGACGCGTGCGATCGATCGGAAAAATCGGGCACGTGACTGATGCCCAAACTACGGCTACTAGCTGTTTAAGGATAATCGATTTATACGAGACACATGTTTGGATATGTCGTGAACAACACAGTGATTGGATCGAATGAGCGTTGACAACGAGACAATCGTCTACCAGGGAGTCGGTGGCGAAAGCGAACGATTCGTGACCGACGCGAAGACGCTCGAGCGCGTCCGTTCACGGATCGTCGACGACGTCAAGTCGACCGTCGAGGAGGCGAACGCGACGGGAATCGTCGTCGCGATGAGTGGCGGGATCGACTCGACTGTCACCGCGGCGATCGCCGTCGAAGCGCTCGGAAGCGATCGAGTGATCGGACTTGGATTGCCCTGTCACAAGGCGGATCGCAGCCACGTCGACGACGCCCGAACGATCGCCGACGGACTGGGTATCGAGTTCCACGAGATCCAGTTGCGGCCGATGCTCGAGGCGTTCGAAGAGACGTTCGCAAAGCCACTCGAGTCGGTCTGGGAGACCGATCGCCCGAACGAGCGAAACCACGCGGTCGGAAACGTCATCGCGCGCCTCCGGATGAGTTGTACGTACTACGTGGCGAATCGCCGATCGATGCTCGTCCTCGGGACGGCGAATCGCTCGGAACTGATGCTCGGCTACTTCACGAAACACGGTGACGGTGCGGCTGACACCTATCCGATCGGAGATCTCTACAAGACGGAAGTACGCGCGCTCGCAAAACGCCTCGGCGTTCCAAAGCGGATCGTCTGCAAGGAGCCGACCGCCGGGTTCTGGGCCGGCCAGACCGATGCCGGCGAACTCGGCGCGCCGTACGACGTCATCGATCCGTTGCTCTCTCGAATCGTCGACGATGGCCAAGACCTCGAGGACGCTACGGCTACGCTCGGACTCGACCGCGAGACGGCCGCCGGCATCGCGGACCGATACATCGAATCGGCCCACAAGCGAGATCACTCGCCGACGCCGGGCGCCGTGGCTCGGGTCGATCCGAAACGGTGACGCCGAGGTGAGTGATCGTCGCCTCGAGTGTGGCGGGCGTCGGAGAAGTCGCCGGTCCGACCGGCGGTAAATCCGACTCGAGCGAGACTGACGTTCGTGGGGACTGGTGTCCACACCGGTGTACACGCGATGGGTTCGAACGACGAAGCGGTCCGATAATTTGTCTCATACGGTTTATTGTCAGTCATTTCGGGCGCATCCGCGACCCGTGCGGCGGTTGCGCCGATATATCGGTACAGGAATCCGTATCAGCGCCCGTCGTCCTCGCTTCGATACAGTTCGGGATTGCGCCACCAGAACAGCCCCCAGGCGACGACGAAACCCGATACCATCGCGAGGACATCCTGAAGGATACGCGAGAAGCCGAAGTCGCTGATCGCGACGACCGCGAGTCCCGAGCCGGCGATCGCTCCGACGACGACGAAAATCACGTCGCCGACGATCCGTTCCGTTCGAAACTCCCAGTACTCCTGTCGATCCTCGTCGTACCAGACGCCGACGTATATCAAGACGAGCGCCATCGCCGCGATAACGGTGACGACGTGGTACTCTTCGGCCAGACCTGCGGGTTCGAGGACGGCTACGTTGAGCATATTCGCGAGGATCGTCACCGAGAACAACCCGACCAGCAACCAGCCCCAGCGCGGTAATCGCTCCTTTTCCATGGATGGAGACGGTCACCGCGGCGAAATAATCCTGCCGTTCCCGGTTGCCGCCCGAGTAGTGTAACGGCTGTAACAATTAACTCGTTGTTCGGACGTCGCCGTTCGGAGCGAACGGAGTGAGCAAGAACCGCGCACGCTCCGAACCCACCTATAGTAACAACTGAAACGATTCACACACTGATCGCCGATACGTCTGGCG
The DNA here is from genome assembly GCF_041205745.1 of Natrarchaeobius versutus. NCBI lineage: Archaea > Methanobacteriati > Methanobacteriota > Halobacteria > Halobacteriales > Natrialbaceae > Natrarchaeobius > Natrarchaeobius versutus. Next base: position 344,179 of record NZ_JBGFCC010000002.1, on the reverse strand, counting down.
ATTAGGTGTGCAATGACGTTCAGTGGCTACTATACTTTCGTTCGATCAGGTGTGCAGTGACGTTCGACGACTGCGACAGCTGGCAAGCCAACCGCTGGGAGAGACCGAATCGACGGAACGAGCGGTTACAAAAAGCGGTATCGCCGCGAACTCAGTTACTCCGCACAGCAGGCGTCTTTCTTCGCACACTCCTCGACGCCGTTTCCGTCCGCCGCAACCGGCTCTTGAAGCCGGTAGAGGCTCTGTCTGGCATCGGCGAAGTAGATGTCCTCGTCGACGATTCCGATCTCTTCGAGGCGCTCGAGGGCGTATCGGACCGTCCGGGCCGAAAGCATCGATTCCTCGACGATCTGTTTCTGGGTCAGCGGGCCGTCGTACTCGAGAACCTTGAAGACGAGTTTCGCGCTCGGTGGCAGGTCTTCGATTTCCTCCCCGTCGGTCTCTCCCATATTACGAATCGAAATCCCCCAGCAGTATAAAAGTTGAGCCTTACCCCTTCCGAGCGAGCGAAAATAATTCTACTAATATCGTGGCGTAAATTACGCACTCACCCCACTAAAACGGCCATTTTTATTTTTGACCAAGCAGTCAGCTTCCGAGTCGTGGTTCGGTTCTCGAACGTGGATGGGCGAGGGGGAAATCGGTTCGACGAGTACTATAGCTGAGCCGAAAGTATTACGAATTCGTACTGGTATCTGAATGTTACTTTCACAGACTACGACCCGAGCGGCGGTCCGACCGGGAAACCGATCCAGCAGTTCGTCTCAGACACCCGCTCTGCACACCGCTATAGCCGTTCCCAGACGTCCTCGTCGTCGAAGTCGGGCTCGTCACCGTCGTCGAACTCCCCGCCCCCCTCGAACTCCGAGAGATCGGTCGCAGACGGGACCTGCTCCGGCGTGACCGCGGATTCACCCCTGGCCAGTTCCATCGTCGGCCAGGTCGTCTGTTCCCACAGCCCCCGCTCGCTGTAGTAGTAGACTACGGACCCGTTGACGACCGCGAACAGTCTCCGCTGTCGGTCGTGGACCACCCGTTCGTTCGCGTCGATCGCGACGTCGACGACGTCCTCCAAGGTATCGAGTGCGATGTGGTGATCACCGACCCACATCGGGATCGACCCGCGCGAGATCCACTCGGCGTACCGCCGTTCGTGGACTGCCCGTCTGGCGGCTTCCACGTCGACCGGCGAGCGCCTCGCAACGATGGCCCCGCCGACGACCGACAGCGTTCCCAACAACGAGAGCGCACCGACGAGGGCCGGACTCCGCGGCTCGGATACCTCTCGAGTCCCGATCGTGTGAGTGTGAGGGTTCTCGTCCGAAATCGAGATCGACTCCTCGAGCCAGTAGGCCTCGTCAGTGAGGACGAGCGTCGTCGAGTCCGTATGCGTACCCGCTATATTTCCGGTGTCGTACTCCGTGACGAGGGTCACTTGAAGGGAGATCGATCCCACAGTACCGATCTCCTCTTCGAGGGCACGCTGGCGCTCGAGATACGATTCGACGTCGATCGTGGTCTGTGATCGCGCGACGCCGTCTTCAACGTCGGGCGAGGCGTGTAGTTCCTCGTGGGTTTCGTTCCAGAACGTCTCGTCGTCGCGACTCGCCTCGAACTCCAAGCGCAGTCGGTGTGTGACCTCGGCGTCGTCGATCGGTGCGCCGGCGGTCTGATTCGTCAGCCTCGTTTCGGGTGCGATAGTGAGTTCCGGCGACGCGTTCATCACGTAAACAGCGCTATTGGAGAGTTCGTCGCCTTCCTCCCAGAGACTCCCGCCGTCGACGACCGAGGAACTCGTTCGGACGTCGGTGGTGACCTCCGTTTCGGCGTTCTGAGAGATGGTCTCGGTCTCCGGATTGGCGACGACCCATCCCGTCGCGACGAACGCGACGATCCCGATCACGACGAGTGCAATGGCAACCGAACGGCCGTGCTTTGCGAGCAACAGGTCGAGACGCGGATTATCGATCACTCTTCCCACCCCCAGGCTCGCCGATCCGTCGAGGTCGACGGTTGATCGAGTTACGAAGTCGATAAGTCGGCGAAACGATGTATAACTCGATGCAAGGTAGCGAACAATATAACGATACTGGTTCGAAGACGCCTCTCATAGCCACTTTCGGAGTTTCCGCTGGACTCTGGTCGTCAACGGGACGTGATCGCCAGCGCTTCGCAGACGGAAGTCGGCGGTGCCGAACGCGGCGATCATCACGACGACCACGATTCCGACCACGACGCCGTTGACGGCCGCGATAGCGACCAGCGGATGAACGCCGTGGAGGAAAACGAGCACCGACGGCGGGAGAACGGCGAGATATCGGTACTCGCCCACGTGGCGAGTGTACTCGCCCGTCGAATATGGCGCGGTGAGTGAGACCGTCGTCTCCGCGCTCGAGCGAGTGCCGACCGTCTGCCAGCCGGGATCGATTTCGACGCCAGCGCTCTCGGCTTCGTAGACGGTGACGACCGGAACGTAACCGGCGTTGTCGGACGTCCGCGTGAGGTCGCTCGTCTCACCGGGTGCGATCACCTGCGGATCGTCGGTCGGTGATTCAGTGCTTACCAGTCCGTACTCGGTCGTTCCGGCGGGGATCACCATCGCCGCGGTCGCGAACGTCGTCAGAACGAGCAACACGAGGCCAACCGCGACCCAGAACCCGATCACGTTTTCGCGCGAGCGGCGCCTGGAGGTCTCCCGACGGGCGGGGCCGAACCCCTCGAGCAGGAAGCCAAAGCCGAGCAACGCGACGCCGGCGCCGACCAACAGCGCGCCGATGCCGTCCGAATCGGCGGCCGTCGTCAAGCCAAACACCCCGGAAACGGCGCCGACGGCCGCCAGTGCGAGTCCCTGGATACCCATGACGACCGTTCCGAGGTGGGGAATCGTGACGACCTCGCCGCCCGGCTGCCAGGCCGTCGCGACGATCTGTCCGTCCGAGACCAGCGGCTCGGGGCCGTCCTGATCGGTAAACGGGTTCGCGTCGCCAGCGGTCACGTACCCGTCGTCGGTCACCTCGACGACGCGGTGGGTCGTTAACCCGCCATCGTGGAGTTCCCTCGCGTTGTAGACGACGACGTCTCCTTCCTCGACGTCACCGGAGACCACGCTCGGAATAGCGACGAACCCGTCGCCGGCCGACATCGTCGGCTCCATGCTCCCGGTCGCGACGTAACCGAGCAAGATCGGCTGTCCCAGGAGCTGTCCGACGAGGAGAGCAACGACGATCAGCGCGATGACGATCGTTACCCCGCGCTCGAGAAGCGCTCGCGTCGTCACCTCGACCACCGGAACGCCGTCATGATCGTGTCTCGTTGTGTCGGTAGTCGGTGGGGAGTACAGCCACATAAAGCCCGGAGACCGAGAGTTCCCACCGGGATCGGCTCACACACGACTGGCGAACTCAGGCGACTCACAGCCACCGACGCCTGACGTTCGTTATCGCGAGGAACAGCCCGATCGCCGTCGGCGGGGCGAGCGCTGCCGTCACGGACGCGGGGAGTTCCCGGTTCTCGATCGGAAACACCGTCGACCCCTGGACCTCGATCGACCCGGCCGAGACGCCGTCGACCGCGAGTTCGTAGGTCCCCGGCTCGTCCGGAGTCCACTCGAAGTCGACCGTTTCCGACTCATCCGGTGCGAGTTCGATCGACTCCGTTTCGACGAGTGTCCCGTCGGCCACGAACTCGACCGTGTGTTCGCCCGATTTGTTGCCGACGTTCTCGTACGTCGCGTTCACGGTCACCGTCTCACCCGGCTCGAGCGTCGTCGGTGACGCCTCGAGGTCGGTCTGTTCGATCGCCGCCGGCTGACCCTCGTCTGTTTTACCAGTATCGTCACCAACCGGGATACCGACTGCACCGTTACCGCCACCAGGTGCGCTCCCCTCGTCGTCTTCGTCCCCGTCGCCGACACCATCGCCCTCGTAGCCGACGACGATCGTGAACGTCTCGGCTCCCTCGGGTGCGACGCGGGTATCGATCGAAACGCCGATCGAAGCCGTCGCGCCGTCGTCGAACTCGAGCGGCGAGGAGTCGGTGATCGTCGTTCGATCGTCGCTATCGTAGAAGGAAACGCCGTCGACGTCGTTCTCGACCCAGATTCGATCGACGGTGTCGAGGTTGACGCCGACGGCGAAGACGTCGTCGACCTGCGTCGCCGCCTGTCCGTTGAGCGCCTCGAGATCGAGTCGAAGTTCGCCGTCGTCGATCGAGGCGTGGGTGCTCGTCGGCTCGAGGGTGACGTCCTCGGTCGCGTGGTCCTCACCGACGCCGACCGCCGCAGTCGGGACTGCGAGTGCGAGTAGCACGCAGGCGGTTATCACGACGGTAAGCTTGGCGGGTGGCATCCGGAAACGGGTGTCCGTTTGACCTCGAGTGTTATGCAGGTCTGTAGAGAGCTGATCGAACGAATCGATTGGATCCGCGTTTCGGCCGGATTACCGAACGGGTGGCGTCGACCGATCAGTTCTCGGTCTCTTCGGCCAGAATCCGAAGGTCGTCGATGTCGTCGATATTCTCTCCATCTCCCCCGACCAGGTCGAACTCGAAGCCGACTTCAGTATTATCGCCACTGGAGATTGGGTCCTCGAGCCCAGTCAGTTCGAGGCCGATATCAGTGACTTCGTCTCCGTTCTCGTCGATGGCCTCGATGGAGACGTCGACTTCGTTCGAGCCGTTGTTGGTGATCCGGAGAATACTCTCGAACTCGGTAACCGCGTTGTCGTTCAACCCGCCCGCATTGGAGTCTTCGCCGTCGAAGTAAAACACGACTTCACCGCCTTCTTCGACCACATATGGATTGTCGTCGACGGGCTCGAGCGCCAGGAAGGCGTTACTGTCGTCGGCGACCTCGATGTTCGCCGTTCGGTCTGCCGTCACGGTACTGAACGCGCCCGTTCCGAGCGCGGCGCCGCCGCCAGCGACGATGGTTCCGAGTCCGATCAACACGTTGCGTCTGTTCATTCTCATTGGTAGTGTCCTCGTACGACCGCACTGGCAACCGTAGCACGACGTTACCCGGCGCGGTTCTTACTCGAGAGGAGGGACGCCACCCACTTTGTATTGAGCCGCCAGAACGGGCGAAAGATCGGCGATACGATCGTTCAAGTCGGGTTTGAACCGGTGATTGGGCCGATTCACGGAGCGAGAAAAGCGGCTAACCGCCGCTGAAACGGGACATTCAGCCGTTTCACCACGTCCGTTCTCAGTGGCCGTTTTTTCCACCGGATTATTGACAACTACATAACAACATATCAGTTGGCCGATTAGTTTATGTGCTGGTATCAGTTAGTTTCCGAGACAGAAAACGCATCTCAGTTCGTATGGGGGAACGATCGAACCGGGGGAAAATCTTCGATCTGTTGAGCAACCACCGACGGCGTTATGCCATCCACTACTGCAAGCGCGAGGGAGAGGCCGTCGAACTCGGCGACCTCGCGGAGCACGTCGCGGCCTGGGAACTCGACAAGGAGATCGAGGAGCTGACCTCAGCCGAGCGCAAGCGGGTCTATACGTCGTTACAGCAGACCCACTTGCCGACGCTCGCGGAGGCCGAGATGGTCGAGTTCGACGATCGGACGATCGAACTCACCGAGAAGGCCCAGGAACTCGAGGTGTACCTCGATATCGTTCCTGGCGACTCGATTCCGTGGGGGACCTACTACCTCGGGCTCGCGGCGTTCGGCTTCGTCGTCGTTGCGGGTCTCTGGCTCGAGTGGATCCCGACTGAGACCGTTCCCGAACTCGGCTGGATGACGCTCGTCCTCGGAGTGGTTGCCACGTCAGCGGTGGTTCACGTCTGGCAGAACCGACGGCACAAGCTCGGCACAACGGAGCGGCCACGATGAGCGGCGTCAAACGGATCGGTCTCGTGTTCGTCCTCGCCGGCGCAGTGATACTGCTCATCTCGAGTGGCGCGTTCAGCGTACTAGATGCCGACCGTGGCGTCGACGTCGGCGTCGCCGACGACGAGAACGCACTGTTGGGTGTCGAGACGGTCGATCCTGTCCTCGAAGGCGCGGAGTTCGACTGTACCAACTACTTTCTGTTCTGGTGTACTGATGGACACTTCGAGTACGAGGACGAACACGTGGGAACGCTGACGGACAACACTGCTGATTCCCAACTCGATCTCGACGACGAGGCGATCGTCGTCGAACAGACGGGTGGGGGCGCTGAGTCACCATCGCTGGAGTCGGTCACGCTCGAGAGCGAAGACGAGAGCGTAGCCATCCTTGGGACATTTCGTTGCTCGGCGAGGGACGTCAGTGGCGGTGCCATCAGTGGCGCCGACGCCGATCAAGTCGGCGGGAGTACGCCCATTCTCGTCGATATCGAGACGACCGATGGAACCGTGACAGTCGACCTCGAGCGAGAGGTGTCCGTTACCTGCGTCGATGAAGACGAGGAGGGGCCCGGTAACGGGGGAGACGACGATGGCGACGAAGACGACGGTGAGAACGGTAACGACGCTGACGTCGTCGTCGAAAGCGGATCGACCCACAACGAGCCGGTCGAGACGGACGGCAACGTCGCGGTCGAATCCGATGCGACCGTCAACAACGGGATCGACGCCGGTGGGGACGTAATGGTCGACGAGCGAGCGACCATTCACGGCACCCTCGAGGCCGACGGAACCGTCAGCCTCGCGGACGATGTGACGATCTCGAACGGGATCGTCGCCGGCGATGACGTGACGGTCGGTGACGGATCGATCATCCACGGTACGTTCGAATCTGATGGAACCATCACCGTCGGGAGCGGCGTGACGATAAGTAACGGGGTCACATCCGGGGACGACATCGTGATCGGCGCCGAGACGGAAGTGAGCGGTGACATCGTTTCGGGTGGATCCGTCACGATCGGCGAGGGATCTCTCGTCAACAACAACATCGAAGCGGACGGTGACGTATACATCGAAGATGACGTCACCGTCCACGGCGACGTCACCAGTGGCGGCGACGTCGTGACCGGTGAGAACGTGACGATCAACGGGGAAGTCTCTGAAGGGTAATCCACCAACACAGTTCTAGACAGCGGCGCTCGGGCCCGTTCGATAGTTCGAATCGTCCCACCGAATCCGTATCGATCGTTCGGCGAGAGTCGAGTCGGTGACGAATGAGTGGAATCGATTCGTTCGGAACCCGAACCCCTTTTGACCACCGACCACAGAGTCTTCGCTATGTCGACCGAATCGATCAGCGATCGACGCGAGCACATCCGCTCGATCAGCGTAACCGCGCTGTCGGCGCTGCTCGGCGTCGGGGCGGCACTCGGCTCCGCCGCCCTCACCGGCGATCTTGCGCCGGCGGAGGCGGCGACCGACATTCGGGCGCTGATGCTCGTCGTCGGTGCGATCCTCGTCCAGTTCGTGCTCTTTGACTTCACGAGCATCTACGGCGACGACGAGTTCGGGATCAAACACTACCTGTTCATCACGTTCATGACGTTCTCGTTCTGGTTCGTGGTGTGGGGGATCCTGCTCACCGCGGAGGCCGCCGTCTAACGATGGCCGACGACAGCATCGCCGTCGTGGACCTGGACCGGTGTCAGCCCGACCGGTGTAGCTACGAGTGTAAGAACTACTGTCCACCCAACCGGACGGGCAAGGAGTGTATCACCCTCCGCGGCGAGGAAGCCGACGAGGGCCAGCCCGAACAGATTCACATCTCAGAGGAGATCTGTCTCGGCGAAACCTGTGGCATCTGCGTCGAGAAGTGTCCGTTCGACGCCATCGAGATCATCAACCTGCCAAAGGAACTCCAGGACGATCCGGCACATCGCTACGGCGAGAACGCCTTCTCGCTGTACGGACTTCCCGCACCCCAGGAGGGAAAGGTAACCGGCATCCTCGGTCCGAACGGCATCGGGAAGACGACCGCCGTCCACATCCTCGCGGGGGAACTCGAGCCCAACCTCGGCCGCCACGACGAGGACGTCGACTGGGACGACGTACTCGAGGCCTACCGCGGAACCGAGTTACAGGACTACATCGCCGACGTCCGCGACGGCGACGTAACCGTCGCCCGAAAACCGCAGTACGTCGACCAGATACCCGCCTCCTTCGACGGCAACACGCGCGAACTGCTCGAGCGAACCGACGAACGCGACGCGCTAGACGACCTCGTCTCCCGACTCTCGATCGGGCCAGTGATGGAGCAGTCGATCGACGACCTCTCGGGCGGGGAACTCCAGCGGGTCGCCCTCGCGGCCACGCTCGCCCGCGACACGGACTTTTACTTTCTCGACGAGATCACGCCGTACCTCGACATCGGCCAGCGCGTGACGGCGGCGCGCCTGATTCGGGAACTCGCCGAGGAGGAGAATCGATCGATGCTCGTCGTCGAACACGACCTGGCGATCCTCGATTTGCTCGCCGATACGCTCCACGTCGCCTACGGTGAGCCCGGTGCCTACGGTGTCATCACGTCGCCCAAATCCGTCCGAAACGGGATCAACGAGTACCTCGCGGGTTATCTGGACAACGAGAACATGCGGATCCGTCCGAACCCGATCGAGTTCGAAGAACACGCCCCTCGATCGAGCGCCCGCGGGGATACCCTCGTCGAGTACCCCGATCTCACGAAAAGCTACGGCGACGGCGGGTTCGGTCTCGACGTCGAGGGTGGCGAAATCCGACAGAACGAGGTCCTGGGAATCGTCGGCCCCAACGGAATCGGGAAGTCCACCTTCGCGAAACTGTTGACGGGTAACCTCGAACCCGACAGTGTCTCCGGTTCGGTCGACGAAACCGACCTGGATCTCGACCTCGAGATTTCGTACAAACCTCAGTACGTCACGATCGACCAGCACATGCGCGTCGACGTCTTCCTCTCGTCGATCACCGACCAGTTCGGCTCGTCGTACTGGAACACCGAGATCGCCCAGCCTCTGCAACTGGAGCGGATCATGGAGCAGAACCTCTCGGATCTCTCCGGCGGCGAGCGCCAGCGGGTCGCCATCGCGGCCTGTCTCTCGGACTCCGCGGATCTGTACCTGCTCGACGAGCCATCCGCTCACCTCGACGTCGAACAGCGGGTGCAAGCGACGAGCGCCATCCGCCGCTACGCCGAACAGCAGGACGCGACGGTGCTCGTCATCGACCACGACATCTACATGATCGACTTACTCGCCGACCGCCTGATGGTCTTCGACGGCGAACCCGCCGCCCACGGCCGGGCCGGCACGCCACAGTCGATGCGCGAGGGCATGAACGAGTTCCTCGCGAACCTCGAGGTGACGTTCCGCCGGGACGAGCGTACCTCCCGGCCGCGGATCAACAAGCCCGACTCCCAACTCGACAAACAGCAGCAGTCGGAAGGCGAGTACTACTACGCGCCCTGAGTCCCCGCACAGATCCCTCGTCGGGAAGATTCCGCCGTCCTCGAGAGCGATCCCAACACCACCGCTAGCGCCTGCTTCCGGCGACGAACGAAAAGCCGATCAGCGCGAGTACGAGCGCCGTGAACACCGCGGCGACGATCGGGATCGAAATCGCAATGGCGCCCGTCGTCGCGACGCCGACGCCGACTGCGGCGATCAACGGACTCGCAAAAATCAATAGCATACCGAGCCCACGCGTAATCTCGCGTCCACCATCGTCGTCCTCGAGCGTCCGCCGCTCGAGCGGGTCGACCAGCCGCCACTCGGGATTGGGTTGCTCCGCTAAGTGAAACCGCCCGCCGAGCGAAGAGAGAATTGCCTCGCCGACGGCGTGTGCGGTCGTCGTCTTCCAGTCGGCGGCGTCGGCGGCGTCCTCCTCGAGATCGGTCCGCTTCAGGGGAATCCGTTCGCCGACGACGTAGCTGATCGACGTCGCGTCGTAGCCCACGTCCTCGACGATTCGGGCGAGTAGGAACTCCGTCGACCACGGAATCGGTTTCTCGAGGTGAAACTCAAGGACCTCGCCGTGGGGGAGAGTCACTTCGAGTCGAACCCGCGACTCGTCGATCGACTCGAGGTCGCTGATTCGCCCCTCGACGTATCCGTCGGGCGTCGTTTCGAGGTCGATCCGGCCCAGCTCCTCCTCGAGTCGGCGGGTCGGCGAGTCGAACTCGTCGCCGGCCCGTCCCCCGTGGCGGTCGTCTCGGTCGGCGAACGGATCGGGGTCGCGGCGCTCGCGTTCGGCGATCGGATCGGGGTCGCGGCGCTCGCGTTCGGCGATCGGATCGGGGTCGCGGCGCTCGCGTTCGGCGATCGGATCGGGGTCGCCGCGTTCGCGTTCGGCGTGAGGGCCGTATCTCCCGCGTTCGTCGTCCCCCTGGCGTTCGTCGTACTCGCGGGACCTGCCTCTCTCGCCGTGCCCGTCGCTCCCGTCGGCACCGTCGTTCTCGTCGCGTTCGATCTCGATTTCGATCTCGTCGTCGCCGGTATCAGTCATGGTTCGCCGTTCGGAGTCGCGTCGACGCGGTCGTCGACAGACGCGACCGGATACTCGCCGGTAAGCGTCGCTCACAGTAAGGTGTTGTTCTTCCGACAGCGTGACCGTCACGGGAGACGGCCGTTCGGTCGGCGCGGACGGATTGCTGTCACTGTATCCCTGCGAAACCCGATTCGGATCGTAGGTTCGGCGCTACTGACCGACAGCAGTCCGTCTCAGCCACGATCGGGGACGGCGCGGACGACGGCGAACAGCCCCTCACCGTGGCCATCCCGGACGTCCGGCTGATCTGCTGAATCGCTTTCGAGCGCGGTCGGATCCTCGAAAATGGTCTGAACCTGCCGTTCGATCGCGAACCCGGCACGCTCGAGGGCGTTCCGAAGTTCGTTCCCGGTCAGAAAGTCGGCGTCGGCGTAGAACGGGCTCTCGTCTTTGTGTCGGTGGTAGGTCCGACCGATCGGACTCGAACGGTCGAGGATCGCAACGACGAGCACCCCCTCGGGAGCGAGCAGGCGACGAATTTCGACGAGCGCGCGGTCGACGTCGTCGACGAACGAGAGGGCCGTGACGACTGTCACGAGTTCGAGCGCGTCGTCGGCGACAGGAAGCGATTCTGCGACGCCGCGGACGGGCTCGACCCCGCGGTTGCGCGCCCGCTCGAGCGGTTCCCGCGCCGGGTCTACCCCGAGGGGGACTCCCAGTGGGTCGGCAAATCGGCCCGTCCCGACGCCGACCTCGAGCGCCCGGTGCGGATCGAACTCCGGGGGGAGGGGCGTCTCGAGGGCGGCCTGTTCGGCACGATAGGCGCTCGCGTTGTCCTCGAACCACTCGTCGTATTCCTCGACGCACGTCTCGAAAGGGGAGGAGGTCATCGATCCGGAACCACGAACTCGAGCGTAAAAGAACCGGACGTAATCGGTTACCGCTCGAGCGAGGACGGGATCGAGTCGAGTCAGCTAATCAATCGCTGACAGCTCCCACAGAGGTTCTCCTCTTTGATATCGACTTCGCGAACGGTCGGCGAGAAGTTCATCACACAGCGGTTGTTGTCGCAGTGTTCGAGTCCGAACGTGTGGCCGATCTCGTGGACGATCTCCTTGCGCACCCGATTTTCGAAGATGTCGCTCGCGCTCTTGTTCGAGAAGCCGCCGTCACTCGAGGTCTGCAGGCGGTACGTCGAGACGACGCTCCCGCTTCCGTCCAGATAGGCGAGTCCGAAAACGTAGTTTCGGCGTCGGTAAAAGAGGTCGTGTGGTGTGATCGCGATGTTCTTTTCTCCGCCTCCGACGCGTTCGGCGAGTTGAATGAACGTCTCGGCCGAGTACTGGTTTCGTCCCGAGTCGTACGCGCCGTTGGGAACCGGTTGCGACTCGTTGACCGTGACGTCGCAGTCGTACACCGATCGCAGTGCCGAGGACGCCGCCCGCTTGACCTCCGCGGAGACGTTGCCGACCGGCACGATGTCGACGAGCATGGCAAAGCCTATGACCGCGGACGCTATAAACGTCCCGCCGTGTGCGACTCTCGCCGTCAGTTCGATCCAATAATCGATTACCTTCGCGAGTACGACCGCCTCGTCGAAGTGGGAATCGGCCGTCGAACCGAACTGGCGGCGGCGCTCGCGAAAGACGGGATTTCCGTGGTCGCAACCGACGTCTACCACCGCGACGTCCCCGAGGGCGTCCGGTTCGTCCGCGACGATATCGTCGATCCCGATCCGTCGGTCTACGCCGATGCGGAGGCAGTCTACGCACGGAACCTGCCGCCCGAATTGCACCGACCGACGCTCGAGGTCGCTCGAGGTGCCGACGCCGACTTGCTCTTTACGACGCTCGGCGGCGATCAGCCGGCGATTCCGGTCGAGCGCAAGACCGTCGAATCGGGGACACTGTACGTCGCCCGCGACGGAAAGAGCTAACAGCGCCGGCGACGTTCCCGAGTGACGAGACGTGAGTCCGCTCCTCGAGGCCCTCCCGACCGTACTCGTGGCCGTTTTCGTCGTGGCGGTGGTTGCACTCGCCATCGTCGGTATCGGCACAATCGTCTGGTTCGCATCCCACGTGTTCTCCATCCCCGGCGTGATCGTCCACGAGTTCGCCCACGCCACTGCCTGCCGACTCGTCGGGGTACGAGTGCTCGAGGTCGTCTACTTTCGCTTCGGCGATCCGGCGGGCTACGTACGCCACGAGCAGCCACAGCAATACCGCGAGGCGTTCGCCGTGAGCGTTGCGCCGTTTCTGGTCAATACGCTCGTCGCGTTCGCCGCGTTTCTGGGAGTTGCCACACTCGTCGTCGCCGGTGATATCGCGTCGATTGATGACGTGCGAACGAGTCCGGGAGAACGCCTCGCGGCGCTTGCACTCTTGACGTGGCTCGGGCTCTCCGTCGGAACGTACGCCTTTCCGAGCACCGGCGATGCAAACGTACTCTGGACGCGTTCGCGCCTCGAGTGGCGACGGTCGCCGCTCGTTTTGCTCGGGCTACCCGTCGTCGCCGTGATCTATCTCGCGAATCTCCTTTCGTGGCTGTGGGCGGACGTACTCTACGCGCTCGGATTGCTCGCACTCGCGTTCGCACTCCTCGGGAACCCTGTCGGCGTCTGATACGGATTCCTGTACCGGTGTCCCGGCGGTGAGTCGAACCGTGTGAGACGAGTCTCGGTGGAGGAGTGCAGCGAGTCCACCGTTGCAACCGCGACCTGGGCGGCGGTTGCGCCAAAAATGATGGGGGGTAAACCGTATGAGCGGTTCCGATGTGCCGATCGATCAGCACCCGTAAAACGAGCAACAGGCCCGTGTCGAGTCCCAGTCCCGCACCGAAACGCCACGCCTGAAATCGACCGCCTTTATCCCTATCGACCCGTTCGAGTAGGTATGCACGCAGACGCCGTCGTCCTCGACATCGATGGAGTGCTCGTCGACGTCGCCAACTCCTACCGCCGGGCGATTCTCGAGTCGATCGAGCACGTCCACGACCGCACGATCCGCCGTGAAGACATCCAGCAGTTCAAGGACGCGGGCGGGTTCAACAACGACTGGGAACTCACCTACGCCGCCGCTCTCTACGTCCTCGCGACCGGCGAGGGGTACGACGAGTCGATCGAGGCCTACACCGACGGAATCGCCGCCGAGGGCGGCGGCCTCGAGGCCGCCGAAATCGTCGTCCGCGATCGGATCGGTGCGCGAGCCACCCAGCGCGTGACGGAGCGGTGGGACCGCGAGCGTCTGCGCGACGTCTTCCAGCAACTCTACCTCGGCGCGGAGCTCTATCGCGGACTCGAGGGCGACGAACCGGACCTCGAAACGCGCGGGTTCATCCACGACGAGCCGGTGATCCTCGAGGCCGAAACTCGAGAAACGCTCCTCGAACGCTACGACGTCGGCGTTCTGACCGGCAGACCGGAAGCCGAAGCCGAAATCGCCCTCGAACGCGTCGGACTCGACGGAGACGTTCCCGCCGAGCACCGCTTTACCATGGACGACTGGGCGGAGGGCAAACCCCATCCGAAGGCGCTCGTGACGCTGGCCGAACGCTTCGACGCCGAAACCGTCGTCTTCGTCGGCGACACGGTAGACGACGTTCGGACGGCGGCAAACGCCGCGGACGCGGACGCCGAGAGAACGTACCACGGCGTCGGCGTCCTGACCGGTGGACTCACCGGCGAGGAGGGGCGACGCAAGTACGACGAGGAGGGCGCGGCGGCCGTCCTCGAGTCGATCAACGAATTAGCCGATCGCCTCCAGCGCTAATCGAGTCTCGAGGCCGGATACGGACCGGTTCAGCGGGCTCGAGGTGCTATTGCCTGCACCCTCGCCCAGCCGTTTTTTGCGGGCGGACGCCGTAGCGTGGGAGTGTTCCGATGTCAGAGTTCAGCCGCCGCGACGACCTTCCCGGCAAACAGACGTCCGTCTGGCTCGAGACGACGCTCGAGGGAGACGGGGCGATCGAACGCGAGTCCGACGAACGTGAGGGAGGCGATTTCCGGGACGCGGCGGGTCTCCTCGAGGGAGACCGACCGGTCGACGTCGCGATCGTCGGTGCGGGGATCGCCGGACTCTCGACGGCGATCGAACTCCGCGAACGAGGGCAGACGGTGGTCGTCCTCGAACGGGATCGCGTCGCGACGGGCGTCACCGGGAAGTCGACGGCGAAGCTGACCAGCCAGCACGGGTTGATCTACGATCACCTCCGACGCGAGTTCGGCCGGCGGCGGGCGAGTCAGTACGCGACGACCCAGGAGGCGGCGATCGATACCGTCGAGCGACGGATCGACGACCTCGAGATCGACTGCGGGTTCGAACGTCACCCCTCCTACCTCTACGGCGACGAACCGGACGAGATGGAACGCGAAGCCGAGGCGGCGCGAGCGGCCGGCCTCCCCGCGACGTACGTGACGTCGGTGCCGCCGTTCGAGCGCGCCCAGGCCGGCGTCCGGTTCGACGATCAGGCGTGGTTTCACCCCCGAAAGTATCTCCTCGGGGTCGCCGCCGAACTCGAGGCCGACGAAGGAGCCACAGTCCTCGAGAAAACTCGCGTAACGGACGTGACGCCGGGGTCGCCGCCGCGTGTTCGGCTCGAAAGCGAGTCAGGACGCGAGAGCGAACCGACGCGTTCGACGCGGCTCTCGGCTCGACGTGTCGTCCTCGCGACCGGCTTCCCGATCCTCGATCGGGCGGGGTACTTCGCTCGAATGTACCCCAAGCGCTCGTACGTGCTGGGTCTGCGACTCGACGGACAGCCACCGGAGGGAATGTACTATCGGACGGGGGAGAACTACCGCTCCGTCCGAACGCATCGCGACGAGGACGGCGAACTCCTGCTGGTCGGCGGCGAGAACCACAAGACCGGACAGGGCGGCCCGACGACCGAGCGCTACCGGCGACTCCTTCGGTGGGCCCGGGAGCGATTTTCCGTCCGGTCGGTCGACTACCGGTGGTCGACTCAGGACTACAAGCCGGCGGATCGGGTTCCACTGATCGGCCGCGCCGCGCCGGCGACCGAGAACGTGTTCGTCGCGACCGGCTTTCGCGGCTGGGGGATGACCAACGGCGTGGCCGCCGGACGCCTGCTTGCCGATCTCCTCGTGGGCGAACGGCCGGCCGAACGCGACCTGTTCGATCCGCTTCGGTTTACCCCCAAGGCGTCGTTCGGAACGACGGTTACCGAGAACGCCGACGTCGCAAGCGAGTTCACGACCGACTGGCTTCAGACGCTTCTCACACCCGATCGGTCCGCACTCGAGCCGGGGGAGGGAACGATCGTTCGCCGTCGCGGGAAACCGATCGCCTGTGCCCGCGACGCCGACGGCGACCTCCACGCGACGTCGGCAGTCTGTACGCATATGTACTGTTTGCTCGAGTGGAACGACGCGGAGTGTAGCTGGGACTGCCCGTGTCACGGCTCGCGATTCGGTCCCGACGGAGAGCGACTCGAAGGACCGGCGACAGAGGATCTTCCCTCGAGAGAGCCGCCGATGGAGTAGTCCACAGCGCTGTTGGGCCGACCGTATTTCACCGACATCTATTTGTTTGCATGAATGAATAGCGATAGTAGTACGGTGTCAACGCCCGTGACGAAGACGATCAGAACCCTCCGTACGACCGCGGGATCGATGCTCACCGAGATCGCCGCGGCGATCGGAACGTTCGTTGGATTGGTCTGGCTGACCGCCAACGTCGTCCTCGCGGGCGTCCAGGGAACCGATCTATCGCCTGCAACCGCCGGTGTTCCGGAGGAACTCGTCTGGCTGGGCATTCTCGGGGTCGCCTCCCTCGGGACGATCTGGCTCGAACGCGACGGCTATCGTCTGATTCGTGCAGATCCGAACGGCGGCGGTAACTTCGCTTGGCTATCCGTCTGCTATCTCCCGTTTACCTTTCTGCCCGTGGGATACGCGCTGGCGCTTCTCTTCGAGATCCCCGCCGTCTTCGTCAACCTCTATCTCGTCGCGTGCGTTCTACTCGGCGGCTGGCTGGCGTTTTACGGCGGCCTCGAACGGCTCGATCTCGAGATTTCGTCGTTCGCGTGGACGTTTCTCGTCGTCTTCGGCGCGGCCCTCGTGTTGTTTACAGCCGAGACGGTGGTCTCGCCCGTCGGCCTCCTCGATTGGCTGGCCGGCACGTGGTTGCTCGCCGACACGACCCTCGCGGTGTTCGCCCTCCTCGGACAGGGAGTCGTTCTCTTCGCGGGGTTCGGTACAGTTCGTCACGAGTCGGTTCCATCCGCCTCACGCCAGTAACCCACGGATCGGCCGACGTCGTTCGATCGGGACCGGGTGGCAGGTCCCGGTCGAGCATTGAATAGCTCGTCCGTAGAACGGACGCGTATGACCGAACCGACACTCGCCGACGTCGAACGAAGTCTCGACCGCGCGACGGAACTCGAGGCGGCAGAAGCCGTCGCGGTGTTACGGACGGCGCGCGCCGATCTGCGCGACCTGGGAACCGATTCCGAGGTCGACGAGGATCGGCGCCAGGCGCTCGAGGATCGTCTGAGCCAGCGCATACGGGAGGTGAAAAACCGAGACGCCTACGATAGCGGCCTCGGCTCGGCGATGAATCCCGACGAGGACGAAGCGCCCTAACGTGATCGGTATCGCGGCCGGGAAGCCGGCGAGATCGGCCGGCCTCCCCCCCATTTATTCG
This sequence comes from Natrarchaeobius versutus, assembly GCF_041205745.1. NCBI lineage: Archaea > Methanobacteriati > Methanobacteriota > Halobacteria > Halobacteriales > Natrialbaceae > Natrarchaeobius > Natrarchaeobius versutus. Next base: position 327,157 of record NZ_JBGFCC010000002.1, on the reverse strand, counting down.
ACTCCCGTCCGGAGAGGCGACCATGAGAATCGCACTACTGGGCGGTACCGGCGACATCGGCGAAGGCCTCGCGCTCCGATTCGCGCGCGACACTGACCACGAGATCCTGATCGGCTCTCGAGACCCGGAGAAAGCGCGCGACGCGGTCGAGAGCTACGAGGCGGAACTCGACGAACGCGGCCACGAGTCGACGATAAAGGGGTTCGCCAACGAGATGGCGACCGACAGAGCGGACGTCGTGATCCTCTCGGTTCCGCCGTACTACGCCGGCGACACCGTCGAAGCGATCGAAGAGGTCCTCGGCGAGGAGACGATTCTGGTCACCCCCGCCGTCGGCATGAAAGGCGACGAGGACGGGATGCACTACCATCCGCCGGGCGTCGGAAGCGTCAGCGAACTCGTCGCCCAGCGAGCACCTGATGGCGTCCCGGTCGTCGGCGCCTACCACAACCTCGCGGCGGGCAAACTCGCCGAGCTCGACGTCGAGTTCGACCTCGACACCCTGATCGTCGGCGACGACGCCGACGCCAACGAGACGGTCCGGACGCTCACGAACGAGATCGAGGGACTACGCGCACTCGAGGCCGGGCCGCTTTCGAACGCCGCCGAGGTCGAAAGCGTCACGCCGCTCGTGATCAACATCGCCAAATACAACGACGAGATGCACGACGTCGGCGTGAAGTGGATCTAGTAGCCACTGAAAGTCAATGTACACCTGATCGCACGACGGCTGTGCGATCAGTGTGTAAATCGTTTCAGTTGTTACTATAGTTAGAGACGCTGGTCGAGCCAGTCGGCGAACCGCTCGCTTCGCGTCATCTCGTCGGGATCTGGCTCGAGCGTCACCGGATCGGTCGTCCAGACGTCGACCAGCGCGGCGAGCTGGACCTGCTGTTGGCGTTTGATGAGGTAGACGAACGTCGCACCGGGAAGCCACCCCAGCAGGACGTGGAGGATCCACGGCCACCCCCAGTCGACGTATTCGAGTGCACGGACGGATCGAAGATCGTACCAGACGGCAAACGGGGCGGCCAGCAACCCGATCAGCAGGAGCCAGTCGCCGATCGGATGGAAGAGGAGGACGGCTACGCTCAGTAACTGGAATCCGAACACGACACCGACCACCCGACCGCTCGAGGGGTTTCGTCGCGAAACACAGCGGTTGAACCCCGATTGCGAGATGCCGAGTGACGAACGCATCTTGTTCACACGGACGATTCGATAGACGAGCGTGCCGAGCTGTGCGATGACGAACGGAATGGCACACAGGAGATACGACGTCGAATCGAACGGCGACTCGAGACCGTACTCCTCGAAGCGATCCCGGCTTCGCGAGAGATCGAGCGCCATCGCTCCGCCGAGAACGACGAGCGAGAGTGGAGCCAGCCAGAAGAAGGGGATCATTACGACCTCCGCGACGGTCAGAAGCGTTCGTGGACGCAGGTCGGCGGTCGACGTCGGTTGGTTCGACGGGCCGCCTCGAGGATCGGTCTCGCCGGTTTCGTTTTCGTCCCCGGTGGACGACAACTGTGTGTCCTCCCCCCATCGACGTCCAGCTTCTTCGCCGTGGTTTGGCCCCATCTGCGGCATACACGCTGTGTACTACCGCCACACAGTAATCTACTGGTGTTACTAGTCTGAATTTATACGCGGCGAACGGGCGACGGTTCGAACCCGATACCGCCTCCTGGATCGTTCGGGTGAGTCGTCGGCCAAACGGGTTTCAACCGGAGAAATTTCCTCGGCGGGTCGACTCTACGCGCCGGCGGACTCGAGGGCGTCCTCCAGATCCTCTCGCTGGGTGACACCGACGAACCGCTCGACGATGCCGTCGTCGTTCTCGATAACGAGCGTCGGCAGCGAGCGGACCTGGTACTCGTTTGCGACGTCCTGTTGTTCGTCGACGTTTACCTTTTCGACTTCGAATCGGCCGTCCCAGTCGTCTTCGAGCTCCTCGAGGATGGGGTCTTGCGTCTTACAGGGGCCACACCAGTCGGCGTAGAAGTCCTTGAGCGTGACAGTCATACGGTTCATCGACAGTTGCCGCGCGCCGCGCATAAGGGTTTCCCACCTGCGCGAACGGCGTGACGAGCCCCACGAGCGAGATGCCGACACCGGTAGCCGCTCGCGCAACTCCGTCGAAAGCTTTAGTTCGCCGCGCCTAGAATAGCCATCCATGGACAAAGGACAGAACACCGGTGGGCTGATGTCCAGTGCCGGACTCGTCCGGTACTTCGACGCAGAGGACTCGAACGCGATTCTCATCAACCCGAAGACGGTCATCGCGACCGGCATCATGATCGGCGTGCTCGTACAGTTGCTGACGTTCGTCTCCTGATCCCACCGTTTTTTCGATCCCGTATCTGCCGGCTCGAGTGACGACGCCGTCGTGACGCGGCCTTTTTGAGACCCCCCTCCCTAGCCCGTCGTATGCCACTCGTTGCAGGCGTCGTCGCGGTCCAGGGCGACGTCGAAGAACACGCCGACGCTATCGAACGCGCGGCTCGGACCCGCGGCCGCGAGGTCGTCGTCCGTGAGATTCGCGAGTCGGGGATCGTCCCGGAGTGTGATCTGCTCGCGATGCCTGGTGGTGAGTCGACCACGATCTCTCGACTGCTTCACAGCGAGGGAATCGCCCCCGAAATCGTCGCCCACGTCGAGGCGGGAAAGCCACTGCTCGCGACGTGTGCCGGACTGATCGTCGCCTCGAGCGACGCGGGAGACGACCGCGTCGACGAACTCGAGTTGGTCGGGGTCTCCGTCGAACGAAACGCCTTCGGTCGACAGAAAGACAGCTTCGAGGCCCCACTGTCGGTGGACGGACTCGCCGACGACGAGCCGTATCCTGCGGTGTTCATCCGTGCGCCGGCCATCGAGGACGTCGGCGACGCCGAGGTACTCGCTTCGTGGGATGGGCGCCCGGTCGCGGTCCGAGATGGCCCCGTCGTCGGCACCTCGTTTCACCCAGAGTTGACTCCCGACAGCCGAATTCACGGGTTGACGTTTTTCGAGAACGAAGCGGCGTCGGCCCCGGCGTCCGACGATCCTGGACAGTAAGCCCGTTACCGCGAATCGCGGCCACGAGACATTCACGGGCAAAATTAACTCCATTCTGAAATACCGTACCTTTAATACGGGCCACGTCGAGGTGTCATCCATGCCAGCGATCGACGTCTCCGAAACCATGGCCCGCAAGCTCGACGATCTCTCGAGTAACGATGACACCGAAGAGGTCCTGTGGAAAGCGATGTACCTCTACGAGCGCTCCGAGTTCCCTGCGGAGTAGCCACTTGCCCACCGGCGGCGAGCCACCGCGAACGTAACGAGATCCGTTTTCACCCGGTCGTTCGAACGATTCGAGCACCGCGGCCGCAAGTTCGAGTTAGCCTCAGACGGTCTGCTGTTCGTCGCTTTCGGTGAATCTACAGGGCGGTTCGCGCTCGCACCAGGACATCGGGACAGCAGTCCGTGGGACATCGGGACAGCAGTCCGTGGGACATCGGGACAGCAAACCGTATCACTCGTAGTCGGGGAGCCGATCGGAGCGGTCCGATCCCTCGACGAACGGGAGCGCCGTCCTGACGGCCGGCACCTCCTCGCCGTCGACGCGGACCGAGAGGCGCTCGCTCTCGAGATCGTAGGCGACCACCGCGAGCGCGATCGGCGTCTCGAGCAGTTCGCTTACCCCCGCTCGCGTGACCTCGCCGACGCTCGAGTCGCCGTCGAAGACGGCCGCACCCGCCGTCGGGATCGGTGGTGCAGACGAACCGTTTTCGGCGTTATCAGCCTCGAGTGTCGCGTCGTCCTCGAGCGTAAGCCCGACGAGTCGCTTGCTCGGGCGACCGCGATTCTCGACGCGGGAGACGACCTCCTGGCCCACGTAACAGCCCTTCTCGAAGTCGAGTGCGGTTCGAAGCCCGAGTACGTTCGGAATCCGACCCTCGAGTTCGGTCGCAAACAGTGGCGAGCCGGCCTCGAGCGCGAGGCTCTCGAGGGTACGGTAGCCGAAGGGCGCGGCGTTCAGCCCCTGATTCAAGAGGACGTCGTAGACTGCTTCGGCGTCGTCGACGCCACAGATCACTTCGTAGCTCTCCTCGCCGGTGAGCGCGTCCGTTCGGACGACCGTGACTCCGGCGTCGCCCATCGTGCCGCGAACGAACGAGAGTCGTTCGTCGGGAGACGCGGCGCCGTTCAGGACGCTCGCAACCTTCTCCGTCGCCTTAGGTCCGTGGATCCCGAAGATCGCGTACTCGTCGGTGGCGACCCGGATCTCGACGTCCTGGATGAACACCTTCCCGGACCAGTCCTCGGCGAGCGGTTCGGCCGTCTCGGGCGGGACGAACAACAGGAGTCGCTCGCCGGCGTTGTAGACGTAGAGTTCGACCTCGATCCTGCCCTGGGGGTCCAACACGAGCGCGTAACAGCCCTGGCCGTCCTCGGCCGGGACACGGTTGGAGACCACGTTGTCGACGTACTCGAGGCGGTCGTCGCCCTCGACGACGATCACGCCGTAGACGGCTTCGATGAGGCCGACGCCGTTTCGAACCGCGCGGTGTGCTCGGTCGGGTCGGCCGAAGTGCTCGACGATTTTCCGTCCGCCGCGCTCGCCGAAGGTCGCCCCGTGGTCCGCGTGGACGGACTCGATAACGGTCATATCTACCCGAAGGTGCGTGAGCCTCTCAGGGGTTTCGATTCGGTCACTCGAGTGACGGCGACGAACGTGCCCGCACCTGTCCTGGGGTCGTGTGGTCCGCGCGTTCAGGGGTACGTCTGCGCGTTCAGGGGTACGTCCGCGAGTCGCGTGTGCTGAGGGACGATCCATGCCGCCGGTGAACGCTTCGGGGACAGATCCTCTCGGCCTCAGAACGGAAATCGCTCGCGAATCCACTCCCCGATCGTCTGCTCGTCGTCGACGTCGATCGGTTCGTCTGGAACGACGCGTTCGTCCGGTTTGATAACCGTCTCGCTCCCCTCGGAGTCGACGACGATCAGGCCGTCGGTCTTGAGCGTCGAGAGCGCCTCCTCTAAGTCGTCGATCTCGGCTTCGACGGCCGCTCGAAGCTCGAAGACGGTCATCCCGTCGTCCGCGCGGTCGACGAGGGCATCGAGTACCGCCACCTCGGTCCCCGCACGGTCTCGGTACTCCCGCTTGACTCTCATCCAATGCAGTATTCGACCACCCGGGATTTGACGTTTGTCGTTCCATGACAACGTCTCCGAATGTTCGGGCCTCCCGACTGACGTTCGATCTTCGGCTGGCGCTCACCGATCACTCGAGACGGTCTGCTGTCCGTCATTTTCGGCACAAACGCCGCCCGAGTCGGTTCGAACGCATCACTCTCGTGTCCAGCGTAGCCGGACGTGTCAGCCTGGCGTCCGACGTAGCCGGTACGTTTTTTATGCCCTCGATCGGTACGATTGGACAATGGTCCTGCGATGTTCGCTGCTCGGGCACGCCTACGGTGAGCCGGAAGTCCAACGCGAGCGCGAAGAACGGGGCAGCGAGGTCGTCGTCACCGTTCAGGAGTTCGAGGAGTGTGCCCGTTGTGGCGAACGCAATGTCATCAGTGAAAATACCGAGGTGAAGAGTCTCGTCACCGACTCGGACGATCGGTCACGACCCGACGACTCCGAGCCAGAATCGACTACACAACGACCCGACCCGGACGCCGAGGTCGCGGCAACCGCAGACGAGGAACCGGACGTGGCCGAAACGGCGGCCACCCCCGACGAATCGGACACCGACGCCGTCATCGTCGACGCCGAACCCACCGAGGAGGAGCCGGCCGACGCCGATCCGGTATCCGCCTCGAGTGACGACGGGGGTGCGGAGTCGGACGATCTCGACGTCCCGACCGACGAGAGCGGCGAGCCGATCACGGACGACGGCGAGATTCTCGACGGAGAGACGGACGGTCGGCCGGCCGACGACCGCGAGCGCGGCGAGTGGCCGGAGTCTGACGACGTCGGCCCGCCGGTCGAAGCCGACGACTCGTCGTCCTGGCCCGACCGAGAGGGCGACGACTCTCCGTCAGCGACCGACGGCGAAGACGACGCGATCGAAGACGACGCGATCGTCCTCGAACACGACGAGTCGACGGTCGGCACCTCGAGTGGCGCCGAGGCGATCGCGACGGAGTCGGAGATTCTCGATGCCGCCGCCGGCGTCGAGACGGATCCGGACACCGACTCCGGCTCGGGAATCGAGCGGGCCGAACCCGCCCCCAAGCCGGGCGAGATGCCCGACCGTCGATCCGAGGACGTTCCGACGGAGTTCTACTGTCCACGGTGTGACTACGTCGACACCGACGACCGCGGCTCGTTGCGCGCCGGCGACATCTGCCCCGAGTGTCGAAAGGGATATCTCGGGGAACGGCCCCTGTAGTAGTCCGCTGTTCTCGTTTCTGCCTCGAGCGGTCGTGGTTCGATTCGTTCGTCTCGAAGTGTGTAGGGAACGTAACCCGATTCGTTCGTGACTCGAATGTATCGGGAAACGAGACGACGGAGACGGATACCGGGCGCCCGACTGCCGCCCTCCTGTTGGCCATCCAAAACATCGGGTATGAAAAGAGGTAAACACCCCGCCGTGTATCTCCAATCCATGAAGGAGTACAAGATGCGTCGCGGTGAATATCTCGAGGAGCGAATCCCCGACATGGAGTCGACGATCGAGGACTACTTCGGCCCCATCACCACCACCCAGGATTTCAAGGGATCCGACCTTTACGTCATCGGGGAACCCGACAACCCCGTCTTCGAGAAGATCATCGTCGGCGCGGTCGAGTACTCCGGCAAGAAGGACAAACTCGCCGTCGAGTTCCACGAACGCGACCCAACGGAGCTCGGACCGGACGAACTCGAGGCCGCCGGAGACGCCGTCGACGCGAAAAACGACTTTCTGCTCGAGGCGACCGGCCGTGACGCTAAATCGCGACGGGACTCGATGAAGCGAAAGGTCGAAGACGATCCGGATCACGAGTTTTAGGCCGTTCGTTCGTCCTCCGGCGATTCCTGGTTTCGACGCGAGAGCGGAGCGTGAATCGTTCCAGACCGGACGGTGCATAATCGTTCCAGACAATCGTTCCAGGTGGTTCTGGGACAGAGACGAACACGCTCGTGAGATACTCCCGCTAAACTATATGATTCCGTGAACGTATTCGGTTAGACCGGACGATTGTTCGGCCAGTTCGGTAGGGGAGGTAAAATAGACGAGATAGCAACCCACTTTAACCCGCATTACGAACGGTCCGAATATGACCCAGTACGTTATCATCGGTGACGGGATCTCGGGCAGTTCTGCTGCCGAGACCCTCCGGGAGGAAGCTCCGGATTCGGAGATTACCGTCATCACCGATGAGGGGGAGCCACTGTACAATCGAATTCTCATCAAGGAACACGCGAAAGGGAAACTCCCCGAGGCGCCGATCTCGATTCACGACGAGGAGTGGTACGACGAGCGCGACATCGAGCTCTCGCTCAACACGCACGTAACGTCCGTCGACACCGACGAGAAAGTCGTCCGCATCCACCAGGGCGAGGACGTTCCGTACGACAAACTGCTGGTCGCAACCGGCGGAACCCCGACCCAGCTTCCGGTCGAGAACAGCGATGCCGACGGTATCCATCACTTCTGGACGTTCCAGGACGCACGGCGAATCCGTGAGAGCGCCGAAGCCGGCGAGGATGCCGTCGTCGTCGGAGCCGGGCTCCTCGGGATCGACTTCGCGGCCGTCTGTGGCGCACAGGGCGTCTCCGGCAAGTACCTCATGCGCGGCGATCGCTGGTGGCGCTACGCACTCTCGGCCGACGGCGCCGAGATCATGCACCAGGGAATGCGCGACGTCGGCGTCGAACCGGTCTTCGACAGCGGCGTCGGCCAGTTCGAAACCGACGACGACGGTCACGTGACGGCCGCGATCGACCCGAACGGCGACCGGTACGAGTGCGACTGGGCCGGCGTCGCCATCGGACTGACGTTCAACACCGAGTTCCTCCGCGGTGCGGGCCTGGAAGAGGACAACGGGATCGTCGTCGACGAGTACATGCGGACGAACGTCGAGGACGTGTACGCGGCCGGCGACATCACGCGATTTTACGACGTTTTACTGGGCGAACAGGCCCAGAACGGCTCGTGGGGGTCGGCAAAAGAGCAGGGCCGCGTCGCGGCGATCAACATGGCCGCCGACGACGAAGCCGAGGTCTTCGAGTGGGTCTCTTCGTACTCGATCACCCACTTCGATTTCCCGTTTCTCTCCTTCGGACACCCGACGCTCGGCGACGAACACGCCGAACGTCGCTACAGCGACACCGAGTGGCGACGCGTGGCGTTCAAAGACGGCAAGATCGTCGGCGGCGTCCTGATCGGCGACCTCTCGCCACAGAGTAAGTTCAAACAGCTGATGCGCGAACAGCGCGTCGTCGCCGACCAGGCCGACGCCCTTATGAAGAAATCCGTCGACCTCGACGACCTGGCGCCCGCCCAGAGCCAGGAACAGTAACGGTCGTTGCGGACGATTTCGTATTTTCACTCGAGCGGTTCGTAGACACTCGCGATCGGCGACTGCCTCGCCGGTATCCAACCTGCGCGGGCTCCGCCGTCGATCCGAATTTCGTCTGGATCCGCAATCGCTTCCGATCCCGTCGAGTTCACTCGCGAACGAACTCGAGGAAACGGGCCTGCGATTGCAACGTTCGGTTCGAAAGGCGTGGCCGGAATACGTCTTCGGGATTCGGTCACAATGAGTACGAAAACGCCGAGTGAGGCCGATATCCTCAGGCCGTTTCAGCAGACGTCGACGAAGTATTACGCGCTGGCGGCCGTCGCGGGGCTCGCGTTCGCGTTGTTTTTGCTTGGCTGGTTCTACCAGCTCTACGAAGGGATGGTCGTCACCGCGCTCTCCGATTGGGGGACCGGCGGCGGCGTCACGTGGGGGGTCTACATCGGCGCGTTCATCTGGTGGGTCGGAATCGCTCACGGCGGCATCATCCTGTCGGCGGCCGTGCGCCTGCTCGGGATGGACCGGTACATGCCGGTCGCCAGACTCGCCGAACTGTTGACGATCGCCGGACTCTCGGCGGCCGGCTTCTACATCGTCGTTCACCTCGGGCGGCCCGATCGGATGGTCACGAGCATCATCGGCCACTATCACATCACCATCCACGGTTCGCCGCTGGTGTGGGACGTGACGGTCATCACCGCGTACTTCGTGCTGACGGCGACGTATCTCATGCTGACGTTGCGCTACGACGTCAGTCGCCTTCGAGGCGACCTCCCGGATCACTTCGGACCGATCTACTCGCTTCTGACGGTCGGTTACTCCGAACGGGAAGACGAGGTCGTCCAACGGATGGTCTGGTGGCTCGCACTGGCGATCATCATCATGGCACCGCTGTTGCTCCACGGGGGCGTGATTCCGTGGCTGTTCGCGTTGCTCCCGACCTACCCCCGCTGGTTTGGTGGCGTGCAGGGCCCGCAGTTCCTGACGATCGCGTTGACGTCGGCGATCAGCGGCGTCATCCTCCTCTCGTACGGCTTTCGCCGGGCGTACAACTGGGATCACATCCTCACCGACGACATCTTCCGAGGACTGACGCTGTGGCTCGGCTTTTTCAGCCTGCTGTTTCTCTGGCTCCAGTTACAGCAGGTCACCGCCGGCACGTTCTTCCCGCCGGTCGACATGGAGTACGCCTGGGCGGCGACCCTCGAGCACCCGATCTACATCGTCTCGATGGCGCTGGTCGCGATCGTCCTCGCCTACATCTTCGCCCAGACGATCCGACCCTCGCTGTTCGCGAAACGCCGCGCCGTCGTGGCCGGAATCGCGATCCTCATGGCGACGCTACTCGAGAAGATTCTCTTCGTCGTCGAGGGGCTGATGTATCCGACCTTCGAGATCTACGGCGCAACGCCCGGCGTCTACTTCCCGAGTCTGATCGAAATCGCCTCGGTCACCGGCACGATCGGAATGGTGGTGTTGTTCTTTTTGCTCGTCTCCAAAGTCATCCCCGTCGTCGAACTCCACGCGATCGAACACCTCCAGGAACACCCCGACGAGGAACACTGATTGTATCGGCCAGTGACGCGATTTACGCCCACCGCAAACAATGTGATTCTCTCACTGTTCAAAGATAGAGACGCCGACCCTTCTGAGATGGGACTGGATACCGAAATCCGAACTCGGCGCTAAATCACTCGAGTGATGCCGGGATCGCCGTCGCGATCGATCGGAGCCACGCCTCGCGGTCGTCGGCTTCGAGTGCGGCCGACGCCGCGCCGGTCGCGTCGACTCCGAGGTCGAACGCCCGCTCGACGTCCGCGGCGGTCCGGATTCCGCCCCCGACGAACACTGCGGTTTCGGGACGGACGGATTCGACGAGTTCGACGACCGCCTCGATCCGGCCGGGATCACTCCGGATCGTCGCGTCGTCCGCGGCGACGTCCGCCGGCCGTTCGAACAGCAGGCAGTCCGCCTCGAGTGCGAGTGCGGCCCGCGCAGTCTTGCGATCGGTCACGCAGACGATCGACTCGAGGCCTAGCTCCGAACACCGGTCGACCGTGCGCGCGAGGGCGGTAAACGGCGTCGGATTCTCCGGGTGGTTTACGAAGATTCCGTCCGCCCCCGCCGCGGCGACCGCCTCGCAGGTTATCGCACCCGTCTCGCTCGTCGCGGCCGGTGTCGCCGACTGTGCGACGATCGGGAGCGAGGCGTGCTCGGCGAGCAGTCGCACGTCGGAGTGGTGGGGCGAAACGACAAACTGGCGGCCGGTGTCAGCGCTGACGCGGTCGATCGTCTCCGCAAACGCGAGACCGTCCCGTCCGACGGCCGACCCGGCCGTTTTGAAGTTGATCAAAAAGTGGGGATATTCGAGGCCCATCTCACTTCGAATATCCTTCCTGGAGGAACGTTCCCTCGGTCTCGTAGATCGAGACGAGTTCCTCGATGTACTCCTCGTGCGTCTCGTCTTCCTCCGGGTGGCCGTCGAGGCGTTCCTCAAGGTCGTCGCTGATCTCTCGGGTGTAGCTCATGGTCGTGGTGATCCGACGCCTACCGCTCGTATCGTGGAGTATCTCGGGATCGAGCCCGAGGTACTCGCCCTGGGTTATGTGTAGATGACCCGACTCATATAGTCAGGGGTCGTCAGCGGGAATCGTCTCGGGCCACCGTCGCTGTCCGAAGACGGCCGATTTACGAGAATCGAGCACGAGCCTAGCCCGAAAGATAAATTATCGGACGCAACTAGTGGCGTGTGTGCGCCGAGTAGCCACGGAACTCCCTGGAGGATAGTGGATGGAGATCGATGTACACGCACTCGAGACGTACAACGACCTGGCCCGGGATGGTGCCGAGTCGGCCGCAGAGGCGCTTTCGGCGTTGACGGGTGTCGAAACCCGCGTGGAGACGACCGGCGTCTCCCTGCTATCGGGCTCTGACCTCCGATACGAGTTCGCCGATCGAACGTTCGCCGGCATCAGCGTCTCGCTTGGATCCCCCCTGACCGGTGAGATCACCCTCGCGTTCGACGACGACGGACGCGAAGCGATCGCGAGCGACCTCGTTCCCACCGACGACCCGGAGCAGGTCGAAGCGGCAGTCGCCGAGGTCGGGAACATCCTGGCAAACGGCTTCGTCGGCGGGTGGGCTGACCACCTCGAGACGAAGATACCGGTCTCACCGCCCACGTACGTCGAGGGCTCCGGCGTCGACGTCCTTCCTCACGTCCCGACCGACGACGGCGAGTACACCTTCGTCTTTCGGAGCGTCGTTCGGTCGACGGCGGACCTCAGTTTTCGGATACTGCTCTTCCCGACGGTCGAGGCGTTAGAGGAGTTACTCGGGAACCGAGCCGGCGGAGGGATCCCCCTCGAGAAACTCGAAGTGTTCACGGAGATGACCGAGCGTGGTGGGGCGGTCGCCGCCGAGAAACTCACCACGATGACCGGTCTCGAGACGACGGTCGAGGTGAATCGGTTGAACTTCGTCTCGATCCCCGACATTCCCGCGCAGGTCGGCGACGACCGGCGAGTCGGAGCGGCCGTCGAGTACGAGGGGCCGCCCGGCGGTTATCTCACGATCCTGTTTCGACCGGAGTCGGCGGCCGAGAGCGTCGGCGCGTTGCTTCCGGTCGACGGCACCGACGAGTGGGGCGAGCGCGAACGGGGTGCACTCGAGGAACTCTGTAACGTCATCGCGAGTGGCTTTCTCGATGGCTGGGCGAACGTACTCGAGACGTCGATCAGGCACTCGCCGCCGTCGTTCGTCGCCGATATGGGTTCGGCGATCCTGAGCCCGATCGTCGCCGACATCGCCCGAACGGAAAACTACGCGTTCGTCCTCGACTCGACGATCGAAACGGATGACTCCGGGACGGTCCAATGTCAACTGCTCGCGCTCCCCCGTCGGAGCGAACTCGAAGGCGTCCTCGAGACGCTTCCCGTCGAGCGCGCGGGCGAGACGGCGACCGACCCGAGCGATCACTTCAATAGGAACAACTGAAACGGTGTATACGCCGATCGCCGAGCTCACGGGTCACTGGGTTCCCCGCTCGCTATTCCGCGGTTCTCGCTCACTTCGCTCACGGGTCGTTCCTCCCCGTTCGCCGTTCCGCGGTTCTCGCTCACTTCGTTCGCTCCGAACCGCGCTCGCTCCGAACCGCGCTTTTCGTCTGGCGATCGGGTGTGCATTGATTTTCGGTGGCTACTATAGTACCGTTCCAAACGTCGATTGCAGGCTCGAACCGGCCTGCGGCGACGGATTCGACCCTGCAGTTCAGGCTTGCCAAAGCACTAGAGTCGACGGGGGGCCTCACTGCTCGCCGTTTTGATCAGCAGTTCCCCCGACGCGGGGTCGAACGTTACCCGACGGCCGGCGTCACCGCCGACGTCGGCCGCGCGAACGGGGACCTCGAGGGCGTCGAGAACGTTTCGAGCCGCTTCGATGTTTCGTTCCCCGATCGGTCTGCCCATGCTTTGAAAGTCGATCATGGTCGCACCGCCGGCGAGTTTCGCCCAGGTCCGGGATCGGTCGCCTCCCTTCGATTCGAGCGCCGAAAACAGCGCATCGATACCCGAGTCGGCGAACTTCGCCTCGCGGTCGACGGGCGAGGCCGCCTCAGGTAACATGAAGTGTAGCAAGCCGCTCACTGCGGCGACCTCGTCTCTGACGACGACGACGCCACACGAGCCGACACCGCTCGTCTTCAGCGGGCGCTCGTCACTCGAGACGGCGTACTCGGCGACGCCGACCGGTATTGCATCGGCCGTGGCCACGCGGTTCACCCGGAGCGTTCACCTCGAGTGTAAATCGGGGGTTCCGAAAGGTATGGTTTCCGGCCAACGTGATGGTTTCGAGACGTCTCTCGGCGAAACTCCGTTCACCGACATCCCGCGGGAGATTGATCGAAATATCGGAGTCACTGCCCGCAACTGCACTCAACGTCGGTTTAGTGAGTGTGGTGTCGATTCGGTGATCAGATGAACCGTCCGTCGATGAACACGGATGGCAGTTCGATTCCACCACGGCCGTCGTCGGCCGACCCGCTCGAGCGGGAGCATCGGTCGGCTTTCGCCGCTGTCCCGGAAATTCATACCGAAATGCGTTTAAGGCTAGAGTTCGTTGACACGACAACCCATCCGAGGGTGGAACTTCGATTCCGTAATTCGGGATCCTCGGACGTTAATTTTCCCGGACGATTTGTCGATGGAATATTGGGATATATTCTTTACTGGTGGTCCCGACATCAGCATTCATGAACCAAGGTTGCCCGTCGACGACAGTGAGCCCTTCAGACGAAAGCCGACCGAGTATGGCTATCGTCGACTTGGTCGCCCGAACCGAGGGGGTAGATCCGATCGAACTCGAGCCGCTGTACGACACCGTCGATCCCGACGGTCTGGATTCGCTCTGTGAGTCGAGTGCAGAATCGCTCGGGATCGAATTCACGTACGCCGGTCGGACGGTTCTCGTCGAACGGACCTGCGACGGAGTGGAGATTACGCTCGTCGACAGCGTTCACCAAACCGATGCATCCGGAGCGGTAGACACCGAGTCGTCGACCTGAACGTCGGTACAGAGCCGCTCGCGAGTGTCTACCCGGAGACCGGCTGGAGTGGGCCGATATCCGGAAGGGGGTTGCAAGCGGTGTAGGAATCGTTTCATACGGTTCGCTGTACCGAACTACCGGCGAAACCGCCACCGGGTCGCAGTTGCGCCGGAGATGACTGACAGTAGACCGTATCAGTTGTCGCGATAACCGTCGGCCGGCCGGTCGGAGACGAGTCCACACTCCCGCCGAACGCGTTCGCGCTCGTCCGCCGGAACGCCGTAGAGCGAACAAACGCGCTCGTGTATCCGGCGGTCGATCGCCGTGATCTGCTCGTCCAATTCCCGCGCGCGGTCGCGGCGGTCGACGTACCGCGAGAGGTCGGCCGAGACGTCGTCCAGACGGGGTAGCGTGAGCGCGTTCACCCGATCGAGAGGCGTGATCGTTCGCGTCGCGGCCGCCCTGAAACCGGCGAACCCATCACCCTCCTCGACGGCGTGCGGGACGAACGTCTCGAGTGCCCGTGCGAGGGCGTCGTCGACGCCGACGAACCGAACGGCCGGTACGAGGTCGGTCCTCGCGTACCCCCACCGATCCGTTTCGGCGGCGCTTTCGGTCGGCTTGTATCGAAGACGGACCGAAATCGTAACCACGTCGCCGTCCCGTCGGGCGCTCCCGTTTCGTTTCGTTTCGACCGAATCGATCCGGAGGCCAGGGCGCTTCGTCGCCGTCTCAGTGAGCATCGTCTCCTCGGCGTTCGGGGCGGGCTGATACGCCGAAACGTCGTCCAGCGTGGTGTCGTCGTCGTACTCCCCGAGGTAGTCGTCGAGATCCAGCGAAATCGAGTTCCGCTCGGCCGTCGCCTCGAGGCGCGCGTCGACGGCAGCGACGAGTTCCGAATCCGGGCCATCGCCGACCGCGAGAGGAAACGACTCGAACGTCGACTGGTTGATCTGTGGAAACACCGACCGGTAGGCCGTGTGTCTGTACCGGAGGTAGTAGTTCAAAAGCGGCGAGTTGAGAAGACCGAGGACGTGTTTGTACGCGTCGACCCGGTCGAACTCCGCGAGGGGGGAATCGGACCGGAGGTGGATCGTGTACGCCGACTTGATCGTCGCCAGCCCGTTCGGATCGTACGTCCCGACGAGCGAATCGCTCGTCTGTCTGAAGACGAGTTTCGGACTCCGGTACTGGTCGGCTCGCTTCTCGAGGTCGTCGGGTTCGACGTACCGCAGTTCGGCCTCGTCGAGTCCGTACCGATCGATCGCGCTTCCGGGCGCGATCGGCCGTGTCGTCGGCGTCGGCTCCCCCTCGAGATGGGGCGCTCGCTTGCTCACCTCCTCACCGCGTGCGATCTCGGCGACCGTCGAGAGCGACGGCCGCTCGTCGATTCGGTCCAGGATCGTCCGCGTCGGCTCGTCGAGGTAGATCAAAAATCGCGCCGCGGATTCGGTTTCGAACGTCTCGAGTGGAATCCCCTCGGTCACGAGGTCGTCCAGCGCTTCGCTACCGGTCCCGGCCGCCCCATCGCCACTGAGCCCGTTGTCATCCGTTACATCCCCACAGGAGACCGTCGACGCGTCGAGCCCACAGACGAGGATCGCCGCGCCCGACTCGACGCCCTCGAAGACGGTGCCGACGCGGACGATTCGCGACGGCGGCGCCCGCTCGAGGAGGAATCGTCGGATCGGTTCGTTCTGCTCGCGAGTCAGGATCGAGTCGGGAACGACGAATCCGACGCGGCCGTTCCGTGCCAGTCGAATCGCGCGCTCGAGAAAGGCGACGTAGAGGTCGAACTGGCCCTCGGTGGCCTGGAGGGTCCGCGAGAGATACGACCGGAGCCCGGATTCGATGGTCGCGCTGATATCGGCGCGTCCGGCAGTCGCGACCCAGGGCGGGTTCCCGACGACGGCGTCGAACCCGGGGTCCGATCGCTCGGATTCGCCCGCCTCGAGGAGGACGTCGGGAAACTCGAGCGGCCAGTGGAGGTACCGACCGGCGGCGGCGCGACGCTGTGCGGCCTCGAACCACGCACTCCCGGCGAGACGTTCGTACGCCTCCCCGTTCGTCGCCGACCTGAGATCGTCGAGCGCCTCGGCTGGCACGTCTTCCGTGTCGTCCTCGAGACCGGCACCGAACCGGTGTGCCGTCGACACGTTCGCGATCGCCTCGAGACGCTCGAGGGATCCACTACGCTCGAGCGAGGCGTCGGCCCCGGCACCGTCGCTTCCGACCGGGGCGTCGACCAGTCGCGACGCGAGGCGGTCGAGTCGCTCGCGATCCGTCCCGACCAGTGCGTCGCCGGCGATCAGGTGGTCCTCGAGTTCGTCCCGAACCGCGGCCGATCTCCCGGAACGCTCCCACAGCGAGGCCCGCGCCAGACCGATCGCGACGGGATCCAGGTCGACCCCGTAGAGACAACGCGCGGCGACTCGACGCCGGGCCCACGCGACGTCGCGGTCCGGGTCGATCGCCCCGAGTCCGTGCCGTGCGGCGTGGCGTTCCCGATTGTGAACGATTTCCCGGACGAGAAACTCGCCCGCGCCGGTCAGAAACCGCCCCGTCCCCGCGGCCGGATCGAGGATCGCTCGTCCGAGCAGCTCGTCGACGAACGCGTCGGCGAACGCCGGATCGTCCCGCTCGAGTCCGTCTCGGATCTCCTCGACGAGCGGGTCGAGCGTGTGTTCGACGACCTCGTCGACGACCCACTCGGGGGTGTAGTACGACCCGCTGGCCTTTCGCTCGCTCGAGTCGACGGAGAGAGTGACGTCGCCCGGACGGACCCGATCGGGCCGTTCGGCGTTCCCGTGAGCGGGCGCGAACTCCCCGTCCGCGACCGGTCGGGCGGTTTCGGCGACCGCGAGTTCGTACTCGAGCATCGGTTCGTAGACGCGACCCAGATGGCGTATCTCGAGTCGATCGAGGCGAACGTCGGTCTCGAGCGGCGTCGCCGCTGAATCGCTCGAGCGCCCGTCGTCGGCCGTCACCGAAGCGAACGGGATTGCCGTGGACCACCCGGCGTCGGCGTCGGCCGGAGACGACTGCTCGAGATACCGTCCGAGTAGATCCCGAAAGACGTCCCGAACCGCGCGCTCGTACCCCGCCTCGAGGTCTAACCCGTGGATGTCGTCTGGGTCACTCCCATCGGCGTCGTCGAGTTCTGCCTCGTTGGCGTCGGTGAGGCCTGCCTCGTTGGTGTCGGTGAGGGAGTCGGATTCGACGCGATCGTTGTGTGCAAATCGCTCGCCCGCACGGTCGACGACCGCACGGCAGACGTCCTCCCGGAGTTCGCGGACGTATTCGCGGGAGACCGCCTCGCTCTCGTTCGAGGCGTCCTCGAGCCGACACGCGCCGGTTTCGTCCTCGCGGAACGCCTCCCCGCCGAACAGTCGGACGAATCGGTCGAAGGCGGTCCGGTCGTCCGACTCGAGGACCGCCCCGAGGTCGACCTCGCAGTAGTTGTCGAACCGCCCGTCCGCACCGTAGAGTCGCCACCGCCTGCCGTCCGTGAGCACGCCCCATCGGGTGGACGTCTCCTCGAGAAAGACGCGCATTCGGTGGCTCGGATGTTCGAACGGACGTTCGTAGCCGCCGTCGTCTCGCACATCGACCGCGAGCGAGTCCAGCGGTCGTCCCCACCGTCGCACGTCCGCGACGGCGATCGCGTGCCCGAAGGGGTCCGATCGATCGGTCGAGGTTACCCCTTGACCGATGGCGTACGACGGCCGCCGTCGCGGGCGGTCGACCCGCTCGTTACGGTCGACGCGGACGAACGGGACGTCGAGTGCGCGGAGGATGGGCCTGACGAGTGCCGCCTCGAGTTCGGCGACGTCGTACGACGGAGCGTTCGCTCGCTCGCGTTCCCAGATGGCGGCGACGCGTTCGGCCGTCTCCCGACGTTCGTCCACGGTGACGTCGGCCCGTTCCGTAGACTCCGGAACGTGATTCTCGAGATAACCGCTCGAAAACAGACCGTCGTTCGTGAAGGCGTTGGGGATGGGCCGCATGGTTAGGCGGGTTGGAGAGTCGCCGTTGACCGGATTCGTTCGATTCGAACGTGAATGGGCGACACTGTCTGGTGTTGTTCGATCGAACCGTATAGTCTTTCGTTCCGACCGTCTCGAACCCGAGAGCCCAATAGTGTTAGAAGACCGTCAATCGAGGACAACCCACAGCGTGCCTCGAGCGCATCGAATGCGTAGAACGCACTACGTAGGTATAGGTCGATTTATATTGCCCGAATGGAATCTGTGTGCAGGCACGGATGACGCGACACAGTGAGATACTCACGATTTCGGCGCTGTTTGGATTCGCGTTCGGGTTGGGAATCGGCGTCTACCAGATGTTCACCCTCGATCCGATGATTTCGACCGCACACGACGGCGTCCCACACTGGATGCGAGTTACACACATACACGTTCTCGGCCTCTCGCTCGTCGTGTTTCTGTACTCGCTGGTTCTCGACGATATCTTCTCGCGGCGGCGAGGGCTGATCGTCGGGCTGACGGTGTTCGGACAGTGGGGCGTTCCGCTCACGCTGTATCCGCTCATGGTCCACGAACTGGTGATCCTCGCTCCGGTCCAACTGCTCGCCGGAATCGTGACGTTGCTCGTCGCACTCGCGTTCGCCGTCGGCTACACCCGTACCGTCCTGTGACCGTGCTACCGGTCTCAAATCGGCTCTCGAAGCGCCCACACGTCCTCGGTCGGCTCGAGTCGGTGGGGCTCGCTCCCCCGTTCGGTGAGGATCCCGGTGTGATACAGCATCGCTTTTAGCTGGAACACCGTCGGCGAGTGGTAGACCGAGCCGTCCTCGAGTACGGATCGGCGAAGCGCTCCGTCGTCGGTCAGCACGCGCCGGCGGACGGCCTCGTCGCCGCGGACGAACAGTTCCACCGTGAACGTCGGGTGGAGTTCGTGCATGTGCGTGAGGAGGTCGACCAGCGTCGGCTCGGGTTGCCAGTCGTCGTGCATCGTCTGGAGTTCGGTTACGAGCAGTTCCGTCGCGGGATACGCGAAGACGACGCGACGGGCCAACTGCCCCCAACCCGGCGCTAGATCGACGAACCGCGTTCTCGAGCGGTACCACCCCGAAAACTCCTCGAGAGCGGCGTCGACGGAGCCGTGGCGGGCCCGCGCGTAGCGGACGACCTCGTGGCCCAACGACGTGAGTTCGACGCTGGGGCCGACTTCGATCAGCCCGAGGAACGCGGCGCCGCGTCTGGCGTCGTCGACCGCGCCGACGACGTCGTACGCGGAGAGGAGCTCGCCGGTGTCGCCGTCGGCGTAGTGAGCCAGCGGATAGCCGAGGTAGTTTTTGGGATGGTTGAGTCCGAAGGAGGCGTCCGCGACGCCCTGTGTTCCCGCCTGGAACCGAAGCGCCGTCGCCTCGCTCGTCGAGCGGTTGCCGACGATCCGCGGCGTCTCGAGCACCTCGACGTCGCCGCCGGCGTCGACGCCGAGAACGCCGACGTTCAATTCGCGTGCGAGCGTCCGGTCGGTCCCCGAGATAGCGCCTGCCGGCGCGGCGACGTAGGCGGCGTTGGCCTCGTCGAGCCGACCGTGGGCCTGGACGATCCCCAGATGGGTGTCGACCCCACTGCTCGTCTCCCCCTTCGCCTCGACGGCGATCAACGGCGGTTCGTCGCCGAGTCTGGGGACGGAGAGGAGATCGGACTCGAGCGATCGTACCCCGACGAGGTCGGGATACCCACCGCCGATCCGGACGTGATTGAACGGCGAGAGCCGATCCCGGATCGCCGGATCGATCGGCTGGCCGGGGAGCCACTCGTCTCGAGCGAACTGCGTGTCCGCGACGACGTACGACGACTCCGCCCCGTCGTCGGGAAACAGCCGACGCTTGGTGTGTGCGAGCACTCGCGGTTCCGAGAGCGAGTCGGTCGCAGTGGCCATGGGAATCCATCGGACACCGTCGTCAATACTGTTCCGGCAGTGACGATCCGGTGTGCACACTCGAGAACCGACGGCGCAGTCGGTGCGGGCTCGAGACGGTGCCCGAGATGGGGTTCTATCAGTGTACCGGGCTGAGACGAATCGCTGTCACCGTGTACCGAGCTGAGACGGGACACTATCGGCGTTTGTTGGAGGAGACTCGAACCGTTCCCGGTCGTCTCGAGTCTCCCTGATAGCTACCCGCAAGAAAGAACCAGGGGCGTTCCCACGCGTTCAGCCCGTCGACGCCGTCCAGTCACCGGACCTCTTTCCACTTCTGGCCCGTTTCGGGGCAGATGCGGAGCGTCTCGATCGAGTCGGGGTCGTTTTTGGTTTTCAACTGCTTGCCGCTTTCTACGCAGACGAGTCTGTCGTAGGTGTCCTTTTCCAGTTCGCCCTCTCGGAGTCCTTCTCTAACGGACTTCACGCTCGTGTTATAGGTCACCCGACGACAAAAAACATTTCCCGAAACCAACCAGTTCGGATCGACGTCCGCCGCCGGCCGTCCCAGCGTGTCACCACGACCGTCTCCGTCGGAGCCACACGTTTGTATCTCGATCCCGTTCACTCGAGTATGGCCCGGACGACGCTCGTCTACGACGACGACTGTGGTTTCTGTACCTGGTGGGCCGAGTACTTCGACGATCGGACGGACGTCCGGATCGTCGGCTTCTCCGACCTGACGCCCGAACTGCGCGAGCGGTTGCCCGAGGAGTACGAGGCCTGTTCGCACTTCCTCACCGAGACAGACGTCTACTCCTGTGGCGCGTCGATCGAACAGGTCCTCGCCCACTCTGGGATCGTCGACCCGCTCGACGACGTCGTCGGGTTCGCCCGGAACTTCGAGGACTACGAACGCCTGCGCGAGCACGGCTACCGGTGGGCCGCGAACAACCGCGACCTGTTGGGACGCGTGGTCTCGACGACGCCGCCGGCCAGGCGCGAGTCGAACGACTCCTGAGACGGCATGCGGTACCGGTTTCCCGGCACGACCACAGGACGGGTCGCGCTCGCGCCGGTCACCCCTTTTGGGCCGACACGTCGAAGGCACCCCATGGAGCGCGTCTCGATCGACGACGTCGACCCGGAACCGAACGATCCCTCCCTCCACACCGACCGCCGCGACCTGACCGAGTCGCTGAGTGCCGACGGCGTTGCAATCGTGCGGTACGTCCTGGCACCTGGCGAACGATTCAGCGGCTCGATCCACGCACACGCCGACCAGGAGGAGATTTTCGTCGTACTCGAGGGGGAAGCGACGTTCGAACTGCGAACGAAAGACGAGGGTATCCGGGAACTCGTCGTCACCGCGGACGAAGCAGTCCGGTTCGCACCCGGCGAGTTCCAGTCCGGTAGAAACGATGGCAGCGAACCCTTGGTCGCGCTCGCGCTTGGCACACCGCGTGAAACCGAGGACGTCCGCGTCGCCCGCATTCCGACGCTCGGAGACAGAACCGTCGAGTGTCCCGGCTGCGATCGGGACAGCATGCGAATCTCGTCGGAAGCCGGGGTCGATTTCGAGTGTCCGGACTGTGGCGACACGCTGACCCTCGAGTGACTCTCCGTGTCGCTTTCGTCCCTTTCGTCGGCCGTCTCGCTTCTCTCGTTTCAGGCCGAAGGCTCGAGGTCCTCGCGGAGTTCGACCAGCGGGGCCTCCTCGAGTGCGACGATCCGAAAGTTGCCATCCCACCTGCCGGAGCGTATCGCGTTCGAGAGGTTCTGACCGAGGCCGTACGTCCCGAGGACCTCGCCGTCGACGTAGACGACGAGTTCCTGTTCCTCGGGTTCCTCGAACGCGTCGACGGCCACGAGTCCGCCGGTGAACCTGGTTGTGCCGTCGTCTGAGAACTGGATCGGGAGGTAGTAGTTCCCTCGTTGGTCGTCGCGGCCGACGGCTCCGACGTTCGTGACGTCCCCGTGGGTGACGAGAACGACCTCGTCGTCCGTCGGCCCGTCGTCACCGCGCTCGAGGTCGTCCCCCGACCGGTCGTCACGTCCAGTATCGTCGTCAGCAGAACCCACGTCGTCACGGCCGGTATCGTCGTGTTCCGGGTCGTCGTTCTCACCGTTTTCGTCTCTTCGGAGGATGGTGACGAGCGCCGCGTCGGGATTGTCGGGCGACGGTTCCGCTTCGTCCGAGCGATCGGCCGCGTCGTCACCGGCGTCGTCGACCGTCGGCTCCTCGGCGTCTGCTTCGTCGTCACCCGCTGGTGGATTGTCGCCGTCGGCCGTCGCCGCGTTCGCGTCATCAGCCGTCGCCGAGTCCGCACCGTTGCTTGGTGGATTGTCCATCTCGTCGCCGAGACAGCCCGCCGTCGCTGCGATGGCGGCGCCACAGCCGGCGAGTACATGTCTGCGTGGGACCATGTTCGACCGTTCGTGTCGTCTCACGTAAACCCCTGGGAGTCGTCGCCGGGTCAGAAATCGCCGCCCGGTGGCCGGGTCCGCTCGAGAACGATCCCATCTTCGCCGACGGCGATCGACCGTTCGGGACCGCTCGAGACCGCCAACAGACCGTCAGCGGCCGTCTCGATCCGCTCCCACCGCGTCGAGTCGATCGCTCGCTCGTGTATCGATCCGTCGGCGCCACAGACGACGACGCGATCGGCGCCGACCGCGATTCCCGGGAGCGCCGTCTCGGCGACGCGTTCGGGCGTCCACGTCGACCCGTCGTAGCGGTGGACGACGCCGTCGTCGGCGCTCACCAGCGGGCCGCCGTCACTCACCGCGACGCCCTCGAGCGTTCCGTCCGCGCCCTCGAGACCGATCCTGTCGAACGATCGACCGCCGTCGGCCGTCTCGAAGACGCCGTCGTTGGTGTCACAGCAGTGGCCGACCGACGAATCGACGAGCGAGACGCCGCTCAGACTCGAGCCGCTTCCCGGTTTGACGGGGTCGTCCCAGGCGAGGTCGTCGCCGCGATACCGGCCGCGGACGACCGTGCCGGAGCCGGTGATCAGGAGGATCGTCTCGTCGCCGGCCGCGCCGCCGACCGCGACGCCGAGCCAGTTGTCGGTGACGTCGCGAGGCGCCGTGTAGTCGGTGTGGCGCCTCGAGTCGACGTCGATGCGGGCCAGCGCACCGCTGTCGCCGGCTATCCAGACCGCCGCGCCGTCGTCGGCCGCGTCGACGCCCCGGAGGTCGTTCCCGCCTGCGGCCGGTCCGTCCTCGAGGAGGAGTTCCCACGCTTCACCGCGGTCGGTAACGACGGCGCCACCCTCGCCGACCGCGTACGCGTCGCCGGTCGCGGTGACGACGACGTCGAGAAGCGTCGCCGACGTGGGGAAATCGACCGTTTCCCAGCGGCCTTCCTGAGACTCCGTTGGGGGGTCGCCGTCGCCATCGACGTCGGCCGTCGATGCCGGTTCGTCGGTCTGGGCTCTCGAGCCATCGGCGTCGGCCGCCGTTTGGTCGGACCGACGGCTCGTTGATCTCGAGGGGGCGTCAGCGCCGTCGGTGGCGTGGTCGGTCCGCCGGCGAACTGCGTCTCGCGGGCCGGAGAGATAGAGCGCAATCGGCGGGACGACGTAGGTGGCGATCGCGAGGACGGCGAACCAGCGATTGAGGACCGTCAGTGTTCCGAACGCGGTCAGTCCAGCCGCCGCGACGGTGTGGATCCACGTCTTCGTGTAACCACGGAAGAAGGAGACGAACCCGTCACCGTCGAATCGGGCCTCGTGGGTGGACATTGTGGGCGAGGTCGACGGTCGTCCGGCCGGGCCGACGGAGTGCCGAACGGGCGCGAGCGCCCGAACGGTCGGAAGCCGGAAACGAGTCGGTCGACGGGGGCGGTATCGGACCGCCGAGCAAAAGCGTACTGCAGGCGAACGCGCGCCTCGAGCATCGTCGCCGCTGCCGGTCGGTGTTATCACCGCCTGGCCTGGACCGCCTGCGAGAACGGCCGCGGAGCCGTCTCGAGCGTGACGGTGAGGACGCCGTTGTTGAAGACGGCCTCGCGGTCGTCGGTGAACCGCCGGTGGGATGGTGAGGGGATCGTTCGATCGTAGACGCCACCGGCGCGCTCGAGGCGGATCCGAACGCGACTCGAGTCAGCCGCGACCGAGACGTCGGCGTCGTCGGCGAACGCGTCGACGGCAATCCGGAGCCGCTCGGCCGAGCGGTCGTAGACGACTCGAGTCCGGAAGGGGTCCGTCTCGATGGAGGGGGCGTAGGGCACGAACCGACGTTTCGAACGACGGCGGAAACCGTTCGTCCTGTACACGTTCACGGTTGATGATGGGTGCGTCCGCTCCATACGGTTCACCGTACGTTATTCCGGGACCAACCGCGACCCAGGCGGCGGTTGCACCGGCAAATCGTGACAGCAATCCGTCTCAGAGGTAACCGAGGTCCGCCAGTCGCTCTTTGGTCCCCTCGCGCATCGAGACCGACCCGTCCGTGGTCGCCGACTCGAGCGAGCCGAACCGGTCCTCGAGGCGCTGGCGAAGCGCACGCGCTCGCTCAGGTTCGTCGCTCGAGACGTCGGTTTGCTCGAACGGGTCGGTCGGGACGTGATGGAGCCGTTCGAAGCCGTCGTCGCCGTAGACGTACTTGTACTCGGTCGTCCGGATCGCCCGAAGCCGGCGGTCGAACGCGCGAACGCGGTCGGGGATCTCGCCAAACCTGGCCTCGAGTCGCTCGATCGACGGCTGGGGAGCGACGTACTCGGCGAAGACAGCGTCGCGGGGCTCGTCGTCTGAACCGGGAAGAAACGACCGCGAGGACCACTGCCTTCCAAGCGCCGGATCGTCGATCCCGACGGCCTCGAGCAGGGTTGCCGGCAGGTCGAGCAACTGGACGAGGTCAGTTCGTCGTTTCCCTCCGGTGAACGGCCCGCCACGGACGACCAGCGGGACGTGGATCAACGTGTCGTAGAGGTTGTACTGGTGGCCGAAGAAGCCGTGTTCCCCGATGTGTTCGCCGTGGTCGCCACAGACGACGAACAGAGTGTCCTCCCACTCGCCGGCGTCCTCGAGTGCACCCCGGAGTTCGGCGAGCTGGTCGTCGACGTATGCGAGTTCGGCGCGGTAGAGTCCGCGGAGCATGGCGAACTCTCGGTCCGTGATGTGGTAGTCCTCACAGTCGTAGGCCCGCGGGTCCTGACGGATCGCCGTCGCTTCTTCGTAGCTCGCGTCCTCGGGGAGATACCGTTGGGCGTACTCGCGAGGCGGGTCGTACTCGACGTGGGGCTCGATGAAGTTACAGAACAGGAAAAACGGCTCGTCGCGTTCGCGGTTTGCCAGCCAGTTTCTGATCCAGGTCGTCGACCGGTCGGCGCCGTCATCGCCCGCGGGCTGGAGAACCTCGCTGTAGAGGATGTTCGCCGCGTTGACGAACGGGTTGCCGTCGAAGAGGCGATTTCTGGTCGCCACGAGTTTTTCGCGCGTGTCTTCACCGCGGACGACCGCGCCCATGTCGGCGTTGGACTGGATGTACTGCCACCCCTTCCGGAGGTCGTCGAACCCGCGGTCGAAACCGAACTCCTCGGTAATCCAGGTGTTGTTCGAGACGCCGATCGTCCGAAAGCCGCCGTCGGCGAACGCCTCGGGGAACGTCCGGAGATCGTCGTCGAGATACGTGTGCCCGCCGTGAGCCCCGTGTTCGGACGAGTACGTTCCCGTGAACATCGAGGCGTGGGACGGCAACGTCCACGGTGCGGTCGAGTACGCGCGCTCGAACGTGGTTCCCTCCGCCGCGAGTCGGTTCATCGTCGGCGTCGTCGGTCGGTCGGTGCCGGAACGCGTTCCGTCTCGAGTTGCCGGGTCGCCGGTGACGTCGACGCTTCGTGCCCGCGCGGTATCGAGAACAACGAGAACGACGTTCCGGACGGTTTCGTGTGACTCAGAATCACGTCCGCTGGATTCGCTCATGGGAACGAAACTCCGCTTCACTCGCGGAAGGTCCTCAGCCCGGAGGATGCAGGGAGTTTAGGGTAGCTGTGACCGTCAGCCGACGAGTACGTTTCTCGGGCTGAAACTATTGCACGATTTGCGTGATTTTCTGGGCAGGTCTATCTTCGATCGAGGCGTACGCGAGTGTATGACGAGTACGCCACGATCGAACCCGAACGGTGATCGATCCCCTGCAGACGAACAGAAGTCACCCGGGAGCGCCCGCGCGAGCGAGCCAACACCTAAACGCGGCGAGGAAGGGCTCTTCGACCGAATCCTCGCCGCGGTCGCGGACGAAACGGATCGTGCGGTCCTCGAGGTCGCCGGCTCACTGGCGGCCGAACACGGCGCGCGCCTCGATGCGCTCTCGATCGTTCGAATGAGCGCGTCCGTCGACCACTGGGACGTGGTCGTCGAGCGGCGCGAAGACGAAGCCGAATCGGTCCTGGATGCGGTCGGCGAACTCGGCACGACCGACCACGTCGACGTCACCAAGTCGATCCGATACGGCGAGCCAGCCACCGAGATCGAACGCTACGCCGAGGGTAACGGCGTCGACCTCGTCGTCGTCGGCGACAACGACAAAACCGGCCTCGAGCGATTTCTCTCTCCCTGCGGCGTCGCGGAGCGACTTCGCCGGTCGGCGTCGATCCCCGTCCTCACCGTCCCGCCGTCCGATCGACCGACTCAACAACCGATCCGCTGAGCCGGCCACTGGCGACCGGGTCCGTACACTCCCGGCCAGTCTTCGATAGCACCTCGTGGGGGACGACCAGTTCTGTATCACTGCTCGAGAGAGTCACCGATTTGTGACCGTCCGAACCCTTACTCGCGGCGTCGTCGTACACCGCCTATGACTCGACCGAACGTCGTCCTTATCCACTGTCACGACCTCGGGACGTACCTGGGCTGTTACGGGCGGTCAGTCGACACCCCCAACATCGACCGACTCGCCGAGGAGGGCGTCAGGTTCGATCGCCACTTCGTCACCGCCCCGCAGTGTTCGCCGAGTCGCTCGAGTCTGTTCACCGGGCGACATCCCCACCAGAACGGCATGCTCGGGCTGGCTCACGGGGACTGGGAGATTCACCCCGACGAACGGCTCCTCCCGGAGTTGCTGGGCGAGGCGGGCTACGAGACTCACCTGTTCGGCCTCCAGCACGTCACCGAGTATCCCGGTCGCCTCGGCTACGACGAGCGACACGCCGAAACGCCACTCACGGAGAGTGCACAGCCCGCAGTCCACGAAACCGCTCGTGCACAAAACGTCGCGGAACGCGTCTCGAGCGTCCTCGAGAACGGCGAGTACGAGCCGCCGTTTTTCGCGTCGGTCGGCTTCTTCGAACTCCACCGCGTCGAGGAAGACGGCGGCTTCGGGTTCGAGGCCGACCGGTACGACGCGCCCGACCCGGACGAGGTCGACCCGCTCGAGTTCTTGCCGGACGAGCCCGGAATTCGGGCCGATATTGCGGGGCTCGAAGGCATGCTCGGCGCCCTCGACGACGGCGTCGGGACGATACTGTCCGCCCTCGAGGCGGCGGGAGTCGACGACGAGACGCTCGTCGTCTTCACGACCGAACACGGACTGGCGATGCCCCGCGCCAAGGGCTGTTGTTTCGACCCCGGTATCGAGGCCGCCTTGCTAATGCGGTATCCGGACCGACTCGAGGCCGGCCGGGTCGTCGACGACCTCGTGAGCAACGTCGACGTCTTCTCGACCCTGCTCGCGTTCGCCGACGCGCCGAGTCCCGACGACGGTCGGATCGCCGGCCGAAGTTTCGCGTCGCTTCTCGACGACGACCTCGGCGGGACGGAGTACGACCCTCGAGACCGAATCTTCGCCGGGATGACCTGGCACGATCGGTACAACCCGGTACGGGCGATCCGCACCGACCGTTGGAAGTACGTCCGGAATTTCTGGCACCTTCCGGAGGTCTACCTCACGACGGACATCTACTGTAGCGAGGCTGGCAAAGCGGTGCGCGAGGACTACTACGGCAGACAACGACCGTACGAAGAGCTGTACGACCTGGAGGCCGACCCCCTCGAGCGGCGGAACCTCCTCGACGGCGAGGCGACCCACGGAACGGAGCGCGCCGACGTCGCCGACAGCGCTCCAGCCGACGAGACGGACCACGAATCCGTTCGCGACCGGCTTCGCGACGAGTTGCTCGAGTGGATGCACGAGACGAACGATCCGTTGCTCGAAGGGCCCGTCTTGCCGAGCGACTGGGAGGAGATCCACCTCGAGATGGGCGACGACCGTCGGTAGCTGAACGCGGACGCGGTCGATGACCCTCACTCGACCGCCGATAGTCGACCCGGGTCAGGTCGACGACCCTAACTCGACCGCCGCCGTCGGTGGTACCGATGCGCGCGTTCCGGATCGCCTACGACGGCACCGACTACTACGGATACCAACGCCAGCCGGAGGTTCCGACCGTCGAGGACGCCATCTTCGACGCACTCCGTGCGCTCTCGGTTCTCGAGGACGACGAGGAAAAGCCGACGAGGTACGCCGCGGCCGGGCGCACCGACGCCGGCGTCTCCGCGCTCGCCCAGACCGTCGCCCTCGAGGCGCCGGACTGGCTCACCCCGCGAGCGGTGAACGCCGAACTCCCGGCCGACGTCCGGGCGTGGGCCGTCGCGGACGCCCCCGACGGATTCCACGCGACCCACCATGCGACCCGCCGGGAGTACACGTACCATTTGTACGCGCCCGCCGCCGGCTCGAGGGCGGACCGGAACGACGCCGAATCGGGCGGGCTCGCGCGCGAACGGGCCGTCGAAGACGAGCGATTCGCGGCCGCCTGTACGGCGCTCTCCGGCGCTCACGACTTTCACAACCTCACGCTGGACGACGATAACACCGAGCGCTCGCCGACGCTCGAGGCGAGTCGTGACGGAGACTACCTCGTCGTCACCGTCGTCGCCGACGGCTTCGCCCGCGAACTGGTTCGGCGGCTGGTCTCGCTCGCACGAGCGGTCGGAACGGGCGAGACGTCCCTCGAGAAGATCGACCGGGCGCTCGCGCCCGACCCGTTGCCCGGTCACGAGGGAATCGCCCCCGCGCCGCCGGAGCCGCTCGTGTTGACCGACGTCGCGTACCCAGCGCTCTCGTTCGAGATCGATTCCCAGGCGGCCGAGAGCGCTCGAGCCGTCTTCGACTCGCGGTCGGTCGAACGGAAAACCGGCGCTCGAGTCGCCCGCCACGTCGCCGACGGCGTTCGGTGATCGACACTCGGCTGGGACCGACGGAGAGAGGTCGACTCGGGGCGGTCTCTCTCTCCCTCGAGTGGTCTCCGCACGAACACTCGAGCGCCTCGTGTACGAGCGTTTTTTACCACCCGGAACACACCTCGGCGCATGGAACTGTCGCCGGAAGAGTACGGTGCCTACTGGCGTGCCTCGATTCGCATCGCGGGTGGGATCCTCGTCGTCTACCTGAGCTACCGGTTCGTACTCACGCACTTGCTCTCACACCCCGACGCCGCACCGGTCCTGATGGGCGTCTTTCTCTTTGCCGTAATCGTCTTCGCCGGGACGTTCCTCGCGATACTCGGCGTGGCTCGCGTCGTCCGAACCGCGGTCGATGCGGAGGTGCGCGGCTGACTCGAGTCGGCGAACGGACTAATTTTCGCGGCTGGCCCAACTCTCCGATCGTCCGGTTGAGACGGGATAACGCACGACATCCGTAATAAAATACCCTCATTCGTGGGGCAGAACGCGGAGAAATGGTCGCCACCGACGTTCGAACGTTATGCACGAACAGGTAGTGCGACCCGACGACGCGCCCCGGTGGCCGGACGACCTCGCCGACGAAGTCGAGCGGATTCGCGATGCCGGCATCGCGGGCGCCGGCGGCGCCGGATTTCCCACCCACGCGAAGTGGGAACGGGCGGATTCGACGGAGTATCTCCTCGTCAACCACCAGGAGAGCGAGCCGAACTACGTCGTCGACAAGTGGCTGGGGAAGACCCGCGCCCGGGAGTTCGCCGAACTGTTCGACCGCCTGCTCGAGGACGTTTTCGACGTGATCGTCGTGAGCGCAAAGCGGACCGACCGCGAGGCGTACCTGCGCTCTCTCGAGGCCGAGACCGGCGGAACGATCCGCGCGCCCGAGGAGTTGCCACTCGAGGTCGAATCAGAGTCAGGCGTCGTGTTCGCGTACACCGATCCGACCTACCAGTACGGAATGGAGAGCGTCCTGTTGAACGTCGTCGCCGACACCGTGATCGGGAGCGACCTCCCCGCGGACCACGGCTGGCTCGTCCAGAACACCGAGACGATCTACAACGTCTCGCAGGCGTTCCGAGAGGCACGGCCGGTCACGTCCACCTACGTCCACGTCGACGGGAACGTCCCCCGCCACCGGTTTCTCGAGGCGCCGATCGGGACCCCCGCGAACACACTGCTCGAGGCGGCGGGAGTCCCACCGGAGTCACTGCCGTCGGACGCCGTCGTCGCCTCGGGTGGCCCCGGCTGGTGTTTCGCGGTAGACTCCCCGCCGCGGGAGTTCGGGGTGACGAAGGCGACGAACGGCCTGCTCGTCCTCGAGGAGTCGACGGTCGAGGACAACACGCTCGGGGACGGCCGAATCGACGTCCTCGAGTCGCGTGCGTGGGGCGATGGTGATCTCGAGACCGAGCCGACGGCGACGCTCGAGCCCGCTCGCGTTCGGATTCCGCTCATCACGAACCCGGCCTTCGAAGAGACCGTCCGCCGAGCCGAGCCCGTCGTTGACCCCGGTGATCGGGTCGAGACGGGACAGGTCGTCGCGGCGTCGGTGCCCGAGGGAATCAGCATCCCACAGCACGCATCGATCGACGGGACCGTAACCGCTGTCGACGAGACGGCCGTCGAGATCGAAGCCGGCGACCGCTTCTGACGGCGTCCTCGACACGATTTCTCGTGTGCTGTGACTGATGGCCGTCCGCGTCACGAACCCGTTCGACACTCTTTACCACCTTCGCTCCGAAGCGGCGCCCATGAGTTCCGTTCCCGATCGCTCCGAGGTCGACGAGGAATATACCTGGGACCTCGAGAGCATCTACGCGACCGACGACGACTGGGAGGGCGCCTACGAGAGCGTCGCCGACCGGATCGACGAACTCGAGAGCTACGAAGGGCGAGTCGCCGAGGACGCGGGGACCCTCCACTCGGTGCTCGAACTCCGCGACGAGATCATGCGAGAGGTATCGACCGTCGCCGCCTACGCCCGGATGCGCCGAGACGAGGACACCACGAACCAGCAATACCAGGCGCTGACTGCCCGATCGCAGTCGCTGGCGGCCGACGCCTCCTCCGCGGCGTCGTTTATCGATCCCGAGATCCAGGAGCTGACCCACGAGGAGTTCGAGGAGATGATCGAAGCGGAGTCGGACCTCGAGACGTACGACCACTACGTCGACGACGTGCTCCGGATGAAACCCCACACCCGCTCTGCCGAAGTCGAGGAGTTGCTGGCCGAACTCGGGGAAGTCACCGGTGCGACGGGCGAAGTGTACAACATGCTCTCGAACGCGGACATGTCCTTCCCCGCGGTCGAAGACCCCGACGGAGAGGTCGTCGAGATCACCCAGAGTAACTTCACGAACTTACTGAAACGACCCGACAGAGACCTGCGCCGGCGCGTTTACGAGTCGTACTTCGACGAGTGGGGATCGATGCGGAACACGGTCGCCGCGGCCTACAAGAACAGCGTCAAAGCGGACGTCAAGACCGCTCGAGCACGCAACTACGATACGGCACGCGAGGCCGCCCTCGACGGGCCGAACGTCCCCGTCGAAGTCTACGATACGCTCGTCGACACCGTCCACGACAACCTCGAGAAGCTCCACCGCCACACCGAACTCAAACGCGAGGCGCTCGAGGTTGACGAACTTCGAATGTGGGACCTCTACATGCCGCTGACCGGCGACGAGGGCCCCGACCTCGAGTACGAACAGGCCACCGAGTACGTCGTCGACTCGCTCGAACCGCTCGGCGAGGAGTACCAATCCCGCGTCGCGGAGGGACTCGAATCGCGCTGGGTCGACGTCTACGAGAACGAGGGCAAACAGTCGGGGGCCTACTCCAGCGGGACGTACGACACCCAGCCGTTTATCCTGATGAACTACCAGGACGACGTCTCCTCGATGTACACGCTCGCCCACGAACTCGGCCACTCGATGCACTCCGAACTGACGAAAGAAGAACAGCCCTACGTCTACTCGGGCTACGAAATCTTCGTCGCCGAGGTCGCGAGCACGGTCAACGAGGCGCTGTTGACGAATCACCTCCTCGAGACCGTCGACGACCCCGAACTCAAGAGACACGTCCTCAACGAGTTCCTAGAGCGCGTCAGGTCGACGCTCTACCGCCAGACGCTGTTCGCCGAGTTCGAACACCGCAGTCACGAACTCGAGGAGGCCGGCGAACCGCTCACCGCGGACAGGCTGGACGAACTCTACCGCGGTCTCAAGGAGGAGTACTACGAGCCCGCCGTCGTCGACGACCGCATCGCCCGCGAGTGGATGCGCATCCCCCACTTCTATCGGGCCTTTTACGTCTACCAGTACTCGACCGGCATCTCCGCCGCGCTCGCCGTCGTCGATCGCATCCTCGAAGACGGAGAGTCCGCCGCCGCGGACTACCGAACGTTCCTCCGGCAGGGCTCACGCGAGTACCCCCTCGAACTGTTGCGGACCGCTGGCGTCGACATGAGTTCCTCGGAACCGATCGATCGAGCACTGGCGACTTACGGCGATCGACTCGAGGAGTTAACCGAGTTACTCGAGTAGAGCACGATCACCGTCTCTATTGTAACAACTGCAACGGTTTGCATACCGATCGCCGATCCGTCCGGCGCTCAGGTGCGCAATGCCGTGCAGTGGCTACTATAGCAGTTTCGAACAACCGGGTAACGACCGATCGGTACCTGGTCGATCGTATAGTGGGATCCAATATCCAGACGGAGTCCCGCGGCTCTCGTTCAAAAATTCTCGAACGGCGATGGCTCAGACGGAGAACCCGAGTGCGGCACAGAGGAAGTCACCGCTTCGCTGGCACCCGTATCGATCGATCACCTCGACGACAGCCAGACAGAACGCGGCACAGCCACCGGCGGCGATCGGGTTTGCGGTCCGTAGACAGATCCGTGCACACGCCGAACGTTGAACCTGATCTCCGTACCGGTCACAGACCTCCGACACGACCGCGATGCATAGCCCAGCGCTAATGACCCCTGGCACGCTCGGCAACGATTGCGTACCGACCTCCGATTCGCCCTCGAGTTCCGACATGGACCGAGAGACGGTAAATTCGTCGATGCTCTCGACGTCCCGGCTCGAGTCGGCCGTTCCAGCGTCGGTCGTCTCAGTGTCGGCCGTTCCAGCGTCGGTCGTCGCGACCTCAGCGTCGGACTCTTCGAACGCAACGACGTCGACGGTAAAGTCGATCTCCCCGGTTGCCTCGTTCTGTTCGCCGCTGACGACGAACGCCCACGCGGCGACGGGGACGTGTCTCCCATTCCCGTCCTCGGATTCGACGATCAGCGCGTTGAGTAGCGCTATCTCCTCTTCGTCTTCACTGTGAAACGGAACGAACAGACTCACCGGATCGAGTTGCTCGAACTCCTCGGTATCGATGGCCACTTCCGCTCTCTCCTCGAGGGAGAGGTCGCCAGCCGAGACGGGGATCGCGACCGCGTCCTGCATCGCTCGATTGAACCCTTTCTCGGAGAGGTTCCGGTAGAGTTTCCGCGATTCATCCGATCGACGACTGGCTGCGGTGTACTGGCGGACCTCCGAGCCGGTGAGCAGATCGTCGGGCTCTGTTGCACCCGCAGTGCCCAGCATTCCTGTCCCGATTCCAGCGACACCGGTGGCGCCGACCGCTTTCAAAATCGCTCGCCGATTCGCTGACGTTTCTTCTGAATCGCCATCTGGATTCCCTCCCGACATGGAAATATCCAATAATTATAATCATACACTTATATCTTTATTTTGTAACCATATTTCATTATTCGTTCTCGAAGAGGTCTACTTTTATTCTCCGACGTCGAGGATCGAAGTCACAATCGTCCCGCCGAGCGAGCGCCATACGGTCTCAGAACACCGAACACCGTCATCCGATCGATCGAAACGGTTTCAGCAATCGGCGGACGGCCCGCCGAACCCAATATACGAGTCCGAGACGGTTCTCTTCGAGAGCGTACCCTTCGGCGTTCGAGACGACGAAGTCGTCTTCCTCGAGTGTCGTAAGGGCATCGTGGACGCGCGCCCGGTCGACACCCAGTTCGGCCGCGAGCGCCTCGTCCGTCTGGGGCGAGTCGGCGTTTCTGAGTGCATCTCGGAGTTCATAGAGGAGCGCCGCCTGTATTCTGTCGTCCTCGGGCAACCGATCCTGAGGGGGCTCTCCCGTGGTTCCGACGAGTACGTCGAGAAGGAGCCACAATGCGATCAACACGAGAAGCGGGACGAGCCATCCGACGTCCGTCCAGTACAATACGGTTACGGCGGTCCCGACGACAATGACGCCAAGGAGGACCACGACCGACACCGTCCGAGAGGTCAGACGATCCGTGGACGGTAAGAGCCACACGGCCCTCACGAGAACGACGAAGCCGAGTATCGCGACTGTTGCGTCGCTCCCGACGTCGAGAATCAAATACAGCAACACACCGAGAAGGACCAGATGGCCCACTTCACGAGCGAGGGTTGAAAAGTATTTCTCGAACATTTCTCGGAAATACCGCGGTCCTCCTATTAAAATTACCGTTGGTATCGAAGTGTTTGAGCGGATCGTACCCGCCGGAGTCCAGCGGTTCGAATCGACAGCGTCGGCGCGAGCGCGTTCGAGGTGATCGGATAGATATACTGCCGGACAGAACGATAGTAGCCACTGAAAGTCAATGCACACCTGATCGCACGACAGCTGTGCGATCAGTGTGTAAATCGTTTCAGTTGTTACTATATTTGAAGATCGGTCGCTCTACTGCGGCCGTCACCCGTGGGGACGGCCGCGAGTTCGCGACCGACTTCTCACTGACTTCTGTCCGGCAGTATACAGTAACAACTGAAACGATTCCCCCGCTCGCACTCGAGCGGCCAGCACGACTCGTTCGGGCCACAGTTCGCGTGTGGGGTGCATCGACGCAAAACGACGACGATGGACCACCACGGTCCGCGGTCGTCGACGGGCTGTCCCACTGCAAGAACCACCCGCGACCCAAAGGCACATTTATCACCGGGAACTTATCGGTGCACGTCAGGATGTCTCGAAGCCCGTCTCTCCCCGACCGACCCCATCGCGATATCGACCCCGATCTCCCCGACGACGAGCGACTCGAGGCGCTCAGCGGTCACTACGAGGACCTCGTGGAAGTCAACGACCAGCTTTCGGGTCAACTCGACGAGGCCGAGGAGCGCCGCGAGCGCCTGCGCGAACAGGTCGACCGCGTCGAACGCGAGAACGAGACACTCAAGAGCTCGTCGCTGTACATCGCGACCGTCGAGGACGTCCTCGATGACGAGGAAGTCATCGTAAAACAGCACGGAAACAACCAGGAGGTGCTCACCGAGCTCTCGCCGCGTCTCGCCGACCGGGTTTCCGCCGGTGACCGCGTGGCCGTCAACGACTCCTTTGCGATCCAGACGATCCTCGAGGCGGAGACCGACGCGCGCGCCCAGTCGATGGAGATCACCGAGAAGCCCGCTGTCGGCTACGAGGACATCGGCGGCATCGGCGAGCAGGTTCGTGAGGTCCGCGAGGCCGTCGAACAGCCCCTCGCCCAGCCGGAACTCTTCGAGGAGGTCGGCATCGATCCACCGAGCGGCGTCTTGCTGTACGGTCCACCGGGGACCGGGAAGACGATGCTCGCGAAGGCCGTCGCGAACAAAACCGACGCGACGTTCATCAAGATGGCGGGCTCCGAACTCGTCCGCAAGTTCATCGGCGAAGGCTCGCGGCTCGTCCGCGACCTCTTCGAGATGGCCCGCGAACGCGAACCCGCCATCATCTTCATCGACGAAATCGACGCCATCGCCACCACACGAACGGAGTCGAAGACCTCGGGCGACGCCGAGGTCCAGCGAACGATGATGCAACTGTTGAGCGAGATGGACGGCTTCGAGGCCCGCGGCGAGATTCGCATCATCGCCGCGACGAACCGCTTCGACATGCTCGATCGCGCAATTTTGCGACCGGGCCGATTCGACCGCCTCATCGAAGTCCCCGAACCCGACCGCGAGGGCCGCGAACGGATCCTCGAAATCCACACCCGCGGTATGAACGTCGGCGACGACATCGACTTCGCGACGCTCGCCGACGACACCGAGGGCTACTCCGGGGCCGACATCGAGAGTCTGGCGACCGAGGCCGGCATGTTCGCCATCCGCAACGATCGCGACGAGGTCCACTACGAGGACTTCCTCGAGGCCGTCGAGAAGATCGAGAACGACGACTCGAGCGACGTCGTCTCCTCCGCCGGCTACTTCTACCAGTAGGTATCGTCGATCGGAACCGGGAGTCGGGCTCTCGAGTCGACCGGCGCCGTACGCGCTCGGTCGGGTGTTTCGTCGGACCAACGTGTTGCACCGATGGCTCTCGAGTACGCGTTCGGCCCCCCCGCGTAGTCGATATCTGACACTTATGCCCGAATAGTCGACGATTTTACGTTGCTCTCCTAACAACTGTCGTCGATGAGCGACGATCACGCCGATCCCGATCACGGAGGCGAGATTCACCACCTCGAGATTTCCGCCTCGGATCTCGAGAGCGCGATCGACTTCTGGGACTGGTTGTTGACGGAACTCGGTTACGAATCGAAGAACTCGTTCGACGGCGGACGCTCCTGGGTCAACGGGCCGACGTACGTCGTGGTCCAGCGATCGGATCACCCGGACCGGCCGTTCGTTCGACGGGCCCCAGGGATGGACCACGTCGCGTTCCACGCGTCCTCACGCAGTCAGGTGGATACGATCACGGAAGGCGTCCGAAATCGCGACGACGCGTCGGTTCTCTACGAGGACCGCCACCCCTACGCAGGCGGCTACTACGCACTCTACTGCGAGGGGCCGGACGACGTGGTCGTCGAAGTCGTCGGCCCTGAGGAAGGCTAACCTCTAACTCCAATAGCCATTTCCGGAAGATATTTGTTTGTACTTACGGTCGTATTTTTATGACAGTCGGCGACTTCGAACGGTACGCTAACATCCGTCGCGCAAACGGGCCATCGATCGATCAAGACGGAAGTCGACTCGCTTTTCTGCTGGATGTGACGGGGGTGCGGCAACTGTATCGGATCGACGGACCGCGGGATTGGCCACAACAGCTCACCTTCACGGACGAACGGGTCAGCTTCGCTGCCTGGTCGCCCACGAGAGACGAGTTGATATTTGGAATGGACGAAGGCGGTAACGAACACACCCAGCTGTTCCGAATCGACGGGGACGGACACCGGACGACACAGCTGACTGACGCCTCCGGTTCAATTCACCGCTGGGGGGCGTGGAGTTCCGACGGTTCGAGATTCGCGTATACAGCCAATAGACGGGACCACTCGAGTTTCGACGTCTACGTACAGAAGCGAAACGAGTTCGGTGACGACGCGAGGCTCGTCTACGAGGGCGAGGGAATGCTCTCAGTGGTCGGATGGTGTCCGGACGACAACCGACTCGCGATCTGTCGGGACCGCTCGAGTTTCGACAGGGAACTTCTCGTTCTCGAGGTCGAGTCCGGACGCTGTCTCCGGGTCACGGATCACACCGACGGCGTCCGATACGACGACATCAGGTGGGGACCCGGAGGCGAATCACTCTACTGTGCCACGGACAGGGGCTCCGATACGAAGTATCTCGCCCGAATCGAGGTCGCTACGGGGGCGGTCGAGACCGTCGTCGAACGTGGGGAGTGGAACATCGAGTGTTTCGATCTCGAGCCGAACAGTCGTCGAGTCGTTTTCGGAACCAACGTGGACGGCTACACGAAGTTAACGACGGGGGAACTCGTCGACGATCTTACTGTGCGAGAGTTTCCCACCCCGGCGCTTCCGTCGGGCGTATATCGAAACCCGTGTTTCGCCAACGACGGCTCGACGGTCGCGTTAACGGTAAGCGGGAGCGTCGAGAACGAAAATATCTACGTACTCGAAGTCGCGACCGGTGCCAGCCATCGCTGGACCGACGTCGCGACCGCCGGCATTCCGAAAGAGTCGTTCGTCGAACCCGAACTGATCCGTTACGAATCGTTCGACGGCCTCGAGGTTCCAGCATTTTTCTCGGTTCCGGCCGACGCGACGGCCGAGCAAATGCCAGTGATCGTCGACATCCACGGCGGACCGGAAAGTCAACGCCGGCCACGGTTCAACGGAATCAAACAGTACTATTTACAGCGAGGGTACGCGTATTTCGAGCCAAATATCCGCGGGTCGTCCGGATACGGTCGGATCTACTCGCAACTCGACGACGTCGAGCGCCGGGTGGACGCGATCGAGGACGTCAAAGCTGGCGTTGACTGGCTTCAGAATCAACCGGAAGTCGATCGGAGACGGATCGTCGCGTTCGGCGGATCGTACGGTGGGTTCGTCGTACTGGCCGCGATGACCGAGTATCCCGAACTGTGGGCTGCTGGAGTGGACCTGTTCGGCATCGCGAATCTGATTACGTTCCTCGAGAACACTGGCGAGTGGCGACGCGAACACCGCGAGTCCGAATACGGGTCGCTCGAGGACGACGCCGAGTTCCTCGAGTCGATCAGTCCGATACACGACGTCGAGCGGATCGAAGCCCCTCTCCTTGTGCTTCACGGAAGAAACGATCCTCGCGTTCCCGCGAGCGAAGCAGAACGGATCGTCGAGAAGGTCGCAGAGCAGGAGGTTCCCGTCGAAAAACGGATATTCGAGGACGAAGGTCACGGATTTACGAAACGGGAGAACCTGCTCGAGGCGTACTCGATTATCACCGCGTTTCTGGACGAGCACGTCGAGTAGCGGTCGTCGTCCTGGATTCGAACGAATTATGATTTCATCACAGCAAGATGCGAGAAATTATTAAGTGTTGGCAAGTGAATCCGTCTCTATGGACCTGATGAATACTATTGGCGAGTACCGATCGTTATTCTCCAATCGGATGTACCGAATACTGTTTAGCGGTCGGATCGTCACGCTCATCGGTGACAACCTCTACATCGTTGCGGCGATGTGGTTGGTGTACGAGCTAACTGGGTCCACGTTCTTTACCGGACTTGCGGCCTTCCTTGGACGGGTACCGACGACGCTCAGTTTTCTCGTTGGCCCAATCGTGGACAGCCGTAATCCAAGACTCATTCTGACGGTTACACAACTCGTTCAGATGGCGGTTGTCCTTCTCGTGCCGATTGTGGTCGTCGTCGGACAGCTCGATATCGCAGTCGTGCTCGTCGTTATGTTTCTCGTTTCGCTTACCGACCAGTTTTCGGGGCCGGCGATGGATGCAGCCCTTCCGCGAATCGTCGGTAGCGAACAGTTGGTGAAAGCGAACTCAATGTTTACGTTTACGCGTCGCGGAATGGAGGCTGGAAGCAAAGCAGCGGCCGGAATTCTCATCGGCGTACTCGGGGCTGTCGCAATTTTTCTCGTGAACGCGTTTACATTCCTTCTCGGCGCGCTCATTTTTACACTGCTTCGTGTTCCCGACCCTAATCGGCGGGAGACGACCTCCGATGGCGGCGCCGAAACACTCCGAACGAAACTGCGAAACTACCTCGATAACCTGTACGAGGGGACGGCGATCATCGGACACTCGGCCGTCCTGTATATCGTTCTCGGAACGGGGATCGCGAACTTTCTCAACGGGTTGTCGATAGCAGTTCTCCCGGCCTACGCCGACTCGATCTCCGGTACTGCCGATGTGGCGGGCCTGATCGGGGGTGCCTCGACGTACGGAATCCTCTATGCGGGCGTCGGACTTGGGCTCTTTCTCGGCGCGGCACTCGCTTCAGAGTTCGAGAGGTATTCGTTTGGACTGGCAACGGTCGGCCTATTCGTTTGGACCGCTGCTGCGTGGATCGGCGCAGTCGCGCTCGGGTCCGTCTTCCCGACGGCGGTGTTGTTTACGATCGCCTGGATCCCGATCGGAATATACAACATCCTGTCGATATCCCTCCTCCAACAAGGAGTTCCCGACCGGCTGCTCGGACGGGTGATGGCAACGAGTGCAAGTGTCTCGAGCCTTCTGACCTCCGTCGGCATTCTCCTGGGCGGTGCGGCCGGCGAACTCGTTCTCACGTCGACGGTCATGATGTTGGCTGGAGCAGGATTCTTCGTCGTCGGCCTGTACTGG
The DNA here is from genome assembly GCF_041205745.1 of Natrarchaeobius versutus. NCBI lineage: Archaea > Methanobacteriati > Methanobacteriota > Halobacteria > Halobacteriales > Natrialbaceae > Natrarchaeobius > Natrarchaeobius versutus. The sequence goes on along the minus strand of NZ_JBGFCC010000002.1, from coordinate 286,974 downwards.
GCAGCCGCACCGACCGCTCGTGGAATCCCATCGATCGACGAGACGGACGCCGGGGTTTTCGACCTCGACTCCAGGGATACGCCGTAACTCGCTTTCGTCGAGCCAGAATGCCGGTTCAGACATGTTAATAACAAATTGAAAACGTGTCTAATTACTATCCATTCCCTAGCCTTATTATACTTGGTAATGGCCACTAGGATGGTCAACAATGACCATGAGACAAGTTAGCTCGAGCGTGAAGAGCAACGGCGGCTTCTCGGAAGTCACAGTGTTCGACGATAGCGACAACCTGCACAAACGGATCGAAGTGTTCAGGGCGAGTCAGCCGATGGACAAGTTCGGAGTCACGGCGGCCGGTAGCACGGCGAAAGCGGTCTGCGGCGAGGATCACCTCGGCCCACGGAGCAACCAGATCTATCGGAACATTTACTCCGAGGGACAGAGCGAAAACCGCTTGACTGCGCTCTTCGAGGTAGTCGAAGAACTTCATCCGGAGGGAGAACCTGACGGATCGTGGGAGGTGCGTGCGAGGGACGTCGACGTAAACAGTCCTGCGTTCGGCGAAGTGCTCCGGATCAGGCTCAGCCCACACAGCGAGGACAGTGAAAAGTACGACCTCACGTACGAACTTCGCGATCCCGACGCCGATTCGTCGCTCGTCCTGTCGCCGATGGACGAGCCAGTTACCGAACAAGCGCCGGATCTCGTCGACATCAGCAGTGACGTGGCCCAACTGGGGAAACTCAGCGACAGAATCGACGAAAATCCGGTCGAGTTCACCGTCGACAACTCGACCACCGGACGTGAGATCGACGAGAGTCTGTCGCCGCTGATGGAACTCCAGACCGATCCGGACTACAAGGTGTACATGGACAACCTCGAGAGCTACATGCGGTTCGGCGATTACGGCCCCAAGTCCACCCACCCCGGAACGAACCTGATCGGGGAGGACGCCGAGAAGATCGCGGATTATCTCGTCTGGCGAGAGTACCGGATCGATATGCTGACTCGCGGGCGGCCGTTCCTGCCGGAGATGGCGGATGCAACCGATCCCGTGGAGGGGCCCGTCGCAGCCACTGACACGGACTCGAAGCCCGGCGTCTATTCACTGTTCGTGATGGCGAACGAACTCGACATCACGCTGTACGAACTCATCCTCGACAAAGTCTACAGCGATTACAGCGGAATTCCGATGAAGCAAGCTCCCGGCAGTCGATTGGAAACCGGTGACGAACCCGTGGTCGACGCGAAACGCGCGATCAAAACAGCTGGTGACGTCGCCGAAGCGTTCTACCTTCGATCCAGCGAGGGTGGAACTGATCCTGCGGCACCGTCCGAAGCCGCGAGAAAGCCGACAGAGTCGGACGACTGATACGGAATCCTGTACCGATGTACCGGCTACCGGCACGACCGCAAGAAGGGCGCGGTTGTGCCGGAACCCACGGACAGCTGTCCGTATCGGCCGGTCTGCTGAACTGATTTCCGTTGTAGCCGCGAATAGTTCGTAGCTGCACCCGAAATGACCGGGAGCGGATCGTTCGAAACGACCGACGGATCTCACTCCGCCCTCCAGACGAACCAGGATGGTAAACGGGATAGTACCGCCGGATGTCGATAGCGATGGTTAACGCTCGAGGAAGCGACGTCGAGCGTGTTCCGTGACAGTGTCTCGAGACTCCGAATCCCGAACCGCAACGCCTTACGCCGTGCGTCCCCGAGCGCGCCTATGAGTTCGATCCGAGTCGTCTGGGGGGCCGCCTCGGGACCGACGGCGATGGCATCCTACGACGCCGCACTCGCCGACGCGGGCGTCGAAAACTACAATCTCGTCGCCGTCTCCTCGGTGATCCCTGCGGGCGTCGGCGTCGAGACCGTCGGAACCGCGCCGGATCTCGGCCCCGCCGGCGAGCGCCTGACCGTCGTCGAATCTCGAGCGACCGCCGCCGGTGACGAACGCAGCGAAGCAGACACCCAGGTAAGCGCGGCGCTCGCGTGGTCCCGGGACGTCGACGGTGGTCCGGGACTGTTCTACGAGTACGGCGGAAGAACCGACGCGAACGACGCCGAAGAACGCGTCCGAGCGGGGCTCGCCGCGGGCCAGGAGCTTCGTGGCTGGCAGTTCGACGAGCCGTCGGTCGTCTGCGAGAGCGTCGACGTCGACCCTGGCGGGTACACCACAGCAGTCGTCCTCGCCGTCTACGGCGAGAGCGAACCGATTTTGTAATCCGTTGATACGGCGAAGAGACACGACCGTCCGGCCCCAGCCGTGCGGATTGTTCGCATTCATCGAAAGCGAACGTTTTTGATTGCCCATCCCGTTGGTGCGGGCACAGACTTCTATGAACGGAAATACGCCGTACGCAGGGCTGCCAGGTGAGACGCAGGCCGGAAAGCGAGCAGCGGCGGACGTTCCGACTCTCACGAGTACACAGAAACGACTGCTTCATCGCGACGTCTCGCGGATCGCCGCCCGGACCCGCGAGTTCCTCCCGGACGAGTACGTCGTCGACGCCGACGTCTCGAGCGGCGTTGGGGGACCCCAAGTCACGGTCGCGGTCAGGCCGCCGGTCGGCCACGCCGTCAGTGCCGGCTTCACCCCCAACCTCGAGAACGCAACCGAGGAGATAATCACGTCCGACGAGCGAAGCGAGGTCGCCCGCGGGCTGGCCGCAAGCGCCGCCCTCCAGGTGAAACGGGCGGTAAGCGACAACGTGACGCCGACCGGGAAGTAAGGCCTCAGACGGACTGCTGTCCATCATTTTCGGGCGACCACGACCCGTTCTGCGGTCGCTCCGGTAAATCGGTACGACAGTCGTATCAAAAGCAGGTGACGAGTTCGCCGGACTCGATCGGATCCGCCGGTTCCTGATGGTGATCCGTTTCGACGCGGGCAGCACCTGTCTCGTCGATCGCGTAGACGGCCGCACTCGAGAGGTCGCCGATATCGACGACGTCGGAGTCGTGATCTCTGTACTCGACACCGACCATTAACTCGAGACGTACGACGAAAATGTCGTCGTACCAGTCGAACGTCTCGGTCGCCGGAACGGTGGCGGTGTAACTCGTGATCGTCTCGTTTTCGGGACAGACGTCCGCGTTTTGCTGATACGAACGCTCGTGGTCTTTTGCGAAGATGAGGGCGGTCGATTCGGTGACCTCGTCGGGCGGTTTCGGGTACGCTACGGTGCCGACGGTCTCGTAGGCGGTGTCACCAGCCTCGAAGACGTACTCGCCGGCCTCGACGTCACACGACGGCCGGCGGGCCGATTCGCAGTCGAACTGCTGGGCGACCGTCTGTTCGGTTTCCGCCTCGCCGTCCGTCTCGTTTTCCGATTCACCGCGGGTTTGGTTCCGATTCGGATCGGCGTCTCCGCCAGCCCCCACCGAATCGGTGACCGTCCGATCGTGACTCGAGTCACTGGCGGTTCCATCGACCCAAAACCCGTCGAGACAGCCCGCGAGCGCGCCCGTCACTGCGGCAGTTCCGAGCAGTCGACGCCGCTTCATACAGCGACCCACTTGTCGGAATAGTAAATGTTTTTTGGAGCGAACTGCTGGCGTACCCTTCCACTCTCCGATGGCCGAAACCGGTGTCCGAATATCCGATGACTGCCACTCACACGGTTTCCGTCCGTCGGTTCCGGTACGACCCGATCCCACCGCCAGATCGGGGTAGTAGTCCGATCAGTACAGTAGCTGTTCGATCTGGTGTGCTCGACGCTCGAGGTCGAAGGCCGGTTCGACCGACGGATCGCGCTGGAGTCGATCGATGGCGAGCAGAGGGTCGGCACCCGCGCGTTCGACCTCACGGAAGAGCGACTCGATCGTCGACCGATTCGTCGCGAGCGACGTACAGTGCCCAAGCGCCAGCGCGAGCGGGATCGCACGGTCGGCGCTTTCTGGAAACGAGTCGCTGACGCGTGAGAAATCTGGATCTATCGACTGAGCGGGGCTCGAGCCGGCTGGCTCGAGTGTGAGACACCGCGTACAGAACTCGACGTCGCTCGCCGATTCGGGTGTGTACTCGCGAAACTCGGACGGGACGGCAAACGAAACCGTCGGCGCTTCGCACTCGAGACAGGCCATAGCAGTGAGATCGATGCCCTCGTCCGAAACGGTATCGGTCGGAGACGGGCGCCGGAGGTCCGCTCAGTTGCCGGGGACGCCGCCTGCAGTCGCCTGTTCCATCTCGGGTTCCTCGGCCGCTTCTTCTTCGGCCTCGCGTTCTTCCTTTTCCTCCTGTTCTTTCTTCTCTTTGATCTTCTTCAGACGGAACGTCTCCTCGCGTTCCTGTTCTTCGAGTTTCTGCTCGATGTACTCCTGGTTCTCGTAGAGTTCGGGCAAGAGTTTGAACTCGAGGGCGTTGACACGGCGTTTGGTCGTCTCGATCTCGCGGAGCATCTTCTTCATCGCGGTCTCGACTTCCGCGGCGAGGATGATGCTCTCGAGGAGATCTTCGTAGGCCTCTGCGGCCTCGTCGATTCGGGCGGAGGTGCCCATGATCCCGTAGCCGCGCTCGTCGAGACTCTTCGAGACGCGCGAGGACTCGATCTGCGGGACGACGACGCCCATGATGTTCTTCGACTCGGTGGTGATCTCGGGGTGTTCCTGGAGTGCCGCGGCGGCCCCGCGAACGGCGACGTCACCCTCCATCGCGCGAGCCATGTTGATCTTCTTCTGGGCCTCCTGGTAGTCGTCGGAAAGCTCACCGCGGACGTCCTGGGCCTTGTCCAGGATGTCCATGAACTCCATGATCAGCCCGTCCCGTTTCTTTTCCAGGGTGCCGTGACCCCGCTCGGAGAGTTCGATGCGATCCTCGATCTCCATCAAATTCTTGCGGGTTGGTTTGACGTCCTTGGCCATCTTGGTGGTGGCTTGCGTTCCCAGTCGGATAACTGTTTACAGTTTCAGTCGGCGGGTTTCGGCCCGCTCGGCGTCGTCGGCAGGCTCGAGTCGAACCGAAGCCGGACCGTCGCCTCGAGACGAACGTCAGCAGACGAAGACAGAGCGTCGTCTCGAGGCGAGCGCCGAAGCGTCCGAAGTCGACGACGGATTCACCCAAGAAACAGGTCGACCATGTCGTTCGTCCGCCCGCCTTTGTACAGTTCCGCGTAGCCGCAGTTCGTACAGGAGACGACCCGGAACCGGCGGTTCTGGATGTCGAAGAACTTCGAGAGTCCGGTTCCCGTCGTCGAGATGTCGTCGACCTCGGTCTCGGTGTGGCCGCACTTCGGACAGCCGTGTTCGTCTCGGTCGTGATCGTTCATACCCGGTAGTGTCAGACGAGTATGGTAAATGTCTTCCGGTGGGCGGTCGAACTCGAGCGCGATGACCGGAGGTGTAATCGTCCTGTTGTTCGTCCTGTTCGGACTCGGCGCACCGCTCGTGTTGTACCTGCTGATCGACGCCGAGACGTCGAACCCGACGGTCGTCGACCGCGAGACGGCCGAGCGCGAGGCGAAAGACCGAGGCGGACGTCCGCCGAATGCACCCTCGGCCCCTTCGACGGCGACGACTGGTGAAGACGATTCCGACGACTCGAGTGCGTCCGCGAACGCCGACAACGACCGCCTCGAGTACGGCTCCTGGGGGCTCGAGTCGGATCGGGACGAACGCTGAGACGGGAATACGTATTTTCGCTCCGGCGTCGTATCGATGGACGAACCGTGTCCCAGCCAGAATCGAAACCCCTCCCCACGGATCTCGGTTCGCCAGATGCCGGTTTCGTCGCCGGCGTCGGTGCCGCCGTCGCCGTCCTGTTCGTAAGCGGCGCGATCACCGTCGCGCTCGCGGCCGGCGGGTCGACGTCCGTCGTCGTCGGCACGGTCACCACGGCGGCCACCCTCGGCCTGGTGGTCGGCGCGCTCCTCGCGAGCGGGGTCGACGGCCTCCCGGAACGGCTCGGCCAACGCCGCCGGTCGCTCGCGCTCCCGTTTCTCGTGCCAGCCGCGTTCGCGCTCGCAACTCCGATCGTCTCTCGAGTTCCGTCGATCCCGCCCGAAACCGTCGTCGGGACCGGATTCGGGCTCGTCGGGACGTTCCTCGCGGCGCTCGGAGTCGCCTCGATGGCCCGGACGCGGTACGCTCGAGCGATGGCACCCGACGAGCCATCGCTGACGGTTCCCCGACTGCACCCGAACGGCGTCCGTCGGACCCTCGGCATCGGCGTCGCGTGTCTCGCCGGGGCCGTCGCTCTCGGCTTCGTCGCTTCGTCCGGGGGAATCGACGGCGTTCCCCGGTCGTCGCTAGCGATCGCCGGAAGCGGCGTCTTCGTGGGCGTCCTCGGCCTCTCGTTTATCTTCGTCGGCCTCTCGCATCGAGTCCAGTTCGAAAATAGCGGTGAGAACACGCGTTTACACGCTCTCTTGCCGGATCGGACGCGACGGCGGGTGTACGGAACCGACTGGTCGACGAGTGCGGAATTCGATCGATCGCACCTGCCGACGCTTCGAGTCCACGACGGCGGGCTCGTCGACGAGCGTCCGCTTGGAGACCGATTCGTGCCGTGGGAGGACGTGACGGCCGTCCGTCTCGACGAGTCGACCCTGATCGTCGAGTGTCGAGGCGCGGCGACGATCCGGTGTGCTCGATCGGTGATCGACGATCCCGAGACGGTCGCGGCGACGCTCGAGCGACGGAGCGACGGAATCGATCCCGTCAATACGGGGCCACGTCAGGGCCGCGAAACGGAACGGTCCGGCTAACGTCGTAGCGTTCGGATCGAAACCCGAGTAACCGAAACAGTGTCGCTACATTGGGAGGAATCAATGCCGATAAACTGAGGGGAAACAGTGCCACCAGAGCCGGAAGGACTCATACGGTTTGCTGTAACGATGTGCCGGTGTGACCGCAGGACGGGTCGCGGTCGCACCGGAAATGACTGACAGCAGACCGTATCACTCGAGGACGTGGACTCGGTCGGCGTCGATTCCGAGCGAGACGGTTTCGTCGGCCGCTGGTTGGTACTGGCCGTCGACCCGCACCGTCGCTGACGTCCCGTCGGGGAGTTCGACTGCGAGGTCGGTTCGTTCCCCGAGGAAGGTCGCATCGACGACGGTCGCCTCGATCGGACCGCCGACGTGAACGTCCGTCGGTCTAACGGCGACCGTCACCTCGCCCGTCGCGTCCGTGTCGACCTCGAGTTCGGTGAATCCGAGGTCGACTCGGTTCCCGTCGGCCGTTCCGGTCAGCAGGCTCGACGTGCCGACGAAGTTGGCGACGAACTCGTTTTCGGGCCGGCGGTAGACGTCGGCCGGCGAACCGATCTGTTGCAGTCGGCCGTCGGCGAGCACCGCGATCCGATCGCACATCGCCATCGCCTCCTCCTGGTCGTGAGTGACGTACAGCGCCGTGACGTCGAGATCGTCGAGTAACGACCCCAGTTCGTCGCGAAGCCGGCGTTTGAGCTCGGCGTCGAGGCCGGTCATCGGCTCGTCGAGCAACAGGACGTGGGGTTCGATCGCGAGCGCTCGAGCCAGGCCGACTCGCTGTTGTTGGCCGCCGGAGAGCGTTGCGGGATTGCGGTCGGCCAGTTCGGCGATATCGAGCATCGCGAGCAGGTCGTCCGCACGCTCTCGACGGGTTTCCGGCCCGACGCCGTGCATCCTCGGACCGAAGGTGACGTTCTCGCGGACGGTCATCGTCTCGAACAGCGCGTACGACTGGAAGACGAGCCCGACGTGTCGTCTCTCCGGCGGGACGTGGGTGACGTCGGTGCCGTCGAAGCGGACGTGACCCTCGGTCGGCGTCTCGAAGCCGGCGATCGTTCGCAACGTGGTGGTTTTTCCACAGCCGGAGGGACCGACGACGCCGAGCGTCTCGCCGTCGCGGATCCGGAGATCGATGCCGTCGACGGCGACTTCCTCGCCGTACGTTTTGGTGATCGCCTCGAGCGTGACGGAACTCACGGTCGATCACCTCGAAAGCCGAGGCGGTCGATTCCACGATACAGTCGCGGTCGGAAACGGGAGCGTGCTGTCATCGAGTATCACTCGCGGTGGTGAAGCCGTGATTGCCGAGCAGTTGTAAGGCGACGATGGCACAAACGACGATACAGAAGTAAATCGAGATCGCCGCGGCCGACTGGAGGTACGGTGCGTTCGAGATATTTCGAAAGAGAAACATCGAGAACGGCTCCGGGTCACCGGTGTGGACCATGTAGGTGAAGTTGAACTCCGCGGCGGCGAGCGTCCAGGTGATGATACAGCCGGCCAAGATGCCGTCTTTGGCCTGCGGGACGATGACCGTCAGGAACGCCCGCGGCCAAGACGCCCCGAGCGATCGCGCGCTCTCCTCGAGTCGAACCAGATCCATCGACTGAAACGAACTCTGGACGGTCAACACCATGTACGGCGATTTCAGCAGGCAGTAGCCGACGACGAGGACGAGCGCCGACCCGCGATAAGAGGGGTACGTCCGCAGGAACGCGATCCCGAGGATCACGCCGGGGACGAGCGGCAAGATCGCGAGGGTGTTCACCCAGTCGTGGGCGACGAAGTCGTACCGCGAGAGTGCGTACGCGATCGGAACGCCGACGAGAACGTTCAACACCATTCCGCCGGTCGCGACCGCCAAGCTGAACGCGAGTCCGGGCACCGCGTTCGTCCGAACGCCGTAGTCGCCCAGCCCGAGCACGTGGCGCCAGTGGTCGAGCGTGACGAATCCGCGCGGAACGAGCCCCGTCGCCGTCTCGGCGAACGAGAAGACGACCGTCGTCACGATCGGGACGACCAACACCGCGATCGTGAGAGCGACGACCGCCACGACGAGCGGTCGCCCGAACCGGGTCGAGTACGATGGCACGGCGTCGGACCAGTCGGGCTCGGCCGTCGCCTCGGATCCGTCGCGGTCGGTCGTGCCGGCCGAATCGGCGATGCGTTCACCCGCCATCGTCAGATCTCCACCGCCTTCGAGTCGACGAAGCGGAGGCCGGCGAACGTAAACGCGATCAGGAACGCGGCGTAGACGAGCCCGATCGCGCCGGCGATCTGGGTGTTGAATCCGACGCCGAGTTCGTAGTCGACCCGAAGCGTCACGACGGCGAGCGCCTGGAGGACGAGGACCGTCCCGAAGATAGCCAGCGCGGACCGGAACGTCAGGATGAACGCCGCGACGATCCCCGGACGGATCTCCGCCAGCGTGACGTGATAAAACGTCTCGAGCGGCGTCGCGCCGAGGGATCTCGCGGCCTCCTCGGCACGGGTATCGACCTCCGCGTACGTCCCGCGAAGCACCATCGTCGCCCGTGGCACGAGCGAGTAGACGTACCCCAGAAAGAGCCCGAAGACGGTCGTCGCCGTCGCGAGGTCGATCGGACTCGAGCCGGTAAAGAAAGCGGCCGCGTTGGTCAGGAGCCCTTGCCGGCCGAGCAGGACGATGACCATGAACGCGACGACGATCCCCGGTAACGCGATAGGGAACGAAACCGCCGCGACGAGGACGCGCTCGAAGGGAAGCGAGTACTTCTCGATTGCGTGGGCGATCGCGACGCCGAGCGCGACGCTGACGAGCGTCGCCGCGGTCGCAAACCACAGGGTGTTCCAGGCGATCTCGCGGTAGACCGGTTCGGCGAGGAGCGTCTCCCACGCGGCGAGACTCCACCCGGCGTTCTCGAGGTTTTCGGCCGAGAGGCTCATTCGCGCCATCACGACGAGCGGGACGAACCCCGCGAACGTCGCGAGGACGAAAAACGGCAGGCACATGATCGCGATCCGCCGTCGCTCGCGCTCGCGTTCGGTTGCCGGAAACGCGATCGAGCGTGCGCCCGCAGACAGCCGGCGAATACGTCGCGTGCGAGAGCGCTGAACCGACATCGAATCCTCACTGAGCGCCCTGAAGGGGCGTCCGTTCGGTGATCTCCTGTTGGATCGCCTCCTGGTTTTCGACCAGTTCCTCCTGGTCGAGCGCGAACTCGGCGGCGTCGTAGTCGGCCTGGTCGGGGAACTCCGCTGGCTGATCGAGTTCGTCCGCCCGAATCGGTCGGACGAAGGCGTCGAAAAACACCTCCTGGCCTTCGAGCGTGAGCACGTAGTCCATAAAGAGTTTCGCCGCCTCGGGGTTCGGCGCGTTCTCGAGTAACGCGTAGCCGTAGGGCACGTTCATCGCGCCGTCCTCGCCGTTCGGGCCGGTGAGGATCGCTACCTCGAGTTGGCTCTCATCGATCTCGTCGACGTTGTACTTCATGTTCAACCCGGAGTAGTCGTATTCGACGACGGTCGAAATCTCGCCGCTCGTGACGTCACCCTCGATGTTCCGGCGGAAATCCGCCCCGTGTTCGTGGATCTCCTCGTGGTACTCGATGAGGGGGTCGAGATTCGACACCGAGCCGCCGTAGGCGTTGTTGACCGACAGCGCCGAAGCGAGGCCGTTCGCGGTGTGTGGCGGCGTAAAGGCGAGGTCCTGGGCGATATCCGGGTGTTTGAGGTCTTCCCACGTTTCGGGGGCGTCCAGACCGCGCTCCTCGTAGACGTCCGCCCGGTACGTGACGGCGGTCGTCATCTGTCTGGTCGCCGTCACGTGGCCGTTGTTCGTTTTGAGTTCGTCCGGCACGGCGTCCCAGTTCGCCGGCTTGTACGCCGTCGTCAGCCCGTCGTTCATCGCCTCCAGGGCGAAGGAGTAGCCGCCGTTGAACGCGGAGTGGGTCGGATTTCCGGCGTTCGATCGCGCGTCCTGGAGCGCCTCGCCCGAGGATCCCTGTGCGTCGTAGAGCGCGACGCCGTACTCGGCCTCGAAGTTCTCCATCACCGCGTCCCAGTTCGACCAGCCGGTCTGAACGGCGTAGATTCGCAGTTCATCCGGGAACGCCGAAGCGCTCACGATCGTCTGGTGTTCGTCGTAGCCGACGTCGTACTCCTCGCCCGACACGTCGCCGTCACTGCCACCGTCGCCATCGTCGTTTCCGCTCGAGCTACCGTTGCCCCCGTTGCCCCCAGTGTCGGTGGTATCACCGTTGCCGTCGTCGTCGCTCAGACAGCCCGCGAGTAGTCCGAGACCGGTGGCACCACCGAAAAGAACGCGCCGCCGAGTCGCGTTCGGAGTTGAATCCGTCATCGACCGTACGGCTCGTGCGTTATTATTAGTCTGTTGCTAATTCCACTATATTGGGGTGTGGACCGGACATACGGCTACGGAGGACTATGCGACGAAACGTAGTTACGGACTGGTTGTCTCTTCATTTGGTCCTGATTCGAATCGCGGTTCCCGCTTACTCGAGTAAATCCTCGAGCAGTCGATCTTCGGTCAGGACGGCGTCGACGACCGTTCGGCCGGCGTCGGTCAGTTCGTACCCCTCCTCCCGATCGGCGACGAAGTACTCCCGAAGCTGTCTGAGGTGGTAGTTGAACTGCCCCTTGTCCTCCGTCGATACCGACGCACGGAGCGTCGAGTACGCGATCGGTTCCTCGCGCTCCGCGAGCGCGAGGAGGATCTGCAACCGGTTGGGTTCCGAGAGCACCGAGAGCGTCTCCGAGACGGGCTCGAGTGACGACCGGGCGGGCGTTCGAACGAGGTCGTCGCCCGCGACGAACCGATCGTCCAGCGGCGTCCAGTTTCGCCCCGTCTTCCCGACGTATCGCCCTGTCGGCCGGACGAGTCCGTTGTTGGCGAGTTGCTCGAGACAGTGAGCACACCAGCCGCCGACTCTCGAGGCGGCGAACGTCGCCGTAAATAGCGCCGGTGGAACGCCGACGCCGTGGAGCAACGCGGCGGCGTAGAACTCGACCGTCGCCCGAACGTCCCGCGTCGGCATCCGTTCGGAGAGTACCCCCTCCGCGACCGTCTCGAACTCCCGGATGCTCTCGAGGAGGTCGTCCTCCCCCGCTCGCTCGTAAAACCGTTCCGCGGCGGCCGCGAGCACGGCCGCCCGCGGATCGCGGACGCGGTAGATTCGGTGACCGAACCCCTCGAGTCGTTCGCCGGCCTCGAGTCGCTTACGGACGTAGCGCTCCCCATCCCCGGCGTCGTGGACCTCTCGGAGCGTCGCGAAGACCGAATCGAGGTTGCCGCCGTGGCGAGGGCCTTTGAACGAGCCGACGGCCGCGGTGATCGCCGAGACGAGGTCGGACTCGGTGGAGACGACCGTCCGCGCGGTGAACGTCGACGGGTTGAGCCCGTGTTCGAGGACCGTGACGAAGAACGTCTCGAGGCCGCGGCGTTCGGCGGGTGTCGGCTTCTCGCCGGTGAGCAGGTACAGGTAGTTCGCGACGTGATCCAGGTCGGGACGGGACTCGATGGGTTCCTGGCCCCGCTGGTAGCGCCAGTAGGTGGCGACGATCGTCGGAACGACCGCCACGAGGCGTAACACCACCTGCCGAACCGGCTCCGCCGCGACGGGGACCTCCGTCCCGGTTATCACCGACGCGTTCTGAGCCGTGTCCATCGTCTCGAGGGGGACGGCCGCGACGCCCATCCGAACGGCGTCCATCGGCGAACCGTCGGCTCGAGCCGCCTCGCGGAGGAGGTCGTCCACGACCGGTGGGAGTGCCCGCCGGGCCGAAAGCGCCTCACGGAACCGCTCGAGTTCGTCGGCCGTCGGCAGTCGCCCCTCGAGGAGCAAAAAGAGACTCTCCTCGTAGCCCGCGTTTGCCGCGAGCTCCTCGATGGGATAGCCACGAACGATCAACTCGCCGGCCTCGCCGTCGACGTCACAGAGTTTCGTCTCGGCGACAGTAATCGACTCGAGTTCCGGATCGAACACCGATGGCACCACGATGGCTCCACGGTCGCCTTCTGCGCTCGTAAGACTACCGGACAAGCGTAGCGATGCGATGCCGTCGGGCGACGTCGCAATCGATCAGGACTCGAGGAGGGCTCCGAGCGCGCCGGCGATCGCGCTCTCGATGGCCAGCACGAACGAGAGGACGATGGCGACGGCGAAAATACCGATTCCGGCGACCCCGGAGATCAGCCCGCCGACGGGGCCGCCGGCCCAGCCGGCGACCCCGACGACGAGCGCCAGCAGTAATCCGGTCACGATCCCCCCGAACGCGCCCGCGAGCAACCCGTGCCAGAAGCCTCGCCCGAGTCCGCCACCGGCGAGGTAGCCGGCGACGAAACCGCCGACGAGTCCCGCCGCGAGCTGGCCGACGCCGGGTAACGTGAGTCCAATCGCCCCTAGTACGGTGATGACGAGAAAGCCGATGATGACGGCACGCCAGTCGGTCATGGCGGTCCTATGGCGACCAGGAGGAATAACATCACGGTCGTCGTTCTGTAGCAACAACGGCAACAATTGACACACTGATCGCCGACACGTCTGGCGAGCAGGTGTGTACTGACGTGCAGTGGCTACTATATCCCGTCTCGAGCATTTCACGAGCGATCGCTCGAGACTGTGGCCAGCGCGGCTCATAACGAACGACCTTTTACGGTGGCGCATCCTACGACGGAGTATGATTTTCGAAGACCTTCCGACGACGCCCACGTCGGAAGAGCTGATCGACAAGGCGTTCTCGCGGGCGGCGCGTGCCGGGCGGGCCCAGGGGGGACTCGACGCCCAGCAGTCGATGCTCCAGACGGCGGCGAACATCATCTCGGACAATCTCGAGAACGTGGTGACGGCCTGGCCGGACTTCGCGTACGAGGACGACGTCCACCCGTTTTACTACGAACTCGCGGATGCGATCGTCGACGTCGACGAGCTCCGTCAGAGTCTCTCGGAGGTGATGTGGGCCAGCAGGAAGGCCCGCGAAATCCACGAGGAGTACCAGTCGAAGCTTCGGAAGACCGACGTCGACACGGCTCGAAAGCACCGCAAACAGGCGTTCGCACGGCTTGCCGACATCGTCGAACAGGTCGACGACGAACTGTTGTATATCAACAAATCCCGCAACGACCTTCGGGACCTCCCGGAGATCGATCCCGAGGAGCCGACGATCGTCGTCGCCGGCTATCCGAACGTCGGCAAATCCTCGCTCGTCAACGACGTCACTAACGCTCGCGGTGAGACCGCTTCCTACCCGTTTACGACGAAAGGTATTGGAGTCGGCCACTTCGAGCGAGATCACATCCGCTACCAGATCGTCGACACGCCCGGCCTCCTCGACCGTCCGCCGGCCGAGCGAAACGAGATCGAATCCCAGGCGGTCAGCGCGATCGAACACCTCGCCGACTGCATGCTCGTCGTCCTCGATCCGAGCGGCGAGTGTGGCTACCCACTCGAGTCCCAACTCGAACTTCGGGACGCGATCGCGGCCCGATTCGAGGCCGTTCCCGTCCTCACCGTCGCGAACAAAGTCGACCGGGCGGAGGTCTGGACCGACGACGCAGTCGCGGAGATGAACGACGACTACCGCATGAGCGTCGAAACCGGCGAGAACGTCGAGACCGTCCTCGAGGCGGCGATCGAGGCGATCGACTACGAACCGAAGCTTCCCTTCGAGGGGTGACGATGAAGAGTCCGGGAATTCTCTGGATGCTCCAGACCGCCGCCGGGCTCTCGATGGCCGGCCCGATGTTCATCGTCGGCGCCGAGTTCGTTCGAACGGGACGAATCGCCGCCGGCGTCGGGATGTTCGCGATCGGACTCGTCGCGCTGTATCTCCCGACGTATCTCGTCAACAAAATCGGCGGGCCGCGAACCTGGATTCGACGTCGACTCGGACGTACCGACGTCGCCTCGAGCGAGGTGGAATCCGAGAGTCGACAGCCGGACGATGGGAGCGAACGGTCGCTCTCGAGTCCGCTCGACCGGTTTCGAAACCGCTGACCGTCTCGTCCCACGGTCGGAGTCGCCCAACAGCCAAACGGACGTTCTACAACCGGAGTCGTCCCACGGTCGGACGGTTACAGCCTCGTTCTGACGGTCACCCACCCTCCCGCTCGAGAAGGCCCATATACCTGATCTCGACGTCGACGGGACCCTCCGCGTGTTGGTTGATTCGCTCGTGTAACGTATCGGCCAACTCCGGCGGCGGCTCCTCCGGAGTCCCACCGATCGTCACGATCACCCGCTCCGGGCTCTGGAACGGATAGTCCTGGTCCATAATCACCTCGAGCTCGAGGAGCTGGTACTGGGCGAACTCCCCGTCTTCGAGGGCGAGTTCGACCTCGCCTCGAGCGTTCTCCTCGAACGACGCGACGGCGAACGACGAGTAGGTGATCGCCCCGAGGAAGACGGTAAAGACGAGGACGATCACGCCGAAGCCGACGATGCGCCGGCGGACCCGCTCTTCGGTCGGGCCGAGCGAGAACAGGTTCTCCGGTCGGTAGCCGGCGTACCACAGCGTGAGCAAACCCGCGAGGTTAACCGAGAGTACGTTCACCAATACGAGCACGGTCGAACCGATCGCCGCCGAGGGCTGTCCCCAGGCCATGGCGATACCCGCCGCGGCCGCTGGCGGGATCAACGCCGCGGCGATCATGACGCCGACGAGCGCGACCGACGTCCCGGTCGCGATGCTGATGATCCCCGCGACGCCGGCACCGAGTGCGATCGCCAGCGAGAGGAGATCCGGAGCGAGCCGCTCGGAGATCTCGTCGACGTCGCCGATGGCAAGACCGGGCGGGACGACGTTGGTCACTCGAACCAGCCAGGCGAAGATCGCGGCCGCGGCGATCGCGAGGACGATACCGACGAACTGGTAGCGGATACTCTCGAAGAACAGTTCCTCGTCGTCGATCACGGTCCCGACGCTCGCGCCGAGTGCCGGCCCGATCAGCGGCGCGATCACCATCGAACCGACGACGACCGCCGGCGAGTCGAGCAAGAGCCCGGCCGTCGCGACGACGGAGCTGATGACCGTCATGATCGCGTACACCGCAAACGTCGGCGTCAACGACTCCGCCTCGGCCTGCAGCTCCTGTCTCGAGATCCGGTCGGACTCGACGTCGCCGTTCTCGTACTCCTCACGAAGCGACTCGAACCGCCGAGAGACCACCGTCTCGGCGTCGACGACGACCGTGTATGCGTCCTCGTCGATCCCCGCCTCCTGGAGCTCGTCGAGGACCGCCTCGACCGCCGGCGACGGCAACGGGAAGTAGACGACAGCCGTGTAGTCGCGATTGCTATCCTCGTCGGTCACGACGTAGTCGATCCCCCGGTCGTCCAGCGTCTCGAGGATCGTCTCTCGCTTACCCGTCGGAACCGTCAGCTGTACGAGCCGCACAGTACACCCTGAGACGGTGGGGGGTCATAACTTTCAGTCATCGACGACGAGTAGCGATGGCGCGTCGGCGCGGATGGACAGTCGACTCGAGCCGTGACGCCACATATATCCTCGAGACGATCCAACGGTCGGTATGTTCGAGACACGTCCCAACCGCGAGGGCGAGGTCGCGCTGGTCGGTCGCTCCAACGTCGGGAAGTCGACGCTCATGCGCGAACTGACCGGCCACAGCTTCGACACCGGCGGCAAACCCGGGGTCACTCGCGACCCCAACCACTACGACTGGGCGCCCGAGGACTTCGTCATCACCGACCTCCCCGGCTTCGGCTTCATGAGCGGCGTCGACGAAGAGTACCGCGAGGAGATCAAGACCAACATCGTCCACTACCTGGAGGAGTACGCCGACAACGTCCTCGTCGCAATCTTGGTCGTCGACGGCAAGAGCGTGATCGACATCATCGACCGCCACTCCGGCCCCGACGAGATTCCCTACGACGTCGAGATGTTTCACTTCCTGCGCGATCTCGGCATCCCGACCGTCGTCGCCGTCAACAAGATGGACAAAGTCGACGACCGCGACGAGCGGCTGAACGCCCTCTGCGATCGCCTCGGCCTGCTCCCACCCTGGAAGCAGTGGCAGGGGACGATCGCACCCATCAGGGCCAAACAGGGAAAAATCGAGCCACTGAACGAGGCCGTCCGCGACCACCTCCACGAGCAAGAGCGGGACGATCTGTTCAAATTCTTCTAAACAACCTTTTGCTCTGCGGGCGCGGCAAAGCCGCGCCCTCGGCAAAACGTTGATGAAAAGCCTCCTCCCTCCCCGCCAGCCGCGCACGGCGCGGCTGTTGGGTCGGTCGTCGGCCCGCTCACGGCGTTGCCGTTCGCGGTGAAACCGGTGTATCGCCTGCCCTTCCCCGGGTCGCGCGCCTCTCGCAGTCGCTCGAGGCGCGCTCCCGGCCACAGCACTCACCGGGGTCGGGCGGGGGTTCTCGAGGGTCGAGCGGGTTCACATCCTCGAGCGGATGACGCTCTCGAGGCGGGGTCGATCCCGGTTTCGTCGACGGTCGCCTCGAGCAGATGTGCGCCGTTCTCGAGTTCGTGCTCGAGGGCCGTCACTCGCTCGCGCAGGGTCTCGAGTTCGGCGGTCGTCTGCGTGCGATGCGTTCGGTTCGGACTGCGGCGTGCTCGTGGCTGCTGTCGGATAGTGACGTGTAGTCGGCCCGCTCACTCCCTGCGGTCGTTCGCGGTGAATTCGGTGTAACGCCTGCCTTTCTCGGGTCGCGAAAGCGTGGTGGGCCTGTTGGGCTCGAGCAGTGCCGGCCGTTAGGCATCGTGCTCGCGTCGGCCGCCGTCAGCCAGCACTGCGGGTCGGTCGGCCGGAGCGACTGGGCGCGTCGGGCGGTAGGCACACTGTCGGCCGGGGTAGTACCGCCGGGCCAGGACCGCCGCGGCGTTGGCGTCGGCGTCGATGGTCTCGACGTGACAGTCAGGGTTCGTACAGTGGAACGTCTGGCTCTGCACTCGAGCGCCGATGACCCCACAGGCGTGACACTCCTGGGAGGAGTACCGTTCTGGAACCGTTACGACCTCGAGGCCGTACTCGGCGGCCACCCAGCGAAGCCGGCGGTGGGCGGCCGGGATGAGCCACGCCGTCCCGCGGTGTGCGTCGGGGTCGGTCAGCCACGCCCAGAGGTCGGTCTCGTGGTTGCTATCCTCGGTGACCAGGACGGGATCGGCGGATTGAGTTGCGTACTCGCAGATCGTTTGTGCCGCCTCGTCGATCTCCTCGAGGAGGGCGTCACGACGGTCCCGTACGTAGGCGACGATGGTCTCGCGGCCGTAGTCGCTGCCGAGCAGGGCGGCGGCCTGTGCGCGCAACTCGTCGAGTTCGGCACAGACGTCGTCGCCGTCGACCGCGTACGCGCCGGTGTCGTCCGGTATCGTCGCCGGGCAGGCAGTGTAGAGGTTGTACTCGCCGATATCGACGCCGATCGCGGTGCGGTCGTTAGCCATCGCGACCACCGCGGGGTGTAGTTTCTGGCTCGAGGATGTCGTCAGGGGTTGCGGTATCGGTGGGGTGGGTGGTGGCGGTGGGCTGGGTGATGGTGGTGTCGCGTTGCTCGAGGTCCTGACACCGATTGTTGGTGGTGAGTTGTGGGCTTCCGTGTCTCGAGTCGCCACGGACCATCAGCGGCTACCTCCTGTTGGCTCGATGCAAATCGCGTCGTCACTTGCTACGAGAATTTCGGCGTAGTGAGTTGTGGGTGGGCGGGTCGGTATCTTCGCGGTAAACTGAGTGGTACGCTGATCAGTGTGGACAGGCGATACTCCTGGCTCGTGAGCCCTACAGTTATGGGCTCGGAAGCTGTCGTTTCGCATGGGTCGTTCGATCCCTGTAGGGGAGATGACCCGCCCCGACGTGCTGGTACCACGTCGGACCTTTCAGGCCCGAAAGGGCAGGTCACTGCTCTTGTTATCGCGTAGACCACTAATAATTTACTGTGGAGTACACAGTAGAAGTGTAGGAATTGGTTGTATATTTATAAGAACACACTCTGTATAACCGCTCATCGATACTACTATGAGTTCCACAGTGACACCAATGAGCGTGGTAAGACAGCGAGCTGAGTGGATGCGTCCAGTTGACGAAAAAATACTCGAGACGATGCGTGATGAAGGGAATATGACTCCCAACGCGCTCGAGCAACTGGATGTGACTGTTGCCAACTACGCAAGCAACCGTCTATCGAAGATGGCTGATTATGGCCTCGTCGAGCGTGTAGCTCAAGGACTCTATCGGATCACCGACGAGGGAGAGGCATTTCTCAATGAAGAACTCGACGCGAGCGAACTCGAGTCGGTTGACGACCTCGAGTAGGATATCTACTCAGAACGCGGCTACCGGATGGTGAATACAGGATCTATTATTCATGCGGTCTGGTTGTGATTTGAGACATATCCTACGCGAAGAGGATACTGAAGAAGCGTTATGGGATTCTTGATGACGGGAACTAGTTATGGGCACAAATAATTGCCGTTCCTGTTCATATTCGTGAACAGAGTTTCTTGACGTACGATCCTTGGGATCCGTTCAAACAAGAAGTTATGAGCGGAAAGTTACTTCAAATTGTGGTCCAATCACGAATTATGATGTTGGAGTTAGGGAGAATGATTGGCTATACAATCACAAAATCGTATTCAATACTTCTAAATAGTATGAAAATTGTTAACTCTTTCAGATTCATAATTCTACTATTCATTTCTTTCATAATAGCTGATTTTTTATATGGTGGACTAAATATGATACAGCAATTGGACGACCATATATCGAACTATGAGGGATCTATTGCGGTTCTTCTCTCAGCATTACTAGTCTTGTTGTATAATAAACAACAACGGATTCAAAACTCTCAAAAAGATATTTTAGAGAAACAAGCTGACTTCCAAGAGACCCAGCATCAGCCAGTATTAGTATTTGAGGATATTTTTATTTCTGAAGACAATTTTGAGGCACTAATCAAAAATATCGGGAACGGACCGGCACTCAATATGCACCTATTCATGGGATCCGGCGAACCTGATCAGGACCCCCAGAGATCACGTAATTACACTAAATTCTCTAATGGACATGGACTGAATACAATCCTCCCCTCTTCAGAAGCTGATCTCTATTCAGTTGAGATAAAATACGAAACGTTTCCTCATGATAGTCATGTGAATAATCGTGTCAAATCCATTGCTGAGAATTACCAATTGAGTGCAACACGAATTGAAAGTAGACCTGCAGTGTATCTAACATATGATGATCTTTCTGGTGAGACACATTATGTGGAATTATTGAAAACAATTGAAAATATATCTGGAGAAACATATGAAGAGTATTTCGAAAAATCGGACATACATGACTTGACAACCAATCGAAAAGATGTGTCTATTTCTGAAATAGCTCTTGATGAGTTTGGCACATAATATTTGGATTCTCTCTGAACTCCAACGTTTCCACAGCTACCATAGCGGTGGTAGGGCGGTTGGTTTGTTGCTCTGGCCTTAGCCACATCTGCCAACCCACAAACCCATTCCCACCATACGTTCCGACACCGACTTTTTCCAACCACAGCCTCGAGTGCCGACGCAAAATCGCGGCGACAGATTGTTTTATCGGCGGCCGAATTCGACGGTATGGTCGGCCTCGAGCGCGGAACCGTCGAACTCGTCGCCTATGACGAGGGCTGGCGTCGGGCGTTCGAGACCGAAGCCGAGCGACTGCGCGACGCGGTCGGCGAGCGGGTCGCGACGATCGAACACGTCGGGAGCACGGCGATCGAGGGCATGGTCGCGAAGCCGATCGTCGACGTCTTGCTTGTCACCGACACGCTGGACGGAGACGAGGCGTGGTGGATCGACCGACTCGAGGCCAGCGGCTACGCGTTTCGGCCGAACGACCCCGTTTCGGATCGGCTCTTCTTCGCGAAGGGTCCGGAAGACGACCGCACACACTACGTCTCGGTGACCGAACGCGGGAGCGACACGCACCGCGAGCAACTCCTGTTTCGCGACTATCTCCGGGCGAATCCGGCGAAAGCCGACGAGTACGCCCAACTAAAGCGGGAGCTGGCGGCCGACTATCCCGACGACCGATCCGCCTACACCGAGCGGAAGTCGCGGTTCGTGCGAAGTGTACTCCAGAGTGCACGGGAGGAGGCCGAGAGCCCTAACGAGGCGAACACTCGAGAGCCCTGACGGACTCGAAGGCGGCGAAAACAGCAGGGAAACGCGAGGGCAGATCCTCGCGTCCGAGCGGCGGGACGGGGCCGAACGATCGTCGCGCAGATGGGCGGGCGCGACGGCGCGTACCTATGAGCGACGTTCGGGTCCGTCCCTGAACGGGCGCCGGTCGGCCGCACCGACCGGATGGCCGCGGGTGGATCCGCTCGAGGGAGACTAACCGGGCCGGGCGATCCGGTCAGACGTTCCCGTTGACGATGTCGGCGACGCGCTGGCGGTCGAACAGCCGTTCGTCCGCCGGGATGTCGACCGAATCTCCCGGCCACTCGCCGAACCGGTCGGGGTAGACCTGCTTGGCGAGCGCCTCCGTCGAGAACAGGTGCGTGATCGGTCCCATGAACTGGCCGGACGAACGGACGACGTTGCCGTTCTGAACGGCCGACAGGTGGCTCCCCGACGGGTTATCCTCGAGCGGTTCGACGACCTGGGACTGCCACTCCTCGCCGGTCATCGACGAGAGAGTGAAGGCGGCGATGTAGTCCGGGTCGAGGTCGAGCAGCGTCTCGTAGCCGACCGTACCCTCGGGCTCGAGACCCGACTCGGCGAACGCATCGCGCATGCCCAGATCGTGGAAACTCCGGGCGTCGTTTCGCTTCCGGTGGATGGGCGCCGGGAAGAAATCGCCGGATTCGGCGTGGATCCCGCGCCAGGAGACGGCGACGGTCGGCCCCTCGCCGTCCGGGAGATTCGATTCGATCTCGCCCATAAACTCGTCGTGGAGGTCGACCCACGCCTCGTACCGGGCCTGTCGCTGGAAGATCTCGGCGATCCTCTCGAACAGCTCGTACAGCGTGTAGTAGGGGTCCTCGCCCTCGTAGTCGTTGCGGATGTACGATCCCAGGATCGGGGCGACCGCCTGCTCGATCTCGGCCATGTCCTCGGCGGTCCAGTTCGAGTAGAACTGAAGCATCCGCGGATCCGCCAGAACGACGTCTGGATCGACCTCGTAGAAGATCTCCTTGTCGTAGTTGCGGGCGGATTCGCCCTCACCGTACTGGAAGATCTCGTCGGGATCGTGCTCGACACCCGGCAACTGGTCGTAGAACTTGTAGGGCTTGCGCTCGGGATAGGCGTGGGCGTCCGCCTGGATACCGAGCGACATCGCCATGTCCTCCGCCGCGCCGGGGATCGTGAAGAACGTCTCCGGCACTTCCTCGAACGTGTGACAGCCGGCGGGCTCGATACACACCTCGTAGGGTTCGATCTCCCCGCTTTCAGCACCGTTCCCGCCGGATTCGCTACTCGTTTCGGCCGTTTCGCTCGTCTCGGAACTATCATCCTCCCCCCTCGAATCGTCGTCGCCCAGACAGCCGGCAACGCCGGCTGCCACGAGCGTCGCACTCGAGGTGAGTACGCGCCGTCTGTGTACCATAGCGAATTTAGGTTAACCTAAAATGTTAAAACGTATTGATTTAGGCCAGCCTAAGCACTGGCCGGAGGAGAACGTGCCAATAGAAGTGAGCGAAGAGCCGACGAGGACGAACGGCCGCTACTCGCCGAGGTGCTTGCCCGCACTCGAGTCGGCGTATCGTGACGAATGCAGTTCCGGAGAATCCGAATAGCGGTTACGCTGTCGGCCCAGCGGCCTCGATCGCCTCGAGGCCGAACGTCACGTTGTCCTCGGGGAGGTCGCTCTCGCGGAGGTCACGCGACGCGTACCACCGCCAGTCGTCCGGGCTCACTTCGCCGTCGGCCGGCGCGATATCGCGGCTCGGAACCGTCGCGTAGTAGATCAGGTCGATGTGCTGGTGGCCGACCTCGCCGTCGTGGACGTTGATATCGTAGAGCATCTGGTGGTGGGGCTGTGGAAGCGGGCGCCCGTCGGGCGAGTCGACCGCCGCCGGCTCGGCCAGCAGGGTGGGCTCGAGGCCGGTCTCCTCTCGGACCTCCCGAATCGCGGCGCGGTGGGGGAGTTCGTCCCGGTCGACGTGGCCGCCCGGCGGGAGCATCAGGTCCAGTCGCTTGTGGTCGTGAAGGGCGGTCGCTCCGTCGTTGACGATGTAGACGGTCGACGTGAAGTGACGCGTCGTTTCCATACCGGCGAGAGGAAACGGGGGACCGTAACTGTCGGCCATCCGCGGTGGAACTGAAACCGGCGCCGAACCAGATTACGTCGACGACAGGCGGATCACGCCGGACCCAGCCGCGTTCGCATCCGCAGACACTCGAGTCTCACGCTCTCTTGGATCTCGAGGGAGACCGTCTCGCAACTCTCGTCGTTCGTAGAAGCCGGTCGCGTTCCGCGAGGCGGTGAGTTCGAGCGTCCCGGATCACGGCCTTCGGCCGTTTGCTCTCCGCGACGCGTGGTGGCGCGTTCTCTCGTTCAGCTCGTCGTCGTCAATCGATGCGATACTGTTCCCGTAACTCCGCCGTAACGATATCGATACACCGAGTTATCGTATGTGCGATCACCTCGAGAGCTAATCCAAGCGAAGATCCGCCGTCTCCCCGGGTTCGGTCGCATCGTCCGTCCTGTGGCGCGATCTCAGCGAGCAACGAGTTCGCATCGACGAGAACGGAACCCGGATTGGCCGCTCTCTCGAGCACTCCGGACACCGCCCGATCGAGGAGCGCGCGAGCAGATTCGTCGAACGCTTCGAGTGTGACAGGAACGTCCTGATCTGGCGATCTTTCGAAACGGTCAGCGAGAGCCGCAATCCTCGCTGCGTGCTCGGCGATCCGTTTCAGTTGTACTGCCACCAGATACGATACCATGTGGGACGTCTGATCACCGTTGGCCATCGTGCTGGGATCGGCTGAGGACCACTGAAATCGTCGTGAATGGAGAGCACACAGCCGATCGATGGTCTCGATGTGCCGACAGACGTGAATGTTCGAACCACCAGACCCGACGATGGCCTCGATCGCCTCGCGGTGTACTTCTTGTGACGCTCGTTTCAACTGTTCTAACGTCTGCTCTGGGGTCAGTTTCTCGACGTCAAGCAGGCTTTTCGCAACGAGACGGCGTTCGCTCTCGGAGACGATTTCGAGCCCGACGAACTGCCGAACCGCCTTGGTAACGGCCCGGCGCTTCGCTGTCTCGTCGATACGTTCGATCCGAATCAAGTCACGTCCGGCGGTGTACATCGACTCGATGGTGGATACGAGCGCGACCGTGTCGTATTTATCAGCAGCAATCGACGTATCGTGGGGATTCTCCTCGACGGTCCGCTCGCGTCGTGTAACGACCAGTTGGTCCTCGGCAGGGTACAGATTGACCGGACAGCCGGCCTCGATCTGTTGTTGGTCCGCCCACGCTTTCGGAAGCGAGACCGTGTACGTCGATCCGCCAGTGAGTTGGACTTTTCGTTCGACCGGTTCCACACGGGAGTGTCCGTTCGTCTCTGAATTAGTTGCCATCGTGCTTGTGACAGCGTACGAGATGGTCACGAGTCGGATAGTGATGCTCCGGTTGGTTTCGCTCACACGGTGTCTGAAACCGCTCTCTGACCATTTTCTTGGCGTCGTGTTCGTTATTCTCTACGAGTGCGAGGCTGACAGACCACACGACCTCGTACGTTTCTGCTGGGAGGTCGTGAGGATCGCCAGGATAGACCTCCTCGAGGAGCAATCGAGCGGTCTCTTCGGTCGAAACGTCCTCACCGTGTTGGCTGGCGCGCGTTCGTAGGCTCTCGACATCGATTCGCTCCGAGAGAACGCTCGTTCGGAACGTGAACACTCGCCTGAACTGCTCTTGGGTTCCGGTCCACTCCGGCGGTGGAACGAGTTCGTGACACCGCGTATGGAACCGACACCCATTCGGCGGATCCATCGGCGATGGGACGGTTCCGTCCAGTCGGATCCGCTCCGTTCGGTCCGTTGGATTGATTCGGGGAACCGCAGAAAGGAGTGCTTTCGTGTATGGATGTTTCGGAGCGTCGAACAGTTCGTCGACTGGTGCACACTCCACAATTTCACCCAGGTACATCACCGCGACACGGTCTGCGATGTGGCGAACGGTGCTCAGATCGTGTGCAATAAACAACATTGCACTCCCGTGTTCGTCGGTCAGTTCGTCGAGGAGATTCAGAACCTTCGCCTGTACGCTTACGTCGAGTGCAGAGGTGGGTTCATCGGCGACCAGAAACTCGGGTTCGACTGCAAGCGCCCTCGCGATACCGACTCGTTGCTGTTGACCACCGGATAGCTGTCGCGGACTTCGATTGAAGTGATCGGCCCCGAGGCCGACCCGTTCGAGCAACTCGACAGCGCGCGTTCTGCGGTCCGTGGAATCGGACCCGATACCGTGTACTTCCAGTGGAGCCGTGACGATCTCTCCGACAGTCTTGCTGGGATTGAGCGATCCCAGTGGATCCTGAAGGATCATCTGCATCTCCCGGCGAAACGGGCGCATCTCCGACTGAGAGAGATCGGCCAGATCCGTCCCACGGTATGTGATCGACCCGGCGGTTGGTTCGTGGAGCTTCAACAGCGTCTTCGCCAACGTACTCTTCCCACAACCGCTTTCGCCGACGACCGCGATCGTTTCACCGTTTCGTATCGTTAGATCGACGCCGTCGACGGCGCGTACGACGGTCGATTCTCCGAACAACTGATCGACCAACCCCGTCGACGACTGAAAGTGCTTTTTCAATCCTCGAATTTCGATGATTTCGTCTCCGTCAGTTACAGGAGGAGCCGACGCCGTTCGTTCGACACGTTGTTTCATCTCTCGATCATCTCCGTCCGTACCGCGTCTCGTTTGAGACAGGCTGTCTGGTGATCGCCGTCGCGTACGGTCCGCATCGACGGGCGTATCTCGCGACACTCGTTGGTCGCTTCCGGACACCGCGGAGCGAACGTACAGCCGGTCGGTTCACCGAGAATCTCGGGGACGTCTCCAGGTATCGACTCGAGCGACTGTGTGCCATCGAGCCGAGGGACGCTATCGAGCAATCCCCTCGTATACGGGTGTTGGGGCCGCTCGAACAGCTCCCTGGGTCGAGCCCGTTCGACGATCTCTCCGGCGTACATGACGTTGACGACCTCACACAGCTCCGAGACGACGGCGAGGTCGTGGGTGATCATGAGGACCGCCGTATCGAACGCCCCGGCGAGCGCTTCTAACTCGTCGAGGATCTGGGCCTGCGTCGTCACGTCGAGCGCCGTCGTCGGCTCGTCGGCGATCAGCAGATCAGGTTCACACGAGAGCGCAATCGCGATGAGGGCACGTTGGCGCATCCCGCCGCTAAACTCGTGGGGATAGTTCGTCGCTCGAGTGCTTGGTTCGGGGATTCCGACCGTCTCGAGCATTTCGATACTTTTCTGCCAGGACACTGTGTCGGTCGCCGTCCCGAGCAGTTTCCGCTTGAATTCGGCGGGCAACGTCACTGATTCTCCAATATCCTGGTGAAGTCGAATCGTCTCAGCAACCTGCTCGCCGACGGGTATCGTCGGATTCAGGCTGTTCATCGGATCCTGAAACACCATCGAAACGTTGTTCCCACGGATCGACTCGAGTTCGGTCTCGGTTTTCGAGAGAAGCGATTCGCCGTTGAGCCGGACGTCTCCGGCGGTGACCCGACCGGGTTCCTCGACGATTCCCATGATACTCTCGGCCAGCACCGTTTTTCCGCTTCCGCTTTCGCCGACGAGGCCGACGATTTCGCCAGCGGGAACCTGAAGATCGACGCCGGCGACGGCGCGGATCGGACCGTTTTTCGTCGGAAACTCCGTTCGAAGCGCTTCGACTTCGAGAACGGTCACCGGTCTTTCACCTCGCGGTCGCTTACGTCGAACGCCTCTCTGAGACCTTCACCGAGCAGTGTAAACGATAGCACAGTTACAAGAATCGCCAGACCGGGGAGAACGCTGATCCACCACGCCTCGTTGATGAACTGTCGGCCGTCGGAGAGCAATAGCCCCCACGTCGGCGTCGTCGGCGCGACGCCGACGCCGATAAACGATAACCCGGCCTCCCAAAGGATTGCAATGGGGACGAGTAGCGTGGTTTGTACCGTTATCGTCCCGGTCACGTTCGGAAGAATTTCGCGAATCATAATCCGGCGTGGACTCATTCCGACGGCCCGGGCCGCGGTCACGTACGCCTCTTCTCGTATCTTGAGCACCTCACTTCGAACGATACGAGCGAAGTCGTCAATGAACGCGAACCCGACGGCGATGATGACCGGAACGACACCGATCCCCCCCGCGATGGCGATGATCGCGATCGCCAGAACCAGTTCCGGAAAGGCCCATTGAAAGTCGACGTACCGCATCAACAACGAGTCGATCCATCCCCGGTAGTAGCCGGCGAGAAGACCGATCGCGGTTCCGACGACGAACGCGAACCCAACCGTGGCGAAGGCGACCAACAGCGAGATTCGAGCACCGTAGACGAGCTCCGTGAGGATGTCCCGACCCTGCGAATCAGTTCCCAGAGGGTGCCAAACGCGGTCGATTGTCCCGTCGTTGGTAAAGTCACCCTCGGAGTAACCGTTCGGCGGAGTCATCAGCTCGAACGTTGCCTGCGGATCCGTCGGTGCGATGTACGGCGCAAAGATGCTGACGAGAACGACCACGAGGACGCCGATGCCGCCAAGTAGCGTATACCGGTCGGCGAACGCGTTCTGGACGACAGTGTCGGAACCCGTACTCGACGCGACGTCGTTCGACGACGAATCGGTCGTCGGACTCATAGGCTGTTCTCACCCCCGTACGATATTTTCGGATCGAGAACGGTGTACGTTAGATCGACGAGCAGGTTGAGACAGATCATCACTGTCGCGATGAAGATAATCACACCCTGTGTGACTGGATAGTTCCGCTCTAAGATCGAACCGACCAGCAACCGCCCGAGGGCGTTGATTCCGAAGACGAACTCGACGGTAACGGTCCCGACAACGATGATCCCAAACTGGATACCAGCGACCGTGACGACTGGCAAGAGCGCGTTTTGTAACGCGTGTTTGAACAACCGCACGCGTCCGTTTACGCCCTTCGCACGTGCGGTACGTAGATAGGGTGCTCGGAGAGTGTCGGCGAGTGACGACCGCATCATTCGCATTACGACCGCACCGTACGGGAGTCCGACGGCGATCGAAGGGAGGAGAACGGATCGCAACCAGGGACCGATCCCCTCGCGCAGAGGCGTGTAACCGAAGACCGGAAACCAGCCGAGGCGCACGCCGAACACCAGTGCGAGGACGATGCCGATGAAAAACGAGGGCATCGAGAGTCCGAGATACGCGGCGACGGTCGCGACGTTGTCCGGAAGCTCGTTTCGATGGATCGTGCTGATGATTGCGGCTGGGATCGCAAGCGAGAGCCCGAATACCGCACCAACGAACGCGATCGAGAACGATTGGGGCGCCGCCTGAAGGAGGATCGTCGTTACCTGTTCGCCGCTGGTAACACTTCGTCCCCAATCGAGCAGTATCAGATCCCGCATCCACGCCACGTACTGAACGTAAAGGGGCTGATCGATACCGAACTCAGCGTTCATCCGTGCGACGGTTTCCGGCGTGGCGTGGCGTCCAAACATCGTCTGAAAGGGGCCACCCGGAAGCAATCGAACCCAGAAGAAGACGACCGTTGCAACTAACCAGACCAACACGACCGACTGTCCAAGTCGGGCTAACAGATAGCGTTTCATAACTGAATTACCGTAAGATCGTGATTGTCAGTCGGTCCGGTACAGGTACTCCAACCGGCGCTGGAAGGGAACGTGAACGAAGCCGTCCAGATGGGCGCGGTGTCCGACGACGTCCTCTCTGTGCATTAGAAACGCAACTGGGGCCTCTCGAATGAGCGTATCCTCGATCTCCCAGAGCATGTCGCGCCGTTCGTCCCTGTCAGCGGCCGTCCGCTGGGCGTCGAGCAACTCGTCGATACGGGAATCTCCCCACCTGGTATCGTTCCAGGCTCCGTCGCTTCGGAAGTTCCGATAAATGCCAACGTCCGGATCGTAATCACCCGACGACCACGTCACAACCGCGTCTGCTTCGCCGACTCGATCCCAGTACACCGAGGTCGAAACCTGGTCGATATCGACGTCGAGGCCTGCCTCGCTCAACTGTCGCTGGATGATCTCTATCAATCGGAGCGTCCGATTGTCCGCGAGAAGCGTAATGCTCGCATCCTCGGCCCCGGCTTCCCGGAGCAACCGCATACCCTCGTCGGGATCGTACGCCTGGTCCTGTGCCTTCTCTTCCCAGTCGCGATACACCCATTCGAGTGCGGGTGTAAAGAGTGTAGGCTCCGCGTTGGCGTTACCGAAAAACCCCTCTTCGACGAGCTGTTCCGAATCGATGAGTTTCGTGATTCCGCGACGGGCGGTCCGAGAATCGAACGGCTCGACCTCGGTGTTCATCGAGAGAGTGTAGAAGTTCAAATCCGGCCGCTCGTGTGTCACGAGATCGGAATCGTCCCGAATCCGAGACGCGTTCTCGAGCGGGACCTCGTTGATGAAGTCCACGTCCCCGCTCTGTAAGGCGTTGGATATCGTCCCTGCCTCGGGTATCGGCCTAATTTCGATCCTGTCGAGATACGGTAACTGGTTCCCGTCATCGGTTCGATAATACTCGTCGAACGCCTCGAGAACGATACGCTCACCGACGTCGTGAGCGGTAACTTCGAACGGGCCGGTGCCGACCGGCGTTCGCTGGAAGTCCTCGCGGCCCATCTCCTCGAGCGCTCGCTGATTGATAATGTTTGCCGCACGCCCCTCTCGGCTCAGATAGATCAATCCGGGGATGAACGGCTCCTCGAACTCCACTTCGACGGTGTACTCGTCGACGACCACCACGCCGCCGTCGTCGATCGGTTTGAGTGGCGCGATGAGGTCAGAATTCGGTGCCTCTTCGGAGACTGAACGTTCGATGCTAAATGCCACGTCGTCCGCTGTAAACTGGTCACCGTTGTGAAACCTCACGTCCTCACGGAGGTTGTAAACGATGCGAGCGCCGTCCGCTTCGACGGACCAGTTTTCGGCCAGATCACCCTGTAACTCGACTTCCGGCGTCATCATCGTCAGCCCACTACAGATGTTCGGCACGACCTGAAAGTGTTCGCCGTTCGTAACGTAGTGGGGGTCGAGGTTGTCGATGTTCTGTTCGTACCAGCCAACCGTGATCTCGCCGCCCGAGCGGCTTCCACTGTCGGTATCGTCCTCCCCCGACGCCGAGGTGCTATCGCCGCCCTCCGGGGTCGAGTCGGTATCTGTTAGACAACCCGCAATCCCAACCAGGCCTGCACCGGTAAGCAAAGACATGGTTGTTCTACGGTCAATCGTTGGTCCCTGGAGATCTGCAGGATCGATATCCCGCGGATCCGTGACCGTATTATCGGGCTTTTTCATCAGTTCGACGGTACAAGGGATTCCCCCAAACCCAGATGAACGTTTATAGTATCTCTCTACAGAAATACCAATGAACTCGTATTAAACATACCACTATGTAACATATATACCGATAGACGTTCATAAATTCGCCAGTTATTTAAATTAGTATCCTCCCGGATGAAAACACGTTCCTGCTGAACACGGGGATCGCCAATCCCGCTCAGACGGACACCCCTCCATCAGTACCGGCATACAGCAACCCGTTTGCGGTTGTATCGACAGGTCGGGACAGCAATCCGTATCAGAGACATCAGCACATCTGAACAGATCGTTCGAGACGATAGGGTGACCGTCGAACGTCAGTAGACGTCGATTATACGGAGGCGGTGAGATTGGTCCTCCACCGACGTTCTGTGGCTACCGCAGTGTTACTCCACGGATTGCCACACTGCATCGAAGTTCCGCTTGCTCGCCCGAATGTACTCGAGATTATCCGTATGGACCTCGAGTGAGAGCGTCCCTCCCCACTCACACTGTCGGAGTGTATCGAATAGTGCGGCAAAATCCACCGTTCCGGAACCGAATGGGAGGTGTTCATCCTCCGGATACCGTGAATCGTTCAGATGGACGTGTGAGATGCGGTCGGCGTACTCCGTCACGAAAGACGAGAGTTCCTCGCCAGTGTAGCCAGTGATGCGTGCGTGACCTGTATCGAGCGTCATGGAAACGTCCGTCGCTTCCAGCAACGCATCGATCTCCGCGAGCGTAAACGCCGTTCCGAAGATGTTCTCCGCACAGAGTTCGATATCACACTCCCGTGCAGTCTCGGTCAATCGAGAGATCGACTCGACGATTAGCGGTCTGAGTTCGGAGGCATCCCACGCTTTGTCCCAGACGGCAGCCGTCGGATGGACCACTGCTTTCGTTGCGCCGAGCTCGGACGCGATCTGCAAACAGTCGGCGAGTTCGGCCACCGACGCGTCCCGTACCCGTTCGAACGGCGATCCGATATCGAGCGAAAACGGCAGGTGAACGATCAGGTCGAGGTCGTTCTGCTCAAGGAGATCACGATACGTTTCTCGATCACGTTCGATTGCTGTTCTAGCAAACCGCCCCTCCATGAACAGTTCGATAAACTCGAACTCGAGTTCACTTGCGACGGCTGTCGATCGGTCGAACGGGACGTTGATGTCCGTAACGAATCCGGTGGCAGTCGATTGCATGACTACTACTCCGACTTCGTGTGATTGATTTTGATCTTGCCATTTGTTTTAAATAGCACTATATAACCTACGTAGAATTGGCCACATAGATACATAATATACGTATGGGAAAAACAAAACGACTATTTCCGTCGGATCGAGAGCACCGCTCGAGAGCGTATGGAAAATCGAGCCGAGATTGCAACGCGTGCTGCGACTGTTGGTGCTGAGACGGCTAATTCGTACTTTGGGGCGGATCTCGAGGTCAGTACGAAAAGCGATAAGACGGACGTGGTTACCCGCGCGGATCACGAAGCGCAAGCGACCGCCGTCGACGAGATCAGATCTGCATTCGAGGGCGAACGCATCGTTGCCGAAGAGGAAGGGGTTCAAACAACGCTCAGTTCCGACGGCCCGAATTGGATCGTAGATCCGATCGATGGAACGAACAACTTCGTTCGAGGTGTCCCCCTCTGGACGACGAGCGTGGCGTGTGTCATCGACGGCGAGCCCGTCGCTGCCTCCACCGTCGCGCCGACTACCGATGACGCGTTCGTCGCTGACGACACCACGACGACCTACGACGAGGCCGCCGCCTCCGTGAGCGATGTTTCGGATCCACAACGGTGTGACGTCGTCCCGACACTCTGGTGGGATTACGATTCGCGAGACGAGTACGCTACTGTCTGTGAAGCAATCACATCACGATTTGGGGACCTCAAACGATACGGCTCGACGCAACTCGAACTCGCGTTGCTCGCTTCCGGTGCCGTTGACGGCGTCGTATCGAACAATCGTGGAAATCCGTGGGACACCGTCGCCGGCGTTCACCTCGTTCGATGCGCGGGTGGGGTGGTGACCGACACTGACGGTGACCACTGGCGCCACGATAGCGACGGGCTCGTCGCCTCTAACGGGTCGGTTCACGATCTGTTACTCGAAACTGTTCAGTTCTGAGATCCCAGCTACGAGATGCGAACGCACCCGCGACCACCAGTCGTCGGTGGCCGTCTCGAGAACCATCGTCGTGAACGCCGGAGACGATCGCGGTGGGTTCGCCCGTGGCTTACCCGCGTGATCACGCCGGACTCAGCCGCGTTCGCATCCGCAGACACTCGAGTCTCACGCCCTCCTGCATCTCGAGGAAGACCGTCTCACACCCCTCGTATCCCCGGCGTCGATAGAACGGAATCGCGTTCCGCGAGGCGGTGAGTTCGAGCGCCTCGAGCCCGCTCTCGCGAGCGGCGTCCTCGAGATCGGCCAGGATCGCGCTGCCGATGCCGTCACGGGCGTCGTCGGGGTGGACGTAGACGGCCCCGATCTCGCCCGTCGACGCCTCGAGGTCGCTCGGGTCGCACTCGAGCAGGCCGAAGCCGACGATCTCCCCGTCGCGGTCGGCGACGACGACCCGGAACCCCGACTCGCCGACCGGGTACCGTTCCGAGTGGACGTGCGAGCACCAGGCCTCGATCCGCCGGTCGTCGTACGCGTCGCTCCCGAGTTCGCGAATCGCCGCCGCGTGGACGTCCTCGACGTCGACGGCGTCGGTCGCCGTCGCCTCGCGGACGCGAACCCCGTTCGGACCGATCGATTCGTCCTCGCCGCTCACCGTCACACCACCCGGTTGTGAAACGCCTCGCCGGACTCGAGGCGGTCGACGTTCTCCCGGACGATGTCGCCCGTATCCCGGAAGTAGTCCTCGGTAAAGGCCGCACAGTGGGGCGTGACGATCACCTCGTCCATCCCCCACAGCGGCGACTCCTCGGGGAGCGGCTCGGTCTCGAAGACGTCGAGCGCGGCGCCGGCGATCGAACCCGACTCGAGCGCGTCGGTCAGCGCGTCCTGGTCGACGACCGGACCGCGGCCGACGTTGACGAAGCGCGCCTCCTCGTCCATCGCCTCGAAGACGTCGGCGTCGATCAGGTGGTGGGTCTCGTCGGTCAACGGAAGCGTCACGATCACGAACTCGACGTCGGCGACGGCCTCGAGCAGGTCGTCGTTGGCGTACACCTCCTCGAAGCCGGGGACGGGATCGCCGGAGCGCCGAACGCCCGTGACGGAAACACCGAGGGCACCGAGGACGTCGGCGACGCCACTACCGAGCGTTCCAGTGCCGACGACACAGGCGCTCGTCCCCGGAAGCGTGAAGGCGTCGTCCCAGGCCGGCTGGTCCCACCGACGCTCGGTCCCGTTCGCGACGTGCTCGTGGAGCCGCCGGGAGAACGCGAGCAGGTAGCCCGCGACCGTCTCGCCGACCGTCCGGTCGTGGATTCCGGTGCTGTTGGTGAGCACGACGTCGTTTGACTCGAACTCCTCGAAGGGGAAGCGATCGACGCCCGCCTGAACCGAGTGAACCCAGCCGACCTCGAGGAAGGCTTCGCGGTGCTCGAGGGTGACGACGGCATCGCAGTCGGGGACCGCCTCGTCGCCGACGACGTCGACCGGCAGATCCGAGAGGTACGCCGACAGCTCCGCCGACGGAAAGACCTGATCGACCGATTCGTGAACGCCGAGTCGCTCGAGTTCGAACTGCATGGCCGCCGATACGAACGGCGCGAAAGTGAACGTTTCCACGAACGTCCGTCCACTCACCGGTCGAAAACTATAGTAGCCACTGCACGTCAGTACACACCTGCTCGCCAGACGGATCGGCGATCAGTGTGTCCATCGGTGCAGTTGTTACTATAGAAACCCTCTCACACCACTCACACGATACGCGGTTTCGTCTCGGAAGGGGTCGTCTGTTCGGCCAGTATGGACGAACCCGAGTCGCCAAGGAGTGTCAAAGCAGAAGAAGAACGTGCCTCGCCCGACACCGGTGAATCCGGGACACGAGCGCCGACGAACGCCCAGTTTCCTGCCGGAATCCGGGCGACAACTCCACGGTCGTTCGGCGACCGACGGCAGTCCCGGTACGTGTCACCGACCCTGGAGAACGACCGTCCTCCGAGCGCTTACGTGGCCGTCACACCAGCCACCGATATGGGAGAGACGACGAACCCCGGACTCGAGGGAGTGATCGTTGCCGAGACGGAACTGAGCGACGTCGACGGCGAAGCGGGCGAACTGATTATCGGCGGCTACCCGCTCGAGGAACTCGCGGCGAACGCGAGCTACGAGGAAAGCGTCTTCCTCCTCCTCGAGGGACGACTGCCGACGGCCGACGAACTCGAGGCGTTTCGTGCCGACCTCGCCGCTCGCCGCCGGATTACGGAGGAGGTCCAGCAGGTGCTCCGTCGCGCCGCCGAGGACGGTGCGCCGGCGATGGACGCGCTTCGGATGGGCGTCGCGGCCGCCAGTCTCGGGGACGACCGCGACGAGCCAGAGGCGACGTCCGGGATCGACCCCGAGCCGCGCGACGACGCGATGCGACTCGTCGCCGTCGTCCCGACGATCGTCGCCACCTACTGGCGCTACCGGCGAGACGAGGAACCCCTCGAGCCCCGTCCCGACCTGAGCCACGCCGCCAACTACCTGTATCTGCTCACCGGTGAGGAGCCGACGCCTGCCGACGTTCGCGGCCTCGAGACGTACCTCAACACCGTGATCGAACACGGCGTCAACGCGTCGACGTTCACCGCGCGGACGGTCGTCTCCACTGAGTCCGACCTGATCTCCGCGATCACGGCCGCCGTCGGCGCGCTGAAAGGTCCGCTCCACGGCGGTGCGCCGGGACCAGTCCTCGAGATGCTCCGGGAGGTCCACGAGGAGGGCGACCCCGAGGGATACGTCCGGGCGAAACTCGAAGCCGGCGAGCGGCTGATGGGCTTCGGCCACCGGGTCTACCGGGTCCGCGATCCGCGGGCCGCCGTCCTCTCGAATGGCGCCGAACGGCTGTACGCGCAGTCGGCGGACGCCGACTTCTTCGAGACCGTCCAGGCGTTCGAATCGGTCGCCGTCGACGCGCTCGCCGAACACAAGCCCGATCGCCGACTCGAGACGAACGTCGAGTTCTACACCGCCGCGTTGCTCGACGGCGTCGGCGTTCCACGGGAGCTGTTTACGCCGACGTTCGCCGTTTCGCGTGTCGGCGGCTGGAGCGCCCACTGCCTCGAGCAACTCGAGGATAACCGGCTGGTGCGGCCGGTGTCGCGGTACGCCGGGGAGACCGACCGGACGTGGACGCCCGTCGGCGAGCGGTGACCCGGACGCGCCGACGAACGGTGGTCCCGACGCTCAGACGAGCGGTTCGACCGCTCACTACGATCGCTGGATTTCCTCGAGCGCGCGCCGTTCGGTGTCGATCTCGCGTCGGGTACGAACACCTCGCCGGCGCAGGACCGGGATCGGCGGGCACCACCCCTGGAGTGCGTGCTGGCGGAGAAACGCGGCGATCACGGCGGACATCGCGAGGAACCGTCGGTCGACTGTCGCACCGAGTGCGAGAAAGACGAGCGTGAGTCCGGCGGCGTTCGCCTCGAGCGTCCGCTCGACGTCCCACCCACACTCGAGTTCCGCAAGCCGGTCGTCGATCTCCTCGTCGTGTTCGGCGTAGTACCGGACCCGCCGGCCGATCTCGCGTCAGATCCGTTCGTTGACCGCCTCGTGCGTGCTCTCGGGGACTCGGCTGGCGGTGTCGGGAAGCGCCGTAGACATCGTGAATCGATAGCTTGGTTCAGGCGGCCATCTCCCGACAGCTCTCGACGCAATCGGGGAGGATCTCCGCACAGGCTTGGCAGTGGTCGTGGTCGTGGCGTTCACACTCCTCGAGACACTCCTCACAGAGGTCCGCACAGAGCTCCGCGAGTTCGCGGTGATACCCCGAGTTTCGTGCCATCCAACGGGCGTGAAGCGTCGTGACGTCGGCGACGTCCCGACAGAGCCGGATACAGCGGGCCATCTCCTCGCCCTCGTCGAGGCAGGCGTCGGCACACCACTCACAGACCTGGGCGGCCTCGAGGCAGTTGTCGATACACTCCTGCATGTGGTCGTCGGCGTGGTCGATCTGTTGGAGCGCCATCACGCCGGAGTTCTCCGAACGCGTCAATCAACGTGGGCCGGGCGAGTGCAAGCACGAACCGGGCGAGCGCGAGTCTCGAGCACCAGCTTTCGCTTCCGGATGTCGAGGGCTGTTGGCTTCTGGACCGATTCGGCCAGGGCCTCCCTGCGCGATTGGGCGTCTGGCTTTCGACTCTCATACGGTTTACTGTAGATCGTTTCCGGTGAGACCGCGACCCGGGCGGCGGTCTCACCGGTAAATCGCTACAGTAATCCGTATCAGGTCCCGCCGTCGGAATCGCTACCGGTCAGACCCGTCCGGAGAGTTGCCGCCGGAGACGGCTGTCGAGTCGATGGCGTCGGAACCCGAAGCCAGTTCGCCGGAGTCCGTCGACCTGTCGTCCGATCCAGCGATGTCCGCGGCGTCCGCTGGCGTTTCACCGTCGTCGCCCGGTTCGTCGCGTTCTGCGGATTCCTCGTCCTCGTCTACCGCTTCGTCCCCGTCCGACTCCTCGTCGTCGGGTGCGACCCCCGGAACGTCGACCGTCTCGAGGGCGTATCGGACGACGTCGCGGCCCTCGACGCCTTCGACGGTCGCCTCGGTGGTGAGGACGACCCGGTGGGCCATCGTCGGCTGGGCGAGTCGCTTGACGTCGTCGGGCGTGACGTACGAGCGGCCGTCGATGATCGCGGCCGCCCTGGTCGCCTCGAACACCCGCTGGACGCCACGGGGAGAGACGCCGATCTCGGCTCGGCCGTCGCGTCTGGTCGCGCGCGCGAGTTCGACGATGTACTCGCGAACCTTCACGTCGACGTCGACTTCCTCGGCCAGCATCTGGAGGACGCGAACGGAGTTCGGCGTCACCGCCGGATCGACGCTCGGCGACAGCGTCCGGCGGTTCGCTCGGCGCTCGAGCAGGCCCATCTCGCCGTCGAAGTCGGGGTAGCCAAAGGAGGTCTTGACGCTGAACCGGTCGCGCTGGGCTTCGGGCAGGCGGAACGTTCCCTCCTGTTCGATCGGGTTCTGGGTCGCGATGACGACGAACGGCTGGGGGAGATCGTACGTCGTCCCGTCGATGCTGACCTGGCGTTCTTCCATCGCCTCGAGCAGGGCGGCCTGGGTTTTCGGCGGCGCGCGATTGATCTCGTCGGCCAGCACGACGTTCGCGAACACCGGGCCCTTGGCGAACTCGAACTCGCCGGCGTGTTCGTCGTAAACGGTCGAACCGGTGACGTCCGAGGGCAACAGGTCGGGCGTAAACTGGATGCGGGTGAACTCGAGGCCCATCGCCTCGGCGATGACGCGGGCGGTAACGGTTTTCCCGGTCCCGGGGACGTCTTCGAGGAGGACGTGACCGCGGGCGAGGATGGCGGAGAGCATGGCGAACAGCACCCGTCGATCGACGACGGCGGCCTCCTCGATCCGCTCGAGGATCGTCCGGACGGCCGCCGCGGCCTCGTCGGGCGTTACGTTCGTCTCGTTCATACCCGATCATTATGCCGAGCCACCATGAACCCTCGCTTCGTTGCCATCTTCTCCGTCTCTCGAGGACGAGTTCCGTGACGACCCCGCGGGGGACGGCTAGCCCCGAAGCGGGAGTAACAGGATCAACGCGCCGAAGCCGATCGTGACGACCGCACCCATCGCGACGACGCCGCCGAAGACGTCGGTTCGAACCAACTCGAGGGCGGTCGCGGCGACGACGGCGACGATACCGACGCCGACCGAGAGCACGCCGTGGAACAGTTCGGTTCGGCGGGTATCGGGCAGGTGGCCGAGTTCGGCGGTCAGCCCGAGACCGAACGTCGAGACGTCCCAGACGACCGCCGCGCCGGCAAGACAGACGAAGACCAGAATCGGACTGATCGATCCGAAGCCGATTGCGGCGACGACGAGGCCGAGCCCGGCGAGTGCCGGGCCGCCGGCGCGGTCGGGAACGATGCGGATCAACACGCCGACGAGTAACAGCCCGATGACGATCAGGAACGCCGGCGGTCCGAACGCGAGGATGGCGACGACGATCGACGCCGCGTTGGCGGCCATAGCGGTCCCGAAGAGGTTGAGGTAGACCACCCCGATGAACGCGATGATCGCCATCCCTACCACGAAAGCGACCAGCGAAACGCCGACGACGACAGCACTACTCCAGCGGATCGCGTTCGTTCCGAACCGACGAGTGAGCAGGCGAAGCATGACCGTCACGACGCTCGCGAACACCGCCAGAAGCGACGCCGCGACGAGCGGCCAGACGACGACCGGTGCGGAGAGGCCGATCAGGATCGACTCGAGGACGGGAAATCCACCGATTCCCGGATCGACCAGGTCGAAGACGGACGCGATCGCCACCGCGAGGAGCACGCCGAACGTGGCGATCGTTCCGATTCCGATTCGCCATCGGGCGGTCGAGAGCAGTCCCTCGATGCGATCCCGGCGACTTCGCGGGGTCAGTTGTCGGATCGGGAGCAACCAGAGGGCGATCAGTGCCGAACAGCCGGCACCGATCGCGACGAGGGCGAAGCCGACGACCGAGCCCGCGACCGACGACGCCTCGGTCACGACCAGGATAGCGGCCCACCCGAGGACGCCGAAGGCGGCCAACACCACGAGGAACACGGACGAACAGAGCACCGTCGCGTACGTTACGAAACAGCTGGCGACGGCGCGTTTCGTCCCGTCGCCGCCGACGTCCGCCCACGCCATCGCGATCCCGAACAGCGCGATCGTAAAGCCGGCGAGTGCGATACCCGGACCGCCGAGTACCGGCGCGACGACGACCAGCAACGCGAACACCGAGCCGAACGTCACGATCAACGTGTGGCCGACGAAGAGGTGGGTGAACCCCGTTCGCTCGAGCAGGGCGATTCCGGCGACGGCCAGTCCGGCGATGGTCGCGGGAAGGGTCACGAGCGTCGGCTCGCCGATGGCGATCCCGATGGCGACGGTGATCGCGACGATGACGAGGGTGGCGATCCAGAGGCTGACTGCCCTGGGCCGACCCTCGTCGCCGATCGCCGACGGACGATCGAGGCGCGGACCGGCGAGGGACATCAGTCCTCACCCCCCGTCTCGGCGCGTTCGGTCGTCGGACCGTCCGCCCCGTCTCCCGGCGTCGTCTCGGTCTCGATCGAGCGGGAACCCGCGCCGGACGTCTCGGACTCGAGGGGTGCTCGAGCGGGCGCGTCTGGACCGTCGCCGTTTTCGCGTGTTTCGGCCGCGTCGTCGTCGGTTTGTCGGCCGCCGGAGCCCGCGTTCGCACCGAGTCGGGCACTCGAGAGCCGTGCATTTGCGCTGAAGGCGTACTCGATGATCAGCGGGAGCGGCGTGCCGCGTCGCCAGTCGACGGCGCGGGTTCCGACGGACTGACAGCGGGCGAGTCGGGTCCGTCGCCGGATCTGTGCGTACTGTCCGCTGACGGTGTTTTCGGGCACGACGTCGGGTGAGAGGACGATCGACGGGATCCCGCCACCGTGCCAGGTCTCGACCGCCTCGACGGGCTGATCGTCGAGCAACGGTGAAAACAGGGCGATCTGTGCCCCCGCGGGTGCGAGTTCGATCAGCTTGTGGATCTGTTCGTCCGCCCGGCGGTCGTCGACCTCGGCGGCTCTCGCCGTCCGTTCCGTTCGCTCCGGCGCTCGCTTTGCTCGATCGTGTCCTTCCATCCGTTCCGTTCGATCACGCCCTCCCGTTTGCTCCACTCGACCGTCCCCTCCTGGCCGCTCCGCTCGATCTGCTCCTCCAGCCCGCTTCGCCCGGTCGCGTCGCCCCCAGTTCGAGGTCCCTGTGTCCGCCCACTCGGATGGCTGTCCGTCGTCGCTCGCGTCGCGAACGCCCGTCGCTTTCCGGAAGATCTCGAGCCCGCGGGCGCGCTGTTCGGCTCCGCTGTTTGGCTCGAGCCAGTGGAGCCCCGCGGGGCCGGGGCCGGCGAGACCGATCGCGGCGACGCCCACGTCGTGACCGTGGCCGAGCAGATCGGTCAACGCACGCGTCGCGGCGTACGCCGAGAGTTCGACGGCAGTGGGTCGACCCGGACCGGCGACGACCCGATTCGGCGCGCGGGCGTCGACGACCAACACGATGGTGGCGGCGACCTGTCGTTCGTAGTTGACCGTCGCGAGCGAACCGCGTTTGGCGTAGTGGCGCCAGTCGATCCGATCCGCGGGGTCGTCGGGGCGATACTCACGAGTCGAGTGGAAGGTAAGCCCCTCGCCGGGACGGTCCGTCGTCAGCTGACCGATCCGCCCGGTCCCGATCCGCTCGAGCGGCGGTGCATCGGCGTCGAGCCGACAGGCGAGCGAGCCGTCGCCGTCGACTGCGGGTGCGGCCGTGACCACCGCGCCGGCACCGAGCCCGCGGATCCTGACCTGGGGCGGGTCGAACTCGTACTCGCCGCGCCGGGCGATCACCGCGTACTCGAGGACGAGCCGATCGCCGGGCTCGAGCGTCGCGCCGCCCCGCGGCGATCCCCCGGTAACGGCGAGATCCTCGGGTACTGCGTCGGCGACGCGGACGTCCGTGAGCGTCCGCTCGCCGTCGTTTTCGATCTCGAGGGAGATGGTCACGGGCCGCCCCGGCGGCGCGGGCGTCGGCGATATCGTCCGTCTAACGGAGAGCCCGTCTGGAACGCTCACGCTCGAAATCGCTCCGTACGCGACGTAAGCCAGCGGGACGACCGCGCCGAGCAACACGGCACCGTTGCCCCGAGCGACCCCGATCGCGACGAGGAGAATCGTCGCCGCGACGGCGCCCCGCCAGCGGTGTTGTCTCCACCTCACGGTCGGTTCACCTCCACGTCCCCGGCGGCTCCGCCGGACCGGTCCGGGCCGACGTTGGATTCACTCGTCCCGTCGGAACTCGAGTTTGTGTCCTCGTTGGTCCACCCCGTCGCCTCGTTGGTCCACCCCGTCGCCTCGTTCGTCCCCTCCGTCGCGATCCGGTCGGAGTCCTGTCCAGGATCGTTACGAGGAGACTCGCTCGGCACCTCGCTCGCGGCGTGTGCTGGGGATCGAACGCCCGATGGCCGCGGTCCCCGAGCGATAGCGTCCGGGTCGACGGCCCGCTCGAGTCGGCCGTCGGCACCCCGCGTCAACTCCTCGAGACGCGGCTGGACGACGGGGACGGTCCGGGGTGCGGTCTGGCCGGGAACGGTCGGGAGCGCCTCGTCGGCGGCGTCCGCGACGGCGCCCATCACCCGCCTCGCGAGTCGACGGACGACGCGTTCGGGAAACAGCCAGGCGTACACCCGGTTTCGGAACGGCCGGTCGGGCCCGGAAATCGTCTCCTCGAGAACGCTCGCGGCGACGTCGTCGTCGGTCCACGAGCCGTCTGAAAGCGCCGCTTCGGCCTCGCCCCGAGCGGTTCCACCCTGTACAAGCGCGCCGACGAGCACCTCGCGAAACACCGGACGGAGGACCTCGAGGCCGTCGTCGACGGTTCCCCTCTTCCGGGCGGTGGCCCCCGCCTCCTCGACGACGGCCGTGAGACCGTCACTCGACAGGGGTGGCTCCCGGACCGTCCGTTCGGGCGCCGGATTGGCGAAAGGCTCGTCGTCCGCCCAGGGAGCCGGCGGCTTCGATCCGTCGAACTCGAGTGCGCCCCAGACCTTCCAGCCCGCGACGGCGAGTGCGAGGAGGACGATCAAGACGCCGAAGGCGGTCTGGACGGATCGCCCTCCACCCGACGCACCGCCGAGTCCGAGGGCGACGCCGCCGCCGACGAACGCCAGACCCAGAAGCGCGACTCCCGCACGACGAGCGCTCGTCACGACTCGACCACCCGTCGGTTCCCGCCTTCGGCTCCCTCCGGTGACGCGCCCTCCGAATCGGGTGTGGTGACCGACGGACGATCCTCGCTCTCCCCCTCGAGGGGCACGTCTGCCGGCTCCGTGGC
Source organism: Natrarchaeobius versutus (assembly GCF_041205745.1). NCBI lineage: Archaea > Methanobacteriati > Methanobacteriota > Halobacteria > Halobacteriales > Natrialbaceae > Natrarchaeobius > Natrarchaeobius versutus. The sequence continues at coordinate 244,776 of NZ_JBGFCC010000002.1, read as the reverse complement.
GGCCGTAATCTCGTCGTAGGCGTCGGTCGCGCGCCGTCGAACCGTCTCCGACAGCGATCGATCGCCGTACTCCACCTCGAGGAACAGCGTCGTCAACTCGGTGACCGGCTCGCGCGGATACCCCTCCTCGAGCGCCCGTCGTCGAATCTCGCCGGGCGCTCGCGTGCGCCAGCGACGGGGCGCGACGTCCCGGGCGAACGCCCGCCAGACCTCGCGGAACGTGCGATCGTCCGCGGTGGCGACGTCGTCGTCGGTCGAGCCCGTTCCGTCGGGGTCGTCACCCGCCTCGCTCGAGTCCGCGTCGTCGTGGCCGACGAACCGATAGACGACGGCCAGACACACGAGCACCGCGGCGACGACCGCGGCCACCCGTTCGCCGAACTCGACGTAGCTGGCGGCCACGAGGGCCGTCCCGACGACGACGGCGGCGATCGTTCTGACGCCGGGTCGGGGCGTGCTCGCGATGGCGCGTCGGGTGACAGCAACCGCTCGCCCGGGAAGCGTCGCGAGCCATCGGCCGAGTGCGCGTGCGAGCCCGCCAGCGGAGCGCGGGAGCGACCCGATGCGGAGACGGACCGCGGCGGCCAGCGACCGAAGCCACGCGAGCAGTGACTCGAGGGCGGCCACGACCGCGAGCGTCCTGGCAACGATCCAGTCGGAAACGTCGCCGCGAACCGACGGCCTCGAGGGGACGGATGAGCGGACGCGTCGATCTGATCGACGCGCCGCGAGCGCGAGCGCGACGAGTCCGACCGCGACGAGTGTGGCCAGCCCGCCGACGGTGCCGTAAAACGCCTCCGCGACGAGGACGGCCATCACGCCCAAAACCGCGGCGAGAACGGCGACCGAACCGCGGCTTCCGTGGGTCCGATAGCCGGCCGCGACGCTCCCCCCGACGAGCACCGTCAGGGCGAACAACACACCGCCGTAGCTATCGAAGAACGTGGTCGTCGCAGTCTGATCGTCCGTGGCAACCGTGACGGGTTCGGTCGGGTTCAGCGGAAGCGAAACCGGTGTCGTCCCGTTTTCGTCGGTCGCTCCGTGGGGTTCGCCGTCGACGGCGACGGCGGCGTCCTCGACCGGCTCGCCCGCGATTTCGGCCTGAACGGCGCCATCACTGCCAGGGATCGGCGCGATCCCGTCGGAGACGAATCCCGCCTCGAGTAGGAGGATGCGAAGCGTCGCCGTCCGTTCGAACTCGCCGCGGGAGATGGTAAGCGAGAGCCGATCGGAGCCGTCGTCCGGGATCGTCAGGTCGATCGTTCCGTCGTCGTCGGTCTCGCCGATCGACTCGCCGTCGACGGCGACGTCGGCCGACCGCATCGGCGCTCCCTGGATGCTGGCTTCGACGGTGACCTCCTCGCCCGGATACGGATCGTCCTGGAGGTCGAGCATGACGAACCCGTCGATCTCGTACTCGGCCGTCGCGTTCCCGCCGAGCTGGGCTCGAGGCGTGTCTACGGAGGGGAGCGCTCCGAAATCGACGGCGGAAGCGGCGTCGACCGAAGACGGAGCGTCGGGTGTCGGCGAGACGCCGGAGTGGAAAATGCCGACGTCGGTCTGAGCGGACGAACTCGAGGCAGTCGTCTGGCCGGCGCGACACTCGCCGTCCTCGCCGGTTCCGACCCGGATCAGAAGCTCCCGTTCGTACGGAACCGTTCCCGTGACCTGCCCTTGATCGTCCGTCTCGCCGACGTGGCGGTCGTTGAACCAGACCGGCGCGTCGGCGAGTTCCTCGTCTTCGTAGTGGATCGTCGCCGTCACCTCGGTTCCCGGGACCGGCTCGTCGCTCAACCAGATCGTACACTGGGCCTGGGCCGGTTCGGGCTCGGTGAACAGGTCGAGTAACTCGAGCAACTCGAGCCAGTCGAAGGAGTTGTCGGGTTCGTCTATCGGCTCGCCGAAGCCGGACTCCCCCTGGCCGCCGATCGCCGGCGCGAAAAACGCCGCGACGACGACGGCAACCGCCGCGAGGACGACGAACGAGACCTGCCGGTAATCGGTGCCGGTCGTCGGCTCGTCGGGCGGATCGTCGGGGTCCATTGGTGTCTTCAATCGCGGGACCGATCGGGTCGAACGCCGACCGATCGTTGGTATCGGCTGTGTGGGCTACCGGATCATGAATGTGTCCACGCGGTTGCAGACTCGGAGAACGCTCGAGCTCCCAGTCGGCTGTGGCCGCCGAGAGCACACACAGCCACTGGAGGCGTCACGTTCGTCCGGGCGGTCGGTTCTGGAGAGCGCCGGGCGATACGCGGGGATCGAATCGACACGAACGTTCGTTTCGGCCCACCAGTATACAAATATGTTGTATTACGTGTAGATCCAAAAACCTTTCAGTGGAAACGCGGTGGTGGCGAATAAGATGAGTATCGACAAGTCAGTAACAGGATTGGCGACGCCCCGGTCCGGATTCGCCGGGGTGCGGTGAGGATGATCGTCGCGGAGAACCTCACCAAGCGCTACGGCGACGTGATCGCGGTCGATGGCCTCGACCTTCGGGTCGAGGCGGGCGAGGTGTACGGATTCCTCGGCCCGAACGGAGCCGGCAAGACGACGACCATGGAGATGCTCACCACGCTGTCGACGCCGACGGCCGGCCGGGCGTCGGTCGCCGGGCATTCGACGACCGAACGCGACGCGATCAAACCCCACGTCGGCTATCTGCCGGACGATCCGCCGGTGTACGACGCCTTCAGCGCTCGCGAACAACTCGAGTACGTCGCGACGCTTCGCGGCCTCGAGGCCGCCTCCGACCGGATCGACCGTCTCCTCGACCGGGTAGGGCTCGCCGCCGACGCTGACCGACAGATCGACGGCTACTCCCAGGGGATGCGCCAGAAGGTCGGACTCGTCCAGTCGGTGGTCCACGAGCCGTCGGTCCTCTTGCTGGACGAACCGACGAACGGACTCGATCCGCGTGCCGCCAGGGAGGTCGTCGACCTGATCGCCGATCTCTCCGCCGAGGGGACGACGGTCTTCCTCTCGACGCACATCCTTCCCGTCGTCGAGGAACTCGCCGACACCGTCGGCGTGCTCCACGAGGGTACTCTCGTCGCCGAGGGATCGCCCGCGGAGCTAAAACGCCGCGCCGTCGACGACGCCGAAGGATCGCTCGAGCGGGTGTTCCTCGAAGTCACCGACGACGACGGCCATCTCGCCGGCGACGACGCCGTGGCGACGGAGACGGGAGATGGGAGATAACCGTCCGTCCGAATCCGAGAGCGGACGCGAAGCCGGAAACGACTCGAGCGGAGCGGGCGTCGTCGGCGGTCGGGCGCTCGAGGATCGCGAGGGAGGATCCTCCCTGTCGGTGATTCTCGCGATTTCTCACGCGGAGCGTCGTCGCTTCGACCACCGACACACGTCGACCCGGCGAAAGAAGGCGGTGGCGTACGTCGCACTCGCGTTCTTGCTTCCGATCTTCGGGGCCATGCTCTGGGGAGCCTACCGGTTCGGCGTCTCGGTCGGAGACGGCGGGATGGACGGGCTGTTGACCCTCGCGCGGTGGTACGTGCCGGTCGTCATCGGTCTCTACGTCCTCGCCGGCGCCAACGAGGCCGGCAAACGATTACTCGGGTTCGAAGCCCGCGAACTGTTGCTCACGACGGTCCGCGATCGCGACCTCGTTCTCGGCCTCTTGCTCGCTGATCTCCGCGAATCGGGGTGGTACCTCCTCGGCCCGACCGCGGTTCTCGTCCTGGTCTTCGGCGTCGGCGTCGGTTCGCCGACGCTCGTCGCCGTCGCGACCGTGGCGGCGGTGCTGGTGACGGTCGCGGCCACGCTGGTCGGTTACGTCGTCGGACTGGGCGTAAGACTGGGCTTGCGCTACGTCCCGATCTCGAGTTCGGCACAATCTGCGCTGAGCGGCGTCGCCTCGGTCGGCGTCTTTTTGCTGTTCGTCGCCGGCGGTGCGATCGCGGGACAAACGGGCGCGTCGTTCGACCTCGGCGAGACCTCGCCCGCGGAGCTCGCACCCGAGGGGCCGCCGCCGCTGGCGATCGGCTACTACGCCGATTTCTTCTTCGTCGGGACGCCGATGCTCGAGGGAATCGGGTACCTGGCGCTTGCAAGCGGGGCGCTCGTCGTCGCGGCGATTCCCCTCGCCGTTCGGGGAACGATCGCGATCACGCCTCGCCTGTGGCGCGGCCAATCCCACGGCGATTCGACGGATTCCGACGCCGCGTCGACCGGCGGCGAGCCAGCCGGAGCCGAAATCGCCATGCGACGAGACTGGCCGTGGCTCGAGGTAGCCACCGGATACGTCGCCGACGGCGTCGTCCGCCGAGCGATTCGGACGCCGGCCCGGTCGCTTCACGTCGTTTACTACCTCGTCGGCGCCGGATACGTCGTCGTCTCGCTGGGTGTCGCGGATCCTTCCCTCCTGGCGACCGCAGTCGGCGCGTCGCTCGTCCTGCTCGGCCTCTGGCTCGCAGGCGGCGCCGTCGGCCTGAATCCGATCGGTGACGAGGGATCGATGCTCGGCCAGCTCGTCCTCGCGGCGTACTCGCCGGAGACGTTCGTCCGCGCGCGGATTCTCGTCGGAACGGCGATCGGGCTCCCGCTCGTCCTCGGAGGAACGGCGTTGTTGACCGTCGACGAACTCGGTGGTCTCGAGGCGCCGTTGATCGGCGGATTCCTGGCCGTGATGGTCCCGGTGAGCGCGTGTTTCGCCGTCGGCGTCGGAACGCTCCTTCCCCGATCAGAACCCGGGAGGGTCCTCGAGAAGTTCGAAGCCAAACCGCCCGAGACGCTCGCGATACTCGTCCACGGCGCCGTGGTCACGGCGCTGGCCGCGGCCGGCGCGTTCCTCCTGATCGGAGATCTCGCGCCGGTCGCTCGAGTCGGCGGGCTCGCGGCGGTTGCGCTCTGTTCGCTGATCGCCGCCGACGCGGGCTATCGGTTCGCCGTCAGCGGTATCGCGGGGTACGGCCGGCCCCGGAAACCGGATCCCGTCTACGCGCTGGAACTCATAGCGGGGCTCGGATTGGTTGGACTCCTCCTCTCGCTTTCCCTCGAGATCGGGGCGGCGACGCAACTGCCCCTGTCGGAGACAGCGCTGTTCACCGCGACGTTCGTCGCCGGCTTTCTCGGCTGGGCACTCGCCGGGGGCGCCTACCTGCTCGCGAGCGAGCGTTCGTGGACGTACGTCGACCTGGCGATACCCGACGCCCGCGACGGTCGCTACCTCGTCGTCGGGCTCGTCGCGTCGCTCGCCGCCTACGGCGCGTTCGCGACCGCGGTTTGGCTCTTCGAGTTGCCGGTCGTCTCACACGCGATCGCCGAGGAAGCCGGGACGGCCGGGCCGGCGTTCGTCTTCCTGCTCGCTGCGCTCATCCTGCTGGTCAACGCACCGGTCGAGGAGTTCCTGTTCCGGAACGTCCTCCAGAAGCGCCTGACCGAGGCGATCTCCGTGGGCGGAGCGATCGTCGCCGTCTCGATGCTCTTCGCCGCCGTCCACCTTCCCGTCTACGCCAGCGCCGATCCCGTTGCGATCGCCGTCTCGTTGGTCCCGCTGGTCATCGTCTCGGTCGTCTGGGGCTGGGTGTACGAGCGAACCGGGAACCTCGTCGTCCCGGCGCTGTGTCACGGACTGTACAACGTGGCGATCGTCGTCGTGCCGGTACTCGCCGCCTCGACGTTCTGAGTGGGACCCGGTTGGTTTTCGTTCGATCGACGAACCGGTGGCGACCTCGAGTTCGAGAATCCGCTTCAGCGGTGTTTCGTCGGCGTGTCGGTCGGCAAACCAGGCGGGCAATCGACAGTGGTCTCAAAACGAGTACGCGGTTCCTGGCAACGGGGAGTGGCCACGTCCTCCCCAACCGACTCGCTCACGCCGTTCGCTCGTTCCTCGCGAGTCGCGGCGCGGCTCACCGCCGGTCGCCGCGCCGCCGCGCGCCATTTGCGGTCACCAGACAGCGGACGAGCGGGACCGAGAAACGGGAAAGCCGACGGCTGTGGATGGTGTGATAGCTTCGGGCGGTGTGACGGCTGTGGACGATTCGATGGCTTCGGACGGTGCTCGGTGGGCAAACGGGACGGCGTTACCGGCGCGCCTCGAGTTCGGCCTCGAGGTCCGAAAGCTCCATCTCCTTCATCGAGAGCAAGACCAGCAGGTGGTAGACGATGTCGGCGGCCTCGTAGGCGACCTCGTCGCGGTCGTCGTCTTTCGCCGCCAACACGAGTTCTGTCGTCTCCTCGCCGAGTTTCTCGAGCACCGCGTTCTCGCCTTTCTCGTGGGTAAACAGCGAGGCGGTGTACGATCCCTCGGGTAGCGTTTCCTTTCGATCCTCGATGACGTCGAATAGCTCCTCGAGTACGTCGTCCATCTATCGTTCACCGGCGACGGTGCGGATGTCTTTTAACTCGTCGAACTTCTCGCTGTCGTCTCGGCCGTCCTCGAAGACGTCCTCGGTGACCTCGATGGTGGCGTTGGTTCGGGCCGCCAACGCGAGCGAGTCGCTGGGGCGGGCGTCGATGACGGTCTCGCCACGAGGCGTCTGGACGTGGAGGTCGGCGATGTACGTTCCCCCCTGACCGTCCTCGCGCGCCTCGATCTCGCTGACGACGACGCGGTCGATCCGACTGCCAAGTTCCTCCATCACGTCGAGTAACAGATCGTGCGTCAGCGGTCGGCCGATATCCTCGGCCTCGAGTCCGCGAGCGATGCTGGTCGCCTCCTCGAAGCCGATGAAGATGGGGATCACATCGTCCTCGTCGTCGACGGCGAGGACGACCACCGGAACCGGTCCCTGGGGGGTTCCCGCGACGCGTACCGCGTCGATGGATGCCTGCATACCACTACCCTCGCGTGCGAGAGAGAAAACAAGTCCGGTCGCGAATGCATGCCAGGGCCGACCTCGAGGCGGCAGATCACTCGAGACCGCAGATCACTGGTGCGGATCATTGGAGGCGGCAGATCACTCGAGACCGCGGATCAGAGCGTGCAGATCATTCGACGCCGTTGTCGCCCGCATCCTCTCCGTCGTCCGCTCCGTCTTCGTCGTCCGGCGCCACCTCGAACTTGTGGAGGCGGGCTTTCATGATGCGGGTGTTCTCGACGCTCTCGACGGTGATCCGGACGCCGTCGTAGGTGATCTCCTCACCTTCCTCGACGAGCCGGCCGGCGCGGTTGAAGATGAAGCCGGCGATCGTCTCGAACTCCTCGCCCTCGGGGAGGTCGATCTCGAGGGCCTCGTTGACGTCCTCGATGTTGACCTCGCCGCGGACGAGGACGGTTCGCTCGTCGAGTTCCTCGATTGGTTCGTCCTCGCCAGTTTTCAGGATCTCGCCGACGATCTCCTCGATCATGTCCTCGACGGTCACCAGCCCCTCGGTCGTGCCGAACTCGTCGATGACGATCGCCATGTGCATCCGATTCTCCCGCATCTCCGTGAGCAGTTCGTCGATGTTCTTCGACTCGGGGACGTGTAGCGTCGGCTGGATGAGGTCGGCGAGCTCGAGGTCTTCGGTTTCGGTCTCGCCGTAGTTCAGATCGCGAACGAGATCCCGGATGTGGACGACGCCCTGGACGTTGTCGAGACTGCCTTCGTAGACCGGAATCCGGGCGTGGCCGCTCTGGATACAGGTCTCGATCGCCTCGTTGATCCCCGCGTCTTTCGGCACCGCCGTCATGTCGAGTCGAGGCGTCATCACCTCCTTGACGATGGTGTTGTTAAAGCGGAAGATTCGGGTCAGCATCTCGTGTTCTTCTTCCTCGAGAACGCCCTCGCGCTCGCCGGATTCGATCATCTCCTGGATCTCGTCTCTGGTGACGTACGGCGACTCGATCGCGCCCGTCGAGCCCGTGAGCTTGTTCACCTGGCGGGTGAGGTAATCGAACAGAACGATCAGCGGAAACAGCAGGTACTCGGTGCCCTTCAGCGGCTTCGAGATGCGGATCGCCCACGACTCGGTGTTCTCGACCGCGTAGGACTTGGGGACGCTCTCGCCGAACAGGAGGACGATCGCGGTGATACCGAACGTCGCGAGGATCACACCGAGGAGGCCGCCGAAGTGAATCGAGAGGACGGCCGTCGCGATCGACGACATCGCGATGTTGACGATGTTGTTCCCGACGAGGATCGTCACCAGCAGTCGGTGAGGATCGTCTTTCAGGTCTTTGACCCTGCTCGCGCCCGCGATACCGTCCTCGACCATCCCCTCGAGGCGGTGTTTCGGGAGGTTGAACATGGCGATCTCCGAAGAGGAGAAAAAGCCGGAGAGCGCGATGAGAACGGCGACTGCGAACGCGCCGAAGATCGTTACCGTCGACTCCTCGATGTCGTATCCAACGACGGGAACCTCGTAGGCGAGCACGATCTCGAGCGGGAGAGAGAACGCCATCGATGGTGGGGCTTATCGCCGGATCGATTAACCGTTTACCATTCTTCGGTCCGCTCGGCCGGCGACGATACGTTTACCGGGCTGTTTCCCCAACGGAGGTGTATGAGCGAACGCACTGACGCGCCGATCACGTTCTACCGGCTCCAGGGCTGTCCGTACTGTGAACGCGTCGCCCGACGTCTCGGGGAGTTCGACCTCGAGTACCGCTCGCGGTTCGTCGAACCGATGCACTCCGACCGAGACGTCGTCAAACGCGTCGCTGGCGTCCGGACCGTCCCGGTCGTCGTCGACGAACGAACCGGCGTAACGATGGCCGAGAGCGCCAACATCGTGGACTACCTCGAGTCGACTTACGGCGAGGGCAGTCCGAACGGCTCCCCGACGAATACGGACGGCGAACCGGGAGGTGCCGACTGATGCCCGAGTTCGACGTCGTCGACCTGGGGTCGACGGACCACCCGGAATCCGGCGAGCAGGCGCCCGACTTTACCCGTCCGCTCGTCACCCGCGAGTACTGGGAGGACCGATCGCTGTCGGAACTCGTTGGGGCGGTCGACGAATCGGATTCCGCGCCGACGGGACCGCACATCGTCGTCTTCACGCCCATGGTCGGCTCGTTTCTCGCCAAGTACGTCTGGGACGAACTCGCGAAACGGGCGTGGGACGAGCGAGCCGGCCGCGTCGTCGGGATCACGGCCGCCAACCCCTACGGAGTCAAGCGATTCCTCGAGGAGAACGACCTCCCGTTTCCCCTCTTTTCGGACCCGGCTAACGGCGTCGCCGACTCCTACGACCTCGTCCACGACGTCGACGGGATGGCCGGCATCACCGAGCCGAGACTCGCCTTCTTCGCCCTCGAGGCGGACCTCACCGTCGCCGACGCCTGGGTGGCAACCGAGTGGCCCGAATTTCCGGACTACGACGACCTCGAGAACCGGTTCGATCTCGAGTAGGCCGCCGGAACTCGACTGATTCGGCCTCGAGTGTGGCGGACAGCGGTCCGTCTCAAAACCCGCCGATCGGTTCGAACGTTCCGTCCGAATCGAACGTCTCGGTTCCGTCGGTGCCGTTCGTAAACGTGATGCGAACTGACTCGGGTTCCCACGCCGAGTCGACGCGAACCAGTCGCGGCTGGGGCGCCCAGTCGTCGGTCATCCCCCGCCTGCGGATGCAGATGTAACAGTGGACGCGGTCGTCCTCGCGGACGACGTGCGTGATGCGTGCGTCGGTCGACTGCCCCGACGAGCCGACGACGATGCCGACGACAAACGCCTCGTCGAAGTTCGTCTCCTCGAGGAAGGAGCGATCTTCGTCCGCCAGCTCCGCATCGGTTTCGGCGGCGAACTCCTCGGGCGGTTCGAAGCGTTCGACGTGGTCCGGTCGCGTCGCCAGCGCGGCGTCTTCCTGCCCGACCCACCTGCTCACCGAGCGGAGCCGCCGGGTCTCGTACTCGAGACGATCAGCGCGAAACGACGGCCGCGAACACACCGTGGGGAGGCTCGTGGTACACCCGGCGAGCGTCGTCGTTCCGACGGCTGCGAGGAGCGTACGACGACGGATGCCGCTCGCGGCAGGGAGGGTATCACGGTCCGATTCGTCCGTCGCGGGGAGGGCGCGGCGGCGCATATCGATCGGTCGTCCCGAACCGGTAAGTAGCTTGTCTCGTTTTCGCGAATCGCCGAACGCGACCGGTGGCGACGGCCACCGAACACGTTCTTCCCGACGCCGTGACGGTACGTTTTTGCCCGCCACGACGAGACGCGTAGGTATGGATCCGGAGGACCTCGAGCGCGCCGGACGGGCGATTCGTGAGGGCGGACTCGTCGTCTACCCGACCGAGACGGTGTACGGACTCGGCGCGGACGCGCTCGATTCCGACGCCGTCGACCGCGTCTTCGCGGTCAAGGATCGCGATCGGTCGAAACCGATCTCGCTCGGCGTCCCACGGTTCGAGACCGCACTCGAAGAGGGGTACATCGAGGCCACGGAACGGGAACGGCAGTTCGCCGAGGCCTTTCTCCCCGGTCCCGTCACGCTCCTCTGTCGGCGCGGGGACGTCGTTCCCGACGCCCTCACCGCGGGTCGCGATCGTGTCGGGATCAGGGTGCCCGACTGCGAGCCCGCACTCACATTGCTCGAGCGCGCCGGCCGGCCGATCACGGCGACTAGCGCGAACGTAAGCGGGGAGCCGAGTGGTCGTCGCGTTTCCGAGATAGACGCACGTGTCAGGGACGAGGCGATCGTCCTCGATGGTGGTGAGACGCCGGGAATCGAGAGCACCGTCGTCGACGTCTCGAGGGGGACGATCCACCGCCGGGGCGCGCTTGCCTCGGAGATCGAAGCGTGGCTGGCCGAAGACTGATACTGCCGGACAGAACTATTTGAAGATCGGTCGCTCTACTGCGGCCGTCACCCGTGGGGACGGCCGCGAGTTCGCGACCGACTTCTCACTGACTTCTGTCCGGCAGTATGACCCGCGACCGCCGGCGTGCTCACGGTCTCGTTTGATATCGGCGGGCGTGGAACCGTCGGCAATGACGGCTCGAATTCTCGTCTGTTATGGCTCGAGCGAGGGCCAGACCGCCTCGATCGCCGAACAGATAGGCGACGCCCTCGCAGCCGACGGATACGACGCGACGCTCGTCCACCTGAAACACCCGCCGGGGGACCTCGACCTCGAGGCGTACGACGGCGTGATCGTCGGCGCATCGATCCACATGGGCCACCACCAGCGGTACGTGACCGAGTTCGTCAGCGATAACGTCGAGGCGTTGAATCGGCTCCCGTCGGCGTTTTTCTCGGTGAGTCTGACGGCGGCGGGCGACGATCCGGAATCACAGACGACGGCTCGAGAACTGCTCGCAGAGCTACCGGCGGAGACCGGCTGGGAGCCCGACCGGACGCTCGCCGTCGCGGGCGCGCTTAAGTACCGCGAGTACGGCCTACTCAAACGATTTGCGATGCGCGGAATCGCCGGCAGAGCCGGCGGAGATACCGACACGTCCCGGGACCACGAGTACACCGACTGGGACGACGTCGAGTCGTTCGCACTCGAGTTCGCCGACGAACTGGTCGCACTTCAGGAGGGATAGCACGACGGTGTGGCGGCGTACTACAGTCCGACGGCAGCCGCCAGGACCACCAGCAGGAACACCGCCGCGAGCGCCGTTCCGACCACGAGCGGGACGTTCTCCATGGCTTTTTCGTGAAGCGCCATCTCAGCGTACTCCTCGCGGAACGCCTCGAGGTTCTGCTCGTCGTAGAAGTACTTCCGGCTCAGCGCGAAGCGTTCGGTGACCGCACAGCCGGTACAGACCGGTTCGTCCTCGAGTCGCTCCGTCCGAACGTGGTCGTCGCAGTTGATGCTCCCACAGTTCGAACAGTAGGTGACGTTTCCGTGGCCTCGAGCGCCGCCAGTTTCACAGTGAACACACCGGTGTAGGTCGTTCGTCGTCTCCGTCCACGAGGGGCCGGCGGCGTAGTACTCGTAGCGGTAGTCGTACTCGCCGAGGGAGAGTCGCGATCGGACCCGCGGGAGGTAGACCGGATCGATCGACAGGATCGAGACGTCCGACTGGTTCGGCGTGCAGGTCTTCTCGTAGTCGACGTTGTTGTCGCCGGTGTACCCGACCGTCGTCGTGTGGATGGCCCGGAACTTGTCGACCGACCACTCCTTGTACGCCGTCTCGGTCCGGCCAAAGCGCGATCGTTCGAGATCGTCGAACCCGTTTTCGAGGGTTCGCTCGTACTCCTCGAGGTCGATTCTCGGTGCGGTTCGGTCGGATACGAGCGACTGCAACTCGGCGGCGACGACCCGTGGCGATCCGCGATCCGCACGGATCACGAGGTCGGTCGTCTCGTCGACGCTGTGGACGACCCCGACGGACGTCTCGAAGGTGGCGCTCGTCCTGGCCGAGACCGTCACCGTCGGCTCGAGTTCGAGGACCGTCTCGGGGTCCGGAACCGACGCGGGCGCTAAGTTCTCGACCTCGTCGGCGACCTCGAACAGTGGTGCGTGGTCCCCCGCGGTCGGATGGGTCGGCCACAGCGCCTCCGCACGGAGGATCTCGATGCGGCCGTTGTAGAGATCCATCCCGATCTCCTCGCCGATCTCCCGGAGGTCCGCCCCGTCGAGCAGTTCGACGCTTCCGTCGCCGTCGCCGAGATCGCTGGCGTACTCCCGCGCGGGCCCGGTGAACCGCCCGGTCGTGGCGACCATCCCGCGTCTTGGCCCGTCGTAGTCGTAGGTCGCGACCGCCGAGTGGAGTTTCTGGACGACCGGCCGGCCGACCGCGTCAGTGTGCTTGCACTCGACGACGACCGCGCGTCGACGGTCGTCGACGACCTCCTCCATCAACACGTCGCGACCTTCGTCCGCCGTCCGCGCCGACTGGCGAACGTTTTCGTACCCGAGGTGGCGAAAGACGTCCACCATCAGGTCCTCGAACTCGTACCCCGAGAGCTCGTCGAGTAGCGCCATCGCGTTCACCGATCCCTACCTATCGGGGAGACGATAGTCTTTCGGCCTCCGCCAGCGGGCGGGCGGTTCCTCGAGTCGGACTCGTCTTCTGTCCCACTCGAGTCGACTCAGCTCCCGCTCTTCTCGAGTCATCGCCTGCCACTGATCCGAATCGGCCGACGGTAAGGAGTACGTTTTTCCACGGCGATCGGGTAGAAACACCAATGAGTTCGTTCGAGACGCCACACGAGACCGAACGCGGATTCGGTCTCTCGAGTCGCGAGGTACGGGTGATCGGCGGCGCGAGCGTATTGATGACGATCACCGTCGCGTTGATGTACGTCTTCGCGATGACGCCGCTCGCGGTCGTCAACGACTACCTGTTCGCCGCGCCCATCCTCGGCGTCATCGTCTACGGTGCGGCGATCATGGGCGGCGAGTTGATCGCCGAGCGCGGCGTCAAAGGCGGCGACATGGGAATCGCGTTCGTCGGGATGGTGATCTTACAGCTCGCCTTCGGCGTCTTCGGCGCGGGCGTCATCTCCTTTGCGCCCGCTGACACCCGCGTAACGATCCTCGGCATCACCGCCATCGTGACCGCCATCGCCACCGCGATCATCACGGGCTACGTCTACGCCCGCTCGACGACGTTCGAACACTGGGGCCGGTTCGCCAACTTCGCCTTTCTCGGTGGCGTCGTCGTCATCGCCGTCGGGACGTTCGTCCTGCCGGTCCTGTTGCTCGTCGGCTTCGTCTGCATCTTCCTCGGCTTCCTGCTCCGGTTGGGCTACGAGATCTGGCAGGTTCGCGATAACCGGGATATGTCGACCGCGCTCCAGACGATCGGCGTCTACATCGCCGTCGCCGGCGTCTTCGTTCACATCCTCCAGCTCGTGATGCGATACGTCCTCTCGCAGGACTGACGGCTCAAGCGGTTCGCGCCGAAGCACTCGAGCCGAGAAAGTAGTCTCTGGTCGACACGTTTAGGAGACCGGACGGTGAAACCAACGACGACAGTATGATCGCCCTCCAGCGGGTCGTCGCGGGGGCGACCGACGAGCGGCTTCGAACCGCGACGGTCGTCGGCCTCGCGACGATTCCCTTCACCCTCCTACTTTCGTCGTGGAGCGCCAATGCCTCGACGGATACCATCTCGATCGGCGGAGCGATATCGATTACGTCGGTTCTCGTCGGTGGATTGGTCGTCGGCTACCGCTACGGCGAGCGGCCGACGTCGGGCCGACGCGCCGGCAAGCGGACCGGACTCGTCGGCTCGATCGGTGGAATACTCCTCGTCGTCGTCACGATGGTGACGGGGCTGTGGGGTGCATCGGCCGGATACGCGGTCGCCGTCGTCGCCGTAAGCGCGATCGCGATCGGATTCGTCGTGATCCTCTCCGTCTTCGCCGGTATGATCGGTGCGGTCATCGGCGAACTCGTGGCGACGGACGGCCACGCGAAACGTACCTCGGCCGACTCACCGGAGACCCACTCTCAAGGAGCAGACCGAAACGGTGTGGATGCGGGCCACTGGCGATACATCGCGGCGTACGTGTTGTTCACCCCGGTGGTGTTTCTCTACGTCTTCGGGGTCTCCCCGGACGGCGGCGCGGGCGTGCTCCTCGCCGTCGCGATGTTGTTCGCGTTGGTCGGCGCGATGATCGGTGCGCTCGTCGCACTCACCAAGGACATCCGTTCCGTCGGGACTGTCTGGCAACCGCGCTGGCGGGTGTACGTCGGCGTTCCGGTCGGCGCGTACGCGGTCGTCTACGTCGTGGCGACGCTCCGAAACTCCGTGAACCCGTCGGGAGACGGACTGTACGGCTTCGCCCTCGCCCTCTGGCTCACGGCCGTGATGTACCTCAACTACAGACACCGCTACCTCGGGACGCCGTAAGGGCTCTGTCCTCAACCCGACGCCCTCGCTCGAGCGCTGTGTCTACGCGTCCGATTCGTCGTCGCGCTCCGCTTCGTCGGCTTCTGCCGCGACGACCGCCTCGAACGCCTCGAGGATGACCTGTTTGGTCACCGCGCCGCGGGAGGTCCAGTGGTGGGCGTAATCGAGCATGTCCTCGTAGATATCCGGTTTACAGCCCGCCGCCTTGGGGTGGCCGCCGCCGTTGACCCGTCCGGCGACCTCGTGACAGCGGTCGAACTCGTCGGTGCCTCGAATCGAGGCCGAACCGGCGGGTTTGACGACTACGGACGCGTCGGCGCCCTGTTCGCGCATCGCTTCGGCAACCTCGTTTTGTGAACACCGGCCGTAGGTGATCCCGACCGTGTAGCCGCCGATCTCTCGGAGTTCCGAGCGAGCGACGGCGCGGTCGATCAGCGCCTCCTTCTCGACGCGGCGCTCGGTGATGAACGCCTGAGCCCACTCGGGGAGGTCGACGCCGTACTCGCGGACGACCTCGACGTACTCCGCGGGCTCGGTCCAGTAGGCGTAGTCCGCGAGGTCGTCGCTTCGCGGGTCCTCGCGGAGCCAAAGGTCGTGATCGCGCGTGACCGCCGCCAACTCCTCGTACACCGGTCCGAACTCGTACTCGAGCGAGCGGTAGACGACGTCGGCGCTACACTCCTCCTCGGAGTCGCCGACGACGAGGTCGGCGCCCGCCTCGCGGACAGCCGCGGCGACGTCGTCGCCCCACTGGTGGTGGTCGTACCACGCGACGCCGGAAGCGGTCTCGAGGGCGGCGTCGAGTTCCTCCTCGACGTACTCGTACCGATCCGGGGCGAGGTCACAGACGTAGAGGTCGATCCCCTCGTCGGCGTACTCGGCGACGCGGCCCAGCGCGTCCTCGACGTCGTGTGGACTCGCGGGGACGAGTGCAACCGAGTGGGGCGTTGGCTCGGGGTCCTCGAGCGGCTCCTCCTCGGACCCGTAAACGGCCACGTCGCTCTCGTTTCCGTCTTCCTCGTCCGCATCGGCGTCGGGTTCGGGGACGGTTCGGACGTCGTCGTAGGCTTCACGAATCAGCGCGACGCAGGCCAGCCCGTCCGCGTCGGGGTCGGCGACGACGGCGACGTCGGCACCCTCGAGTGCGGCCTCGGTTCGTTCTTCCTCTCGGTCTTCCTCGAGCGTATCGGGGAGAAAGAAACCGGTTCCCGGTAAGATAGACTTGCGGGCGATCGACAGATCACTGCTGTCGATGAGATCGTCGTACATACCCTCGATTCCGGGCCGACGCCGGAAGTACCCCCCGGTCCCGGTCAGACGCTTGCGGCCGCGCCCTCGTCGACCGTCTCGAGTTGGCGAACGGTGAGGACGGGCACGGGCGAGATTCGGACGATCCGTTCGGCGACGCTCCCGAGCAGAAGGCGGTTCTCGCCGTGGCGGCCGCGGGTTCCCGTCGCGATCAGATCGGCGTCGACCTCGCGGGCGTACTCACAGATTTCGGCCCCCGGACGCCCCTCGCGAACGGCGGGCGTCACCGCGCCGTCGGCTCTGTTTTCGACGGTCGCGAGCGCGGCGTCGGCGTGGGTCTCGAGGGCCGTTCGCAGTTCCTCCCGGAGCTGTTCGGGAGAGGCGTCGACCTCCCCGGCGTCGACGACCGAGAGCGCGTGGACGTCGGCGTCGAACCGATGGGCGAGATCGAGCGCGACGTCGACCGCCCGCTCGACGCTGTCGGAGCCGTCCGTGGCGACAACGACCGTATCGAACATGGCCGAGGATTTCTCCCGGAGCGGCTTAAACACCCCCGATACCGTCGTCGCACCCCCGCAATTCGCCGGCGGGGGAGCATTTTTTGCACCGGGCGACACACTGGCGGGTATGGACGACAGCGAGCAGTTCTCGGTCGACACGGTCCTCGCACCGGTCGACGGGAGCGACGAGTCCGCCACCGCCGTCGAGTACGCCATCGCCATCGCCGATCGGTACGACGCGTCCGTTCACGCGCTGTACGTCCTCGGCCACGGCGTCGTTCGCGGGATGGACGTCGGGACCGTCGAGGAGGCGGTCGTCGCGGAGAACACCCAGGGGTTTTTCGACGACGTGACCAGGGTCGCCGAGGGCGCCGGCGTCCCGCTGTCGACGTCCGTCGACGACGGCTTCTCGCAGAGTCGGAAAACCCGCCACCCCGGCAACGTCGTGCTCGATACCGCCGACGAGATCGACGCCGACTTCATCGTCCTCCCGCGCGAGCCGGTGACCGACGCCGCCTCCGCAGAGGTTCTCGAGAAAGTCGCCGAGTACGTTCTCTCGTATGCGAGCCAGCCGGTCCTTTCGGTCTAGCTCTCCAGCAAAATCGCCATCTCCTGTTCGAAGCTCTGTGACCCCGTGGTCTCGAACCCGACGCGTTCGTAGAGCGCGATCGCGGGGTGGTTCCACCGCTCGACGGTCAGCCACACCCGGTCGATACCGATATCGATCGCGTGACCGAGCAAGTGCTCGAGAAGCGTCGTTCCGATCCCGGCCCGCTGATACTCCTGGACGACGAATATCGCGAGTTCCCACTCGCCTGCGACGAGGTCGTCGCCTCGGTTATCGACGCCCGAGCGATCGACGTCCGGTTCATCGGCACCCGAGCGATCGACGTCCCGATCCTCGACGTCCGGAACGAGCATCGCGTGGCCAACCACGTCACCGTCGTGGATGGCGACGACGTTGACGCTGTCCTCGCCGATTCCCTCGAGCCAGCTCCGGATCCGTTCGTGGCCGGTCGGGGGGATACCCTGTGCCCGATCTGCCGGATCGAACCGGACGTACATCTCGATGACGTCCTCGAGTCGGCCGTCCGAGAGCGAGCCGGCCGCCTCGAGGGTGATCTCCCGATCCTCGCGATCCGGAACGGTCGCCGGCGGCGAGGGGAACGAGCCGGCCGGTTCGTCCGGATACGTTCGCGTACCCGACATCGTTATCGGACCAACTTGACGGTCGTCGGTGCGTTCAACAGCACGAACTCGGTGATCGGTCCGAGCTGGATCTTCCCCATCGGACTCAACGTTCCGCCGCCGATCACCAGCTGATCGTACTCACCCTGTTCGGCATAATCGACGAGCGAACTCCCCGGATCGCCCTCGAGGCGGACGATCTCGCTTTCGACGCCGGCGTCCTCGAGTAGTTCCGCCGCGGCGTCGTACATCTCGTCCTGAGATCGGGGCGATTCGGGCTTCTCGAGGACCGCGATGGTCAGATCGTCGCCGACTTTCTGTGTGCGCTCGATCGTCCGCCGGAGCGTCTTTACCGATTCGTCGCTTCCGCCGAGACCGACTAGGACGTTCATATCTCCGATTGCGGGACGGGAGACGAAAATCGTTGTGCCACAATCGCCACCGGATGCCGTCCTGGGTACGTCTCGCACACCTCCTGCATGACGACGCCGTTAAGAGCGTGTGGACGGTACGATTACCGAATGAGTGATGCGGCGCTCGATGTCGTCGAGTTTCTGCTCACGACGAGCGTGTATTCCGACGACCGGACGTTAGACGAGAACGACTTGCCGCCGTCGTTTCGCCGGGTGTTCTGGACCGGTGGAGACGAAGGTGACGGGGAGAGGAAAACGGGGATCAGCCGCCCGCTCTCCGCGACGAACAGTACCACGCGTGAGGCGACCGGTACCGACCAGCCCTGGAACGCCGTCTCGGAGCTGATGTTCACCGAGCGCGACGAGTTCTCCGGGACCGTCACCCTCGCCGAACAGGAGATGGCCGAACGGTGGTTCGCCGAACGAATCGACGACGAGCGCCTTCGCGAGAATCCGACGCTCGCGAAACGCTTCGAGGACCTCGAGGAGTTCGAGTTCGACGTCAGCCACGAGGAGGCTCGCGACGCGAACCGGCCGATCCAGGCCGACCGCGTCTGGATCGACGGCTTACTCGAGGAGTACTTCGACGACGAGGACGACGAGGAGATGCTCGATCTGGTGGACGTCCGCGCGCCGGAGGAAGTCGACATCACGCTCGACGACCTCGTGCTCACCGAGGGCCAGGAAAGCGAGATCGACAAGATCGCGAAGGCGATCGAACACCGCGATTACCTCGCCAATATCGGGTTGCGCGAGATCGGCAAACTGCTGTTCGTCGGGCCACCCGGCACCGGGAAGACGTCGACGGCCCAGGCGCTAGCACGCGACATGGACCTGCCGTTCGTCGAGGTCAAACTCTCGATGATCACCTCCCAGTACCTCGGTGAGACGGCGAAAAACGTCGACAAGACGTTCGAAGTCGCAAAGCGACTCTCGCCGTGTATCCTCTTTATCGACGAGTTCGACTTCGTCGCGAAGACGCGACGAAGCGACGAACACGCCGCGCTCAAACGAGCCGTCAACACCCTACTCAAGAGCATCGACAACATCTCGCTCATCGAAGACGACGTGCTCCTCATCGGTGCGACCAACCACCCCGACCAACTGGACAACGCCGCCTGGCGTCGGTTCGACGAGATCATCAACTTCCCGAAACCCGACTACGGGATGCGCGCGGACATCCTCCGGGTGATCACCCGGACGATGGACATCGAGGAGTTCGATCCGCAACTGATCGCAGAGATCACCGAAGGGCTGACTGGGAGCGACCTCCGAATGGTGCTTCGCGAGGCCGTCCTCGAGGCGTTGACCGAGGACCGGACGACGCTGAACCAGGAGGACCTGCTGGACGCCGTCGAGGAGTTCGAAGAACGTGACACCTTGAAGAATATGGACATGATCGAGGGCGACCACGACGCGCTCGTCGCCGGCGGGGACCTCGGCAAGGCGAGCGACGGCGGTCACGATCACGACCACGCCGACCACGACCACGACCACGCCGATCACGATCACGCCGACCACGACCACGACCACGCCGATCACGATCACAGTCACGACCACGACTGATCGGTGACCGGCCCCCACAATCCTCGGCCAGACGGGATGGCCACAACCTTGATTCCGCCCCGAGCCAATCGTCGGCCCGGAGACGGCTACTGACGCTCGAATCGGCTGACCGTCGACGGCGAGCGGCCGTGTTCTTACGGTATGAAACGACGAAATCTACTTCGAGGGGTCGGTGCGACGACAGCGGCCGCGGTGGTCGGCGGCTGTCTCGACGAGGCGGAACTGTTCGAGGAAACGGCCGAGGGACTCGAGGACGAATCGATCGACCAACTCGAGGAAGAAGCCGAGGAGACGGTCGAGAACGTGACTCAGGGCCTCGAGCAACCACCCGGTGCCGACCTCGAGATCGACGCCGACGGGACGATAACCGTCATGTCCCTCGATCCGAACACGGAAGGCGTCAAGTGCGGGCCGATCGAGGGCGACGATCCGCTCTCTGAGGTTCGAACCCACGAAGATGCAGCCGACGGCGTCGGCCAGACGATCGAGGAGTGTTCCGAGTCGACCGTCGTCGCGGTGTCGGAAAACGGGAACGTCCGAGTTATCGAACGGCTTTGAGCGACTCACTTCGGTTGTCAAAAAAGTGTGGCGACAAATCGACGGCCATCACTGACGCGATAGTGCAACCGTCGGTGCCGGGTACCGATACCGGCCGGCCGCTTACTGGCAGTCGACCGTCTCGGCGATCTCGGTCAACTCCTCGCCCTCGAGGTCACCGGAGAGGGTGTACTCGAGGTCGCCACACTCCCAGTAGAGGGTGGACAGTGATCCGTCGACCAGCGTCGCCTCGCTTCCGTCGACTGTCACCGACTCACCGGACGGCGTCACGTCGCGGTCCGCTACGACCGACAGCGACAGGTATTCGCCGTCAGCGTCGGTGTACGTCGCGGTGACCGTCACGCCACCGGTGCCGTCGTCGGTCACGCTCGCCCGATCGAGGGCGTAGCCCTCGGGAACGTCGGGTTCGGCGACGTCGAACGGCGCCGCTTCGGACGCGTCCTCGAGCGTCTCGAACTCCTCGGTGGTGATATCCTCGAGCGAGACGACCTCGGCGTCTTCGGGCGGATCGAACGCGAAACGGTCGTCCTCGACGCCGGCATTGAACTCGATCTCCTCGAACGTGATCGTGACGGCCATCGAGTGTTCCTCGGTGTCCATTTCGGCCTGTTGCTTCAGCGGGTACCAGTACTCGTCGTCGATCCACAGGACGATCTCGTCGTAGACCTCCGCGACGTTCTCGTCGCCGTCCTCGCTCGGCGTCAGCCTGAGGACGTGCGCTTCGCGATCGGCGACGGTTTCGGTCCCGTCGTACTCGACGTCGAACGCCTCGAGATACTCGTCGACGAGTTCCTCGTCCTCGAACCCGGTCGCGCCCAGGGCGGCGTCGTCCTCGAATTCGAACGTTCGAACCGTGTCGTCGTCCGCGGTGTAACTCCACACTTGCGTTCCGTCAGCGACGGTGGTGTCGCCTTCCTCGGTGTAATCGGCGGTCGACGACAGGACTTCCTCGCGGTACTGGTTCGGCGGCTTCTCCCAGACCTCGGCGGTCGTCGTCGTGACTTCCTCGCCATCGTCGACGGTGGTCTGCTGGACGCCGTGGACGTCCTCGATCTCGTCGTGTCGCTGTTCGACTTTCTCGACGACCTCTGCGGCGTCGACGTCGTCGCCGGTGATCGGCGCAGCGGTACAACCTGCAAGTACCAACAGGAGAGCGACGCCGATCGCGGCGCCCTTCGGGAGGGACCAATCAGGTATCATTGCGACTGAACGTTCGGCGGGGCACGTATTAGGGGTTCAGATGGCTCAAAATGGGTTTTGAGCAACAGTAACGACGGTTTAGCGTCGATGAATATCGCGGACGGCACGTCACTCGAGGACGCCCTGGACGTAGACGTGTGCGAAGACCAGGGCGGTGATCGCCGTCGAGAGGAACGTCGCGGCGTTCATCAGCCCGACGAAGACGTGTCTCACCGTCTCGTTTCCGAGAACGGGGTAGGGTTCGGTCGCTGCGCCGATTCCGACGATCGTAAACGAGGCGACGAGCGCGACGACCAGACCGATGAGCAAGATCGTGGTCCGACGACGGAACGAGACGATCGACCAGCTCACCCGCAGGGACTCGATCGGCCCATAACCGCCGACGACGGCCGCTTCCGCGGCGAGGATGAACTTGACCGAGATGACGACGAACAGACAAAAGAGTACGACGAAGCCGAGGAGACCGACGAGGAGATGCCAGAGTCGACTACCGATCAGGACGACGAAGACGAGCACGCCCCCGACTGCGAACAGCGCCATCATCGCGAGACCGACGAGGACGAAGATCGCGAAGACGGCCGGCACTCGTCGAAGCGTGTACCACGCTACCGCTTTTCTGGTGTGTGGGCGCTCCGAGAGCGTGCTCGCGGCGAACATCGCCGCGTAGCCGCGGGCGAACAGACTGCCGACGAACAGAAGCGGGAGCAATAGGAGTTCGACGGGCGTCGGCGCGAGATGGGTGACGAACTGTAAAACCGCCAGCCCGAGGAAGACGGCGACGACCGACGGATGCGTTCGCAAGAACCCGACCGACCACAGGATGACGTCTCCGACTCTTCGTTTGGTCGTCGCGGCGCTGACGTTCCGACACTCGAGACAGGCACAGCCGTCGATATCGTCTCGGCGCTTGAACCGTTCGACCATTCACTCCGGAGGAACTCGACGGTCTCGTATAAGTGTAACCATGCGTATATTTGTGCGTACCGCTCGGCTCGTTACGCTTCGCCGACGCCGGAGCCGACGTAGCGTGCGAGCGTCTCCCAGAGGGCGATGAGAATCGACGCCGGGCCGACCGCGACGGCGAGGTTCTTGAACGCCATCCTGAGTCCCGGTTGATCGTCCTCGGTGCCGAGAAAGAGGATCAGGGGCTCCTCAGAGACGGCGTAAACGTCCATCTCGCGGCCCTTCTCGGAGTAACAGGTGTCGGCGACGTCGATGAGACCGGTCTCCGAGAGGTTCTCGAGGTGATAGCTCACGCTCTGGATCGACATGTCGAGTCGGTCGGCGAGGGCGGCGGCGGTCAGCGGCCGCTCGTTCAGTTCTCGAAAGACGTCCCGAGCGGTTTCCGAAGAGAGCGCCGCGAGGACGTCGCTCGTTCGGTCGTCGTCGATACACAGGAGCGACGGATCGCCCGTCCGCTCCGTCGAGGCGTTCGTCGTCGTCGGGAGGAGTCGTGACATGGATAGCGAGGGCGGTGGTGTCGAACCGTTCGTGTCGACGATACCTAACTACTTCCGTAACTCAAAATCGGTTTTGATCCATCGCGTCCGGCGGACCTATCGCATCTCCAGTGGAGGCGGGGCGTTCGACTCCGATTCCCTTTCTCTTCGACGAGGTGATAGCGGGTGAACTCGAGATGCGACCGCGTGAAACGGCGCAATTCCCGTTCGAAAACCCAAAGGAGTGTCACACGAACCACGCTGTTTCGTTGACGAGGCGGGGAACACCCATATGTACCGCCTTCGAATGAGGGCACAACGAGCGATGAATCGCCACACGAGACCGGCGCGTTCGGGGGTGCGATCGACGAGTCCGTGGACTCTCGTGATCCGAGACGCACCGATCCGGGACGGCGAGTCCACCGCCGAGTTCACGGCCTCGAGTGCGGTCGGTCCGGTGATGGTCGCCGACGGTGGAGGGATCGAGTAACGATGCGCGTAACGCTTCTTGGGACCGGAGACACGACGGGGACCCCGACCGTCGGCTGTGACTGCGAGACGTGCGAACTCGCGCGAGAACGCGGCCTCGAGCGCACGCGGTTTTCGGTTCACGTCGAGAACGAACGGATCGACGAGTCGCTGTTGATCGATTTCAGTCCCGATTTTCGCACCCAGTTTCTGCGAGAGGAGGTTCCGCTCCCGGACGCCGCCGTCGTCACGCACATCCACTTCGATCACCTCGACGGTCTGGGCAACGCCTTTCGGCTGTTCGACTCGCTTTCGGTGTACGCGGCCGACGAGACCGATCCGGCGACCGGCGCGAGCGTCGCGGAGACGGTCGCCTCGAAGTACGACTACCTCGAGTTGCTCTCCGTACAGCCGATCACGCCGTTCGAGACCATTTACCTCTGCGATCTCGAGGTGACGCTGGTGCCGGTCGAACACCCGCCCCAGCGCTGTTACGGCCTCACGATCGAAGATCCGGCGACGGGCTCGAAGCTGTCGGTTACGGGCGATACGAGCTTTGCGATCCCGGACCGCTCGCGCGAGGTTCTCGCCGACCCCGATCTGCTCCTCGCCGACGCCATCGTCCCGGCCCACCTCTGTGAGTACCATCCCGCAGGCGGGAGACACGAGGGACCCGACGGCGTCCCCCGGACGTTCGGAACGAAACACATGACTCGAGAGGGCGCACTCGCGCTCGCGGAGGAGCTAAACGCAGAGCGGACGCGCCTCGTTCACGTGTCCCACTTTTACCCCGCCGACGAGGCGTTCGAGGAGCCACTGGCGCTCGACGGCGAGACGTACACGATCTAGTACGTCGGCCACCTTCCACTGGATAGTGAACTGGTTCGTCGTGCGGTCGAAGACCGATCGGGTGTCCTCGAGCTCAAGCCGGTCAGCAAGGTACGCCACGAAGACAAGACGCTGAAAGAGTGTATGCCTTAGTACAGTGTTGGGTACACTCTCGAGGAAATCGACGAGGTCCACGTTGCCGTGATCCTCGCGAGCGAATGGCTAGCCAACAGGTATGAGCAGCGACCGACGTTCGGCGCTCTCGAGGCCCAGTTGGTGAGATAGAATTAGTCTCTCGGCCGGAAAGTCGTGTAACCGTGTACATCGAATCCACAATAACACTCGCGGAAGTCCGCTGTTCTGTCACAGGTAGAACGTTGGGATTCTGTCGAGAATCCAACATATATTTTCCATACACTACTATCCAATATTGTCATTATGCACTAAGTCTGGAAGATCATGGAGTGATGTAGTTGTGCCATCTCGTTCAATTTGTTTGATTTGATCATTATTAATTTCAACTTGTAGAGAGAGCTGTTCTGTCGGAACTTCAACACCTCCAAGAAGACGTGTAGGTTGGCAATCCCCATTATCAGAAATTTGCCCTGTTATATTCAATACATATTCGTTATGTTGAAATTGGTCTACCGAAACATCGTCAATAGCCCCACAAAGGCGAACGTCAAACGTCACTGAGAATATGTTTTCTGTCCTTTTCACTAATACCCATCCTGGCTCTCCTGCATCTCTTCCAGGTGGACTAACTGCTGTATATCCCACAGTAATTTCTTCATTATCTTGTTGATTATTAGATTGGCAGCCACCGAGAATTACAGAGCCTATTGTACAAGCAAACGTGGTAAGCAATCTTCGGCGTTGGACCATTATTAAGACTATTTCTGTTGGACCGTTATAAACATGCAAAACACCCTAGATAATTTTACTCCTCAAATGATTATTTAATACATCCCCATGTACAAATATATATTGTATCGTATCGAGTCCCAGCGACCCTACCCGAACCGATCCAGTCCCGACTGCCGTCGCCGTCGGCCGGTGGGGTCCGCCCGCCACGGCGTCTGCCGGTCGCGCTCGGCCTCGAGGTCGACGGCGGGCGCGTCTGCGGGCTCGTATCCCGGACACGTCGGACCGCACTCGGCGGCCGCGTCGACGACTCGATCGTTCCACACACAGTGGGGAAGCGTCGCACCCCGCTCGTCGGCGTCAGTCGGCGAACAGGCCCCACAGGCGGGAACGTCGTACGTCCGCCACCCCTTCCCGTATGCTCGCTCCGCGAGTCGCCGACGTGCGCGGGCTTTCGCCGCCACGGAAACGACGGCGACGTCGGTCCGGCCAGGGTGGAACTCGAGCGGTTCGATCCCCGGCTTTTCGACGGGAAGCGGCGTCGGCTCACGAACGACCTCGATCCGGATGGCAGATCCGTCGGTCTGCTCGTCGCGAGCCTCGCGGTGAACTCGCCAGACGCCGACCTCTTCCGGGATGCGGTTGAGGTGTGCGCGAGTGACGTAACTCTCGGTCGCGAGGATGGCCTCGTCGACCAGCGCGAGGCTGACGTCCGTCCGGAGCTGAGACTCGAGGTCGCCGGGTCGACCGAGATCGGGTTTGTTCTCGATGCCGACGATACGGTCGAACCACTCCGGATAGCGGGCGACCTGGCGGACGTACTCGCGGCCGTTTCGGCGTTCGGACTCGAAAAAGCCGATCTCGCAGGCGCGTTCGGTCACTCGGCGGGCGTGGTCCGGATGGCAGTCGTCGTCGAAGGCGTCCTTCCAGTAGCGCGCTCGTCCCGTCCCAACGTCCGACTCGATCGCCGCGTCCGGAATCGATTCGCTCG
This sequence comes from Natrarchaeobius versutus, assembly GCF_041205745.1. Lineage (NCBI taxonomy): Archaea > Methanobacteriati > Methanobacteriota > Halobacteria > Halobacteriales > Natrialbaceae > Natrarchaeobius > Natrarchaeobius versutus. Next base: position 218,811 of record NZ_JBGFCC010000002.1, on the reverse strand, counting down.
TGATCGCCGCACGCTCTTCGAGGTTCGAGGTGGGCTCGATGCCGACGACGTCGAGGATGCGCCCGCCGGGATCCGCGACGCTCGCACCGAGTTGACGGGCGAATATTCGCTCGTGACGGGACTCGAGGTGGGCACAGAGCTCGAGTTCGAACGCGAACTCGGACACGGTTCGACGGAGGGCGGGTGACGGCAAAAGACGACCGGTTACGGCGTCGAGGGAGGCCGGCAGTTCGTCGCGTCACGGACGGTCGTACTGTCTACTGTTCGTCGTTTTCGCTGTCGTCGCAAGACCGAGCGTGGCCGTACGGACGATCGGGACATCAGTCCGTCTCATACGGTTTACTGTCAGTCAGTTCCGGCGCACCCGCGACCGGGGCGGCGGTTGCAACGGTGGACTCGCCGCACTCCTCCACCGAGACTCGTCTCACACGGTTCGACTCACCGCCGGGACATCGGTACAGCAATCCGTATGAGGCTTCGAAAGCGGTCAATTCCCGCTTCGAGTCCTGACACACCAGTGGTGGTGAACGGCCGTCTCGAGTATTGGCGCTCTTCCGTCCTGAACGACACTCACGAGTGCTGATACGCCACCATACCGAACCTGGTGTCTTATCTTCGAGGAGGCCTTACACGGCCCCGATGATGGTGACGACCCACGCGCTGGTCGGGCTGTTCGTTGCCCTGCCAGTTGCGATCCTCGTTCCCGAACACGGCCCGACGGCCCTCGCCGCGGGCGCCCTCGGGGGCGTGGTTCCGGATCTGGACGTCTTCGCGGAGCACCGCCGGACGCTCCACCATCCGGTGTACGGATTCGCCGCGGCGGTGGTCGCACTGGCCGCGGCGGTCACCGCCCCGACCGCGCTCACGCTCGGAGCGTTCGTATTCTCGCTCGCGGCGGCGTTACACTGCGTCGGCGACGTCGTCAGCTGTGGTCTCGGCGCCAGACCCTGGGACAACCCGCCGTCCGATCGAGCCGTCTACGACCACGTCCGCGGGACGTGGGTTCCGCCGCGGCGGTGGATCCCCTACGACGGATCGCCGGCCGATCTCGGTTTCGCGGCAGTAATCTCTCTGCCCCTCGTGTTGGTTCTCGACGGCGCCTGGGAACTCCTGATCGTCAGCCTGCTCGCCGTCTCGATCGGATACACCGTCAGCCGAAAGCGCCTCGAGGACGTCGCCAAGTGGGGTGTCCGGTTTCTCCCGCCTTCGGCTCGCCGGTACGTTCCGGAGCGATACCTGGTTCGGTGATTCGTCCGAAGCGATATCCGGACTGTGATTCCGCTCGCCACTCGATTCCTCGTTCTCGGTTCCGACTGACGGTGCCGACCGCACCGACGAGAAAATCGCTCTCGAATCGTGATCCATCACGCGGAGCGAAACACCAACGGTGCTGGCGGACACAGGGGGAAGCGACCATGTCATCCGACCGTCGACTCGAGGAGCAGACGGCGATCGTCACTGGTGCGAGCGCCGGTATCGGGGCGGCTACCGCCCGAAAACTCGCGGCCGAGGGCGCGAATCTCTCGCTCGCCGCACGGAGCGAGGATCGGCTGTCGACGCTCGCGGCGGAACTCGAGGCCGAGTACGGAATCGATGCGCTCGTCGTTCCGACGGACGTCCGCGAGGAAGCGGACGTCGACGCGCTGATCGACGAAACCGTCGAGACCTTCGGCGGGATCGACGTCCTCGTGAACAACGCGGGCCTCTCGCGGGGGAGCGACGTCGCCGCGTTGACGACCGAGGAGTACGAGACGATCCAGGAGACGAACGTCGACGGCGTCTTCTACGCGACGCGGGCGGCGATTCCTCACGTCAGCGAGCGCGGGGGACACCTGATCTTCGTCGGGAGCTTCGCGGGCCAGTATCCGCGGTCGTTCAACCCGGTCTACGCCGCCTCGAAGTGGTGGGTCCGGGGATTCGCAAAGAGCGTCGCGGCCCAGGTCGGAGACGAGGGGGTCGGCGTTTCCGTCGTCAACCCCGCCGAGGTTCGCTCGGAGTTCGAGACGACCGACGGCTCGACGTTCGCGGATGCCTTCCAGGAGGGCGAGGTCAGCGAACCCGAGGAGGTCGCCGACGCCATCACCTTCGCCGCCACGCGCGAGGGCTCGAGCGTGAGCGAACTCGACGTCAACCGGCGAGACAAGTTCGCGGACAACTTCTGACGGCCGATGGACCGGTCGAACGCGTTTCGACGGGAGCTACTCGCACTCGGGAGCGGTGTGCTCGTGGCGCTCACCGCCTGTACTTCCGCGGTGCGAGACCGCGACGCGACCGCCGAGGAGTAGGAGACCGACGAACCAGCGACCGACCTCGAATCCGAGACCGACGCCGGACTCGACTCCCTCGAGGGACTGTCGAAATCGCGACTCGAGCGCTGCGAGGAGGCGTACGTGGCGGACCACTACGAGGTAGAGGACGGAACACCCGGCCTGGTCACGGTCGAGGTCGAATCCGTCGAGAGCGGCGACGAGACGACGACCGTCGAGGTCGAGTCGGTGATCGAGGTGTCCGGTCACGACGACGATCTGTACGGCGACATCTGGCACGAAGAGACCGTCGAACGGGGATACTACCACGTCGACGGTTCGTCCATCCGGCGAACGGAACGCAGTGGGGCGGATCCGGCGGCCGGAATCACACTCGAGTGTTCGACCGATGACTGACGGCGACTCGAGGGCGGTTCGGCGAGACGGCCCGTTCCAGAGGGCGGTATAAGGGGGGTGGCCCTGCCGGCAGTACCGTTAGGCCGGGAGCACGGCTGGACTCGAGTATGCGAGTTTCGATTCCGGGCGTTCCGGGCGTCTACTACGACACCGATTCGGGAACCACGGCGATTGCTTCCGTCACGACCGCCGCTGGTCGGTACGCGCCGAAACCGAAAGGGTACGCCATCCAGCTGTTGCCCTACCTCTGGTCGTTCGACGTCGACTTACACGAGGTGCCGAACGATCACCCCATCCAGTTCCTTCACCCCGAAGGTGCGCGGAGTCTCGGGACTCTCTCGAGTACGCCGGGTCCGCGACGAACCGGCGACGACCTCGAGTCGGTGCTCCGGTTCGTCTGGTCGGTCAACCGGGAAGTCGAGTCGGCCACGAACCGACTGGTGGGCCGTTCGGAGGGCCACGACGGCGTCGTCATCGAGATAGAAGACGGAAGCGTCGGCGTCAGCGGAACCGAACTCGAGACGGACGAGTTCGACGTCGACGACGGGGAAACGGACGCCGAAATCGATATCGACCGCAGTGGGAGTCACGACGGTTCGGGAGAGCTCGACGGTGACGAATTCGACAAAGGCGGCGAACTGTAGCGCAACGGCGATTGCCCGCCGTGACTGCGACCGAACGCGAGGTCACCGGCGGTGCAGTCGGATGCGAACGTCCGCCGCCGGGCCGAACGTCGTCGTGGCCGAAATTTCGGGATCCGGATCGCTCAGCAGTTCCAGATCGAAGCGCCGAAGCACGGTTGCGACGATCAGTTTCATCTCGAGGGTCGCAAAGCGCATGCCGATGCAGTGGCGGGGCCCGCCGCCGAACGGAAAGTACGCGTACTCCGGACGGTCGCGTTTGGAGCCGTCGATCCAGCGCTCCGGCCTGAACTCCTCGGGTGCGTCGTAGAAGCGCTCGTCGCGGTGGAGTCGAAACTGGGGTAGGGTGAGAATCGTTCCCTCGGGGATTCGATAGCCGCCGATACTGACGTCCTCGAGCGCCCGTCGAAACAGCATGTACACCGGCGGGTAGCGTCGCATCGCCTCCGTGATCACCGCGTCGGTGTACTCGAGATCCCGGGCGTGTTCGGCACCCGGACGGTCGTCGCCGACGACAGACTCGAGTTCCGCGCGGAGTTCGTCGACGACGTCGTCGCACTGGGCGAGGAGCGAGAACGTGTACGTGAGCGCGACCGAACTCGTCTCGTGGCCGGCAAAGAGGAAGGCGACGAGGTTGTCGCTGATCTCCGCCTCCGAGAGCGCGCTCTCGCCAGATCCGCCCGCGCGGACGAGAATCGAGAGCAGGTCGTCGCCGTCTGCCCCCACCGCTCGCCGGTGTTCGATCAGTTCCTCGACCCGACACCTGTAGTCGTCCATCGTCCGCTCGAAACGCCGATCTGCCAGCGTGGGGACCCATCCAGGCAAAAACGTCGACAGCCGCCGAGCGTCGGCGCGCTCGTTGATCGCCCGTGCGGCCCGGACGACCGCCTCGTCGTCGGACGTCGGATCGACCTCGAGATCGAACAGTGCCTCGGCAAGAATCCGGAGCGTGAGCCGGGAAAATTCCTTGTTCGCCACAATCACGTCGCCGTCGTCCCATCGCTTTGTCGCGCGGTCGGCGTACGTCGCCATCGTCTCCCCGTACGACTGCACCCGATCGGTGGTGAAAACCGGTTGCATCACGCCACGTTGGCGCCGCCACTGTTCGCCGTCGCTCATCACGAGCCCCTCCGCACCGATATCGAGACCGAGGTCGGCAAAGAGGTAGCGCTCGAATCGTTCGTGTTCGGACACCAGGACGCGCTCGACGTAATCGGGGTGTAACAGCGCCGTGAACGTGTTTCCGACGATGCTGTACTGCACCACGTCACCGTGTGTCGACACGACGTCGTAGAAGCCGAACGGGTCGCGGACGACCTGAAACGCGTTCCCGACGATCGGGTAGCCGTCGGGACCCGGCGGAAGCGGATACTCCTCGATCGGACGATCGTTTGCGTTTCCGTCGCTCGCGTCGATCCCCCGATCGGTCCCGTCGGTGTCCGACGATCCTGATGCCATACTCAGTGGGACGAGCGCTCGGTGGATCCGGATTACGTCGAACCTCCTAGGGTATTTTTATACTCGAAATCGAACCCCTCCTGATGAAGTACCTCGACGTCCGCATTCGCCAACCGGACTGGATGCTTCACCCGATGCAGGAGTTCATCCGCGACGAGGACGCCGTTCGGTACGAGGAGCTACTCACGTGGAACATCCAGGAGGAGGCGGGCCTCGAGTACGAACTGTTCTACGTCGAAGCCGACTTCGAGCGCTATCGCCGAGCGGTCGACCGCGTCGAGTCGGTCCGAGACTACCGACTCGCGCCCATCGACGAGGAGTCGTTCCACGTCTGGGCCTGTCAGGAAACCCGGCCCGAGGACCGGTCGTGGCGCGGGGCGTTCGCCGACCAAAATCTGCTCGTCGTCCCGCCGGTTCAGTTCGACGACGACGCCGCCATGGGCATGACGCTCGTGGGGGAAGGGAGCGACCTGCAGGCGGTACTCGAGGAACTGCCCCCCGACGTCGAGACGACGGTCCACGAGATCGGCACGTACGACCGCCGTGGCGGGACCGTCGCCGGCTCGCTCACCGACCGCCAGCTCGAGGCGGCGAACACGGCGCTCCGCCTTGGCTACTACGACGTGCCGCGAACGGCGACGCTCGCCGACGTCGCGGACGAACTCGGGTGTGCCGAGAGTTCCGCCTCCGTGGCGCTCAGACGGGCACAGCGGGCGGTCTTCTCTCAGGTGCTCGAGCGCTACGGGGGCGCCGTGGGGAGATCGGATGGGGAGGAGCGCAGTTGGGAGATCTGACGAGGATCGCGCCGTCGGAGAAGCCAAATTGAACGGCAAGTCGGTCGACGTACCGGTCGATGTCGATCGATCGCGGTAGAGAACGACGCGATGAGAGGCCGACGATCGAGGCGGCCGTTTTTGTCTTCGGGGTGCTTACGCCCGTTCATGCGCATCGTCACCACGCTCCCCTCGGCGACGGAGACCGTCGCCGCCCTCGGCGTCGATCCGATCGGCGTCTCCCACGAGTGCGATTTCCCGCCGCGGGTCCGGTCGCGGCCGTCGATCACGCGCTCGCGGATCGACGTCGACGCCTCGAGCGAGGAGATCGACCGCCAGGTCCTCGAGGTCGGCGAGGACGGCGTCTACGAGGTCGACCTCGAGACGCTCGAGGAACTCGAGCCGGAGCTGATCGTCACGCAGGCCATCTGCGACGTCTGTGCGGTCGACGAGGCGGTCATCGCCGACGCCGTCGCCCAACTCGAGGCCGACCCGGGGATTCTGACGACCGACCCCCACTCCGTCGGGGACGTCCTCTCCGACGTCGACCGGATCGGTCGGGCGATCGGCCGGGAGGACCGCGCCCGGGAATTTCGTGGATCGCTCGAAGAACGCCTCGCCCGGGTTCGCAATCGAGGCGCCGACGGTCCCGACGGCGAACGTCCGCGGGTCGCCATCTTCGATTGGACCGATCCCGTCATGATCGCGGGCCACTGGACGGCCGAACTCGTCGAGTGGGCCGGCGGCGAGTACGGACTGGCCGACGTCGGCGACGCCTCGCGACCGCACGAGTGGGCGGCGATCCGTGAGTACGATCCCGAAATCGTGGTCGTCGCGCCCTGTGGATTCTCCCTCGAGCAGATCGCCGAAAACCGCAGGGATCTCACCGACCGCGACGGCTGGGACGACTTGACGGCCGTCCGCGAGGGGCGGGTCTGGGCGATGGACGGCAACCACTACCTCAATCGACCGGGTCCACGGCTGGTCGAGACGCTCGAGGCGCTCGCGCCGATCGTCCGCCCGGATCTGTTCGCCCCCTCGATCGGGCCGTCGTCGGGCGATCACGGTGAGTTGGTGTGTCAGTTCGACGATCTCGGCCACCGAGGCGCGTTCGAGGGACGCGACGGCGACGCTCGAGTCGAGCCGTGAGTCCGAATCGCGATCCAGACTCGAGCGAATCGACGCCCGGTCGGACGTGTCGTCGTTCGTCCGACGAGTCTGCCGGTGACGGCGACGCTCCGGTCGCCGGACTCGTGGTCCCCGTCGCCGTTCGCGACGCCGTACTCGAGCGCGCCCGCGCCGGGCGACCTCACGAGATCTGTGGCGTTCTCGGCGGGACGTTCGATCCCGACGGACGGAGTCGCGTTCGGTCGGAGTACCCGGCGGAAAACGTCGCCGATCGACCCCGAACGCGATACCGAATCGATCCCGAGGAACAACTCGAGATCTTCGAGCAACTCGACGATCGAGGGGAAGAGATCGTCGGCTTCCACCATTCCCACCCGCGCGGACCGGCGGACCCGAGCGAGACCGACGCCGCGGAGGCGACCTGGCCGAATCGGTCGTACCTGATCGTCTCGCTCGACCCACTGGCGGTCGGATCCTGGCGCTGGCGACCGGCGGGCGCCGACAACGACGTGACCTCCGAGTCCGAGGGTCGATTCGAGCGTGAGCGACTCGTCCTCGAGTAAGTCGCAGTGGGGGACGTCGTGCTGTGACCGCGATCGTGATGCCCTCATGATGCTCCGACGCCCGGCGCTTTGGAATCGACTCGTTCGTTACGACCTCCGTTGACACGTACAAATCGGGGACACGAGTCCGTTTCCCCGAGAAATCAACAGTTAAGGGAGGTGGGACGCACTGTGGGGTATGGACGTCATCCACGCCGCCATCTGGGTATCGGATCTCGAGGACGCCCGCGCGTTTTTCGTCGATGCGCTCGGACTCGAGGAGAACTGGTCGTTTACGCTCGACGGGGTCGAAAACGTCTACGTCGGCGGCGATCACGGCGAGATCCAGCTTCGATACGACCCCGATCGCGAGGATCCGAATCCCGATCGGACGGGCATGGACCACCTCGCGCTCTCGGTCGACGACGTCGACGCGACGACGGAACGGGTGGTCGAGGAAACCGGCTGTGACGTCGTCAACGGCCCGCTGACGATCGACGAGGCCGGCGCTCGGGTCTCCTTTCTCGAGGGGCCGGACGGCTACGTCGTCGAACTGGTCGAACCGCTCGAGTGACCGGTCGATCAGACACGGCAAACTCGTCACCACCGACCACCGCCGCTAATCGCCAGTACTGACGACCCGACTGTCGGTCGGACACCGTGGTGTTTCGGCGGGGCATTCACTATTTCGAAACGAAATAGGTTTCTCCCGGGACCAGTAACCAGTGGTAGTGATTCCCACGTTCGAAGACGAAACCGGTCGTCGACGGACTTGGCTCGCGGAGGAACCGGACAGTCGGCGGAGTTGGTTGGTCGCAGTACTCGGTGCGATGGCGATGGTGTTTACGTTCGGAACGCCGCTGTCCTACGGAATCTTTCACCAGCCGTTCAGCGACGCATTCGACATCTCCCTCGTCGCCATGTCGACCGTCTTCTCGATCATGCTGTTTACGTTCTTCATCGGCTCCGGCGTCGTCGGCGTCTTCGCAGCACGACTGCCGGCTCGAGCCGTCCTCCTCGCGTGTGCGGGGGCGACCGGTCTGCTCGGTCCGGCGCTGTACGTAACCGAATCCTACCTCGGGCTCGTCGCAGTCTTCGGCGTTCTCGGCCTCGCGCTCGGAACGACGTACGTGTTGATCGCGTCGATAATCCCTCGATGGTTCGAGACGCGCCGGGGTGCGGCGACGGGGCTCATCTTCGTCGGCAACGGACTCGGCCTGTTTCTCTTGCCGCCGCTCTGGCAGCTCGCGTTCGCCCGCCTCGACGTTCGAAGCGGATTTCTCGTGATCATGTCGGTGACAGCGGTCGTGTTCGCGCTCGCGGGGCTCGCCTGTCGGCGTCCCCGCTGGACGACGCAGTCGTCGACGACGGCGGGCGACCTCCTCGAGTGGGTCAGCCGGCTGGCCGGATCGCGGTCGTTTCACCTGCTGTTCGTCGCGGTGGGGCTCGCGTTCGCGTGGTACCAGCTTCTGGCCGCCTATGCCGTCGATCTCTTCGCGGCCCGCGGGTTGACCGATGCGGGCGCATCTGGCGCGTTCGGGCTCATCGGCGGCGTCAGCATCATCTCCCGGATCGGCAGTGGCTACGCCGCGGACTCGGTCGGCTCGAGACGGGCGTTCGTCGCGTCGCTCATCTGCGTGGGCGCCGGAGTCGGCTTGCTTCTCGCGCCACAGCCGCCGGCCCTGTGGTTGAGTATCTTCCTGATCGGGATCGGATTAGGCGGCGCCGCAACGCTCTATATCCCATTGCTCATGGGGATATTCGATCCGGACAAGGACACCGCCATCGTCGGCATCTTCAACGTGGCCGCCGGCGTCGGCGCCCTCGCGATGCCGCCACTCGGCGCCGCCACGATCGCGTACACCGACGGCTACGCGGTCGTGATTCTCCTCACGTTCGCTATGGTCGCCCTATCGGTGGCGCTTACGATCGTCGGAACGTCGTCGTGACGGATCACGATCCAGTCTCCGTCAGCCGGCGACTCGGCTCCGTCCTCCGGCGTTACAGTACTCGTCGAAACTCGTTCCTCACCGATCGCACTCGAGCGGCCAGCACCGGTCGTGCTGGTCGCCAGTTCGCGAGCGGGAGTGCATCGACTTTCAACGAGTACGTTAGGCATCGTCTTCCGCGCCCGACGTTTCGGCCGCTCGCTCGCGAAACTTCTCGATCTCGGCTTGCAGTTTCTTCCCGACGGCGTACGTGAACTCGTCGGGCATCAGGCCGCGCTGGACGTCGGTCGTGACCATCGCGTCGCAGTCGTCGACGATCTCCGGCGCCCACTTTCCTTCCGCTAACTTCGACTCGTCGGTGACGATCGCCTCGCCGTTTTCGACGTCGATGAAGGCGGTCACGGTGTTCCAGATCCGCGGGTTGCTCGTCGTCGCCTCGTCGAACAGCCCCTCGAGGCGGGACTCCTTGACCGGTTCGTCGCGGAGCTCGATCACGAGGTCTTCGAGTGCGTCCGCGATCTCCTCGGCTCTTTCCGCCTTCGACGGGTCGTTCGAGTCGTCGGTCATCGGCGTTCACCCGTCTCGGTGTCGACGATCATAGCTGGGAGTAGCCGCTTGGGATCCGTAAACGTACGCTTCCGCTCCGGCGACTGGCTCGCGCTGGCGGCGGGGAGTCGACGGTCGTCGAAGCCGCCACGATCAATCCGCCTGGCGGAGCGCTTCCGGGACCCAGCCGCGGTTCGGATCGTCCGTCTCGACCATCCACGCGATCAACCGGTCGCGCATCGTCCGGCGAACGTCCGCGTACTCCGGGTGATCGATCAGGTTCTGTAACTCGGCCGGATCGGCCGCGAGGTCGTACAGTTCGTCGACGTCGGGGCCGTTGTAGACGTACTTGTGCCGCTTCGTGCGGACCATCCGCTGGCTGTAGAGGCCGAACTCGTCGCCGTGGTACTGCGAGAACGTCGATTCGGGCCACTCGTTCTGACCGCTCCCCCGGTCGTCGGATTCGTCGCCGCCGTTACCCTCGAGCAACGGGACGAGGCTTCGCGCGTCGAAGCTCTCGGGGATCTCGACGTCGCCGATCTCGAGGAACGTCGGCGCGAGATCGTGAAGGTGGACCGGCTCGCGAACGACCGACGCCGGTTCGGTCACGCCGGGCCAGCGAACCTGCAGGGGGATCCGATAGGTGTCGTCGTACATCAGCGGCCCCTTGTTGAACTGGCGGTGGGCTCCGGCGAAGTCGCCGTGGTCGGAGGCGTGGACGACGACCGTCTCCTCGGCCAGCTCGAGATTCTCGAGGGTCGCGAGGATCCGCCCGAACTGTTCGTCGATCAGCGTCACGAACCCCCAGTACTTCGCGAGCGCCTCGGACCACAGCTCCCAGTCGAAGCCTTCGACGCCGCGGTAGGCGAGGTAGTTCTCGTGGACGCGAGGCTTGCCGTCGAACGTCTCCGCGTAGCTCTCTGGCGGTTCGATTTCGTCCGGGTCGTACATCGAGGCGTACGGTTCGGGGACGACGTAGGGGTGGTGGGGGCCGTAAAAGTCAGCCCGGTGGAAAAACGGCCGTCGATCCTCACCAGCGGCGTCGGCGGAATCGCTCTCGAGATCGGACGCTCGAGACCCCTCAGCGTGGGCCTCGAGCGCCTCGATCGTCCGTTCGGCGATGAACCAGGCCCGGGTATCCTCGACGTCGATCGACGATTTCGCGGCGACGAACGTTCCCTCCGAACTATCCCGTGGATCCTCACCCGTGTAGATTTTCTCCTCGAGATCGACCTCCTCGACCGGCGTCCCGCGCTCGCGGCGGTACTCGCGGAACGCCTCGTCGATGTCGTCGTGGTGTTTGTCGCTGCCGCCGAGATAGCTGAAGCCATACTCCTCGGGGGTGGCGTCTCGACCGACGTGCCACTTGCCGGTGTAGGTGAGATCGTAGCCGGCGTCGGCCAGTGCCTCGGAGAACGTTGGAATGTCCGGCGACAGATTGGGAAGGATGGCGTCGTCCTCGTGGCAGTTGTTGAGCATTCCGTGGCCGTGGGGAAACTGCCCGGTCAGAAGCGAGGCGCGGGCGCTCGAGCAGATACTGATCGGCGTGACCGCGTGTTCGAACCTGGTTCCTTGCCTCGAGAGCCGATCCATCGCCTGCGTTTCGACGGGTGGGGCGAGTACGCCCTCGACGGCCGGGGCGGCTCCGCCACCGGTGGGCGACTCGGATCCGCTCCCGTCGAGCGATTCGGGGACGCTACAGTCGTAGCGCTCCTGGTCGGTGAGGACGAACAGGACGTTCGGGCGGGTGTCGGCCATCGAGGGTCGTACACCGACGGCGTAATTAATGGTGGGCCCGGATCCAGCCGGATAATGTGCGACGTGGTTCACCCCGGTATTCAGGGGGATCGGGTTCGAAACTCGCGCATGCCTCTCGCCTCGTGTGGGGAGTGTGACTGGCAGTATCGGGTGGACGAGGAGTCGACGAGGGAACTCGACCGGGCGATGATCGACCACCTCGTCGAGACGGGTCACTCGCCGATCGAACGCCAGGATACCGTCTCGACCACCGAAAACCGATCGGTCGAACGCCATGACACCGTCTCGACCACCGAAAACCGATCGGTCGAAAACGCTCGAGCCGACTCGGAGTCGAAACGCGACCCGTCGGCTCGAGCGAGTCGCGGTCGATCCGACCGCGGCTGATCGCTTTCGTCAATCGAAATCGGCGAACGTCGGCCGTTCTGCGTCGCCCGGGAACTCCGCGACCGGTGCCTGGGTCTGGTCGCCAGAGTTCATATCCTTGATCGTCACCTCGTCGTTCTCGAGGTCCTGTTCGCCGACGATGACGACCGTCTCGGCGTCGATCGAGTCGGCGTAGTTCAGCTGTGCGCCGAACGACCGCCCCGCGACGTCGGTTTCGACAATGTGACCGCGGTCGCGAAGCTCCCGGGTAATTCGGGCCGCCTCCGTGCGGGTGTCGCCGATCTGGAGGACGTAGTAGTCGGTCTCGATCGCCTCCTCGGGCCAGACGCCCGCGCGCTGACAGAGCAACGAGAGCGTGGCGTGGCCGGGGGCGACGCCGACCGCGGGTGTCGGCTGGCCGCCGAAGCTCTCGATCAGGTCGTCGTAGCGACCCCCGCCGAAGATCGACCGCGAGACCTCACCCGTCGAATCGAAGCACTCGAAGACGACGCCGGTGTAGTAATCCAGCCCGCGGGCGGTCTCGAGCGAGACCGTACAGTACTCGCGGGCACCGAAGTCCTCGGCGGCCGAGAGCACCGCTTGCAGGTTCTCGACGGCCGCGTCGACGCGTTCGGTGTCGGCGAACGCTTTCACCTCTTCTAAGTCGCCACTGGAGACGAGGTCGTCGAACTCGACGGCCTGATCGGCCGACAGCCCGGCACCGATCAGCAGGTCGTGGTACTCGACGGTCTCGAGTTTGTCGGATTTGTCGACCGCGCGGATGGCGTCGTCGACGTCGACGTCGGCGTCGTAGGTCTCGAGGAGGCCGCCTAAGACGTCGCGGTGGGAGATCCGGAACTCGAAGTGTTCGCCGGTCAGGCCGAGGCCGGTGAGGGCGTCGGCGGCCCACGCGAGGATTTCGGCGTCGGCTTCGGGTTCGGACGAACCGAAGATGTCGACATTGGTCTGGTAGAACTCGCGTTGACGACCCTGCTGGACCTGTTCGTAGCGCCAGAACGGCCGCGTCGAGAACCACTTGATCGGCTTCGATAGCGCCTGTTGCTTGGCGACGACCATTCGCGCGACTGTCGGCGTGAGTTCGGGAGTCAGCGTGACGTGGCGCCCGCCCTGATCCTCGAAGGAGTACAGCTCCTCGACGATGTCGTCGCCGCTCTTGTCGGTCCACATCTCGGCGCGCTCTAACGCCGGCGTTCCGATCTCGCGGAAGCCGTATCGCCGTGCGGCGTCCTCTATCGTGTCGACGGCCGCCCGCCTGGCGGCCATCTCGCCGGGATAGAAGTCACGAAAGCCCTTGATTCGGTCGTACATGACCGTCCGTTCGAGAACGGCGAACTTCTATCCTTTCGTTCACGGACGAAAACGACGCGTCGCTCGGAGACGACGCTTCCGGAGTCGATGGCGGTCGGCCTATTTCCGTTTCGCCCTGAGAACGACGGTCTTCGCGACCATGTCTCCGACCCGCTGGTTTCGGTCGGTGAAAAAACAGATCACTGCGACGACCAGCGGCCAGAATCCGAACGAGTCGATCAGCCAGAGGAAGTTTCGGACGACGGAGGCACCCATCGTACACTTCGATCCGTCCTCTTTGACGACGACGAGTCCGAACAACGCCTTGCCGGGGGTCCGGCCGAAGTGACCCTCCATCATGAAAACGTAGTAGATGAAAAAGACGAACATCGCCGTAATTCCAACGAAGACGATCGCCATCGAGAGCAGTTCCGAGACGGCCTGGAGAGCCGTCGATGCGACCGCGGTCGTCGCGAACAAGAAGACGACCCCGCCGAAGACGACGATCGAATCGACGACGTAGGCACCGATTCGCCCGACGAGAACTTCGTCTTCCGTCCCCGAAACGGGACTCGGATGTCGATCGAGCATGATACGATAGTCGACCGACACTGTCGGCATATAATTTCCGATCCGACAGCGCGAAGGAAGCGCAGACGCCGGGACAGTGATTTGGTGTGACACCGCGTAAGAATTCGTATGTGCGGACGCTACTCGCTGTTTACTCCGCCCGAGGAGCTCGAGGACCGATTCGGCGCGACGTTCGATTGGCGGTTTTCGGCGCGGTACAACGCGGCGCCGAGCCAACGCCTACCGGTGATCACGGACGAAGTACCCGAGGCGTTCGAACGCTTCGAGTGGGGTCTCGTTCCCGACTGGGCCGACGATGGCGCCACCGGAATCATCAACGCGCGGGCGGAGACGATCGACGAGAAACCGAGTTTTCGCGACGCCTACGATGGACGGTCGCCGTCCGCCGCCGATACTGACGGTTCGCGTGAGACGCCGGCGGCGGGTCGGTGTCTGGTTCCCGCCGACGGCTTCTACGAGTGGGTCGAGACGGCCGAGGGCAAACAGCCCTATCGAGTTGCCTTCGCGGACGATCGTCCGTTCGCGATGGCGGGGCTGTGGACGCGCACGGAGCCGGGGTCGGCGTCTCGCCAGACCGGTCTCGACGCGTTCGGCGGCGGGGCCGACCTCGAGGACGACCGCGGCCGCCCCCTCGAGACGTTCACCGTCGTGACGACCGAACCGAACGACCTCGTCGCGGATCTCCACCATCGGATGGCGGTCGTCCTCGAGCCGGACGACGAGCGCCGATGGCTCACCGGAGACGACCCGCGAGACGTCCTCACACCGCATCCGGCGGACGACCTCCGTGCGTACCCGGTTTCGACGGCCGTCAACGATCCGAGCACCGACGTCCCGTCGCTGATCGACCCCCTCGAGACGTGATCGGGTCGCCTCCTTCGAGACGTGACCGCCTCCCAGAGATACTTAAATATGGCGGACACCCTCGTCTCCTGATCGACTGTAGACGGACCGATCTCCTTGCTCGAGTAGTCGACGAGTGTGGCGCTATACCGTGGTTTCCGTCTCGTTCTCACCAGATCGAATCTCGGGCCACTGTTTCCGAATAACGTTATCTTTATGTAGAAGGGCAATCAATGATCGGTCGACTATGAGCCAGCGAATGCAACAGGGACAGCCGATGATCGTGATGAGTGAGGACGCCCAGCGCGTCAAGGACAAGGACGCGCAGGATTACAACATCAGCGCCGCTCGAGCGGTCGCCGAGGCCGTACGCTCGACGCTCGGTCCGAAAGGAATGGACAAGATGCTCGTCGACTCGATGGGGTCGGTCACCATCACGAACGACGGCGTCACCATCCTTCAGGAGATGGACATCGACAACCCGACGGCCGAGATGATCATCGAGGTCGCCGAAACCCAGGAGGACGAAGCTGGCGACGGCACCACGACGGCCGTCGCGATCGCGGGCGAACTCCTCAAAAACGCCGAGGACCTCCTCGAGCAGGACATTCACCCGACGGCGATCATCAAGGGCTTCCACCTCGCCAGCGAGCAGGCTCGCGAGGAGATCGACGACATCGCACGCGACGTCGACACCGACGACGAGGACCTGCTTCGCTCGGTCGCCGAGACGTCGATGACCGGCAAAGGGGCCGAAGTCAACAAAGAACACCTCTCGCAGCTCATCGTCGACGCGGTCCGCTCGGTCACCGTCGAGAACGATGCGGGCGAGAACGTCGTCGACCTCGAGTTCCTGAACATCGAGACCCAGACCGGCCGTAGCGTCGGCGAATCCGACCTGCTCGAGGGCGGCATCGTCGACAAGGATCCCGTCCACGATAACATGCCGACGGCGGCCGAAAACGCCGACATCCTGCTTCTCAACCAGCCCATCGAGGTCGAGGAGACCGACGTCGACACCGAGGTTTCGGTCACCGACCCGGACCAGCTCCAGAAGTTCTTAGACCGCGAGGAAAAACAGCTCAAGGAGAAAGTCGAGGCGATCGCCGACCTCGGCGCGGACGTCGTCTTCTGTCAGAAGGGCATCGACGATCTCGCCCAGCACTACCTCGCCAAGGAGGGCATCCTCGCCGTCCGTCGCGCGAAGAAGTCCGACCTCGAGTTCCTCAAGGAAGTCGTCGACGCGTCGATCGTCTCCGACCTCGAGAGCGCGACCACCGAGGACCTCGGTCACGGCGACGTCACCCGCGACGACGAGGACGAACTGTTCTACGTCGAGGGCGAGGGCGCCCACGGCGTCACCCTCCTGCTTCGCGGCTCGACCGACCACGTCGTCGACGAACTCGAGCGCGGCATCAACGACGCGCTCGACGTCGTCGCACAGACCGTCTCCGACGGCCGCGTGCTGGCCGGCGGCGGCGCGATCGAGGTCGAACTCGCCTCGCGTCTGCGCGATTACGCCGACTCCGTCTCCGGACGCGAACAGCTGGCCGTCGAGGCCTACGCCGACTCGCTCGAGCTCGTCCCGCGCGTGCTCGCCGAGAACGCCGGCCTCGACAGCATCGACACGCTGGTCGACCTGCGTGCGGCCCACGACGAGGGCGACGTCACCGCCGGCCTGAACGTCTTCTCGAACGACGTCGAGGACACGTTCGAGGCGGGCGTCGTCGAACCGGCCCACGCCAAAGAGCAGGCGGTCACCTCCGCCAGCGAGGCCGCGAACCTCGTGCTCAAAATCGACGACATCATCTCCGCGGGCGACCTCTCGACCGACAAGGGCGGCGACGAGGAAGGCGGCGCACCCGGCGGTGCCCCCGGCGGCATGGGCGGCATGGGCGGTGGCATGGGCGGCATGATGTAAGGGAGGTTCGGAGACCGTAGGTCGAGAACCTCCGAACACGAGCGGGGAGCGAAGCGAACACCGCGTCCATCCGAACGGCGCTTTGCGCCGTGAAGTACGCGCGGTTCTCACTCGTGGTTCGAAAAGCGAAGATTTTCGTCATCACGAACGACCGCTGGTCGTTCGAACGACGTCACTCGTCTCGAACCCCGTGAGGCGAGCGGAGAGCGTCCGCGTTACCGACCGAATCGGTTCTCGGCCCGCCGATCGTTGTTTTTTGTGCGTTTTCGTCGACTACGGTGGCGTTCTCCGAACCAACGCTCTCGTCTCCGAGCGGGTTCGAGTCCGTACGAACACCTCGAGAGTAGCCGGCGCGCGCTCGAGAAACGAGGGCGATTGAACTGGCGTCTCGATCCCACCTCACTCGCCGTCCGGACAACGCGCGTACAAAAGCTATCCGTCTCGATAGCGTATACCGAGTATGGCATACAGAACGACGATCGGCTGGTCGCTGTTCACCTCGGGTCTCGTCACGCTCTTTTTGAAGATCCTGCCCGGCGACTCGCTGTGGTGGGGATTCCTGTTGCTCGCTCTCGGGGTCTTCGTGTTGTACGTGCGGTAAGTGTCGGGTCGCTCGAGGCGACTCCGGGAGAGCGCCGATCAGGCGTCGCCGACGTCGAGTTCGAACTGCTCGTTCTCGGAGACGGCGTTCAACACGACGCTGGTGTTCGACGCTTTGATGTCCGGGTCGGTGAGAAGCGTCTTGATCTGGTCGTTCATTCCGTCGGTGTCTTTGAACTTGCCGATGGCGATCACGTCGTAGTCGCCGGTGACTTCGTAGACGCTAATCATCTGGCGGTGGTCACGAAGCGTGTCGGTGATGTCCGGCAACGCGTTCCCCTCGACTTGAAGCTGGATGACGGCGGTGACGTCGTAGCCGACGGCGTCGTAATCCAACCGGGGGGTGTAGCCTTCGATTACACCCTCGTCCTCGAGGTCGGAGAGGTGATTCGAGACGGTCGTCACGGAGACGTCGAGTTCTTCGGCCAGACTCCTGAGACTCGCTCGCCCGTCTCCGAGAAGTGCATTCACTAGTTTTGCATCGAGATTTTCGTACGTCATCACGTGTACCCTCTCACTCAGCCCTTTAGAAATTTACGAATATACAATTTCGCAGGAGTCAGAGAAGATTTGCTCGGATCAGCAGTGTTTTAGTAGGGGAGATTCTTGGATAGCACGACCAGAAAGATGACAAGCGGAAACATCAGCGACACCGAACAGGCGGTGCTCGACGAAATCGAAGAGAACGACGTCGACTTCCTCCGTCTGCAGTTTACCGATATTCTCGGAACGGTCAAGAACGTTTCAGTCCCGGCACGCCAGGCCGAGAAGGCGTTTTCCGAGGGAATCTACTTCGACGGCTCCTCGATCGAAGGCTTCGTCCGCATTCAGGAATCGGACATGCGACTCGTCCCCGACCCGGAGACGTTCGCGATCCTCCCCTGGAGGCAGAAAGAAGACAGCGCCGCCGGTCGGATGATCTGTGACGTCTACGACACCTATACGGGCGACCCGTTCGAGGGCGACCCACGCCGCGTCCTGAAAAACGCCATCGACCGCGCCGAGGAGATGGGCTACGATGTCAACGCCGCGCCAGAACCCGAGTTCTTCCTCTTCGAGGAGGACGAGGACGGCTACGCGACGACCGAAACCGGAGACCACGGCGGCTACTTCGACGTCGCACCGAAGGACCTCGCAAGCGACGTCCGCCGGGACATCATCTACGGCCTCGAGGAGATGGACTTCGAGATCGAAGCCAGCCACCACGAGGTCGCCCGCGGCCAGCACGAGATCAACTTCGAGTACGACGATGCGCTCTCGACGGCCGACAACGTCGCGACGTTCCGCACGGTCGTCCGCGCGATCGCCGCCCAACACGACCTGCACGCGACGTTCATGCCCAAACCGATTCCGAAGATCAACGGTTCGGGCATGCACACGCACCTCTCGCTGTTCACCGAGGACGGCGAGAACGCGTTCCACGACGAGAACGACGAGTTCAACCTCTCGGATACCGCACACTCGTTCCTCGCGGGCATCTTGGAGCACGCGCCGGCGATCACCGCCGTCGCGGACCCAACAGTCAACAGCTACAAACGCCTCGTCCCCGGCTACGAAGCGCCCGTCTACGTCGCCTGGTCCGACCGCAACCGCTCGGCGCTGATCCGCAAGCCCGCCGCGCGCGTTCCCGCGGCCTCGCGCATCGAAGCCCGCTTCCCCGACCCGTCCTGTAACCCGTACCTCGCGCTCGCCGCGCTCATCCACGCCGGTCTCGAGGGCATCGAGCAGGATCTCGAGTGTCCCGACCCGGTCCGCGAAAATATCTACGAGTTCGACGAGGCCAAACGCGAGGAGTACGGCATCGAGACGCTCCCGTCGAACCTCGGCGAGGCCGTCGACGCCCTAGAGGAGGACGAGGTCATCCTCGACGCCCTCGGCGAGCACGTCGGTCCAAAGTTCATCGAGGCGAAATCTCAGGAGTTCGAGGAGTACCTCGTCGACGTCTCTCAGTGGGAGATCGACCGCTACCTCGAGACGTTCTAGACGCAGTCTTCTCGGTTGGCATCCGTTTTTTCGGTCGGCTCGGAACCAGCAGCCGACGGCTTCGTCACGCGTACTCGAGGCGGTTCGTTCGGTAGAACGTAGTCGTACTCAGGATCGCCGGTCGCCGATCAGATCGCGAATCCGTCCGGGAACGTCCAGCAGTGCAATTCCGGCGCCGAACAGCAACATCAGAACGTAGACGCCGAGCGTCGACGTCCAGACGACGAACATCGCGAGGATCGCCCAAATGCCTTCGAGATAGTAGAACGCGCCGAGTGCCAGTACGGTTCCGTACAACAGGACGATGTACGGCCCCCAGTCGCGGGCGTGCCCGCGGCGGATCCGCCGTCGGACGTAACGCTTGAGGTCGCCCTCGAGGGAGTCACGCTGGACCGTTCGTCGTTCGACGTTGTCCTCGAACGTCTCGACGCGATCCCGGAGTCGCTCGATCTCCTCCCGGAGCGCTTCGGGGTCGTCAGATCGGTCCCGCGTCCGCTCGCTCGAGCGTGCACTCGCCGGTTCGTCGGCGCTCGAGCGCTCCTGCGTGCCCCCCTCGTCGGCACCAGTGTCGTCGTCGGTCATCGCTTCTGTCTGAACCTGTCGAGGGCCGGGACTTTGTAGCTGCCGATCCAGTTCACGGTCGGCAAGGACGGCGTTGAGCACCGCGCCGAAGATGAGGATGATCGCGCCGACGTACAGCCAGACGAGAACGAGAAAGACGGCTCCCAGCGCGCCGTAGATCACGTACTGGGTCGCGAAGGTCGTATAGAGCGAGAACGCCCGGCTGAGGACGAGCCAACCGATCGCGGCCAGGACCGTTCCCGGCAACGCCTCCGCGACGCCGACGTCGGCGTCCGGGAAGATAACGTACAGCGGGAGAAAGGTCACGACCAGCCCA
Organism: Natrarchaeobius versutus; assembly: GCF_041205745.1. Taxonomy (NCBI): domain Archaea; kingdom Methanobacteriati; phylum Methanobacteriota; class Halobacteria; order Halobacteriales; family Natrialbaceae; genus Natrarchaeobius; species Natrarchaeobius versutus. The sequence continues at coordinate 198,843 of NZ_JBGFCC010000002.1, read as the reverse complement.
ACCACCACGAGAAGCGGTCCGAGTGGCCCGAATCCGATCACGGGCAGGAATCGAACGATCGCCTCGAAGACGGCGATAATCGACAGACCGAACGCGATGACGAGAAAGACGATCGTCGCGTCCCAAAACGTATCGAGCAACGACTTCGTCCCCGCGGTTCCGTAGACGCGCGAGAACGCGCGATCGAGCCCCCGAAGAACGCGACTCGAGCCCCAGAGGAGCCCGAGTGCGCCGACGATGGTCGCGCTCTGTCGACTCGTCTCGTCGAGAACCGTCTCCGCGAGCAACTGTTGTGCCGCGGGCGTCAGTACGTCGCTTGCGGCCGCGGTCAGCTGATTTGCGAGCGTTTCGCCGCCGATCGACGCCGCGATTCCAAGCGCGAGCAACATGAGCGGAACGAGCGAGAGAAAGCCGTAGAAGGCGACGCCGGCCGCCAACAGCGTCAACTGTTGGGTCTGTGCGACTCTGAGGAGGCGCGTTCCGAACTCGCGTACCTCGTCTAACTCGACCACGGACGACTACACGTGCGGAACGGACAAATAGCGGGTGGCGGTCTCTCACCGAGAGGAGACGTTACTCGAGATTCCGTTCGGTCGCCTCGCGGATCTCGCCGACGTCCGCGTCGGTTTTGAACGTCGTCCCGCCGTAGTGGGCTCTCGAGGCCGCATGTCCCGCCGCCCGCAGGTCGGCGAGGAAGTCGTCCATGGCGTTCGCTGGCAGTCCCCAGTTCTTGCACAGTTTGTGCTGGTCGTAATGTGTGGGGCGGTCGAGTTCGGCCACGAGGTCGTCACAGAGTTCGCGTGCCTTCTCCGCGGTGGCGAACGCGTCCGGGACTTCTTCGCGAACCGCGGCGACGAACTCGTCGTCGCAGTAGGGGCCGAGCCAGAGCGGCCCGGCAACGAGAATCCGGTCGCCACCACACTCGGGACAGGACTCGAGCGGATCTGCGATCATGCCGTACTCTGCTTCGCGGTAGAGACAGTCCTCACAGTGAGAGAGATAACCGAGGTTCTCTATGGCGGCGTCGGCCGCGCTGGCCTTCCGGTCGAGTTCGAGGTAGGTTCGAACGTAGTGGCTGGTCGCGTGGGTGAAGATTGGCTCGACGCCGACGTCGAATCGGGCGGCGCTTCGTGCGAGCGCCGAGAGCAGAATGCGCACGCCCATCTCGGTGTGGTAGTCGGTGTTGCGTGGGACGGCGCTGTAGGATCGGATGCCGCTGTTGAAGTGTGCGCCACACAGCGGCGCGGTATCGGTGGCGGTCACGCAGACGAGGTCCCGACAGCGTGCGAACGCGGCGTCGGCGAACGGCATCGGTGAGCCGAAGGGATCGAGGTCGATCACGTCGAACGCCTCGTCGTGTGCGAGCGCGTTGACGTTGCGGTGTTCGACGCGAGCGTCCGCCGCGAGATCGTTTCGCTCGAGGTTCTCCCGTGCGAGGTCGATCGCGTCGGTCTCGAGGTCACAGCAGGTGACCTCCCAGCCGTCCGCCGCGGCTCGAACGCCGCGGACGCCGCTCGCTGTCATCGCGTCGAGGTAGCTCTCGGCGCGCTCCTCGCGCTCGCGGAACGCTCGCAGTGTCGCGATCGTCAGATCCCGATTCAACTCCTGTCGCGGATTGTAGAAGACCGACTCCTCGACGCCCTCGGTCTGTTCGCTTGGGACCTCGAGTTCGACCCCGCCCTCGGTGACGCGCATACGCCCTCTCGTCGGGCGAGGGCGAAAAACGACGTGATCTGCGGACGATCGAGTCGACGTTTGGCGATGCGACGAACCGACCATCGAGAAGACAAACCGCTGGCGACAACCAAACCGATTTTACAGTTCGGCGCACAGTCACGCACGTGTCAAACGCGAACCCCGTCGAGCGCTGGCAGGCCGACCTCGAGGAGGCCGGCGAGCTGACACCGGAGATCGTCGAGCGCATCTCGACGCTCCACGGCGACCGCGGGGTTCGCGCGATCGAGGCTGTCGGCGAAGGACGCGTCAAAACCTACCGCGATTTCACGATCGTCGTCGGCTACGACGACGAGTACATCGTCGAGGGTGGCGGCTGTACCTGCAAGGACAGCGAGTACAACCTGGATCCCGAAGATCCGACCGAGCTGTGCTGGCACGCCCTCGCGGTGGCGATCGCCCGCCGAGTCGGCCACGTTGACTACCACGATATGTGGTACTCGGACGTCCGCGAACTGTTGTGAGGAGACCGTCTCGAGTAGGGTCTTGGTGCCGGTGAGTCGTCGAACCGGGACGAGCGGTCAGGCCGACGTTTCGACGTCGTTCGTCGGCGCGCCGGCACGGAGGCGATAGACGCCGAACGCGAGAAAGCCGATTCCCGCGACGAACATCATGACGCCGAGAAGCGAGGGCGGCGTCATCTGGGCTAGCCCCGAGACGGCCATGTAGAGCCCGATGCAGACGAACCCGACGCTCTGGAACTGCCACCACTCGAGGGTGATCTCACCGACCGTCGTCCGGCCGACGAGTCCGCCGATCACGAACGCGAGTCCGCCGAGTGCCATCGCGACGCCGCTGACGACGAGTGCGACACCCATCGGCGAGGCGAGATCGGTTCGAATCACCTCGAGACTACCCTGAAACGACCACGCGAAGACGATCAGAAAGAGGAGTCCGATGACGACGCTGATCCGTCGCTGTTGTTGTGACATACGCCGAGGTTGCCCCGGCGGGTCAATAACTGTTGTAGTAACAACTGCGCCGATTAACACCTGATCGCCGGACGAGTCGGCGATCAGGTGGGCAGTGATACAGTCGCGACTATCACTCGAGAGGTCTGTCAGCTCGCACGAAACCGACGTCTAAGCGTCGGCACAGATGTCGACGAAGTTTCGGAGGATTCGTAGTCCGGTCTCGCCGCTTTTCTCGGGGTGAAACTGCGTGCCGAAGACGGTTCCCTCGTCGTTGGCGACGATCGAGGGAAACTCGCGCTCGTAGTCGGTCGTCGTCACCGTGGCGTCCTCGTCGTCCGGAACCGCGTAGTAGGAGTGAACGAAGTAGGCGTACTCGCCATCGACGGATCCGCCACCGACGGATCCGTCTGCTCGTTGGATCTCCGATCCAACGCCGTCGATTCCGTCCACGAGCGGGTGGTCGCGTTCGACCGACAGTTCGTTCCAGCCCATGTGTGGAACCTTTTGGCCCTCCGCGAACCGCACGTTCGTGCCGGGGATCAGATCGAGCCCCTGGACGGCCGACTCGCCCTCGTTTTCCCCCTCCTCGCTCGTCGTCAACAGCATCTGCATTCCCAGACAGATACCGAACAGCGGCGTTCCGCGCTCGGCGACCGCGAGGAGGTCTTCGCGGACGTGGTCTGCGTTCTCGACGCCCTCTCGGAACGCGCCGACGCCGGGGAGGACGACGCCGTCTGCGTCGGCGAACGCGTCCGGGTCGTCGGTGATCTCGACGCTCGCGCCCGCGCGCTCGAGACCGCGGGTGACGCTCCTGAGGTTTCCGAGCCCGTAGTCGACGACGACCACGGAGGCGAGGGTTTCCTCGCTATCGGAGCTGGCGATGCTCATACCGATACTCGACGCGGCGCGGTCAAGTGCGTTACCTTTCGCGCAACGACGGCCGCCCGTGTCCTCCGCCAGCGCGAGGTCGGCGTCTCCCCCTCGAGCGACGTCGAACGGTTGAAGGGGACGACCACGAACTCACTGGTATGGAACTCACGGGAACGATCCTTCGGGGGCGGGAGTTCGAGGCCGTCGAGGGACGGGTCGTCGTCGGCGACGACGGCGAGATCGAGGCGATCGAGGAGGAGTCGGTCGACAGTTCGAACATCGTCCTTCCGGCGTTCGTCAACGCACACACGCACATCGGTGACTCGATCGCGAAGGAAGCGGGACGTGGCCTCTCACTCGAGGAACTGGTCGCCCCACCCGACGGGTTAAAACACCGCCTGCTCCGGGAGGCCGATCGCGCGGAACTCGTCGACGCGATGCGGACGTCGCTTCGATTCATGGAACGGAGCGGAACCGCGGCCTGTCTCGACTTCCGCGAGGGCGACGTCGCGGGCGTCGAGATGCTCCGGGTGGCCGCCGAGGGTCTCGGGATCGACGCGCTGGCGTTCGGTCGCGAGTCGATCGAAGCGATGGAGGCGGGCGACGGCTTCGGCGCGAGTGGCGCGAACGACGCGACGTTCGACCGGGAGCGGGAGGCGACCCGCGAGGCGAACAAACCGTTCGCCATTCACGCGGGCGAGGTCGACGAAACCGATATCGACCCGGCGCTCGACCTCGAGCCCGAGTTTCTCGTCCACGTCGTCCACCCCGAGCCAGCACACCTCGAGCGGATCGCAGAGCAGGGGGTCCCCGTCGTCGTCTGTCCGCGATCGAACCTCGCCACGAACGTCGGACTCTCGCCGTATTCCGAACTCGCAGAGCGGACGACGCTCGCACTCGGGACGGACAACGTGATGTTGAACTCGCCGTCGATGTTCCGAGAGATGGCGGTCCTCTCGAACGTCTCGAATCTCTCGGCACCCGAGATCCTCCGGATGGCGACGATCAACGGTGCGGAGATCGCCGACCTCGAGTACGGCCTCCTCGAGCCCGGCTACGAGGCGCGCCTGCTCGTCCTCGACGGCAGTTCCGACAACCTCGCAGGCGTACGAGACCCAGTTCGGGCCGCCGTCCGGCGGGCGGGCGTCGACGACGTGGTCGACGTCGTGCGTTCCCCGTCGACCTGAGGAACTCGACACCGTTCTATCAGTCACCGTCGGTTCCGTTCGATCGCTCACCGCGCCCACGATAATCTTATTATAGTTCCACGTGTTATGCGAACATATCGCACGATGTACGACTGCATTCTCGTCCCGACCGACGGCTCACCGGAGGTCGAGCGCGCGCTCGAGTACGCCTTCGAGCTCGCGGAGACTCACGACGCGACGATCCGGGCGATCTACGTCGTGAACGCGGCCGGCTACGGGGGGCTCCCGATGGAGACCGCGTGGGAAGGAATCAGCGACGCGCTCCGCGCGGAGGGACGGGCGGCGGTCGACCGCGTCGAAGACCTCGCACCCGAGGGCGTTCGAGTCGAAACGGCCGTCCTCGAGGGGTCGCCGAGTCGCGTCATCATCGACGAGGCGACGCCGGACGTCTGTGACCTCGTCGTGATGGGCACCCACGGTCGCGGCGGCATCGACAGACTCTTACTCGGGAGCGTGACCGAGCGCGTGGTACGAAGCGCGTGCGTTCCCGTCCTCACCGTCAACGTGAACCCAAAGAGCGTCGATGAGAGAGAGGGAGCCGATCAACCACAGGTCGCCGTGGAGTGAGAGAGTCCCAACTGCACCGAGTGACACACTGTTCGCACAGCTCACGAGAATACAAAGACGCTATTCAACAGCGAGGCTTCCTTTCGTTCACGCTGAACTGGTTGATTCAGCCGTTCAGTGAATGTGCATCTCGAACAGTGATGAAAGCGAAGGGAACGGGTCGCGGATTCATTATAGTAGCCACTGCAGGTCTTGCACACCCGATCGCCAGACGGATCGGCGATCAGTGATGAATCGTTTCAGTTGTTGCTATCGTTCGGTATCCGAACAAAACTGAGTACCTCGTCTACAAAGCGGTCTGGTGCGGTGTTCATCGGTTCGTGTTGGTGTCCCTCGAAGGTACTGATCTGGCTGTTGGGGAGTGTACTGTTGGCTGCTTTTATTGCATCCTTGTAGAACGGTGGGCTCTCGCTGCCGGTCATTAGCAAGGCCGGCGTCGTCATCTCCTCAAATCGGGTGGCATCGAACTCATACTCGGCGATCGCTTGCAACTCACGGGACAATGTGTGTGCGGCGTCAACCATATCCTGCCAGATTGGACTGGAGCGAGCGGCATCAAGTTCAGCTGGCGTGAGTCCGCCAACTTCCTGGAGGAAGAACACAAGCACCTGCTCGTTGTGACCGTCATCAAGCAACCGATTCATTTCGGCAATTCCCTCTTCAACACCGAGTTCGTGGTTGCCGACCGTAAGAGGAGGTTCGTTCAGGATGAGCTTACGGAGATTGTCAGTTCGTAGGGATGCCTCCAGCGAATAGAGTGCCCCTCCGGAATGACCAAGCAGGGTCACTGGTTCGTCGATCGAATTGACAACCGCAGCCACGTCCTCGGATTCCCGTTTCAGCTCGTACTCGACAGCATCCCCACTCTCACCGCGGCCACGACGCTCGATCACATAGACCGTACAGTGTTCCGCGAGAGCGGGACGCGCTCCAGCCATATCCCAGAACTTGTGAACGTCGCCATTCCCATGCACGAGCACGAGCGGTGGCCCACTCCCCGTCCGTTGGTACGCGATTGCCGTGCCATCTGCTGATGTGGCTGTTTCCATGCTATCTCTGCCATAATGCTACGCTGGCAAGCTATGTGGTTCTTTCTCACACTCGGCAGTAGATGTAGAGATTGCTATCTGGTTCATCCGTTCTGGCCGCTTCGACTACTCTATTCTTCACGCGGCTCGCGTAAGGTATGCGCTGTGTATTCAGCGCCCCGATATTGTCTGGCTAAATTGACTTCAACAGAGCCACTGTAGTCTGTCTATAGTAACAACTGCAACGATGTACACACTGATCGCCGATCTCACGGGTCACTGGGTTCCCCGCTTGCTATTCCGCGGTTCTCGCTCAGTTCTTGGCTCACGGGTCACGTTCGTTCCCCGTTCGCCGTTCCGCGGTTCTCGCTCATGGTTCGAAAATCGAAGATTTTCGTCATCACGAACGACCAGCGGTCGTTCGAACGACTTCGTTCGCTCACGGGTCACTGGGTTCCCCGTTCGCATTCCCGCGGTTCTCGCTCACTTCGCTCACGGGTCGTCCCTCCCCGTTCGCATTCCCGCGGTTCTCGCTCACTCCGTTCGCTCCGAACCGCGCACGCTCCGAACCGCGCACGCTCCGAACCGCGCTTTTCGTCTGGCGAGCAGGTGTGCAAGATCTGCAGTGGCTACTATAGGGGATATCGTACGTCGATGTACTCCGTCGTGTTCGCTCCCGAGTGAGCAAAGGCGCTGGGTGGGCGACTGACCGAACTCAAACCGGCCGGAGGTGTTCACAATCGCCAGCCGACACCGTTTCTCGGCCGTCTTCGGTCTCGACGACGAGCGCGCCCGACTCGGTGACGTTGACGGCTTCGCCGACCACCTCACCGGCGGGGCGATCGACCCGAACTCGTTGACCGAGCGTCAACGTTAGCTCCCGCCAGGCGGGGACGATTTCGTCGACGGTACCGCGGAGACGATCGAACTCCTCTATCAACCGTTGGACGAATCGACGACGGTCGACGTCGCCGGCTTCCTCCCGAACGCTGGTCGCCTCCTCCGGAAGGACGTCGGCGTCGACGTTCGCGTTGATTCCGATTCCGACGACGAGCCACTCGATACGATCCGTCTCGCCTTCCATCTCCGTAAGGACGCCCGCCAGCTTTCGATAGTCGCCGTCCTCGCCCTCCGGGATCACCACGTCGTTGGGCCACTTGATCCGCGCGTCGACGCCCGCCTCTCGAGCGACGCGTGTCGCCGAGACCGCCGCGGCGAGCGTATAAAGCGGTGCCTGCGACGGCGCGATCGCCGGTCGGGTGACGAGACTCACCCAGACTCCCCCCGGTGGTGACGACCACTCGCGCTCGAGGCGACCCCGGCCGCCGGTCTGCTCGTCCGCGAGGACGGCGAGATTCGTCGCGCCGTCGACCGCCCGCTCACGCGCAAGTTCGTTCGTGTTCGCGACCGAATCGTGGTACTCGACCGAAAACGGCGCCTCGAGTTCGTACTCGATCGCCGGTCCGTTGTAGGCGTCTGCCGACACCAGTTCGTAGCCGCTCGATCCGCTCTCGATCTCGAACTCGGCGTCGCGAAGCCCCTCGATGTGCTTCCAGACGGCGGCCCGAGAGATCTCGAGTTCGTCGGCCAGGTCTGGTCCGGAAACCGGCCCCTCGGCGATCCGCTCGAGGATCGCGCGTCGCGTCTCGTTCATACGTCTCGAGGGATCCGATTCCACTTCAATCGGCTGGATCCTCACGCGAGACGTCCGACTATTGTAGCCACTGCACGTCATCGCACACCTGATCGCCAGATGTGTCGGCGATCAGTCTGTAAATAGTTGCAGTTGTTACTATAGTTGCAGTTGTTACTATATCTCTCGCTCGCCGATTCACTCGAGGCGAATCCGCATGACCAGGACGACGGCGAACAACACCACCGTGAGTCCGGCGGGGATCCACATCGCGACGGCGATGGTCGACACCTCCGCGACGACGCCAACGACGGTCGGGACGATCGCGATTCCGGCGTACGTCGCCGCGGTGGCGAGTGCGCTTACGGGTCCGCTGTACTCCGGGGCGAGTTCGACGCCGTACGCCGACAGCAGGGGAAACAACGAGGACAGCAAGATCCCGGCACAGAAAACTGCCGCGAGCATGCCGACGTGGGTCCATCCGACCGCGACGGCGAACACCGGGATCGCGAGCGCGGTCGTCACCGTCAGCAATCGCAGATACGCTACCGACTCGACTAGCCTCGAGTAGGCGTACCGACCTGGGACGTACGCGAGCAAAAAGGTCGACAGCGCCAGATTGGCGGTCGTTCGATCGAGAAACGTTCCCGCGTAGTACGGCAGCCACGTGAAGATCGTCCCTTCGATACCGCCGACGATCGCCATGCCCAGTAACGTCCCGCGGATTCCCGGCTTCGACAGCAACTGGACCAACGTCTCTCGCTCGAGGCGTCGCTCGTCCCACTCCGACGGCGTCTCGAGCGCCCAGACGGCGGCGACGATCGGGAGGATCGACAGACCGAGAAGGACGTACGTTGCCCGCCAGTCGGCGATCGACAACACGGCGCTTGCGACCACCGGTCCGGCGACGGCACCGACGGCCCACGCGAGCGCGTAGAGGACGAACACACGCCCGAGCCGTTCGGGATAGAGGTGGCTCAAAAGCGGTCGGTCGATCGCCCGAAAGACGCCGGCGGCCGCCCCCTGAACCAGCAAGGCGAGCAAGAACACCGAGTAAGCGGGGGCGGCGGCGATCGCGAACAGCGAGAGCGCCATCGTCGCCGCGCCGAGAGCGAGGACGTAGCGTGCGTTGACCCGTCCTGCGATCAGCCCCACGATCACGATCGCCGCGACGAAACCGACCGTTCCCGCCGGCGCGACCAACCCCAGTAACGACTCCGAAACCCCGAACGTCGATTCGAAGTTCGGGAGCAACGCACCCCGTACCTGCATCGCCATCGCGTCGCCGGCAACGAAACAGAACGCTACCCCCAGCCAGAGTCGTCGTCTCGTCACACCCGTTCGTTCGACTCCGACTATCTATATCTCGCGACTTTCCTCGAGCCGTGACGGCCGGCAGCAGTCGTGGTCGGTCTCGATGAACGCGGCTACTCAGTCGTGACCAAAATCGACCGTCAGTTGCACCGTCCGAGAGGTAGAACCCGAATGGACGGGAATACTCCTCGGCCTCAGGTCCACCCATCCGGATAATCGTAACGTACGCACGTATTTCATCGTAAGCGACGGATCGTCCAGTGCTTGCAGGTGCACGCTCTATAGTCTGGTTCTCGTCTGTGTAGTCTCCGTCGAATAGTCTGTGCGGTAGAAGTGTCGTTAAATTCGGTATCTCACTGATAACAAAACGTGTCGCTGGTGGCGATAACGGTACTCACCAGTTCGACGGCGACACCGTCGCGCTGGAGGGATTCCCATGACAGACGACGATCGAATTTCACGGCGTGCGAGCCTCAAAGGTATCGCAATCAGTGGCACACTCCTCGGTGGTACCGCCTTCGGTGCTATGTCGGCCAGCGCAGGAGAGAAAAAAGGCGAGAAGAAAACGGACGGAAAGAAGAACGGAAAGAACGGAAAGAAGGGGAAGAAAGGCAAGAAAGACGGCAAAGGAAAGAAGGGGAAGAAAGGGAAGAAGGATAAAAAGAAGAAAAAGAAGAAACACGGCAAACACGTGCCGGCCGACGAAGTCGAAGGACGCGTGGCGTTCAACTTCGAGTGTGCGGATCCCCAAAACGACAGAGCGCTGTTCTACATCCACCACGGGTTGGACACCGATCTGACGTTCACGTACAAGATCGCCGGAACCGACAAAAAGGGCAAAATTACGGTTGAAGACGATCTCGCGACGGCCGAGACCTTCTGGGTCAAAGCACCCGACGGTGAAGCGAGGGTCACGGTGTACTACCGCGGAACGCGCGTCGGCGGAGCGACGAGCGATCCATCGGTCGTCTGTGAGGATTAGCAGGCAACCGGTTTCCCGACTGTAACGCACCGAGCGAACCGCTGTCAGTCAATTCCGGCACACCCGAACCTCATTTTCCGGATACGCTGACAGATCGGTGCAGTAACCTGTCTTCTTTATGGGTTCCAAGGCCGCTCGTCGGCATTGAAATTACGCAAACGTCAGGGCTGAGAGTTGAACTACGCGAAGACGTTCTTACTCGTTCACTTCGTTCACTGCGTGAGCTGTGACTTCTCTCCTTCAAATCCATTCGTTGGGTATTTGTCGCTCACGAGTTGTTCGCGACAGAATACGCCAGGACAGGGATTTGAACCCTGAATCCCAAAGGGAACACGCTTTCCAGGCGTGCGCCTTACCGTTCGGCCATCCTGGCTCGTGTGAACCTAACCGCGTCCGTCGTTTAACTCTTACTTTTACCGTCGCCGCCGTGTGAGTCGGTTCCACCCTGCGTCCGCCGTGCGGACCACGCCGCGACTCGGTGTTCGAGGAGGTACGCACAGCCGGCAGTCACGAGACCGACCAGGATCGCCACAGCGGCCCCCTGGACGATGGTCACGAGCGGCGAGACGACGAGCGCGTAGCCCTGGACGAGGGTGAGAAACGCCATGAACCCGACGAGACCCCACAGAAGCGCCGACTTCGTTCGGCGGGAGAGCGCTCGAGGATCGATCACGGGAACACCTCGGTCGGCCGCCGACGGGAACCCGTCGACTCCGGCGACCCCGAACGGACCGTCCGCAGACGTTTTCGGGGCACCCTCGGAACGGAACGCGGCGTTCGGAAACCGGTAACAGCGGCCAGCATCACTCGAGCGAGGCGATTGCCTCGATCTCGACGCCGGCGCCTTTCGGGAGTGCGGCAACCTCGACCGCGCTTCGGGCCGGTGGTTCGTCGTCGAAGTAAGCCGCGTAGGTCTCGTTCATCGCCTCGAAGTCGTCGATGTCGTCGAGCATGACGGTTACTTTGAGAACGTCTTCCGCGCTCGCTCCCGCCTCCTCGAGGACGGCGATCAGGTTGTCGAGTGCCTGTTCCGTTTGGGTTTCGATCGACTCATCCTCGAGGAGGTCTCCGTCGGGGGTAAGGGGGATCTGTCCGGCGGTAAAGAGAAGGGAGTCGTCGGTCGTCGCCTGGCTGTACGCGCCGACGGCCGCCGGTGCGTCTTCGGTCTCGATAATCCGTTTCATGGGAAGTCGAACGGCCCGGTTCGTCTTAAAAGCGGCAGGAAGACGATCGAGCGGTCGGCGTCGCCCGCGGCGGCACGATTTACGGTTCGTCGACGACGTACCGGCCTCGCCCCTCGACGTCTCGCAGGCGCTCGAGCACCCGTTCGTCGCCGGCTTCGCGATACCCTTCGCGGACCGCCTCGCGAAGCGGGGCGGGGCCGTCCGCGGTTCCGACGAGACTCTGGTCGAAGACGTGGACGTCCATCGCGTAGTCTTCGACGTGGTCGGTGTGATAGCCGAGGCCGAAGTCGATGAGATACGTCCGTTCGTCGCTCACTCGGACGTTTCTCGTCGTCGGGTCGCCGTGGACGACGCCCGCTCGATGGAGTGTTGCGAGGTGACGCCCCACGTCTCGAACGCGCGCTTCGGACAGGGCGTCTCGCAGGTCTGCGTCGCCGACGTACTCGAGTTCGAGTCGGGCCTCGAAGGGATCGACGTCCGCCAGCACCGGCGTGGGTACTCCCTCTCGACGAGCGAGACTGGTCAGGCGCGCCTCGAGCGTCGTTCGCTCGCGCCGGAGTCGGTCGTCGAGCTGAGGATGGCGGTAGCTCTTTGGCCGGCGGCGCTTTCGTACGCGGCCGGACTCGGGCTCGAGGTCGACGACCGCTTCGGCGCCGCGGACGCGCCTCTCGCGGTCCGTCTCGGTTCCTGCGAGCGAGGACTCGGCCGTTGGACGCCACGTCACCGGTACCTGGTCAGGTCGGAAGTTCGGGTCGACCCGCGACTCTTCGAGTACGAGGGTGTCGCCGGCTTCGTACATTTTCGCTCCGAGTACGGCGATCATGCCGGCGTTGTCCCGGAGAAATCGGGGTTCGGGGGCGTGAAACTCGGCCCCGCGCTGGTTGCACATCTCGGCGAGCATCTCACGCAGGCGGGCGTTCTGTCCGACGCCACCGCCGAGGACGAGTTCGTCGCTTCCGGTCAGCGAGAGCGCTCGTTCCGAAACCTCCGTAAGCATCCCGAAGACGTTCTCCTGGAGGGAGTAACAGACGTCTTCGACGGGGGTTCCGTTATCGTAGGCCTGCTTCGCGGCGGACATGATCCCCGAGAAGGAGAAGTCCATTCCCTTGACGACGTACGGCAGATCGACGTACTCGCCGTCTTCGGCCGCCGCCTCGACTTTCGGTCCGCCTGGGTGACTCCAGCCGACGTGGCGCGTGAACTTGTCGATCGCGTTGCCGACGCCGGTGTCCATCGTCTCCCCGAGCACGCGGTAGCGGCCGTTGCGATACGCGAGCAGGTGGGCGTTCGCCCCGCTCGCGTTCAGACAGACCGGATCGTCGAAGTCGGCGGTGTGACGGCCGATCTCGAGGTGGGCGACCATGTGGTTGACGCCGACCAGCGGGACCTCGAGGGTCTGGGCGAGCGCCCGCGCCGCGGTTCCGACGATGCGTAGACACGGTCCGAGCCCCGGGCCGCGGGAGAATGCGACGGCGTGAATCGGCGGCGCCGAGTCGGGACCGGCGAACGTCTCTCGAGCGTACTCGAGCGCTCGCTCGACGACGCGGGGGATCGCCTCGTGCATGTGTTCGGCGGCCTCGCGGGGATGAATGCCGCCGCTTTCGGGTTGGTAGGCGTCGGTTTCGATGAAAACGTCGTCGGATTCGGAATCGGAGACGGCCGCGCTGGCGGCCCAGGCGGTGCCTTCGATTCCGAGTACTCGGGTGGCGTCGCTCACGGCTCGAGTCGAGTTACGAGTTCGTTACTCCCACTCGGTGTAGCCACACTTCCCGCAATGTTTGCGGTCCCCGTGGTCGGCCAGGAAGGTGTCGCCACAGCGAGGACACTGCTCGCCTTCGACGCTTCCGTCGTCACCGTAGAGTTCGTGTCGCGCCATTTAGGCCTCCTCCGCTTCGGCGTCGCCCTCGCCGTCGTCGGCGACGATCTTGTTGCGCTCGAGCATGTGATCGCGCTCGACGTCGCGGGCGAAGTCGGCCGTCTCGTAGACTTTGGCCTCGCCGACGGTCTTTCGCATCCCGAACTTCGTGTCGAGTTTGCGGATGACGACCTCCGCGGCATCCTTGTTCAGTTTCGCCGCGAGGCTGTCTCGGACCTGGAGGCGCTCGGGGGTTGCTTCGTCGTGATTGAGCTCGAAGGTCACGTCGGTTCTGTGCAACATGGGATTCTCCTCTTCGGAGATGATGTCGACGTCCATGATATCACTCAGTTACCCTACTATCCCCGTGTAGCGCCTAAAAGGATTTCGAACCGCCGGATCGCACCGGCTCGTCCTCGAGACGGCGGTGGCGGTCGACGCGACCGGGGTGGGTTCTCGGTGCGGGAACCCGGACATATGGAAAAACTTTCACGTCGGCCACGTGAGGTCGAATTCAATGCCCTCCAGACGACGATTGCTCGCGGCGAGTGCAACGGCCCTCGCGGGATCGGTCGGCGGCGCTGGCGTTCTCGCCGTCGGAAGCGGGAATCCGATCCCGGCCTCGCCCGCGAGTGCGACGCAGGCTTCCGGATCCGCCGAACGCGACCTCGAGTGGCCGATGCGCCGTGTCGACGCCGCGGGAACTGGTTACAGCCCAGCGGCGTCGGGGCCAAAAGACGGCGTCCAGCGCAGGTGGAAGCGTGATCCCGACGCCTCGATCCGCGGGACGGCCGCACCGATCCTCGTCGGTGACGCGCTGTACGTCGTCGGCCGACGATCGCTGGTCGCCCTCGAGCGCGAGACTGGCCACACCCGCTTCGTCCGGGACGGGCCGTTCTTCTCGGCGCCGGCGTACGTGGAGACGAGCGCGTACCGGACCGACGCGCTTGCCGTCTCGGGATCCGCCGGTATCTACGGACTCGACGCGGCAGGCGGCTACGACCTCCCGGGACGGGCCGTCGGCCTCGAGCGCTGGCACGCACCGGGCGACCCTCCGAGCGGCTATCTCAGCGCCGAACCGAGGGAACCGTCGCCCGTCGTCGCTGACGGGACGGTGTACGCGACTCTCCCGGAAACGGATCGGATCGCCGCGTTCGACGCCAACAGCGGCGGCCTCGAGTGGGAGTACGCGATCGACGGGCCGTCGCGCAGTTCGGCGAACCGGCCGGCCGTCCGCGACGGGACCGTCTTCGCCTCGAACGCCGGTTTGACTGTCTCGGCCGTCGCGGCCGACACCGGCGAGGAGCGCTGGGCCGTCGAACCCGATCTCGTCGGACCCCTGTCGCCGACCGCGACGAACGACGGCGTGGTCGTCCCCGCGAGCAACGCCGTAGTGGCTCTCGACGCCGACGACGGCGAAACGCTGTGGACGTACGACCACGGCGGAAACACCACGGAGGGGAGCGCGGCCGTCGCCGACGGCCTCGCGTTCGTCACCGACGGGGACGACGAGTTACACGCGATCGACCTCGAGACCGGCGAGGCCGAGTGGACAGTAGAGTACGGCTTCGCGACGAATCCCGTCGTCGCCGACGGCGTCGTCTACGTCTCCTACTTCTGGGCCGGCGAACTGGTCGCGTTCGACCTCGAGACCGGCGAGCGGCGGTGGACGTACGACGAACCGGTCGCGATTTCACAACCGGCGATCGGTGACGGCGTGATCTACGTCGGCGTAGAAGACGGCGTCGTCGCACTCGAGGAGGGATCGTAACGATGGCCGACGATCCATCCGATGGTGACGACCAGTTCGGCGATGACGAGCGATTCGATCGCGACGACCGGTTCGACGATGACGACGAAACTCCGATCGTCCGCGATCCGGGTCGCCCACCAGACAATGGTGGTCCCTCCGCCAGCGGCGGGACCGCTCCCGAACGATCCCGATCGCCGGATACGTTCTCGAGGGGCCTCGAGATGCTTCGAGACGATCCGTGGCTGTTCGTCCCGTTCCTGGTCGCCGGCCTCGTTCTCTCGGCCGTCGACGCGCTTCGGCTGATGGATCCGATTCCCGTCCTCGAGCGTGGCGCGCCCGGAACGGGGAATCTCGACATTCAGATCGAGTTCGTCGGCTACCCGGCGGGGGTACCGCAGACGATGGTTCGATTCGAGTCACTTGTCGGACTCGAGATTCCGTATCTCGTCTGGGGCGCCGGGTTGTACGCCGTCGCTTTGCTCGTCGTCGTCGCCGCAGGCGTTCTCACGATCAATCGTGCGATGGACGGCGAGGCTGGCCTGGCGGGATTCGTCTCGCTTCTCGGGTTCGCGCTGGGAGTCGACCTGGTCAATCGAGGGCTCGGCTCGATCGACCTGCTCCAGGGGATGGGTCTGTTCGGGCTCGTCTGGCTCGCGATCTACCTCTACCTGTTCGTGCGGTTGTTCGCCGTGCCGGGACTCGTCGTCGAGGGCCGCTCGCTCCCCGCGGCACTCGAGGAGAGCTTCGAGCTAACGGCAGGACGCGGCTGGTCCATCTTCGGCCTGATCCTCCTGTTCGGGCTGGGGGCGTGGCTCATCGCGTCCGTTCCCCACGTTGGGACGGTAGCGAGCACCGTCGCCGTCGCACCGGTTCACGCGGCGATCGTCGTCGCGTTCATCGAGGTGGCGCGATCCGAGGCAAACCGGCGAACGACGATATAGCGCCGGACAACCCATACCAGACACCAGCGATTCCATTCTAGGGACGACAGCCCTTCCGCTACGCCGACAGCGCGACCAGCCCGCGCGGCGTCTGTGCCTCGAGTTCCTCGTTCCAATCGATCGCCAGCCGTTGCCACTGGTCGCCGAAGTTCTCGGTGACGAACAGCCCGAGGTTGTTCACGCCGTAGACGACGCCTTCGTCGGTCGCGTCGAAGACGGCGCGGACGACGCCGTCGCCGATCGGCAGTCCGCGGCCGTCGAGGCGTTCCCACGACTCGTTGCCCCGGCGGCGGTAGACGTACGACTCCGCGGATGTTGCAGTATGAGCCGTCGAAGCCCCGCTCGCACTCGAGACCATCACGCCGTCGGGGTCGCCGGGGTCGGTGACGACGCTCCAGCAGTAGCGGTGATCGAGGCCTTCCTGTGGATGTTTCCAGCGTTCGCCGCCGTCCGTCGAGACGGCGAAGCCGTCGCCGGCGGCGCTGTAGACCAGACCCTCTCGGTCGGGATGGGTCGCCAGGCTGTGGTTGTCGCGTCGCGACCCGTTCGGGCGCTCGTGCCAGGTGTCGCCGCCGTCGGTGCTCAACACGAACGCACCCGCCTCGATGCCGACGTAGAGTCTGTCCGGATCGAACGGATCCACCTCGAGCCACCGGACGTGGTGGGTGTGCGGTCGCGGCGGGAAGAACCACTCGTCCTCCGAGGGAAGGTCGGCGATCCCCTCGAGGTGCGTCCAGGAGTCGCCGCCGTCGGTCGAGCGGTAGATGCGACTCGGTTCGGTGCCGGCGTAGACCGTCTCCGGATCGTTCGGATCGATCGCGATCGAGGTGATCATCGCACTTTCCGCCGGTATCTCGAGGGTCTCGAACGTTTCTCCGCCGTCGGTGCTCCGGAACAGGCCGTCCTCGACGGTGCCGACGAAGACGCGCTTGGGAGCTCCGGGCGAGGCGGCGACGCACTCGAGGCTGTGGCCCTCGAGTCGGCGGGTCGTCTCCCAGCGACCGGGGCCAGCGTCGCGTCGACAGACCAGAAGCCGGTCGCGCAGAGCGATGTGTGCGGTGACCATACCGATCCGTACGCTCGCCAGCATCAAAGAATTCTTGCCGGATCGATCGATCTGCGGCTTCGACGCCCCCTCACCACGTGTCACCCGACAGCCAATTTATTTATATGCTGACTATTCAGATGGTAATTCGTCACATCGATGCCATCTCGTGTCCGGTTCGCGCTCGACCGCGTCCGCGAGCGCTCGGTTTCGATGGTCGGGATCGGTTTGGTCGCCGTCGCCGGCCTCTACGCGGCGGTGACCGGCGTTGTGGTTCCCGCGTCGGCACTCGAACTGTCCGTCCCTGTCGCAGTCGGCTGTGGTCTCGTCTGGTACGACGTCCGAAACTCGGTTGTCGATCTCGACCGCCGAGGAATTCCCGTGGTCGCCGGCTGTGCGATCGTCGGTGCCGTGGTAGTCGCCGTTGCGTTCGTTTGGTGTGTTGCCCTCGCAACTCCCGGTAACGAGTCTTCCTTCCAAACGCTCGGAATCGCGCTGTTGACCGCCGCGAGCGTCGGCGTCGCGCTCGGAACCACTGTCGGCCACCTCCTCGCGGATCGATCGCGTCGACGCCGCGAAGCCGATCGGTTCCGTCACGCGAACGATGCCGCGCTAGACGGGATCGCCGTCGTCGTCGATGATCGCCTCGTCTCGGTCAACGAGGCGTACGCGTCGCTCTACGGCGTCGACGATCCCACGAGACTCGAGGGCAGGCTGTGGAGCGAAGGCTACACGAACGAATCGCTCGTCACTATCGAACGGGAGACCGTGCCAGCGCTCAGCGATCACGGCTACTGGCGGGGAACCCTGACCGGAACCCGCGTCGACGGGACGACGTTTCGACAGACCGTTCGGATGTGTACCCGCGGAATCGACCGAGGCCACGTCGTCGTCGTCCGCGACGTGACCGACCAGATCGATCGCGAACAGCGAATCCAGGTCCTCAATCGGGTTCTCAGGCACAACCTCCGGAACGCCTTCACCGTCATCCGCGGTCACGCGAACCTCGTCGGCGAGTACGACGAGCACCTCGCACGCCGCCACGTCGACCCCATCCGCGAGGAGATCGACGATCTGCTCGAGACCGCCGACAAAGCACGGGGCGTCGAACGAAAACTCGAGCGTCGCGACCGCGGCGAAACGGTCGACGCGACCGACGCCGTCAGAGCCGTCGTGGATCGGGCGAAAGCCGCCTACCCCGGCGTTCGGATCGTCGCCCGAACGGAGACGCCGACCGCAGATTCGAAGACGCCAACGATCGAGAGCACGGTCGTCGACGCGCTCGACGAACTCGTCGACAACGCCGTCGAACACCATCTCGGCCGGACGGGTGCCGATTCGCCCGAACGGACGGCGGCCCCGATGGGCGGGTCCGAGAGCGAATCGGAGCCACTCACCGTGGAAGTCGCCGCCGAAGTCGTCGAGTATCCGTCGGCGTCGCGTCTCGAGTTCACGGTCGCCGACGACGGTGACGGCATTCCCGTCTCCGAGCGACGGGCGGTTCTCCAGGGCGAGGAGACGCAACTGGCCCACGGCTCGGGGCTCGGACTCTGGTTCGTCAACTGGATCGTCAGCAACGTCGGCGGCGACCTCGAGTTTACCGACCGACAAGACGGCGGCACGGTCGTGACGCTCTCTTTTCCCTACACCGACCGAGAGCGAAACGTCTACGAAACGACGGTGGCGGAGAGTACGGTCTGAAGAAACGATGGTGGCGGAGAGTACGGTCTGAAGAAACGATGGTGGCGGAGAGTACGGTCTGAAGAAACGATGGTGGCGGAGAGTACGGTCTGAAGAAACGATGGTGGCGGAGAGCACGATCTGAACGTCCGCCCCGCCAACGCGGGGACTACTCCTCGACGGCGAACGCGTCCTCGTCGATCTGCAGGCCGCCGAACCAGCACTCGAGGGCGCCGAAGGCGAGAATCAGTGCGACCCCGAGCGCGAAGACGGCGTTGAGCAGTCCGAACCATCCGGACGCCTCGAGCAACTGGACGAATCCAACCGTGCTCGAGCCGACTGCGAGGATCGCCAGCCCCACTGCGCCGACGCGGGGCCAGCCGACGGTCGTCACGCCGAGTGACAGGCGCTCGAGGCGTCCGGAAAGAACGAGCAGAACGCCGCCAACGCCGATCCAGACGACCGGAATCGCTTCCGCCGGCGTCGTCGGGACGCCGGCGAGTACGACGAGGATGACGACGCCTCCCGCGGAGATCGCGCCGCCCCCGACCAGCCGTCGTCGAACGTCTTCCGTATCGGTCATGCCCTCCGCTTTCGGCTACCGGCCGGTAATCGTTCGGGTTTCGATCCGAGAACCGACGGGCGAACGGGTCGGGCGCTCGTACGGTCTGCTGTCCGTCAGTACCGGCACAACCCCGATCTGGACGGCGGTTGGATAGATCAATACAGCAATCCGTATCAGTCGTCCGTCGGCGGCGTCGCCGGCTCGACGCGTTCGCCGCGTGGCCCCTCGAGGTCGATATCGGGCAAGAGGTCCCGCAGATAGTGGCCGGTGTGAGAGTCCTCGAGTCGGGCGACCTCCTCCGGGGTGCCGGTCGCGACGACTTCGCCGCCGTGCTCGCCGCCCTCGGGGCCGAGGTCGATGACGTGGTCGGCGTTTTTCACGAGGTCGAGTTCGTGTTCGATGACGACGACGGTGTTGCCGTTGTCGGTCAGTCGGTGGAGCACCTCGATCAGCTTGCGCTCGTCCTCGTGGTGTAAGCCGGTGGTGGGCTCGTCGAGCAGGTAGAGCGTCTCCCCGGAGTCTTTCTTGCCGAGTTCCTCGGCGAGTTTGATCCGCTGGGCTTCCCCGCCCGAGAGCGTCGTCGAGGGCTGGCCGAGGGTCATGTAGTCGAGTCCGACGTCTTTCAGTAGTTTGAGGCGCCGCCGGATCTGGGAGTTCGCTTCGAAGAAGTCGTAGGCCTCACCGACTTCCATGTCCAGTACGTCCGAGATGGTCTTGTCCTTGTAGGTGACGTCGAGCGTGGCGTCGTTGTACCGGGCGCCGTCACACTCCTCGCAGGGAACGTAGACGTCCGAGAGGAAGTTCATCTCGATTTTCACGGTCCCTTGGCCGCCACACTCCTCACAGCGCCCGCCCTTAACGTTGAACGAGAACCGCCCCTTCTCGTAGCCGCGTTGTTTCGAGAGCTTCGTCTGGGCGAACAGCTCTCGAACGTAGTCGAAGACGTTCGTATACGTTGCCGGGTTCGACCGGGGCGTGCGGCCGATCGGCGACTGGTCGATCAGCCGGACGGTCTCGATTTCCTCGAGCCCCTCGAGGGCGTCGTGGTCGCCCGGGATCACGCTCGTGTTGTCGTTCATCTCGCGAGCGAGGCCCTTGTAGAGCACCTCGTGCATGAGCGTCGATTTGCCCGAGCCGGAGACGCCGGTGATGGCCGTGAAACAGCCGAGGGGGATGTCGACGTCTAGATCGTCGAGGTTGTGCTGGCGGGCACCGAGAATCGTCAACGCCCCCTCCGGATCGCGTCGCTCGTCGGGGACCGGAATCCGTTTTCGGCCGGAGAGATAGTCGCCGGTGACAGAGTCCTCGCAGGCTTTGACCGCCTCGACGGGGCCGTTGGCGACGACTTCGCCGCCTCGTTTCCCGGGGCCGGGACCCATGTCGATGACGTTGTCTGCTCGGCGCATCGTCTCCTCGTCGTGTTCGACGACGAGCAGGGTGTTGCCGAGGTCGCGTAGTTCCTCTAAGGTGTCGAGCAGGCGATCGTTGTCCCGTTGGTGGAGCCCGATCGAAGGCTCGTCTAACACGTAGAGGACGCCGACGAGTCCCGATCCGATCTGGGTTGCAAGCCGAATGCGCTGGCTCTCGCCACCCGAGAGCGTCGAGGCCTCCCGATCGAGCGTGAGATACTCGAGGCCGACTTCGACCATGAAGCCGAGGCGGGCGCGGATCTCTTTTAAGATCTCTTCGGCGATCACCTTCTCACGCTCGGTGAAGTTCGCCTCGAGTGACTCGAAGTGTGCCAGGGCGTCGCCGATGCTCATCCCGTTGATCTCCGTGATCGACGTGCCGTCGACGAGCACGGCGCGGCTTGCGGGTTTGAGTCGGGTTCCGTCGCAGGCGGGACACTCGGTCACGGACATGTAGTCCTCGATGTGTTCGCGCGTCGAGTCCGAGTCGGTCTCGAGGTAGCGCCGGTCGAGGTTCGGAACGATCCCCTCGAATCGCTTTCGCTTGCGTCGAATCCCGTTTTTCGTGTTGCGCTTGAACAGCACCTGATCGCTGGTGCCGTAGAGAAACCCGTCCTGAATCTCCCCGTCTACGTCCTCGAACGGCATCGACAGCGGAACGTCGAAGTGCTCGGCGACGGCGTCGAGTCGCGTTTGGTAGTACGATCGGTTGTAACTCCAGGGCTCGAAGACCTCCTTCAGCGGCTTCGACTCGTCCTGGACGACGAGGTTTTCGTCGACCTCCTTGGTCTCGCCCAGTCCCTCACACTCGGGACAGGCGCCGTGGGGTGAGTTAAACGAAAAGGAGCGGGTCTCGATTTCTGGAACGTCGATCCCGCAGTGCGTACACGCGAGATCCTTCGAGAACTCGACGACGAAGCGGTCGTCCTCCTCGAGTTCGTCGCCGAGCGCGCCAGTTCGGCGAGCCTCTTCGCCTAACTCCGCGGCGGCTTCCTCCGGCGGATCGGGGAGAATCAGCTTCAGAACGCCGTCGGCCTCCTCGAGTGCGGTCTCGACGCTGTCGATGATCCGCGGACGGTCCTCCGTCGAGACCCGCACGCGGTCGACGACCACGTCGACGGTGTGATCGAAGTTCTCGTCTAAGTCGGGTTTCTCGAGTGTGAGGTCGTACTCCTCGCCGTCGACCTCCACCCGCGAGTACCCCTCGGAGACGAGTTCGTCGAACAGATCCTCGAAGGCACCTTTCTGGTCACGGACGACCGGCGCGGCGATCTTCGCGCGGGTTCCCTCGGGTAACTCGAGGATGCGCTCGACCATGTTCTGAGCCGACTGCTCGCCGACCTCGCGACCGCACTCGGGACAGTGTGGCGTACCGACACGGGCATAGAGCAGTCGCAAGTAGTCGTGTAGTTCGGTAACCGTCCCGACGGTCGAGCGAGGGTTGTTCGCGGCGTTTTTCTGGTCGATCGAAATCGCCGGCGAGAGCCCGTCGACGGACTCGACCTGCGGTTTGTCCATCTGGCCGAGGAAGTTCCGGGCGTACGCCGAGAGGCTCTCGATGTACCGGCGCTGGCCCTCCGCGTACACCGTCTCGAACGCGAGCGAGGACTTGCCCGACCCCGAGAGTCCGGTGACGACGGTAAACGATTCGCGGGGGATGGTGACGTCTAAGTCCTTCAGGTTGTGCTCTTCTGCACCCCGCACCTCGATGTACTCTTTCGTCATAGGCTGGGCGTGGCTGGCGACCGATTTGTTTCGCGTCGCGGTACCCGATTCATCGTAATTGCGTCAGTGGCCGGAGGAACTTAACACGTCTGAAAGCGTAACAGTGTGTCGCGTGCTAACGTGGTTTCTCGGGGGACGATCGACGACGAATATCGGGCCAATGCGTCCAAAGTGACTTCGGTCGGGAACGCGAACCGACGGGTATGAGCGACGATGGCCCATCGCTGTCGGTCGACGAATTCGTCGACTACTGTCGGACCCAGGCTGGGCTTCTCTCCGGGCAGGTACAGACGATGGGCGACGAGGCAGACGAGTTACTCGACGAGATCGACGAGGAGATGGCCGAGATCCGCACCCGACTCGGCGAGCGCGGCGTCGGTCCGACGACGCCGTCCTCGACCGAGCGCCCGACCGGCGACGAGGTCGACGTCGAGGCCCTCGAGGAGCTACAGCGCGATTTAGAGGAAAAACAGCTACTCGTCGAGGCGAAACAGGCGCGCATGCAGGCATTTCAGGACCTCGCGGCGGGCTATACCGACCTCGCGGCGGAGTTAGACGCCGTGGCGGACGGTCACGACGCGATGGAGCGGGTCGTCCGCTTCGAGGCCGACCACGACGCACCGGCGTACTTCGACGAGCGCCAGACGGTGTACGAGGCGGCCGCGGAGGCCGGGGACTCGAGCGGGAAGCCGGACGACGAGTGACGTGGCCGGGACGCAGACGACTCCAGTGACTCGAGCCAGTCACCGACCAACGAGTGAGGGCAGCGTGCCACGTGACTCGAGCCCGAGAGATCGCTCGATTCGGGCGGATGGCCGGTTTCAATCTCGTTCTCGGTCGGTTCTATCGGCGGGGCACGTCGTGTCGACCAAATCCGTACCGAAGTCGGCTGGCGAGTCGCCGCGAGAAGCGGCCGTCGTCGGCCCGCGAGCCGAACCGTTCGGCGAGTGAGGTGTAAATCAGCGGCAACGGTACCTCCTGTTCTAAGCCTTCCTGGACGGTCCAAGTGCCGGTCGATCCCCCTTCGATGCGGTCGGCGACGTCGCCGAGGTCGGTGCCCTCCTCGCGGAACGCCTCCTCGCAGAGTTCGAGTAGCCACGAGCGGATCACGGCGCCGTTGTTCCAGACCGACGCGACCGACTCGAGGTCGAGGTCGTACCGTCCCTCGTGGAGCAACTCGAAGCCCTCGCCGTAGGCCTGCATCAGTGCGTACTCGACGCCGTTGTGAACCATCTTCACGTAGTGGCCAGACCCCGCAGGCCCCATTCGTTCGTGGCCGTCCGGGCCCGTGGCGACGGCGTCGAACGCCGGCTCGAGTTCTTCGTAGGCCCACTCGGGGCCGCCGACCATCAGCGAGAAGCCGAGTTCCGCACCCGCCGGGCCGCCGGAGGTCCCACAGTCGAGATACGCCGCGGGACAGGCCTCCGCTCGCCGGACGGTGTCCTCGAAGTAGGAGTTGCCGCCGTCGACGACGACGTCGTCGGCCTCGAGGTGAGGGGAGAGTTCCTCTATGGTCGCGTCGACGGCCTCGCCGGCGGGAACCATCAGCCAGAGTCGCTTCTCCTCGCCGAGTCGATCGACCAGATCTGAGACGGAGTCGGCCGGCTCAGCGCCGGCGTCAGCCGCCGTCGCGACGGCTTCCGGCTCCAGATCGAAGGCGACGACGTCGTGACCCGCCTCGAGGACGCGGTCGACGACGATCTGTCCCATCCGTCCGAGTCCGATTACGCCAAGGTGCATGCGGGTAGCTCTGCGGCGGTGGGTGGTAGTGGTTGTGATTCTCGAGTCCCCGTCCTCGAGCGGAGGCGGAACGACAAGAGCCACTGCACGTCAGTACACACCTGATCGCCGATCCGTCTGGCGATCTGCGTGTGAATCGGTGTCGTTGCTACTAACTGCGGGATGAATCCACGAAGCGCCGGCACGGCGATCAGTAAAGCGGTTCCTCGAGACGGGCCCAGCCGATCGCATCGAGAACGACGAAGCGGTCGTCGTAGTGGACGTAGACGCCGTTGTACGCCCCGTCGGCTCCGTCGTAGTAGGGAAGCGAGCCGCGGATCGCGTCGACGACCGACCACGCGCCGTCGCGATCGATGGTAACGTGTTCCCACTCGTCGTGTGCGCCGTTTCTGACAGCTCGCTTGATCGCACGCCGAACGCCCGGAATCTCGTCGAGTCGTCGCGACGAGGCGTCGACGACGGTCGCGTCGACGGGAATCTGCTCGGGGCCGATGAGTCGAGCCCCAAGGTCCGCCTTCGAACGCGCGGTCTCGCTCCGGGACCGACTCGAGCGGAGCGCGTAGCCGACGAGCGCCGCGGTCCCGACCGCGAGCAGTGGGACCGCCAGCCGTTTCCCCCTGTTCATCATGGAAGTACGTTACAGCAACCGACTAAGTATCTTTCGCAAGAATGTCCGATTCCTGTCGTGCTTTGACAGAAAAGCGCCACGAACGTCTGGAACGGGACCGCGAACGTCTGGAACGAGGCCGCGAACGTCTGGAACGGGACCGCGAACGTCTGGAACGAGGCCGCGAACGTTTAGAACGAGGCCGCGAGGTTCGTCGTGATCGCACCCGAGACGACCAACAACGCGATCGCGACGACCGCGGCCCCCCGGTACAGCCCCAGCGCGTCGCTCGCCGGCTCGCGGAGTTTCTTCCCGTTGAGCCCGGCCTCGAGTCGCTTCGCGCCGATCTCGACGAGCGCCGCAAGGACGAGCCAGAGGACGACCATCGCCAGAACGAGTTGGCCGTTTACCGTGTTGATGAGGCTCTCACTGGTGTATCGCGTACCCGCGAGGTGGCCACCGGTGAGCAACAACACGAGCGCGCTCACGCGTGAAATCGTCGTGAGCTTCCCCGAAATTCCCTCGAGCGGCCGCGTCGTGTTGAACGCGCCGTCTCGAGCGAGCGGTAGTACGACGAACGCGACGTAGAACACGCTACCGGCCCAGATCGCGGCGAACACGAGGTGTGCCGTCTGTGCGAGGAACGTATCGACCATACGGGTTGGCTTGGAGAGGGATGGTATCAGGGTTCCGACTTTCAGGCGGCGAAAACCTCCGGCCGGGGTCGTCGACCCTGGTTGCACGACGATGCTCGGAACCGAGATCGGCGCTCACTCGAGCCAGTCGGGCGTCCACGCGACCAGGCGCCGCCGAAAGAGGGCGTAAACGAGTGAGATCGCAATTCCGCCGGCGACGGCCGTTCGAATCCAGCCGTCGAAGACGATGAGAGCCGGAGTCGCGAGGGCGACCGCGACCGCGGCGTCCTCGGGAGCGCCGTCGTATCTGATCCAGCGACGGGGCCGGATCCACGTGGCGCGGACGTGATCGTAGACCGCCCGTTCCGACCGGTCGTTCCACGGATCCATCTCGGGACCGCCGCCGATCGCGTCGCTCGCGGCGTGGAGCCAGGCGGCGACGGCGAACGCCGCGACGCCGACCGTAAGACTCGAGGGAGAAACAGAAGCGACCATCACCACGGGAGCGGCGACGACGAGGCCGGAAATCGGGAAGTGAAAGGTCCGGCGGTGCTCGAGGACGAGGTCGAAATCCGGCGCGAGTCCGCCGAGGATCGCGCCGACGGCGAGTGCGGTCCCGAGTTCGGGAACGGCGTATGCGACCGGCGTGACGACTGCGAGCGCGGCGAAGACGTGGGTGGTCGCCATCACGGCGGATCACCGGCCATATCCCGTTCTTCGCGTCACAGTACAAAAAGCCGGGAGACGCGGCGGCGCGTGCCGGCGAGTACGGTGGGGTCGTCCTGAATCTCTCATCAGACAGCAACCCGTCTCATACGGGTTACTGTCAGTCAGTTCCGGCGCAACTGCCCCCGGGTCGCGGTTGCAACGGTGGACTCGCTGCACTCCTCCACCGAGACTCGTCTCACACGGTTCGACTCACCGCCGGGACACCGGGACAGTAATCCGTATCAGTCGCCGTCGACCAGAAGCGACCGCACGTCCGGAATCTTCCCGAGAATCCCCTTCGCGAGTAGATAGCGGGCGTAGCCGTTGGCCTGTCTCCACTGCCAATCCGCGTCGTCGTCGAGTGATGATCGTTCGAGTCCGCGATCTCCGGAGTAGATCAGTGACCGACCTTCTTCGGCGAAAAACAGCGTGAGTGGGTCCGGTTCGTCTGCGAGGAGATCCTCGAGTCGGTCGACTGCATCGCGTTTCGCGGTATCGATCCAACCGCTGTCGAGACGATCGGTGCCGGCCGCCTCGAGGCGGTCGCGTTCGCCCCGTGCGGCCGCGAGGACGAGCCACGCGGTCGCGAGTTCGACGGTTCCGTACACTTCGTACCCCTCGTCGACGTACCGCTCGATACTGCGTGCGTCCGATTCGCCGCGGTGGGATCGCGAGTACAGGGCGTCGTGGACGTCGCGACGCCCGCTTTCGGACTCGCCGACGTCGTTGCCCTCGAACTCGCCGATCCGCCCGGACCAATCCTCGCGATCCTCGAGCAACTCGTCGGTGCGCTCTCGAAGCGTCGCTCGAGCGTTGGCCATCCGTTCACCGAACGGGTCGCCGCCCGGATCGCGTTCTCGCAGGGTGTCGTGGTAGGCGGTCGCGAGGTCGATCTGGGATCTCCCTTGCCGGACGGTGCTGTAGATCTCCGCGAGGCGTTCGGCTCGGCTCGTGTTGTCGCTTCGGTCGTCGACGTCGGCTTTCAGCTGGTGCGATAGCAGGCTGTGGGCCTGCTGGAGTTCGTACTCGAGAAACCGGCCGTAGGTCAGGAACGTCGCCGGATCGTCGGTGACGTACTCGAAGTCCTCGAGGTGAGAGCCGGCTTCCTCGAGAGCCTGCTCCGTTCCGGCCGCCGGATCCCCCTCGAAGCCGTCGGTGCGGACCGTCGCGTAGACGAACGCCCCCGAGGCGTGCCAGAGGTGCGATCGGGCCGACCTCGCGGTATCCGCGGTCGCCGACTCCCACGGACGCGTTTCGGCGAACTCGAGGTCGTCCTCGAGACGCCGTTCGCTGTAGACGACGAAGCGCTCTCGTTCGCCCATTCGCTCCCAGGCCTCGAGTCCGTCCGCGGCGTAGTCGGCGATCTCGTCGGCCAGATCGTGGAGGTGTTCGTCGGTCGCGTAGACGGGCGACGGGACGGCGGGAATGGATCGTCGTCGGGTTCGGGCGTAACTCGCGCGGTCCGGAAGGGCGCTGTAGGCGGTCGTACAGCCGGCGAGTGACGCGAGTCCACCGATTCCGAGGGCGGCGAGGGCGTTCCGTCGGGAACACCGTGGAGGGCGACTCATGTCCGCGGTGTGTCACTCGATCGAGAAAAGCGTTGTCGATCACCGCCGCCGTTGGGTACGGCGGTACGGTCGCTACTCTATGTTTTCGCCCTGGTAACTCCCGTCGTAGACCTCCTCGTGGTTCGCTTCGGCGAAGACGAGCTGGGCGATCCGCGCCCCGCGTTCGATCTCGATATCGTGGTGAACCTGAAGCAGGCCTTCGCCGCGACCCTCGTAACCGGCGTCCCAGACGGCAGTGTTCAACATACAGGAGTTGCGCATCAGCGACGATCGGGGGTAGACGTAGCCGACGTGGCCCTCCGGAATCTCGATCCGTTCGCCGTAGCGAGCGATGTAGGCACCCTTCGGGAGGTAGTAGGTGTCGGGAGCTTTCTGTTCGAGTTCCTCGAGCGGACGGGCGACGCGGTCGCCGATCTGCGTTCCGTTGCGACCGATCCGTCCCGGCTCGAGTTGCTCGAAGACGACGTCGAGCGTGAGGTCGACGCCGTTTGGCTGGACCTGTTCGGTTTCGATCGGCGAGACGTGGTCGGCGACGAACGGACCGGAGCGAAACATAATCGTGTTCCCCAGACCGTGTGGGACGGAGAAAAAGCAACCGCTTCGACGCGAACGGGTGCGTTCGTTAATCGATACCGAACGCCGTGAATTGCTCGACGATTGTCCGGATGAATGACAAAAACTCCGGTAAAATTATCGCTTTGGGCGGAATTAACATGGTTGATCGCTATAGTAACACGCTGGATTTATCAAGACGGACAGCCGAGTTTCGGATGCTATGGGACAGACTCTCACCGAGAAGATTCTCGACGATCACCTCGTCGAAGGAGAACTCGAGACCGGCGAGGAGATCGGAATCGAGATCGACCAGGTGCTCACCCAGGACACGACCGGGACGATGGTCTGGCTCCAGTTCGAAGCGATGGGACTGGACGAGGTCCAGACCGAAATTGCCGCCCAGTACTGTGACCACCAGACGTACCAGTTCGACTTCAAGAACACGGACGATCACCGCTTCCTCCGCTCTGCGGCCGGAACCTACGGGGCACACTTCTCTCGCCCCGGCAACGGCATCTGTCACAACGTCCACCGCGAGAACTTCGCCGCCCCCGGAAAGACGCTTCTGGGTTCGGACTCACACACGCCGACGCCCGGCGGTCTCGGCGAACTCGCCATCGGTGCCGGCGGAATCGACGTCACCGTCGCCATGGGCGGTGCGCCGTACTACATCGAGATGCCCGAAATCGTCGAGGTCCGCCTCGAGGGCGAACTCCCCGAGTGGGCCACGGCGAAAGACGTCATCCTCGAGATGCTCCGTCGTCTGAGCGTGAAAGGCGGCGTCGGCAAGATCTTAGAGTACACCGGCCCCGGCGTCGAGACGCTCACCGCACCCGAGCGGATGACGATCACCAACATGGGCACCGAACTCGGTGCGACGACCTCGATCTTCCCGACCGACGAGCAGACCGAGGACTACCTCGAACGCGTCGGCCGCGAAGACGAGTACGTCGAGATCCAGCCCGACGACGACGCGGAGTACGACGACGAGATCGTCGTCGACCTCTCCGATCTCGAGCCGCTGATCGCGACGCCGTCGATGCCCGACAACGTCGTCCCCGTCCGCGAGGTCGCTGGCGAGGACGTCCAGCAGGTCATCGTCGGCTCCTGTACCAACGGCGGCTACGAGGACATCCTCCCCGTCGCGAAGATGCTCGAGGGCCGCCAGACGGCGATGGAGACCGAGACGATCGTCGCCCCCGGCTCCAAGCAGGCCTCCGAGATGCTCGCCCGAAAGGGCTGGGTCGCGGAGATGATGGCCGCCGGCGTCAACTTCTCCGAGGCGACCTGTGGTGCGTGTATCGGCATCGGTCACGTGCCCGCCTCCGACTCCGTCTCCCTGCGGACGTTCAACCGCAACTTCGAGGGTCGTTCGGGCATCGAAGACGACAACGTCTACCTCTGTTCGCCCGAGGTCGCCGCCGCCGCCGCACTCGCCGGCGAGATCGTCGATCCCCGCGATCTGGCGGACGAACTCGAGGACCTGGAAGATCCGGGCGTCGAACTCCCCGACGAGTACGACGGCTCGAAGACCGACCTCATCGCACCCGACGAGGCCGTCGACGACGAACTCATCAAGGGGCCGAACATCGGCGACGTCCCGCTGAAAGACCAACTCGGCGACGACGTCGCGGGCGAGGCGCTGCTCAAGATGGAGGACAACATCACGACCGACCACATCATCCCGGCGACCCAGGACATCCTGATGTACCGGTCGAACGTCCCCAAACTCTCCGAGTTCACTCTCAGCCGCGTCGACGATACGTTCGCCGAGCGCGCACTCGAGGCTGACGGCGGCTTCCTCGTCGCCGGCGAGAACTACGGCCAGGGCTCCTCGCGTGAACACGCGGCGCTCTGCCCGATGTACCTCGGCATCGAGGGCGTCCTCGCACAGAGCTTCGCCCGGATCCACCGCGCGAACCTCTTCAACTTCGGCATCGTCCCGCTGACGATCGACGAGGAAACGTACGAGAACATCGACCAGGGCGACGAGATCGAGATCGTCGACGACGTCTACGACGCCGTCACCTCCGGGCAAGAGGAGTTCACCGTCCGCGTCAACGGTGACGAGTACACGGCGACGCTCGACGCCTCCGAGCGCGAACGCGACATCCTCGCGGCCGGTGGTAAACTCGCCTGGACGAAAGACCAGGCCGAAGAAAGCGGCGCCGCAACCGCAGACGACTGAAGACGCCGGAGTCGTACTTGAACGCGGTATCTTTTGAACGCGTCTCGACTCGAGCAGGAGCCCCTACGTGATCTCCGCGATCCGCTTCCGTACGAACGTGTCCAATCGATCAGCGACGTGATCGACCTCGTTCTCCCAGCCGAACGAACCGAAGTACTCGAAGTGACACATGAAATCGAGCGCCGCTACGAGTCGATAGTACGGATACCGTTCGTCGACGTAGGTCTCGTGCGTTCCGCCTCGTGCCTCGACGTACGACTCTCGAAGCGCGTTTCGGAGCGGTTGTGCGCGGTCCGTATTTCCCATCGGAAGATCGACGAGGTTCGCTTCGGCGATCGCGAGATCCAGCGGCGCGTCGCCGACCGGTCGGAAGTTAACGTCCAGTACGGCTCGGACGAGCGGCCTGGCGTCGTCGTCAGGTGCTAACACGAGGTTCTTCGGGTGATAATCCCGGTACAGAACCGATTTGTCGATCCCATCCTCGGCGACGACGCTCGGGAACCGTGATATCGCGTCTTCGATCGCCGGCTCGAGGTCGGCAAAGCGCGCCTCGAGTCGCTCGAGGTGGTAGTCGACGCTCGCGCCGAGACACTCCGCCCACGACTCGAATCCATAGTCGACGAACAGTTCGCCGTCACTGGCGTGTAGCCGCCCGAACGGGCCGTCGAACGGCAGGTCGTGAATCGCCGCGAGGTGACGGCCGGCCTCTCGAACGAGTCGCTCGTGAGCGGACGCCGAGAGGGAAGTGACGTCCGTGATGTGGCGTCCGTCGACGTACGTCAGCAAGAAGTACGTGTCAGCGACGTGCTCGTCGCCGTCGGGGGCGACGGCCAGTACGTCCGGAACGGGGAGGTTCGTCTCCCGATCGATCCGCTCGAGCAACACCGGGCCGGATAGCAGCTTCGATCCGCCCGTGACGGTCCCCGCTTTCAAGACGGCGTCCGGTCCGTCGTCGAACGAGACGCGGTACACCGCGTTCATCCCCTCGTCGAAGTCGACAACGGACGACACCGGTCGGCCTACCCGTGCGGCCACAGCCCTGGCGACCTCGTCGGCCGTCGGCTCCGGTTCCCCCTCGAGTGTCATATTTCGACGTGCGGACAGCTCGTAATGAGCGTTGTGGTGCTGTGTAAAGTGTCAACTCGACACACTGACGGCACCGTACTCGAGGGGAACGGACAGCGCCTTGACCGCGGCGCGGATAGCGAGACCGAATGAGCGACGGACACGAGAACGTCGGCTACCGACGACTGTTCGAGTCGGACGAACTGACGTTCGGCGCCGGCTTCCCGCTGACCGCCACGAATCGCTCGAGGCCGGACGTCTCCGAGGAAACCCGGCTGGCTCGTCACGCCGAGGACGCCGGCTTCGACGCACTGTGGGCGCGGGACGTCCCGACCGACTGGCCGAAATTCGGCGACGCGGGCCAGACGTTCGACACCT
This sequence comes from Natrarchaeobius versutus, assembly GCF_041205745.1. Taxonomy (NCBI): domain Archaea; kingdom Methanobacteriati; phylum Methanobacteriota; class Halobacteria; order Halobacteriales; family Natrialbaceae; genus Natrarchaeobius; species Natrarchaeobius versutus. The sequence goes on along the minus strand of NZ_JBGFCC010000002.1, from coordinate 166,992 downwards.
GGCCGTGGCTCTCACACGTCGCGGCCCACACCGACGACGTCGCTTTGGGTACCTCGAGCGTCGTCCTCCCGCTTCGCCACCCGATCCACGTCGCGAAGTCGGCGGCGACCGTCGACCAGCTCTCCGAGGGGCGGCTCGTCCTCGGCGTCGCCTCCGGCGACCGCGACCCCGAGTATCCGGCGTTCGGTGTCGACCGAGAGGATCGCGGCGAGGCGTTCCGCGAGCGCTTCGAAGCGATTCGCGCGTGCTGGCACGAGGAGTTCCCAGAACTCGAGGGCGAGTGGGGAGCCCTCGAGGGCGACCTCGACGTCGTTCCGAAACCGACGACCGAGACAGTCCCGATGTTACCGACCGGGAACGCCCGCCAGTCTCGCGAGTGGATCGCGGATCGCGGCGACGGCTGGCTGTTCTACCACCTCCCGGAGCCGACACTCGAGTCCTACGTCGCCGACTGGCGCGACCTCGCCGGCGAGAAGCCGTTCGCCATCGCGGTCCGCGTCGCGTTCGCGGACGACCCGACCGCCGACCCCGAACACCTGCATCTCGGCTACCGGGCGGGCGTCGAGTGGCTCCGGAAGTACTTCGAACGGCTCGAGGGCTACGGACTGGATCACGTCATCGTCGGCCTCGAGGACGGGGACAGCGAACGGGCGCTGTCGACGTTCGCCGACGAGATCATCGGGGAGTTCTGAACGTCGGGCCGGGTATCGTCCGCCGGTCGGCGGGAGAAACACCCTCGACAGTCGCCGTTCCGCGCGATCACTCGAAGCGATCGAGCGAGAACAGGTCGATATCGTGGTCGGTCTCGTCCTCGAGTGCGAGGTCGGCGAGGATCTCGCCGACGACGCTGGCGAACTTGAAGCCGTGGCCCGAAAAGCCCGCGCCGACTGCGACCTGGGGGTGGTCGGGAAGCGTATCGAGGACGAAGTGGTCGTCCGGTGTGTTCGTAAAGAGACAGGTTTGGAGGCGCATCGTCGGGCCGGCGCCGGTCGGGAAGTACTCCTCGGCGAACCCGCGAAGGAGTCGTTCGTCCGCCTGGGTCGCCTCGCGCTCGAAGGCGTCAGGATCGACGGTCTCCTCGCGGTGGTTGTAGCGACCGAACTTGAACCCGGGCACGCCGAAGACCGGGAAGCCGTAGAACCGCCCCTCCGGAACCTGGAGGTTCCAGACGGGGAACCGCTCGGGTGCGAACTGCTCGGGTTCGGTCGGCTGGAGCCACGCGAGCACCTGCCGTTCGGGGACGGCGAGGCCCTCGAGTTCGTCCACGAATCGCGCCGCCCACGCGCCCGCGGTGATCACGAGCCGGTCGGCCTCGTAGGCGCCGTGGTCGGTCTCGACGCGGACGCCGCCGTCGGTTGGCCGCCAGTCGACGACGCGCTCGCGGGCGCGGATCGTCGCCCCGTCGCGGTGGGCCCGGTTGACGTGTGCGACGGTACACTCCTCTGGGCGCAAAAACCCGCCCTGGGGCTGATAGAGCGCCTCGTACCCCTCCGGTAACCGATATCCTGGGAACCGGTCGGTGAGTTCCGAACTCGAGAGGAGATCGTACTCGAGGTCGTATTCGGCACAGGATTGCTTCGAGTTCTCGACGAGTGGGTTGCCCTCGGGACCGGCGTCGATCGAGCCGGTCTGGTACAGCAGCTGGCTGTCGTGGTCTGCCTCGAGGTCGTACCACAGCTCCTGGGCACGCTGGAGCAGTGGGACGTACGCCGGGTGTTCGAAGTACGCGAGCCGAAAGACGCGGCTGAGGCCGTGTGAGGAGCCGTAATTGTGTGGGATGTCGTATCGTTCCAATCCGAGGACGTCGACGCCGCGGTCAGCGAGGTGGGCGACCGTTGCACTTCCCATGCCGCCGACCCCGAGCACGATCACGTCGTACCGTTCGCTCATGGGGGTGCCTACGTCCGGCCCCTCGAAAACCCTTGCTCATACGGAACCCTGCGTCTGCTTATACTGTCGGGCAAAACGGTTCACACATCGATCGCATGCGAACGGCCGTCGCCGTCAGCGACGAGCCGTGAGACCCGATTGCGTGTTCACAGACTGTTGTCCGACGGTATTACTCGTCCCGGCGAGCGCGCTCGCGCAGTCGCCGTTTCTGCCGGCGTTCGGTCACGTGGTCGACTCCGTCGGCCAGCTCCGCGCGTACCGTCTTTTCGAAATCGTCGACGTCTTCGAGAAACTCGGTCGAAAACTCCTCGACCAGTTCGAACGTCCACTGGTCGCTAATCGCTCCCGCGGGCAAGTGGTCGTCCCTGAGTTCGTCGGCCCACTCGTCGTGACCCGCCGATCGCAGGGCCTCTTGTGCGTCGCTCATGCGGTCCATGGCGTGACCGAGCTGGTGGTGGAACTCGAGCAAGGAGCCGTACGAGCGGTGAACGTATTCGATTCCTACCTGCAGATCGTGTAACGCTTGCTGTTCGGATTCGCTCAACTCGAGATCGTCGGGATCGGTGCTCACGGGCTATCGACGACGGCGGGGAAGTTATAGTCGCCACTGCACGTCGTTGTCCATCTGATCACCGATCCGTCCGGCGATCAGTGTGTACATCGTTGCAGTTGTTACGATAGTGTCTGTTGTTGCGATAGTCGTTTCAGGGGGGCTGGTGAAATCCGTTTAGCGGATTGCTCTTTCGGCGTTAGCGCTGGGAAACGTTCCACCGATCCGAGTACGCCGTGCCACAGCGACACTGCGCGTAGGCGTGGATCACGTCGCCTTCGGCGTAGATTCCGCCCACGTCTTCGTTACGTTCCTCGGCGAACGCGAAGACGAACTGCGGGACGTGATCGTCGTCGTCCGGCGCCTCCGGACACCGTCCGCCAGTGAGGTCGTCGTCGATCTCTCCCTCGAGGCTCATCGCGGATTGGGCGAACTCCATCGCCCCAGTTCCGGTCGCCGCCTGAAAGGCGTTTCTCCCGCGTTCGCCGTCAACGACGATCAACACGCCGCCTTCGACGTCGGTCCCGAACTGTCCTAACCGATCGTCGGAGACGTACGATTCGGCGAGAAAGAGCGCGACGTCGTCGGGTCGTTCGCCGGCGAGAAACTCTTCACGAGGTGTGCTCATAATCGACGTTGCCGGTGGAGGCGGAAAAAGGGCGTCGTTCACCTCGACCGAACCGTGATCGATCACTGCAGGCCGATGTACCTACTATAGCCTTCGGCCATTACTACTGGGTTTGGAAGAATGCCAGAAGCGTTGTCCTACTCGGCCGGAACTGTTATGTTGGCTCGACATTCCTGGACTATACTGGACATGAGGCCAATAATTGGAGATAATAATGGGCATGTGGGTTATTTTCACTCCCGGATAAACTCTTGTGTCCGATCATCATTCCATCTTCCGTTATTGTTTCCTCTCAAATCGGTTGATTTAGTGGAAATCGGTACGGTTGGTTCCCTGTCGTTTAATAGTCGGTAGTTCCAGCAATCCAGTAGTCGTGAATGGGATCACGTCACATGGTCGCCGACGGTGTGGGATCAGTGGCGGGTGAACGCCCACTCACGGAACCCCCAGCAGTGATCGTCAATGCGTGAGGATGCAACCATCACGGAATCCGTTCTCGAGGCGCTCTCGAGGGCGAGCACGGACGGACCGTCGGAATCGTACTCGCTCGGCGCGTCGGACGCGACCGACCAGAGAGAGCGTGAACTCGACGAACTACTGTCGCAAGTCGACGGCGCGTTGCCGACCGATGAGCTGCAGTTCGACGAAGCCATCGTCAAGGAGAACGTCGACGAGATCCTTCTGATGCTCATCGCACTCCGAGAGGGTGCTCACGGCGAACAGTTGATCTCGGACGTCGCTCGCTTTTTCGGAACCGAACTGAGTCCGGGCACGATCTATCCGTCTCTACACGACCTAGAGGAGGAGGACGTGCTATCGATGCATGCGAAAGTGCGAACGAAGGAGTACTCGGTCGCCGACGAGGAGTTCGTCCGTTCGTCGCTCGAGCGGTCGATGATCCAGCACCTGGCGTTCGGTCTGTTGATGTACGCGTACCTCTCGCGGTACTGATCGGTTCGAACGAGACGCTGTCCGTCGGTTCCGGCGCAGTCGCGGGCCATCTCCGAGAGGGGATCGGTCCGGACGACGGTCCGTCTCATACGGATTACTGTCCCGATGTCCCGGCGGTGAGTCGAGCCGTGTGAGACGAGTCTCGGTGGAGGAGTGTAGCGAGTCAACCGTTGCAACCGCGACCCGGGCGGCGGTTGCGCCGGAACTGACTGACAGGAAATCGTCTCAGGAGTCCTCGAGGTTTCTCGCGATCTCGCTCAGCGAATCGCTCGGCGGCTCGACGGCGTCGTAGTAGACCGTCTCGCCCGGCTCTCGCAACCCGTAGAGAAACTCCGGTTCGACGACGTCGATCAGAACCGAGCCGCCGACGCGGACGGCAGAATCGTCGACCCACGCGGCCAGCCGGTCGACGTCACCGGCGGGACTCCGGGCCGAATCCGGGGTCTCGTAGATACCGTTGATGGTGAGGTCGTCACCCGTCAACGCCCGCTCGGCGCGGCCGAACAGTCGGTCACGGTCGACGACGATCCGAACGACGTCGTCGGCCGGAAACGCGTCGCGGTCGCCGGTCGGAACGTCGAGTCGGACGCCGGTCGTCGTCTCCGTACACGTCGCTCGAACCGTCCGCACCGAGGGATGGTCACTCGAGATTCGATCTGCCATAAGCGGGAAGAACGGGGATTACTCGTCGCCGCTGAGCAGTTCGTCGACATCGGTGCTTCCACGGCCGACGATCGAGGCGTTGATCTGTGCGACTGCATCGGAGATTTCGCCGCCACGGACCGTGATTCGTCGGCGCTCGCCGTCGCGCTGTGGGTGGTATCCGGTCTGGCGTCCCTTCATCAGGACCTCGGTCAGGTTCGGCCCCTGAACCTCGCCGTTGAGCGGTCGGCCGGCATCGTCCGAGCCGCCCGTGATCTCGAGCGTGTAGCCGTCGAGTCCGACCGCACCGCCGTCGACCTCCTCGCCGATCGAGCGGCCGATAAACCGGTTTGCATCCTGTTCTTCCGCCTCGAGCTGGTAGGACGACCCCGACTCGGGGTCGCCAACGACGACAGTGAAACTTGCCATGACCGACGGAAGACGGTCGCCGCTCAAAAGAACATCGTTTCAGCCCGAACGGTTTCCACCCCTCGAGCGTCGGCGACTCGAACAGTCAAGTACGTTGCCCGCCTATCCTCGGTCGTGTTCATCGATCCCGACCGCCTCGAGAGGCGCCTCCGCGAGGAGTTCGGCGGCACCGGCGGCGAGGCGCGAGTCGTCGTCCGCCAGGCCGTCGACCTCGCGGACTCGGGAGCGTACGCCGACGACGTCGGCGTTCCCCTGACGGCGGAGGTCGTCGTCGAGGAGCTATCCGACGCACCCGACGGTACCCCCGCCGAGCGATGGAACTGGTGGATCGGCTCGCTCGAGGTCGCCTACGGCGAGTACGGTCGGTTCGGGATCCGCCAGTTTCGCAAGTGACAGCCCGAAGAAACGAAACGACTTTTATCCGTTCCTGACCAATGGGTCAGCTAGTGACCGACCCGGACGTTCGAGAAGAGATCATGACCGCGACCTACGAGGCGCTGTGCGAGCACGGCTACACCGAATTAACAGCACAGGACATCGCCGACAAGACGGACAAGAGTAAGTCTCTCCTGTTCTATCACTACGACTCGAAGGAGGATCTCGTCGCCGACTTCCTCGATTACCTGCTCGAGGTGATCGACGAACGAGTCACCGAGTTCCAGTCGGCTGACCCGGTCGAGCGCCTCGCGCTGTTCGTCGACTGGTTTCTCTACGGCTCCGGCGACGGGGATCGCCAATCGTTCCATACGGCGATGCTCGAACTCCGGACTCAGGCGCCGTACAACGACCGGTACCGCGAGCAACTTCGGCGAAGCGACGACCGACTCCGTGTCGCCCTCGAGCGAATCCTCGAGGACGGGATCGCCACCGGAGCGTTCGTCGACCACGACCCCGAACTGACAGCCGCGCTTTTGATCGCGGCGATCGACGGCGCACGGATCCGACAGCTTACGCTCGATCGCCAGGCGTACCTCGACGACGTTCGCGCCGCACTCGTCGCGCGAATCTTCGACGAACTGCTGACCGACCCCGCCGACTTTCCGGTCCAAGCGGCGCCGCCACCGGAGACCGATTCCGGCTCGGACGCCGAGACGGCTGAGGACGACTCGTAACCACCATTGGTCTCCGAACCCACCATGAGCGAATACACGACGATACACGACGGACCCGATCACGACGCTCGATCGTTCCGAGATCTCCCTCCTTCGGTTCGAACGATCGTCTCCGACTCTCTCCCGACCCGCGACCGGTGTCTTTCGGTGACGCTCTGTACGCTCGCCGGCGAGGTCGCTCGGAGCGTCGACGGCGATGGAGTCGGGGCGCGAATCGATCGGACGATAGCGCCCGTAAGCGAGGCGGTCTACTCCTTCGACGGATACGTTCGGATTCGGTTCGATCTTCTTTCGGGCGAGCAATACGAACGCGCGGACGCTCGCGACGCCGCGATCCTGGCGAGTGACTATCTTCACGCCGCCGCGTACGCAACGATCGCGGAAACGCCGGTTTCCGACCGCCGATCGCTCGAACTGTACCGTACGCTCGTCTCCGGCTCGACGGCGCTCGCGGCGCAGTTTCTCTCTCGCGCGCCGGAAGCCGGGACCCCGAACGCGACTCGACCCCAGGTCTCGGCCACGGATCGCTGGGACGCGTCGTCACACCCGGACGTCACGCTCGCCGAAACGGCGGCGGCGCTCGGAACGACCGCCGTCGGTGCGACGGCCGAGACGCGGTCGGCGGTCGAACGTTACGCCGGGTCGTTGGCCACGACGCTGTCAGCGAAGCCGTCGGCTCGCGACGACGTGCGTGCAATCGCGATTCGAGCGCTCTCCGTCGCCGGGGATCAGCCTCGTGTGGCCGATGACCGACGAAACGGCGAGGAACATCGGCGGAGCGATGAGGGACATCGACGAAGCGGCGAGGGGGAGCCGACGGCGAGCACTCACCACCTCGAGACCGCCAGGGAGGCGATCGAAACCCTTCGACGCCGAGGTGGGACGACGGATCGCCACGAGGGCCACGATCCGATCGATCGTCTCGAGAGGGCAACACGCATCCCGTTCGAGCGCGTAGCCGATACCGATGGCTGAGCTAACGCGACCGGTCTGGCTGGCGTACCCGCTGACGGCGATCGCCGCCGGACTGGGTCACTGTTACGTCGGCCGATGGAAGCGGGGGGCGATCTGGTTCGCCCTCTACGTTCTCGCGCTTGCGTTCCTGAGCGCGCGCACACTCTCCGGTGCGTTCGAGCCCGGCGAGCCGTTCGTCGTCACTGCCTTGCAGTTCGAGAGCGTCGAGTACGTAGACGTCGCCGTTCCCCTCGCCGTCTTGCTCGTCTGCATACTCGACGTCTATCTCATCGGGCTGACCGAACGCACGGGAGCGACCGTCGGCTCCCCCGACGAACCGCGTTCGAACGGGTCTTAATCCGCGTCGACGGACGTTGGGAGCCGAGCGACCGACTGCTCGAGGCCGCCACCAGGAGTTACGAGCCGACCAGCACGCCGCTCGAGGTCGTCGCCGTTCGGTCACGCCACTCGAGACGTCCCTCGACGCGGCGACGATCGGGGACGCGGGGCGTTTTTGTGTCCGCCGCTCGAACAACCGGTATGGGCCGCCTCAGCACGTTCCTCCTCAAGGGCCTGGGTCTGTTCCTCCTCGGAGTGATCGCCCTCTTCGTCGCCTGGACGATCCTCAGTACCGTCGTTTCCATCGTCGTCTCGTTGCTCGTCACGGTTGCCGTCCTCGGTGCGATCGCACTCGCGGCCTACGGGCTATTCTCGTTGCTCCGTGGCGACGACGACCAGAACAGCGTCGAGACCACACCGATCGGCCGGTCACTCGAGAGCCGCGAACGCGACGCCGCTCCGGCCGATCCCGAACGTCGCGCCCGGTCTCGGTACGTCGACGGCGAGATCGACGAGGCGGAACTCGAGCGCGAACTCGATCGATTGCTCGAGGAAGACGACGGCGCTGACGGGCGCTCGTCCCGTTCGCGCTCCCGGGATCTCGATCGGCGCTGACGGACTCGGATTCGGTTCGAGACGCCGGGTCGATCACGCGTTCGGTTCCCAGTTTTCGACGGCGACGGTCTCCCCCGCCGGGATCCCTTCTCGGTCGTCGTCGACGACGACCCACCCGTCCGCGAGCGCGACCGAAGAGAGCACGCCCGAGCCGCTGGCTCGCGTCGGAATCGCGCGGAAGTCCGGCTCGCCCTCCTCGCGTTCGGTATCGTCGCTTCCAGCCTGGCTTTCCTCGAGTCGGACGCGGGCGAACGTCCGGGTGCCGGGCTCGCTGGGAATCTTTCGATCGAGAACCGCCTGGGTCGTCGGATGCGGGGCGGGGACTGTCCCCTCGAGCCACCGCAGGGTCGGCCGAAGGAACTGGACGGCGTTGACGATGCAGGCGACCGGGTAGCCGGGAAGCGCGAGAACGGGGGTGTCTTCGACGATCCCCAGACAGACCGGATGACCCGGTTTGAGCCCGACGCCGTGGACGAGCACGTCGCCGAGGTCGTCGACCACCTCCGGGAGGAGGTCGCGTTGGCCGACCGAGGAGCCGCCGGTCGTGACCACGACGTCTTTCGTCAGGTCGCGTTGGATGGCGACTCGAAGCGAGTCGGGATCGTCGGTGACGACGTCGCGGTAGGTCGCTTGGCCGCCCCAGCGGTCGACCAGCCGCGAGACGGTGAGGCCGTTGGTCTCGATCACCTCGCCGGGACCGGGATCGCCGGCGACCAGTTCCTCGCCGGTCGGGATCACGCCGACGGTGGGTCGGCGTGCGACCGGCACGCGGGCGTAGCCCGAAGACCGCAAGAGACCGAGATCCGAGGGGCGCAGGCGGTGTCCGGCCTCGTACAACGACTGTCCCTCCTCGACGTCCTCGCCGATCGGCGCGACGTTCTCGCCCCCGGCGACGGCGTCCGCGACCTCGAGTTCGTCCGCCGCCTCGAGTTCGGTCACCCGTTCGATCATCACGACGGCGTCGGCTCCCTCGGGGAGTGCACTGCCGGTGTGGACGCGTGCGGCGGCGCCGGGTTCGACGGCGGCGTCGGCTCCCTGGCCGTCGGCCAACCGCAGGACCTCCGGCGAGCGGTCGCTAGCCCCGAAGGTGTCGGCGGCCCGGACAGCGTAGCCGTCCATCGCCGCCCGCCGGTAGTGTGGGACGTTCCGGCCAGACTCGACGTCCATCGCGAGCACCCGTCCGTCGGCTCGCTCGACGTCGACGGTCTCCGTTCCGACCGGACACGCGGCGCCGTCGCCGGTTTCGCTCCCTTCGATCGCATCCCGTAGAATCCGGCGCGCCTCGTCGACCGGCGTCCGAACCTTGAACCCGGCCTCCGTTCGCTCGCGATCGGCTCCTTTCATACGCTCACTCGAGTCGCCCGACGGCAAAAGCGTGGGGGACTGTTCCCCGTCTTCGGAACCGGCTCGTTCGAGCGTTCGACCAAAGACGATTTCCTCACTGGGCGTGAAATTCAGCGTATGGATAGCTCCGGTCAGCTCACGTCCACGGTCGGCACCGCCCTCGGAGTCGTTCTCGTCGCCCTCGGCGTCAGCGCGTACGTCGTCACCGATTTCGCGAGCGTCACCGCGCTCATTCCCGCCATTTTCGGCGTCCTGATCGCCCTGCTCGGCGTCGCGGGACGACAGTTCGATCGCGGACGGGCGGCCGTCTACGGTATCGGCGCACTCGCCGTCCTCGGCATCCTCGGCTCGGCTCGAGTCGTTCCGGACGCGATCGTGCTGGTGACCGGCGGCGACGTGGATTCTGTCGTCGCGACGGTCTCCCAGAGCGCGATGATCCTCGTCTGTGTCGTTTTGCTCGGCGCGGTCGCAAAGGACGTGCTCGGCCGCTGAGGGGGTTTTCGTCTCCTTTCGTTCACGATCCGTCTTTCACGATCACGTCACGCGCCACCTCCCCGGTCACGTCACGCGCCATCCGCTCGTCTCGTGGCGTCCCGGTCGGCCGAGTGCATGGCCACGAACCCGCCGGTACCGCGGCCTTTTTCGTATCGGCGTTCGAACGTGTATGCATGTCAGCGCTCCGTGATGCGTTGCGGGACCTCTCCGAGGACGTCTTCTTCGATCTGCTCGAGAGCGAGGAGGCCTACCTGCTCGTCCTCGACGTGCCGGGGATCACCGCCGACTCGCTCGAGGTCTCGGTCGAGAACGGTCGCCTCACCATCGACGGTCGTCGGGAGAAAGACCTCCCCGGCGAGTACCGATACCTCGAGGAGAATCGATCGCTGTTCGTGGGCGTCGACCTGCCGCTCCCGCGTGACGCACTCGAAGGGGAGACGGACGTCGCCGTCGAACGTGGTGTCCTCGAGGTCACCATCCCCAAACGGGAGCCGGCGGAGACGACGATCGCCGTCGTCGAGCGTGACGACGGGGACGCAAGCGACGACGGGGAGACGAACGACGACGGGGACGCAAGCGACGCCGGTGTGCGAAGCGGGGAACGCGAGGCCACCGACGGCGCCGACTCCCGAGACGAACCGAGGTGACTCAGGCTGGTCTCCCTGCGCGCGTACAGGCGATTCGTCCTCGTCGCGTGGCAGTTCCTCCCGTTGTTACTCGCCTACGCCCGTGATCGTCGTCGGTTCCTGCTGTTTGGCCGATCGCGAACGGTCGGTCACGCCACCCACCGAAAGCGGGCCGAACTCCTGCTCGAGTCGCTTCTGACCCTCGGGCCGACGTTCATCAAACTCGGCCAACTGCTGTCGGCCAGACCGGACGTCCTGCCGCCGGAGTACATCGACGTGCTCTCGGCGCTTCAAGACGAGGTACCACCGGCCGACTGGCCCGACGCGAAACGGGTGCTCGAGGCGGAACTGGGTGCCGTCGACGAGCGGTTTCTCGAGTTCGACACCGACCCGATCAGCGGTGCCAGCCTCGGACAGGTGTACCGGGCCCGAATCGACGGCGAGGGCGGCGTTTCCGACCACTCCGGGGTGACGACTCGAGACGCCGAGAGCGACCGCATTCGAGAGGTCGCGGTGAAGGTCAGACGACCCGACGTCGAGGAACTCGTCGAGGCGGATCTGCGGGTGATCCACTGGTCGCTTCCGATCCTGCTGTACTTCGTCGACGAGTCCCGCTCGTTCTCGCTCGAGAACCTGGCAGAGGAGTTCTCGAAGACGATCCGCGAGGAGATGGACTACGAACGCGAGGCCGAGATGTTGACCGAGATCCGGACGAACTTCGCCGGCGACGACCGGTTTCTCATCCCCGAGGTCATCGAGAGCCACTCCAACTCGCGCGTGCTCACCATGGAGTACATCGAGGGAACGAAGATCAACGACGTCGAGGAACTCGAGCGACGGGGGATCGACCGCACGAAGGTCGCGGAGAACTTAGAGCGATCCTACCTCCAGATGATCATCGACGACGGCGTCTTTCACGCGGACCCTCACCCCGGCAACCTGGCGGTAACCGACGACGGGAAGATCGTCTTCTACGACTTCGGTATGTCCGGACGGGTCGACGAGTTCATCCAGGGGAAGATCGTCGAGTTCTACATCGCCGTCGCGAACCAGGACATCGACGCGATCCTCGACGCCCTGGTCGAAATCGGTACCTTGAGTCCCGAAGCCGATCGGGCGACGATGGCCGAGGTGATGGAGATCGCCATCCAGGACGCCCGCGGCGAGGACGTCGAACAGTACCGGGTCAACCAAATCATCGGCCAGATCGAGGATTCGATCTACGTCTTCCCGTTTCGGCTCCCGAAGAACCTCGCGCTCGTCCTCCGGGTCGCAACCGTCGTCGAGGGCGTCTGTGTTACTCTCGATCCCGACTTCGACTTCATCTCGACGGCGACCGACTACCTCACCGAACAGGGCTACCGGGAGGAGTCCATCAGACAGTACGTCTCGAAGACGGGTGAAAATCTCCGGCGGAGCGGCGAGTCGCTGACGCGGATCGCGCCGAAAGCCGAACGTGCCCTCGACCGACTCGACCGCGACGACCTCTACGTCCGCATCGGTGTCGAGGACTCCGAGAACGTCTTCGCCAAACTCGCCAAACGGCTGATCTACGGCATGTTGCTCACCATGTCGCTGTTTTCGATGGGCGTCCTCTACGCCCTCGAGGCGCCGCGGGCCGTCGTCGTCGCGGCGGGGTTCTCGCTGATCGTGGCCGTGTTGCTCTATCGAAGCTTCCGCAGGCGCCGACCGACCCGCGTGAAACCGCAGTTCACCCGACAGAGCATGCGACAGCGCGAGCGCGGAAACGAGTGACCGGTGTCCGTCGTCGAAACGGCGTCCGTCGTCGGTGTGGTCGAGCGGTAGCCGCCGCCGTGGTCGTGTGAACACTCTTTTCGTTGGCCCGAGAAAACGGCGTATGGATTACGACCGAATCGCCGACCTTCCCCTCGAGATCGAGTCCGTCTCGACCGAGCGGAAATCGCGCGACACCTCGAGTGAGTTTACCCGCGTGACGACGCTGATCAGTCTCGCCGGACCGGGTGGCGACTCGGCCGACGACCGGTCGTCCGGGATCGGCGAGGACGTCACCTACGAGGCAGACCACCACGACGCGCTGGCGTCGACCGGTCTCCCCGACCTCACAGGCGAGTACACCGTCGACTCGTTCTCGACGCGTCTGGAAGACGTCGATCTCTTCTCGGGGGACGCACCCGACCGCGAGGTCTTTCGAAACTACCGCCGGTGGGGGGTCGAAAGCGCCGCGCTCGACCTCGCGCTCCGGCAGGCCGGAACCGACCTCGCGAGCCGCCTCGAGCGATCGCTCGAGCCCGTGACGTTCGTCGCGAGCACCCGCTTGGGTGATCCGCCGACGGTCGACCGACTCGAGGCGCTGAGAGAACGCGTTCCCGACCTCGCGTTCAAGCTGGATCCGACGCCGTCGTGGGACGAGGAACTGATCGAGGCGATCGGCGAAGCCGTCGGCACGGACGCCATCCGAATCCTCGACCTCAAGGGTCAGTACGAGGGGACCGAGGTGGACGTCCCAACGGACCCCGACCTGTACGAGCGGGTGATCGAGGCGTTTCCCGAGGCCGTCCTCGAGGATCCGGCGCTGACCGACGAGACAGAGCGGCTGTTCGACGATCCCGACGTGCGGTCGCGAACGTCGTGGGACGCTCCGATCCACGGTCTCGAGGACGTCGAGGCGCTCCCCTGGGAGCCGGGCTGGCTGAACGTCAAACCCTCCCGGTTCGGCTCGCTCGAGTCGCTGTTCGAGACGATCGCTCACTGCGACGAGCGCGGGATCCGGCTGTACGGCGGCGGTCAGTTCGAACTCGGCGTCGGCCGCGGACAGCTCCAGACGATCGCCTCGCTGTGCTATCCCGACGGCCCCAACGACGTCGCGCCGCGGGCGTACAACGAGGCGACCGTCGGCGACGGACTGCCAGCCAGCCCGCTCGAGCCGCCTGTCGATCCCGCCGGATTCCGCTGGACTGCAGACTGACGCGAGCCGAACGGTTTGTGGCCAGTGGTGGAATGAGCGGTCACGTCCCCGTTGCGATCCGACCGAGAGCTGTTGGAAGAACAGTAGATTGATGTTCGGCGAATATCATGTACACGAGTACGTGATGCGAATTTCGATCGCAGTTGGTGGCATCTGTGGAGGTCTCTGAGATGAATCACTCTCGAGCGACAATCTCTCTCGCTGTGGTTCTCGTGATTGCTCTCGGTGCGGGGGCGGCGGTCGCGACCGTCGTCGCCGCACAGTCGAACGTCCAGGTCTCGTCGGTGACGGTTTCGCCGGAGGAGCCGACGACCGGCGAGCAGGTCACGCTCGAAACCGAGATCGCGAACTTAGAGAGCAGTAGCGGGCCGGTCGACGTGACAGACGTCTACGTCCGAACGGACGGAAGCGCGGAGACGCACGGACGAGTCGACGACGTGGGGTCGATCGGGCCTGGGGGATCGGTCACTGTTCCGTTGACTACTTCGTTCGATCGGCCCGGAACGAAGACGTTGACCGTCCACGTCGTCGTCGAAGACGACTCCGAGACCCGACGGACCTACCAGTATCCCGTCTCGGTCGACGTCGCCGATCCGACGATCAGAGCGGATCTCTCGATCGGATCGTCGATCAATCAGTCCGGGACGACCCAAGTGGAGCTGACGAACTACGGCAACGTCGAACTCACCGACGTCGAGGTTACGGCATCCGTCGACGGGGAGGTCGTCGACCGGCGGCCGAGCCACGACGTCGATCCCGAATCGAGTCGGACCGTCCGATTCGACACCAACGACCTGGCCGACGAGGAGGTGACGTTCACCGCATCGTACGCGGCGGCCGGCGACGACCACGAAACCGTCACGACTCGGATGATGGATCAGCCGGTCGAAGGCGAGGTCCTCCTCACGGGCGTCGAAACGACCCGGACCGCCGGAGGCGTGACGATCCGCGGCGACGCCGCGAACGTCGGCAACACGGACACCGAATCCGTCCTCGTCCGGATTCCGGACGAAGGTGACGTGAGTCCCGGCTCCTCCGGTGGCGATTACTTCATCGGCTCGATCGACGCAAGCGAGTTCGCCACGTTCGAACTCACCGCCGCGCTCGAGTCGAACGCGTCGACGGTTCCCGTCGAAATCGCCTACATCGTCGACGACGAACGGGTGACGACCGTCCAGGAGGTCGGCGTCGATTCCGGTCAGGCGGCGGCGACGGGCGAACGCGCACAGACGTCGGAGCCACGGGCTGATGGCGGCGGTTCGTCCGGCCTCTTCGGCTTCGTCGGGCTGTTCGGGATCGGGCTGGTGGTCGCCGTCGTCGCTGTCGGTGGCGGCCTCTACTACGTCTGGAACCGCGAATGACCGTCATCGAACTCGAGTCCGTGCTCAAACGCTACGAAAACGGGACCGAGACGGTCGACGCGCTGAAAGGCGTCGACTTCGAGGCCAGCCGCGGCGAGATGGTGACGGTGATCGGTCCCTCCGGATCGGGAAAGAGCACCATGCTCAACATGATCGGATTGCTCGATACGCCGACGAGGGGGGCGATCAGACTCGACGGCAGGGAGGTGACCGACTTTACGGAAGACGAACTCACGGAAGAGCGCCGGTCGGGAATCGGCTTCGTCTTTCAGGACTTTCACCTCCTGCCGATGCTCACCGCGACGGAGAACGTCGAGCTCCCCTCGATGTGGGATACTGCCGTCGACCGCCGCGACCGGGCGGTCGACCTGCTCGGGCGGGTCGGCCTCGAGGATCGACTGAACCACACGCCCGACCAGCTCTCGGGCGGGCAGTGCCAGCGCGTCGCGATCGCGCGCTCGTTGATCAACGAACCGGACATTCTGTTAGCTGACGAGCCGACCGGGAACTTAGATCAGGACACCGGTCGAACGATCCTCGACGAACTGACGCGGCTGAAAGAGGAGGAAAACGTCGCCATCGTCTCGGTAACTCACGACGAGCAGATGGTCGAGTATGCCGACCGCGTCGTCCGGATCGTCGACGGGGTGATCCAGTAGTGCGTATCGCCGACCTGCTGTGGCGGTTCCCGAGCGCGCTCATGGCCTGGCGAAACCTCGGACGGAGTCGGATCCGGACGGCGCTGGCGACGCTCGGGATCGTCATCGGCGTCATCGCGATCGCGTCGCTCGGAATGGCCGGTGCGGCGTTACAGTACCAGGCGACGGCCGATCTCGAGGATCTGACGACAGAAGTGAGTATCTCCAACGGACAGGACAGCGACACCGACGGGGTAACCCCCAGCCAGGTCGAGGAAATCCGCGCGATCGCCGGTACCGCCGAGGTCGCCCCCCAGAAGTCGAATTTCACGACGCTCGAAGCGAGAGGTGGAGGGGAGGCGTTCGTCAGGGTGACCGCGGTCTCGGAGGCTGACGTGATGTACGGCACACCCCGTGGGGAGCCGCCCGACCGGCTCCGATCCGGCGCGTTGATCGATACCGGAACCGCCGAGCAACTCGGCCTCGAAGAGGGAGACCCCGTCGAGTTCGACGGACGACTGTACCGAATCCTCGGGTTCGTCGATTCGAAGCAGGGGTTCGGTGGAATGGGTAACGAAATCGTCTTACCGCCGTCGGCGCTCGCCGATCAGAACAACTACGACTCGGTAACGATCGTCGCCGAGGACGGAGACCAGGCCGGCCAGATCGCGGCGGCGCTCGAGGATCGGTTCAACGACGGGAACGACGAGGAACTGAGCGTCACGAACTACAGCGATATCCAGGAGGAGATCGGTTCGTTCATGAACACGCTGAACCTGGCGTTGCTCGGGATCGGGTCGATCTCGCTCGTCGTCGCGAGCGTCGCCATCCTCAACGTCATGCTCATGAGTACGATCGAGCGACGAGGCGAGATCGGCGTCCTCCGGGCGGTCGGGATCCGTCGCGGCGAGGTGCTTCGGATGATCCTCACGGAGGCGTTGCTCATCGGCGTACTCGGCGGCGCACTCGGGGCGCTTTGCTCGCTCGCCGTCGGGCTCCTGTTGTTCCACGGACTCGTTGGCGACGCGACGGCAGTCTTCACCTGGCAGAGTTCGCAGTATCTCCTGTACGGATTCATGTTCGCGGTGGTCGCGAGCGTGTTGAGCGGGCTGTATCCGGCGTGGAAGGCGGCTAACGACAGACCGGTCGAAGCCCTGCGAGGGTGATCCGGCGCGCCGCGGCCCACTTCGTGCGGGTCCGCTCGCCCGCACCTCGACTCGTCCGACCGTCGTCGCCGTGGATCTCGAGGCGACGTCAGTGCTTCGTGCACTCGGCCCACGTCGCCGAGCCGTCTTCTCCGCGTTCGACGTCTCGTCGGAGGTCGAACGCGCGGTAATTTTCCTCCGCGAACAACCGGTCTGCGAGGGCAGGCGGGACCGAGACGCGACGACACTCGCCCGAAACGAGCAGTCCACCGGGGCCGAACGTGAACTCCACGTCGTAGTGGGCGACGCGTTCGTCCCGCTCGGCGAGGACGGGGTGGATCGCCTCGAGGACGGCCGCGACGTACTCGAAGACCATCTCCATCCCCGGTGCGTCGCTCGTCCCGAGGTCGACGCGGACGACCGGGACGACGGCGTCACCGCGGTCGCCCTCGGCTCGTTCGACGACAGCCAGTCGTCTCACGGTTGGAGCGCGTTCGAGGTGTGATCCCGTTCCGGGAGCCATCTCGGCTTCGAGTTTCCTCTCGAGTTCGGAGACGAGCGCGTGCTGGTCTCGCCTGCGCCGTCGCCATCCGGCGAACAGGAGAAGGCCGATCCCGACGAGGATCGCCGCGACCGCGGCGACCGACGGTTCCGTCATCGGTGGCGGTTCGTTCTCCACGAAGGTGATAGTTTCCTGTCTGGACGTTGACCGACTGGCAGGCGCCATTCCAAACGGTTTATGGCCGTCGGTTGATTACGCCGGGACATGGCGAAACAGCAGCAAGAAGTTCGCGACCTCCAGGAAGGAAGCTACGTGATGATCGACGACGCGGCCTGTAAGATCGACGCCTACTCGACGGCAAAACCGGGCAAACACGGAAGCGCGAAAGCGCGCGTCGAAGCGCGCGGCGTCTTCGACGGCAAGAAACGGTCGTTCTCCCAGCCGGTCGACGCGAAGATCTGGGTTCCGATCATCGAGCGTAAACAGGGACAGGTCGTCTCCGTCGACGGCGCCGACATGCAGGTCATGGATCTGGAGACGTACGAGACGATCACGATGCGTATTCCCGACGACGTTGACGTCTCCCCAGACGACGAGATGGAGTTCCTCGAGATGGAAGATCAGCGGAAGATTATCTGATGTTTCCCGGGGCGACCGACGAACGCGAGCGGACCGACACGGAAACCGAACCCGACCGCGACGCCGAAACCGACGCGGTCGGTGAGGAATCGGGCCGTGGCGGCGCGAACTTCGTGGTCGTCGGTGCGCCCCTGGACGTATCGACGACCTTTCAGCCGGGGACCCGATTCGGCCCCCGGCGGATCAGGACGTTTGCGGAGACGTTCGACGACTACGACCGTCGAACCGACCAGTACTTTTCCGAACTCGGCGTCGTCGACCACGGCGACGTCTACGCGTGGGACGACGCGCAAGCGTACCTCGAGTACCTCGAGGGGACGCTCCGGGACGTCGTCTGGGACGGCGCGATTCCGTTGACGCTCGGGGGTGAGCACACGATCTCGCTCGCCGGCGCGCGAGCCGTCGACCCCGAGGTGTTCGTCGCCCTCGATGCGCACCTCGACTTACGCGAGGCCTACGACGGTAATCGTCTCTCACACGCCTGCGTCACGCGGCGAATCATCGAGGGCGTCGACTCGCTCGAGGAGGTGATCGTCCTCGGCGCCCGAACGGGAAGCGAGGAGGAGTGGGACCGCGCGAGCGAGGGTGACGTCACCGTCGTCGCCCCGGCGGACGTCGCCGACTTCTCGTTCGGCGACCGACTCGAGGGCCGCGAGGTCTACCTGAGCGTCGACATCGACGGGGCCGATCCCGCCTACGCGCCCGGAACGGGAACGATGGAGCCGTTCGGCCTCGAGCCCCGCGAGATGCGCGACGTCGTTCGCGAGGTCGCCCCCCACACAAGCGGGTTCGACGTCGTCGAGGTCAACGATCGGGACGACGGCCAGGCGGCGTCGCTCGCGGGCAAACTCCTTCGAGAGTTCGTCTACACGGCCGTCCACGAATCCGCGTAGCGATCCCCTCGAGTGAGCCGGCTCGTCACACAGGGACGAACGGTCGTTTCTCCGAAGCGTCTCGGACTCGAGCAACAGCGTCGAAATCGTTCTCGAGGACGGTCCGAGACGACGGTCGCCGAGTCGATCCGTTGACCGAATCGCCGAGACGAACACGTTTAGAACGTGGTGAATTTTATCGCAGCGTATCATTCGTCTCGTTTCTGAGACGGCATCTCACTCCGCACACAGAACCTCTAGGAAACAGATAAGGAATTCGACGCTCGAATACTCTCGTATCGAGTGAAATGTCACTATTGAATTTATTATACCACTGTCACCAGTCGTCTTCCGGCTGGGGGGAGGGGATCACTTCGTCCGGATGCGGTGGGGTCACTCGAGGCCTAGCTACGAGTGGGGTGGACCGATGAATCGCGGACTGCGGATCGTCCTCGTGCTCGCGCTCGCCGTCGTCGCCGGTGTCGGTCTCGCCGCCGTTGGAGCGGCGGACGTGACCCAGGCGACCGCGGACCACGAGGCGACGCTCGAGGGGATGGCCGGCGACGGCGACGAGGAGCCGTACGTGATCACGAACGCGTCCGAACTCGAGGCCGTTTCGGCCGATCTCGGGGCGGAGTACGTCCTCGGCAACGACGTCGACGCGGGCGAATCCGGGGCGTTCGAACCGATCGGCGACGCGGAGAACCCGTTTACGGGGACGCTCGACGGCGACGGTCACGCGATCACCGGGCTCTCGCTCGAGGAGAGCACGGATCGCGTCGGCCTGTTCGCCGGCCTCGAGGGGGCGACGGTTCGCGACCTCGAGATCCGCGACGCCGACCTCGTCGTCGACGGCGGGAGCGAGCGAGTCGAGCGCGTCGGCGTACTCGCCGGGACCGCAGACGGCGCGACGCTCGAGGACGTTGCGGTGACTGGAACGGTGACAGTCGAGTCGGCCGGCGACGTCTCCCGGATCGGCGGCCTCGTCGGGGCCGCGGATGGGGAGGCGCTCGAGCTGGCGGACGTCGACGCGCAGGTCGGTCTGTTCGTCGTCGGTGACGACGTCAGCGACGTCGGTGGCGTCGCCGGGGTTGCGGGCGATAGCTGGACGGTGACCGATTCGACGGTGTACGTCGAATCGGCGACGGATGCGACCGGCGACGTCGACTCGGTTGCCACGGTCGCGGGAACCGCGGGCGACGGCTGGAACGTGACGAACGCCGAGATCGCGGGTATCTTCGACGTCTCCGCGACGGAGAGCGTCACGCGGGTCGCCAGCCTCTCCGGTAATGCGGGCGACGAGTGGGAGGTCGCCGAGTCGGAGGTCGTGGCCGTCGTCGAACCCGAGACGGAAGAGGCTAATCGGATTGGTTCGGTCGCGGGTAGCGCCGGAGACGGCTGGGAGATCACCGAATCCGAGATCGTCGGCGTCGTCCGACCCGAGACGACGGCGGCCGATCGGATCGGCGTTCTCGGCGGGAGCGCCGGAGACGACTGGGCCGTTCTGGACTCCGAACTCGTGGGCGTCGTGGACCTCGAGGGGGCCGACAGCGCAGGGAGCGTCGCCGTCGCCTCGGGGGAACCCGGAGACGGATGGGCGATCGTGGAGTCGGAGATCACCGGCACCGTCGCGATCGACGCGAGTGCGGACGTGGCCGACGTCGGACTCGGGGCGGGAGCTCCGGTGGCGGACTGGACGGTCGTCCGATCCTCCGTCGAAGGGATGGTGGAGATCGACTCCGACGGCGACGTTCGCAACGTCGGTTCGGTAGCCGGTACCACAGCGGGCGAGACGGTCTTCGTCGACTCGACGGTCGCCACCGGGGTGACAATCGACTCCGGTGGCTCGGTCGACTCGGTCGGCGGCGTGGTCGGCGACGCGGGAAGTGAGTACGTGATGGCCGATGCCGAAATCGACGGCTTCGTCGACGTCACCGCGGCCGATTCGGTCGACCGCCTCGGTGGTGGCGTCGGTGTCGCGGGTGAGGATGCAGTCGTCGTCGCCACCGGCGTCGAGACGCACGCCTTCGTCGAAGCCGATTCGGCGGGCAGTGTCGGCGGAGTAATCGGCGAAAACGCGGGCGGGACCACTATCGGGTCTACGGCCTCGTCACACCTCGAGATCGACGCGGACGAGACGACGGCGGTCGGCGGCCTCGTCGGCCACAACGATGGCGTGATCGGCGACTCCTACACCGACGCGTTGATCCGGGCCGACGGCGTCGTCGGCGGACTCGTCGGCGAGAACGCCGGCTCGGTCGAGCGATCGTTCGCCGTCGGCCCGATCGACGGTTCGGGAACCGTCGGCGGACTCGTCGGCGAAAACACCGACGGGGCCGTCTCCGAATCTTACTGGGACACCGCGGCCGGAGCGTCGTACTGGACGACGACCGGAGCGGACGAGTGGGACGGGACCGGGACGGACGCGACGAGCGGGATCGGCGACGGCGTCGGCGAGAGCGGGGTGATCGGCCTCGAAACCGAGCAGATGACCGGATCGGCGGCGGCCGAGTACATGGATGCGCTCGAGTTCACCACGGAGTGGACGATCACGGCGTCGTATCCAGCGCTCGCGTGGGAGCCCTCCGAGGAACTCGAGGGCGAGGGGACCGCCGACGATCCGTACGTCGTCACCGACGTCTTCGAGTTACAGGCCGTCAGCGACGACATCGAGGCCCACTACGTCCTCGGAAACGATATCGACGCTACGGAGACTGCACACTGGAACGACGGCGCCGGCTTCGAGCCGATCGGAGCGGAGGGGGCGCCGTTCGAGGGGAGCTTCGACGGAAACGACTCGACGATCACCGGGCTGACGATCGACCGAAACGCGAGCGATCGAGTCGGCCTGTTCGGCCAGACCGATTCCGACGCGGCGATCGAGGACGTCCGCCTCGAGAACGCGAGCGTCCACGGCGACGAGCGCGTCGGCACGCTCGTCGGCTTCAACTTCGGTTCGGTGTCGAACGCGAGCGCCGAGGGAACCGTCAGCGCAAACGGCAGTTACGCGGGCGGGCTCGTCGGCGCGAACGTCGGCCCCGTGACGAACGCCAGCGCCGCAGTCGACGTCGAGACGGACGGAGACCGGGTCGGTGGACTGCTCGGCGCCTCGAGTAGTACGGTTTCCGACGCGCGGGCGACCGGAAACGTCCGCGGCGCCGAACGAGTCGGCGGCCTCGTCGGCTACAACACGGGGGACGCACCGGTTCCCGGGACTGCCGAGGCGACGATTTCGGACTCACACTCGAGTGCCACCGTAAGCGGGACCGAGTGGGTCGGCGGCCTGGTCGGAACCAACGAGAACGCGACTGTTTCGGGGTCGAACGCGAGCGGTTCGGCCGATGGGCTCCTCGGAACCGGCGGGCTCGTCGGGGAGAACCAGGGGGTAATCGAGCGCTCGAGCGCCGACGTGCGCGCGACCGGATTCGGGTTCGTGGGCGGGCTCGTCGGCCACAACGACGGGCCAGTCTCGGACTCGTTCGCGCGCGGAGATGCCACCGGTTGGTTCCTCACCGGCGGTCTCGCCGGTGTGAACGTCGACGAGGTTTCGACCTCGAGCGCCGGCGGTGACGTCGACGGAATAACCGTCGCGGGCGGACTGGTCGGACTCAACACGCACACGGTAACGACCTCGAGTGCGACCGGCAACGTCACCGCCGAAACCGACGTCGGCGGACTCGTCGGCCTGAACGCGGCGCCGCTGGATGGAGACGACGCCGTCGGCCTCGGAGCAGTCGACGCGGACGCGAACGCGGTCGAAATCGCGGGCGCCGACGGCGACCACGCTGTCCCCGAACCCGACCTCGACGGCGAGTCCGAACCCGGGAATGGTGTCGACTCCGAACTGACCGTACTCGGGACCGATGGACTCGATATCGCCAGCAGTTCGTTCCCCGACCCGGCACTGATCACCGACTCGTTCGCGACGGGGAGTGCACACGGTGACGAGAACGTCGGCGGGCTAGTCGGCACGAAAAATCACTCGACGATCGAACGATCGTACGCGGCCGGTCCGGTCGGCGGCGACGAGAACGTCGGCGGACTGGTCGGGAAGTTTACCAACGGCGCGACAGGGGACTCCTACTGGGACGCCGACGTCGTCGACGACGACAGCTTCGGCGGTACGGGGATTCCAACGGCGAACATGACCGGCACGAACGCCGTCCGAACCCTGTACCTCGACTTCGCACAGACGTGGGTCGCCACCGACGGCTACCCCGCTCACCAACACGCCGTCGAGGCTGTGGAGTTCGAACCGAAAGACGACCTGAGACGCGGCGAGACGACCGACGCGAACGTTTCTCTCGCACTCGTCGACGGCGAAAGCGTTCCCGCGTCGACGACCAGCAACTACTCGAGCGCCGACGAACGGGTCGCGACCGTGGCCAACGGTACGATCACCGCGGAAGGGGTCGGCGAAACGACGCTCACCGCCGAAACTGCCGGCCAGACCGCGACCGCGACGGTCACGGTCTCCGGCTCGGGATCGTCTGGCGGGGGCGGCGGGGGCGGCGGCGGTGGTGGCGGAAGCGGTGCGCCCTCGACGACCGATTCGAGCGTCGACGTCTCGAGCGACGGCGGAACCGAGGCGACGGCGACGGTCCAAAATGCCGTTTCCGGCGAACCGGTCGCGATCGAGGGCGACGACGGGCATCCGCTTACGAGCGCTGGCGCGACGAGCGTCGAGCGGCTCTCGATCACCCCCGACGTAGACGGTGACTTCTCGACGACCGTCCGTTCGGGCCGGACGATCGTCGACGTTACCGACTCGACGCCGGCGCTCGAGGTCGACGGCTCGGATACGCTCGGCTACGCCGGGATCGATCACGATCTCGAGGGTGAACTCGCACAAGCGACGATCACGTTCGGCGTCGACGGCGGTGCGGGCGACGTGACGATCTATCAGTACCTCGACGGAGAGTGGGCCGCACTCGAGACGGAGCCCGTAGACGACGGGATCGTACAAATCGAATCGACGACGTCCGATCTCTCGGCGTTCGCGATCGCCGTCGAGGACCCGGGAACCGAGACCGACGACCGCGACGATGTCCACCTCGACGACGCAGACGACCAGCGGGACGTGGCGGACGATTCGACCGACGAGGAACCAGCGGTCGACGACGGAATCCCCGGCTTCGGACTCGTCGTCGCGCTGTTCGCGCTCGTCGCCGTCGTCGCTCGTTTCGTTC
This sequence comes from Natrarchaeobius versutus, assembly GCF_041205745.1. Classification (NCBI taxonomy): domain Archaea; kingdom Methanobacteriati; phylum Methanobacteriota; class Halobacteria; order Halobacteriales; family Natrialbaceae; genus Natrarchaeobius; species Natrarchaeobius versutus. Next base: position 143,124 of record NZ_JBGFCC010000002.1, on the reverse strand, counting down.
GAGACGGCCGACGCGGGCGAACGTAGTAGCGACGGCCGTCGACGAACGCGAGACAACACGGATCTCGCCCCCTTCGAACGCATCGAAGATGGCGATCCTCGAGGGGTTGTCAGTCGAACGACCAGACCCTACTGGTTAGGCCAAAGCATTGGGACCACATCCCACCTGCTGTGTTCTATGCCCGCCCCAGAGACTAGCGACCTATCTCGAGAAACGGTCCACTCGCTCCTCTCGGATCGACGGCGTCGGCACCTGCTTTCTCGGCTGTGCGAAACGCGACGGCTGACCGTCTCCACACTCGCGAGCGAACTGGCCGAACGCGAGCGGGCGGAGGCGAGTCCGGAACAGCTCTCCGTTCGCCGCGAGATCGAGATCTCGCTCGTCCACAATCACCTGCCACGACTCGCGGATTATCGCGTACTCGAGTACACCTCCCATGGCGACGATATCGTCGTGAGGGGGACGCTCGACGGCGAGTCCGCCTTGCTCGACGATCTCGAGGCGTTGCTCGAGATGGAGTGAGCGCCACACATCGAGAGCCCGGGTCGACAGGACCGAGATTTCCGCCCGGCGGGTCAAAACGGCGTCGGCAGGTACGCCTTCGGGATCGCGTTTCGCACCGTGACCAGCGGATCGACGACCTGGCTGATCTCGAGGCCGCCGACCAGACTCGAGAACATGTACGCCTCGGTCGGGTCGAACCCGTGTGCCGCCGAGAGCAACTCGACCGCGTCGAGGTTCGCACGCTGGCAGGCCTCCTCGAGCGTCTCCGCGCTCGCGACGGTCTTCCAAGCGCCGGGCGTCTCGATCAGGGGCCGCTCGATGGTCGTTTCCGGATCGTCGATCACCTCGAGGGTGACGTCGATCTCGGTCGCGATCTCGGAGCCCGTTCCGCACATCTCGCCGTCGGCCATCGCGGCCTTACAGTCGCCCATCGCGAGCATCGCGCCGTCCTGGAACACCGGGAAATAGACCGTGTTTCCGGCGGCGACGTCCGTCGTGTCCAGGTTGCCGCCGTGGTCGTGGGGGACGAGCGTCGTGTACGATTCGCCGGCGGGCGCGACGCCGATCGTGCCGATCACGGGATCGATCGGGATCTCGAGGTCGCCAAAGCGGATCTCACTCCCGGTACCCTCGATCGGGCCGCCGTTGTCGCCAGCCCGTTCGTCGCCGTCGGATTCGACGGGCGTCATTCGCGTCCGAGGCGCCTCGATCTCGTCGAACCCGTCGAGGAGACCGAAGCCGTCGATCGTAATCACCCGCCCCTGTTCCTCCGCGAGCCGAATCGCCTCGATCTGGACGGCCAGAACGCTGCCGGGTTCGGCGCCGTCGACGGCGATCGGTCCCGTCGCCGCGTTCACTTCCTCGGGGACGGTCTCGATCTCGTCGTCGTCGGACTGGACCGCGCCGTCTAAGCTATCCCTCGTTTCGATCGTCAGTTCGGTGCCGGACTCGACGGTCTCGATCCCCTCGAGATCGGCCGCGAACTCGTAGATCGCACCGTCCTCGTGACTGATCGTTCGACGCGACATACCCGTTCGTTCGCGCCGCGGGACGGTAAAACGGGCCCCTGTCTGGGGGGTGCTCGTGGGCTGTGAGCGGGGTAGCTGTCGGAATCGAACAGGTACAAGCCGACGGCGCTCGAGGCCCACGTATGGAGCTCTCGGAGTTCGTCGACCGACTCGACGAGGAACTGCGCCACGACGAGTACGCCGACCTCGACGCCAGCGCGAACGGCCTGCAGATCGGGCCCGAGGAGGGGACCGTCGACCGCGTCGCCGTCGCCGTCGACGGCGTCCGCGAGACGTTCGAACTGGCGGCCGAGGCCGACGCGGACGTCCTCGTGGTCCACCACGGCATCTCGTGGGGTGGCTTCGACCGCGTCACCGGCCGGACGTACGACCGCGTCCGGACGCTGATCGAGAACGACCTCGCGCTGTACGTTTCTCACCTCCCGCTCGACGGCCACCAGGACCTCGGCAACGCCGCCGGCGTCGCGGACGTTCTCGAGCTCTCCGATCGCGCGCCGTTCGGCGAACTCGGCCCGCAGTACATCGGCCAGCGCGGCGTTGCGGACGAGCCCTACGCCCCCGACGAGTTGTGCGAACGCCTCGAGTCCGGGCTCGAGACCGACGATAACTCGGTCCAACACCTCGCGTTCGGCCCCGACGAGATCGAGGACGTCGCCATCGTCACCGGAAGCGGCACCGACTGGCTCGAGCACGCGGCCGAAATCGGCGCGGACGCGCTGGTGACCGGTGAAGGGAAACAGAAAGCCTACCACGCCGCCCAGGAGGCGGGAATCCACGTCTTCCTGGCCGGCCACTACGCGAGCGAGACGTTCGGCGTCCGGTCGCTCCAGGGGCTGGTCGAAGAGTGGGGGCTCGAGACGACGTATTTCGAGGTACCCACGGGACTCTGAATTTCTGGATTCGCCGTACTCACGCACGTGAGCACTCGCTCGCCGCCTCGAGTGGGTGTCCAGCGGCTTCGGTTGTTGCGTTCACGCTTCGGGCGAGAATCGACCGCTCGTCGCTCGAATCGCCGGTCTCGGTCCTCCTCACGCCGGTTTCTCTTTCCGAGTAAGGGGTCTCTTTCCATTTGTTTCGTGGCCGTTCACCGGTCGAAGGCGAGCCCTAGCCGGTGTGAACCGGCGGCTTTGCTCGCCGCGACGGCCGGCGACGCCGTACCGGACGGTTGTGGCGACGAGACTGTCATCGTCGTCGAACCGTTCGGCAAGTATCACTCTCGTGCCATCGAGTAGTTCACCGATTACAAACTGTTCGCTCGACGGCGATATCGATACTCGCGGCCGACCGGAGTCCCCGCTGGTGGCCGGAGGCGACTATGACAGGCGAACACCGTCTCTCCAGGCGACGATGTCTCGAAGCAATCGTAGCGACTGGCGGGTTGATCGGCGCCACCGAGTTCGGGACGACGACGGCGAGTGCAGGCGTCGGGAGAACTCGTGACGACGAGAACGAACGCGACGGAACGGCGAAGAAAGATCACGACGGCGATCCGACCGGAGACGGCGTCTCGAGCGTCGCGTTCGATGACTGTTACTCGACGACGGTCTCGTTCGACCGGGATTTCGTCGAACCCGCGGCGAGCGGCCACGTCACGCTCCCGACCTGGAGGCGAAACGGCTACCTCGAGGTGCCGACCGCGGGTACGCTCGAGAACACCGCCCTGCTGGCGATCACGGCCGGAAACGCGTATCTCGCGGTACCGATTGTGGGAGTCCACGACGACTACGCCGAACTGATCGTCCGGAGCGACGGCCCGGTCGTCGAGACCACCCGGACGGTCACCGTCCCGATCGGAAATCGAACGGACGAATCGCTCGCGATCAAGTACGCCGGGAACGGCGACGGCTACTACGAGATTCCGCTGAAAGGCGGCGGCTTTCTCGAGTTACCTGCGGTGGGTAAAGCCGACGACGCGATCGAGATCCCACTCGAGAACGGCGACGCGGCGTTCCCGGTTCGCGACGACGAGGGCGGTTACGTCTCGGCGCCCGTCGTTCGCATGGAAGGCGACTCTCTGGTGGACGTCCGCATCCGGACGTACAACGCGCGGAAGAATCGGATCGAGAACGTACTTACGAGAATCACGATCGACGATCTCCAGGCGGTCCAGACGTCGGGCGAAATCGCCTACGCGTGGACGTTCTCCGCCTTCCAGTTTTACGACCGGCCACTCGGTGCCGGAGATCAGGTGCTCTCGGTGACGATCGACGGCGAGACCGTCGAGAACCGGGGCTGTGCGATGGACGCCGCGGGATCGAAACGCCACGAGAAAACCGACGACGTCGGTCCGAACTCCCTCGGGCTCGCTCCCGTTTGCGTCGACGCGGAGACGAACCTCGCTCGATACCGGGTCGACAACCGGGGCGACGGTCCCGTGATGGTCCAGTATGCGGTTGCCGGAACAGATCGGTCCGGCTCGGTCCCCGTCGAGGCGACGAGCGCGACCTACTTCGAGGTCTTCGCACCTGGCGGCGAGGCATCTGTCGCGCTCTTTTATCAGGGCAAGACGGTCGATCGACGCGACAGCGCGACCCGACGCGCTTGCATCCCGCGTGGGGAGGTCGCACTCGACCTCGAGTGTACTGACCTCCAGAACGGCCGCGCGCAGTGGTACGTCCACAACGCGACCGACGACGATCTGACGTTCGTCTACCGCGTCGCCGAGACCGGCGAGACGGGCGCGATTACGGTCGAGGACAGCTTGGCTAGCGCCGAGACGTTCTGGGTCGGGACAGCCGAGGGGGAGGCGACGGTTACGCTGTACTACGAAGGTGTGCCGATTGCGACGGCGTCCGCGGATCCGACCGACGCCTGTTAGCGACCGTTCTTTCGTTTGCTCGTGACTCGTCGTCGCGTCTTGCAGTTCGCTTTCGGCCGAATCGGGGCGTTCAAAGCGCTGGCCGACGGACGGCTTCTCATGAGCGAGGACAGCGACGAGCACGACCACGGACACCACGATCCAGAGCGCGAGACGTTTTCTCACGATCCGATCGGCCACGCCGAGGTCGAGGCGGGGATGACGGTCGGCGAACTCGCCGACGAGTACGGCGAGGTCGGCCTGGGTGGTGCGGCCCTTCACGAGGCCGTCGACGTCACCGAAGCGATGTTCGACGACGACGTAACCGTCTTTTTCGGCCTTGCGGGTGCGATGGTCCCGACCGGTATGCGCCGGATCGTCTCCGATCTGATCCGCGACGGTTACATCGACGTCCTCGTGACGACGGGGGCGAACCTCACCCACGACAGCATCGAGGCAATCGGCGGCAAACACCACCACGGCTGTGTCACCCCCGAGGGCAAGACCGAGCGCGAACACGACGAAACCCTCCGCGAGGAGGGCGTCGACCGGATCTACAACGTTTACCTCCCCCAGGAGTACTTCGCGACGTTCGAGTCCCACCTCCGCGAGGAGGTCTTTCCCGTGCTCGAGGCCGAGTGTGAAGAAGACGGTCCGGTCTCGATCCAACGGCTCACCGAGGAACTCGGTCGGGCGAACGCCGACGTAAACGAGCGCGACGACGTCGACGAGGACGCGGGGATCGCCGCCGCGGCCTTCGAGTGTGACGTCCCGATCTACTGTCCGGCCGTCCAGGACTCCGTCCTCGGACTGCAGGCCTGGATGTACTCTCAGACGTCGCCGTTTACCCTCGACGCGCTCTCGGATATGTCGCCACTTACTGACATCGCGTTCGAAGCCGACGAGGCCGGGGCGTTTCTCGTCGGCGGCGGCGTCCCCAAGAACTTCACCCTCCAGACGATGCTCGTCACGCCCGACGCCTACGACTACGCCGTCCAGATCACGATGGACCCCAAACAGACCGGCGGCCTCTCCGGCGCGACGCTCGACGAGGCCCGTTCGTGGGGCAAACTCGAGACAGACGCCGAGAACGTCTCGATTTACAGCGACGCCTCGATCGCGTTCCCGCTGGTCGTCGCCGCCGCGAGGGAGCGACTCGAGGGATAGCTCCTTTCCGGCGCGTCACTCGCGTCCGCCTTAGCCTTTTAACGCCGGCGTTTTGACGTCTATTGCTCTTTCGTTCGTTCTTCGAGAACGTTCTCGAGCCACCGTCCTCGGTAGAAAAAGTACGCGCCAACGAGCGCTGCGGTGACGTTCGAGAGCGCAATGGCGTACCACGCGCCGGTCGCACCGAGACCGACTGCGAGGACGAACGCCGCGGCGAACACCGCCCTGGCTCCCCACAGGGTCGTCACGCCGATTCCCATCGCCATCCGGGTCGACCCGGAGCCGTAGAACGCTCCGTTCATCACGTGATAGACGGCCATGACGGCCCACGTCGGCGCGACGATTCGGAGAAACGTCTCACCGTGGTCGACGATCGCACCGGCTCCGGGTCCGGTGACGAACGTGTCGACGATGGGGCGGGCGAAGACGATCGTCAGCGCACCGGCGACGAGGAAGGCACTCGAGAGGATCGTAGTGGCGACGTACACTGTGTGACGGGCGCGCTTTTGACGCCCATCGCCCAGGTTCTGCCCGACGACGGTCTCGACGGCCATCCCCATCGCGACAGTGGGAAGCCAGACGAGCGAGATGAACCGGTTGCCGATGCCGTAGGCGGCGACCGCATCGGCGCTCACGGTGGCGATGAGTATCGTCATCACGATGGCGGCGATCGATTCCGTGCTCTGGTCGATGGCTCCAGGGGTGGCGATGCAGGTGATCTTTCGGATCGTCGCGCCCTCCGGACGGAGGTCAGAGAGCGCGAGGTGGATGCCGACGCGGCCGCTGAACAGGAGCCACAGACCGACTACGGCGGCGACGCCCTGCGAGACGACCGTCGCCAGCGCCGCTCCCGCGACGCCAAAGCCGGTAAAGCCGGTCGCGGCGAACAGCGCCGACTCGAGTCCCTCGAGTCCGAACCAGCCAAACAGCGGGTTGTCGACGAACCCCAGGACGACGAACGGATCGACCGCGATGTTGAGCGCGACGCTGAGCGTTGCCAGGTACATCGGCGTCTTCGTATCGCCCCAGCCACGAAGGAGCGAGAGGAAGACATAGAAACTCACAGTGACGGGCATCCCGAGGAAGACGATCTAGGTGTAGGTGACCGCGAGACCGTGGACCGTCGTCCCCGGCGTGGTCCCGATGGCGGCGAGTAACTGCGGTGTGAAGACGGTTCCGAGGGCCGCGCCAGCGACGGCGATGGACAACGCGAAGCCGAGTGTCTGTCCGGCGACGTGAGTCACCCGGTCGTCGTCCCCAGCTCCGACGTGCTGGGAGACGAGGATCGTTCCCGCGGTCGTCATCCCGCCGCCGACGCTCACCACCAAGAAGATGATCGGCCAAGAGAACGACAGGGCGGTCACCGGCTCCGTTCCGAGTTGTCCCACCCAGAACGTATCGGTGAGGTTGTAGACGACCTGTAACAGTTGCGTCGCCATCAGCGGCCCGGCCAGGGCGAGCAACGGCCACGCGAGCGCCCCCTCCGTAAACCGTGTCGACCGGTTCGAAGCGTCGGTCACGCACTCCCTCCAGCGGGCGGGCAGTTGTTCGGTGTGCTCGTCGGTTTCAGCCCGGCCCTCGCCCACATCGTTCGATCGCTCGGTGTGCTCGTCGGTTTCAGCTCGGCCCTCGTTCGGATTGGTTGTCTCGAGACGCGAACCGGGTTCCCTCTCTTAGACTGTCGTTCGTCGTGCGTGCTGTACTCCGTGGACCGATCGCGTGGTCGCCTGCCGTCTGCGCCGTCCATAGTGTGTCTTCGCTCTCATGGGGTGTCTTCGATCGTCGAGCGGGTCGCTCGTTAAAACTGTGTCGCAGGATGTCCCGTGGGCAACGGTTGTCGCCGATAGTGAATCGAACAGCTCCCGCTCTCGAGTGAGCGAGCCGATCGTGGGCCTGCGATTCAGGCCCAACTACAGCGCGGTGCGCATCGAATCGATCGGACCGAGAATCTCGCTACGGATATCGGTGTCGATTGGACCTCGGCTCCTGCCACGCACGCCCGGTCCTCCATGCACGCGACAAGCAGGATTCCGTTCCGCGAACGATTCCACGTCGAGACCCTCAGAGCAGGCCCAGGACCGAGAAGCCGAACACCGAGCCGGCGACCAGAATGGCCGTCCACGCGCCGATGCCGACGGTCATCCACCCGATCACTGCTCGGTCTCGACTGCCGGCGAACAGCGCGACGAGCGCGGCGACGTGGACGCCGGTCAGAATCGGTCCGCCGATCGACAGTCCCGGCAACCCGTACCGGTCCCAGAGCCGACGCGCTCGAGCGTAGCGATCTCGCTTTTCCGCCCCATCGGTCCCGCGTCTCGCGTGCCACCACTCGCTCAGTCGCCGGTGAAAGACGACGAGTCCGCAGACGGAGAGGGCGTTTCCGGCGAATGCGAGGACGCCCGTCGCGACGGGGTCGAGGCCGAGGCCGATCGCGATCGGAACGACGACCAGAACCTCGAGGAGCGGAATCGCCGCGAGGACGAATACCAGGGCGTACTGGAGGATGCCGCTCGTTTCCTCGATCGTCGCTCCGATCTCGACGAGCAACGGCGCCAGCGTCGTCACCATGGGCCGATAGTTCGCGGGCGAACGTAATACCGGATTCGGCTTCCGGTTGCGGATCGGTCCCGCCCGGCCGTCGATCGCCCGCTGATCGTCGACGGGGTGTCCAATCGAGACTGAGCGGGTGGGCGATCAGTACGTCCGGTAGGTCGCCGACCCGACGTCGATCCGGACCAGGGTGTTCTCCTCGTAGGCGTCCGCCGTCGCGCCGTACTTCTCGTTGATTCGCCGGCGAGCCGCCGTCGCCTCCGCCTCGTCCTCGACGACCGTCGCCGTCCCGAGTACCGACACCATCCAGCGGGCGTCGCCGCCCTCGTCGGCCTGGATCGAGAGGGCGACGCGGGGATTTTCGCGGACGTTGGCGAGCTTTCGCCCCGTCGTCACGATCTCGACGAACCCGTCTTCGTAGCGATACCAGACGGGGGCGACGTGTGGTCGGCCCTCGAGGCAGGTTCCAAGATGCGCCATCAGGGGCTCGCTCTCGAGCAGTCGTTCGGCTTCGGGTGGAACCGTCACGGTGTCGGATGGACGTCGAGAAACAAAAGCGATCGCCACGAGGATGCGCGGCCGGGGAGGCGACGGGTGCGGTATGAACTGCTGTCGATCACAGCAGTCCGTCTGAGACGGCCCGTCTCACGGTGGTCCGATCCACCCTCGTCCGCTGTCAGCGACGCCCGCCGACGGGCGTCGTACGGACCCGTTCGGCGTCCAGCCGAAGGTAGTGAGAGAGCGTTCCGATCAACCCCATCTCGGCGACTCGTCTGCCGGAGCTCTCGACGAGCACCTGCGGACAGTATCCCGTTGGGTACCGCCGACCGAGCCGGCGGCTGAAGGCGGTGTCCTCGTTTGGAACCGACGGAAACCCACCGATCTCTTGAAAGGCTTCTCGGTCGACGAAGCAGTTGAAACCGGGGAGAATCGGACGCTCGAGTCGTGGGAACACGTGATTGATCGTCGCCTCCATCAGTTTCGCACGGCGGGGGCCGGCCATCCGACAGTACGAACTCGCCGCGGCCAGGTCGTTCGCCTCGAGATAGCCGAGCATCCGAGTTAGATACGTCGCCCGGACCCGCGTATCGGCGTCGACGAACGCGACCCACTCTCCGCTCGCGCGCTCGGCACCCAGGTTCCGTGCCCGCGCGATGGTTCCGTTCGTCTCTGTGTGGACGGTCGCATCGTACTCTCTGGCAATCGCGGGCGTCGCGTCGCTCGAGTCGCCGTCGACGACGATCACCTCGTACTCGTATGCCGTATCGAGCCCGGCGAGACTGGCGAGGGTTCCACGGAGGTACGCCGCCTCGTTTCGCGCCGGGACGACGAAGCTGACGTCCACGGGGTCTCGGTTCGACGGCAGGACTGACTGTCCGTTTCCGGTTTCTTCGCCGGCAGAGTGTTCGTTCGCCGTCTCCTCGGTGGCGACCCGTTCGGTTCCGGTCGAGTCGTCCGACCCACTTTCGTCTGCCATCTCTCTCGAAGTGCGTCCGCACGAGGCTTAAGTCGTTGTCGTCTTCTCGCACTCGAGAGACCGATCCCGATGCTGTGCCCTCGAAGCGTGTACACGTTCTCGATCGAAACGGTCATCGCCACGTCGAGCTGTTCTGACTACACAACGACATTAATTTACCAGCCCACTCGAGAATTGTCGTATGGCTAATACGAAGGTCCTCTTCCTGTCGAGCCTCCTCGTGTTGTCGATCCCGGGCGTCGTCACCGCCGCCGACGTCGGGGCCGGATCGTTCCTCGACACCCTCCCGCTTTCCCTGTTGATGGTCCTCGAGTTCGCCCTGACGGCGTTCGTCGGCATCTCGCTGTTTGTCCTCTTTCCTGACTGGAGCCACCAGGCGGCGCGAACCGCCCGATACAGCCCGGTTTTTTCGCTCGTCTTCGGCGTACTCGCCATTATCGGCATCTGGATGCTCCAGTTCATCGGCGGGTTGCTCACCGTAACGATCATCGGCGCGATCGTCGGTCTCCCGCTGATCGTGATCGCGATCGCCGTGGAGGTGATCTGGACCACCGTGGGTTTCGTCGTCGTCGGCACCGTCATCGCGAACCGACTGATCGCCGACAACGTCTGGATCGGCATCTTCGCCGGCAGCTTACTCAGCGCGCTCATCGTGCCGATCCCCTACCTCGGCACCGCGATCGGGCTCGCCATCGGCGTCCTCGGCATCGGCGCCGCCGCACGCGTTACGCTCGGCCCCGGCGGCGTCTCGAGTCGCCCGAGCGAACGATCAGTTCCGCCGGCCCACCGGACGTAGATCCCTCGCGAGGCTGAACTCACGACCAAGCCGACGTTCACCGCATGATTTCGCTTCCAGCCGAAGCCTGGGACTGGGTGTGCACCCGAGTGACTGGGCAAATCTCGATCACCGAACGCTCTTTTGCTCGAGGGACCAACGATCTCCTGGCCGATGACGATGCACCCGCTCCGAACTGGACTCGGCACCCGGTAGTGACGAGCCCTATGAGTGCCGAGGCCACCGATTTACCCCGTTCAGTTTTCGAGGACGATCTGGGGCGCGTCGCCTAACGGCATGACCGGCGCCACGTGGGCCTCGTGGTCCTGCAGGAACGGCGGTCCGAGAAACGAGGTCACCGCCTCGAAGCTGTCGGCCTCGAGGACGAAGTAGAACGCGTGCTCGTTCGGCGTGACGTACGCGCCGTGGAGTTCGACGCCGGCTTCTTCGGCCGTCTCGTCCATCCCGTCGACCCAGCCTTCGCCCTTCTCTTCGTTCTCCGAACGCGCCCAGCAGTTGTCTGCGCTGTGGTGTGCGGTAACTACGAACAGCATGGGATTCACCGAAGTGAACGTAGGTCCACGACGATGATAAACCCATAGTCAGGCGATCGCGACCGGTTAGTCGGTGATACTGTACCGTGCGTCGACGGCGCTCTCGATTCCATAGTGTAAACAGTCACTCTCATAGGACGACACGGGAGCCGTCGCTTGGGACGATCTGACTATAGTAACAACTGCAACGATGTACACACTGATCGCCGACCCGTCTGGCGATCAGGTGTGCAAGACCTGCAGTGGCTACTATAGCGAGGAGTAGATCGATCCGCGACGTTGTTCGAACAGTAGCGGTTCGGGACAGATGCGCTCGAGTCGGTGGCTTCTCACCACCTTCGAAGGTCGATCGTCGTCGAAGCGGGCGAGATCGAACTGTTGTGCCCGCGGATGGGCCGCGTCGTAGTCGAACGTCACGTTGGCGTCGGGGGCCTCCTCATAGATCGACGATAGTCGGTCTTATCAGATGAGGATCGGTTTCGGCCGGAATTTTTATAATAGATTATTCATAACTTTATTTATGAATTTTATGGGGAGTGTACGGGAACGGTCTCAGTCAGTGATCCAGCAACTACAGGGGGTGGGGCGTGACGACCGATGAGTCGGATAATCACCTGAAGCGTCGGTCGCTCCTTCGTGCTGCTGCGGTCACCTCGGTGGGTGCGTCGCTAGCCGGGTGTATTGCTATCAACGAAGACGGGATCGAGATGGGATTCGGCGCTGATGACGACAGCTCGGAAGCCGGTTCTGGGGGTGACCCCACAGTCGACACGTCTGACGACGGGGCGACCGGCGACTCCGATCCACAAGGGACGAATGGTAATTCTGACGGTGGTGATGGTAACGCTGACGACGATGGTGGTGTCGATGAGGGAGATTACGGTGGGGACGCAGATGACGAAGCCGGCGAAGACGCAGACGACTCCGGGGACGAAGCCGGCGAAGACGCAGACGACTCCAGGGACGAAGCCGGCGAAGACGCAGACGACTCCAGGGACGAAGCCGGCGAAGACGCAGACGACCCTCCCACGTCACTCGAAGAGGACTGTATCAGTTTCGACCCGGATAATCTGAATGTCGTTCGAGCACGTGTCGAGGAACCGGACGGCCGCTGGAAAACTGTTGCCCGAGTAATTGAAGATACTCACCAATTGCTGGAACTCGAGTCGATGAGTGACGCGTTTTCGGCCAAAGAAATCATTGAATTCTACGGTTTCAATCGACACTGTTTCGTCGGTCGCCCGGATTCGGTGATGGCCTACTGGTTGGTCGATGGTCGGCCGGCGACGCTCAGTCAAACTCCCTTCACGGAGGACTGTATTTCGATCGATCACACGAACTTGACGGTCGAGCAAACGGCCGGCGGGGAGTGGAGACTCACCGACGGGACCCGCAGACTCATGACCGACCCGGATGAAGAAGCGATCCGAACGGCGAAGGCCACTATCGAACACCACGAGTTTTCCCGCCACTGTTTCGTCGGACGACCGAATCCGCCGATGACCTACTGGTTGACCGAGTAACGGCGACGTCGCGGCTACTCGAACCGGGAGCGATCGACCTGTTCGTATCGCTTCCGTGTATCCGACCGCCGTCGACCCAACCGGATCCGAGAGACGCACAGAGTACGAGACGGGTCGCATTCTGGGGCGGAAGACGAACTCTTTTCGAGCGCAACGCGACGACTCGAGCCGTCGCTCTTCTACCGACGAGATGATAACCCCCGGACAGCGAGGCGATAGATCACATCGCAAACCGCTCGAGCAAGTTCATCGAGGCATTCCGCCACGCCGACGAGGAGGCCGAACCGTCGCTGAAACCGGTGGACGCGACCGCCGAGGACGATCCCACTCCGTGAACGCCGAGCTGACCTGCGGCGTTCCGGCAGTCGTCGACTCGAGGCACGATCACCCTCCTGTCCTCTCGCGAGCGAACCGAGATCCGCTGGGAGTCACGAACGGAAGAGCTGACTACCGGTGGGGGCCGATGAGGAACCCGCCACAGCGATCCTCGAACCAGCCCACGCCGGTGAAGTGCCCCTCGACGGTCATGTCGCCGTAGTACCCGCTTTCGTTCGTGTACGGGCCGAACTCCCCGTCGAAAACGTCGAGGTCGCTCCCGTCGTTCCCCCCCTCGGGGACGACCCGTCGGGTGATCGTGATCGGGACCTGGTCGACGTACTCCCCGAAACTGATCTTGTCCGGAATCGCATCGGGGTCTTCGATGTCCACGACGACGTATCCGGAGACCACCTGTGGCTCCTCGAGCGGGAGTGTGGGGAGGTAGACGCCTGGTATCGAGAGGCGGACTTCGACGAGCGCCGGAGTGTACGGATCCCAGCGTCGGGGCCCGTTCCGCCATCGCTCCGGAGACGTGTTGATACCGCTCGAGGCGGTCTCCTCGGTGCCGGGGAATCCGTGGCTGTCCACGCAGGTGAACGTGTGGGTGGTGGTCCGACCCCCTTCCGCGAGTTCGATGTGCAGTTCGCTACACTCCTCGCTGATAAGGAACGCCAGTCCGTCGCTCACACTGCGGTCGTCGGAGAGCCAGAACTCGAGTTCGACCAGGCCCTCCGCGGACGGGACGAAGGTGTCGTCGGGGGTAACGTCGCCGTCGCCCTCGATGGACCAGGTGAGGTTGGCGAGGTCAGCCGGTTGGCCGTCCAGTGTGATCGACAGCTGGTGGGTCTCGCTGAGGGCGAGACAGCCGGGGTGTGGGCCGACGACGAGTTCTTTTTCCTCTTCCTCGTCGGTCACCAGGATCGTCACGCGATCCCGCCGGGGCGGCTCGAGGTCCGCCGTGCGGAGCCCCTCCTCCGCGACGGCCTCGCACTCGACGACGTACTGGGGTCGATCGTTCTTCGTCGACGGTCAGTCCCAGCGACTCGCCATCACAGGGGACGGTGAGGCGGATGCGGACGGGATCGATCTCGAGGATTTCCTCCTCGATCGATTGTGCCAATCGAAACGTCTCCCACGACGCGAATCGGTGGTCGATCACGTGGTCGGAGTAGAACGCGGTCACCGCCGGGCGGGTGAGAATCGCGATCGTGAGTGGGCCACGGGCGACGGATTTACACCGCTGACAGTGTTCGGCAACCTCCGTACGGTGTTGGCGGTGACAGTGTGGACATCCGCCGCCGTCGTCCGGTTCGTGCAGCGCACAGACGTCGAACGATTCTTCGACCTTGCCGGAGCAGTCGGGGCAGACGCCGTCGATGAACGACCGAACCCGCTGGAGGTTGTACCCGAGCGCCGCGTGAAACGCCTCCGTGTGGGTTCGGTCCGACAATCCCGTCGGCGGGAACGGAAACGTGAACAACACGCCGTCGGCGCCGTCAGCGTCTTGCCAGATACCTGTACACCGGCGACAGGAGGCGGTTACGTGATGGTCTTCGTAGTCCAGGACGACGGATGCCTCACACCGAGGACAGCGTTCGTCGATCTCCACGGAGTCGAAGTGTGGCCGTTTGCGAACCGTCCCGGCGACGACCGACCGGGCGATCTCGAACCCGGCTTCGGTGAGTTCGTACCCCGACTCAGTTCGCCGTACGAAGTGGTCGGTTAACTGCTCGAGGTGGTAGTTGAAGTTCCCGGTATCCTCGTAGCCAACCCGCTCGTACAGCTCCGAGAACGTAATCCCGGTGTCCACATCGTACAAGTTCGAGAACTTCACCACGTTGGACGGATCCTCCGGTTCGTACAGCTCCCACAGCGCCCGTACGATCTCGAAGCGCGTTTCGTCGGCTAAGATGGCGAAGGCGTCGTCCGGCGAGAGACTCCTCGGTTCGTCGTCCGTTCCAGTGGTCATTGAACGCAATACGTGTCATAGTACGTAACTCTCCGTCCTTCGGTTCCGGTGTGCCGGGGGAGTCGTTCGATCCGAGTGTCAGCCGTCGATTACCGCAGTCGACGCCAGTAGACGATCATCGGCTGTCTGGATTTCTGCCCGACGGACCTGACGGGCGATCCTGTCTCGCTGGATTTCGAAATCGGGGACTCGAGGCTATGGAGAAACAGACACGACCGTATGGTTCTCTCCCTCGAACCGTTCGACGATTTCCCCGACGCGGCGTAGCTGGTGGTCGAGATCGAGTTTGCGGTGGTGGACGACCGACAACGTTCCGTCTCGCTCGAGTACGTCTCGGACCCCGCCGAACAGCTCGGAGAGGACGCCACTGCCGGCGTGCGTTGGCGGATTACAGAGGACGTGGTCGAACGTTCCGTCGATCTGCCGGATACCGTCGGACGGAACGACGGTTCCCGTCGCTCCGGTACGATCCAGCGTTCGGTTTGCACAGGCAGTCGCCCGGACGTCGTCGTCGGCGAGCACGACCTCGACGTCCGCGGCACGTGCAGCGTACGCGCCGACCGGACCGTATCCACAGCAGAGGTCGAGCACCCGCTGTCCGTCTCGAACCGTCGCCGTCTCGAGCAGGTGGCGCGTGCCGTCGTCGAGCGCCGTCGGTGAGAAGAGCCCGGGTGCCGTGGCCAGCGTCAGTTCGATTCCGCCGACGGTCGTTCGAACGGTTCGATACTCGACGTACCGAGATCGATCGAACGATTCGGGGGCGGTTCCCACGACGACGTGGAACTCTCCCCGCTCGAAGATGGTTTCGACGGTCGGACAGTGTCGATTCAGGCACCGCTCGTATCGATTCACCCCGCCGGATTCTCGCCCGGCGAGATAGCACCGGCCACCGGGGTCCAGCGTCGAGAGACCGTCGACGAGTCGCTGTTTCCCGACGTCGATCGGCGTGTACTCGTGAGGTGCGTAACAGCAGGTGTCGAACGATGCGTCCATACCGGCCGGTGACTCGACGAGTGAAACCGCCGCATCCGCGTCGTTTCGCTCGGCGTTCTCCCGGCAGAGTCGGGACGCACGAACGCTCGTTTCCGTCATCAACACGTCCGTTGGGGAACGTGCAAGGACCGTTCCGACCACGCCGTAGTTGGCCTGGAGACAGAGCACGGTTCCCAGTTTCCGTCCCCAAAGCGCTTCCAGCAGTGCGAGTTCCCCCTCCCTGAACTCGTCGGGGGAGTGGACGCCGTCAGTCGTTCGGAACTCGAACGTCTGCGGGCCGTCGGGGACGCGTGACTCGAGTGTCAACCGCGACCGTTCGGCGGTCATCGACGACCACCCAACCGTGGGACGAGAGACTGCAGACCACCCAGCGGACGGCTGCGAACGGTTTCGAAACGATACGACTCGGCTCGTGACGTGTGTTGCATTGGTGTGGGGCTCGACGGCAGGCGATCGACGCGCTGGACCCGCGTGCCCCATCGGTCGGATCCTCTCGGTGGATCCGCCGATCACCGACGAGAAACGGCGATGCCGGTTCGAACTGCAGCGGTAGTGACAGTATCGTCGAACCACAGAAGTAACGCGATCGCCGGCGAACTGAGTTCGCAGCGATCCGCTCTGGCGGTCAGTGTCCCCGAAAACCAGTACGAACGCTCCTGGAATGGGCGACCCACCGAATTCCGGGCATCACTCTCTTGGCTCGATCACGGGCCACTCGAGGCCACGACGACCGAGAACGAGAATCGCACCGCTGGCGGTTGGGGCACGCATACCAGTGGCCGAAAGCGTAACGTCCGGCGGAAACAGCTGATCACGGAACGGCTGCATCCGTCGGGACGCCCACAGCCGGCCGGCCGACCGATCGTCACAGATTCGCCGCTTACGCGGAGACGATCGGTCTCGAGCCGCTGTTCAATGCAGCAATACGTTGCTGGGAGGGAAGAATAATTATTGTGGTTCTCGAGCTTTTCGGGTACCGATCCGAACTCACGGGCTCGTGGTGTCTGCTTTTCCGGATCATAGGCACCGAACGCGCAAGGGTTCTCGTGGTTGTTTCGAGCGGTTCGCTATCGGAAACATCGATCTGAACACCGCCCTCAGAACGACAGAGAGTGTCCCGTTTCAGCCGTCACCGACGATTGACGAGTTCGTCCTCAGGTTCCCAGAGCGAATAGTTGCCCGTCCCGAGGAGGACGATTCCGATGCAGCCGAGCAGAACGACGACGTTGGTCGCCTCGACGCCCGCCGTCAGCATCGCTGTCACCATGATGGGGATCACCAGCAACGCGCCGAGTCGTCCCGCAATGCCGAGGGCGATCAGTATCGCGAGCGGAAGCTGGATCGCGCCGATCAGCAACACAGTGGTCTCCGGTGCCGGAATCCCATACTCGGCGAAGAGCGCGGCCTGTCCGCTGTAGTCGACGAACTTGAGCACTGCAGCGGGTGCGAGAAGCAGGGCGACGAGCCCCCGGAGGACGACGGGCACCCAGTCAGTTCCAACGTGCTGTACGAACGGTTCGGTAGTAGCTTTCGTTTCTGTCATCGGTCTCAGGCGATCGGTAGCGTCCCTCGCGCTTCCGCGTCTGTTCGAGTCAGCGGTTCGCGTCGAGTGGCGCTACCTGCTGTATCCGGAGACACGGCCGGATAGGACAAATATTCTCGAGTGACAGTATCGGAATCAAATACCAGTGCTGGGAGTATCGATAGTATCGGTATCGATATCCACTACCAGATCTGGTAGTGTTCCTGTCTCGTCTTCCGGTACGTGGTCGAAACGAGTAAGACCGTTACCGTTCGACTACCGGACATGAGCGACGAACGGGTGGACGAGTCGGCGGCGAAACTCGATTCGGCGGAACTCTTTTCACTGCTTGGCCGGGCACACACGCTGAATATCCTCTGTGAAATCGTCATCAAATCCGATCCACCGATCCGGTTCAACCAGCTCCAGGAGCGTATCGACGTCTCCCCGAACACGCTCTCTCGCCGTCTCGAGGAACTCGTCGACACCGGCTTCCTCGTCAGGAACTCCTACGACGAGATTCCGCCCCGCGTCGAGTACGAACCGACCGAGAAGCTGTACGCGCTCGAGCCGACGTTTCTGGAAGTCGAAAAGTGGCTCACGGAGTACGGCGACGACGAGGAGTTCGTCCTGATCGACGAGCGGTGAGTCGGCTGCTCCTACGCGGCATCCGCCAGTGTGGCGAAACCAACGTTCTCACTCGCCGCCGATCGCGTAGACGGTTCCGCGATTGTCGCCGACGAATACGGTCCCCCCGACGATCGCCGGGTTCGAATCGACGGCCGATTTGGTCTCGAACTGCCACAGGATACTTCCGTCGCGTCGATCGAGCGCGTAGAGGCCTTCGTCCCTGCTCCCGACGTAGACCGTGTCCGTTGCGATAGTCGGCCACGACAGAACGTTTCCGTCGTTATTGACGCGGGTTTCCCACCGGCGTTCGCCGGTTTCGGCGTCGAACGTTGCGACCGTTCCAGCCGCTGTTCCGAAGCAGACGGTGTCCCGATAGATCGCGGGCATTGTCGCGGCCGGATCGTCGAGTCGCCGCGACCAGTACTCCGTACCGGTTTCGACGTCGATCGCGTGGACGGTTCCGAACGTGCGGTAGTCCGTTGGTTCCTCGTCCGGAATCGGCTGCTCGTCCGTGCATGGGGTGATCGCGGTGAGCTTTCTGCCTTGCGGATCGCTACCCCTGGTCGTGAGGTACGCGACGCCGCCGACGATCGCCGGCGATCGGGCGCGACCCGGGAGCGTCCGCTTCCATCGGAGGGATCCTGTGTCCGCGTCGAACGCGCGAAGCGACGGCTCGATCTCTTGGACATACGTCGGATACCCGTCGTCTTGACCGACGTAGATCCGCTCGCCGGTGACGTTCTCGCAGGCGGCGACGACGGTACTGCCGTCTATCGCGGGAGGTTCAACAACGCTCATTTCGCCGTCTTTCCCGTCGAACGACCACCGGAGCTCCCACGAGTCGGCGTCGCGGGCCTCCAGCCGGTACGGCGTCGTAAACACCGTTTCGTCGTGGACGAGCGGACAGATCCCGTCGGCCGGTGTGGGGCTCATCTCATCGTCGAAGCAACGCGTTCGTCCGTCGATCGCGTCCACGATGAATCCCTGATTGTCGAGATCGGCGGCGTAGAGGGTTCCATCGGAGAGGCCGGGCGTGCCGCGGACCTCCATCGCCTCCGCCGCGCTCATCCACACCCGTTCCCCGGTGGACCGATCGATCGCGACAACGCATCCGATATCCTCCCAGTGTGACTGTGCGGTGGTGGTGACGTACACCCGTCCGTCGGCGACGAGCGGTGTGGCGAATATTCGTGCGTGAGCGTCGTGTTTCCACTCCAACACGGGATCTCGCCGCGGGCCCGAATCGGACGTCGATCCCGGGTTGGCGGGCGTTCGACGAACGAACGGCCATTTTTCACTCATACTGGATCATGAATGTAGTCGATAAAATCCGTTTCGCACGTCCGTTACCACTGCACACGTTACGACGGACGCGTCCGGCGTCGCCGATCGGGACAACTGAGTCGAGGCTCAGACGTTCGGCCGGAGTACCCGCCACGCGACGCCGGGACGAAGCAAGGTAGTCGGGGGGCACTCGAGGCGGAAGACGCGGTAGAACGCGTCGGTCAGGGCGCCGTCGGAGTGTGCCTGGCGAACCAGCCGCGACGTGTACCGGTTGAAGACGTCCGTCCCGCGGGGTTTGGGTCCGGTCGTCTGGGGGAACGCGAAGTCGGCGCCGACGGCGATTTTCCAGGCGGCGTCGATCACGGGTGCGATCCCGTCGAAAAAACGCGCCGCAAGGGGGTCGTTGCTCCCGCTGGCGAGGGCGTGATGAAGCACCAGGGCGTCGAGTGCCGCGACCGACATCCCCTGGCCGTAGACCGGGTTGAAGCTGGCGACGGCGTCGCCGGTGACGAGTAGCCCGTCCGGAAATCGATCTAGCTGCTCGAACCGACGTCGAATACTCGAGGGGAAGGGGTAGTGGTGGATCCTTTCGGAAACCCACTCGCGGCTCGTTACGAGCCGTTCGAAATCGGGAATAGGGAAGCTCTCGGCAAACGCGACGAACTCACGTTCGGTTTTCGGCGCCGCCTCGCCGTGGATACTCTGGAAGATCACCTCCCAGCGGTCTCCCTCGACGGGAATCGCCGCGCCGCCTCGAGGACGAGACGGAACGGGTGGGACGAAAAGCGAATAGCGGGCGTCCGGTCGTCGCTCGACGCGGATGGTCGCGTACGTCACGTCGACGGTGACCTCGTCGACGGGCGGAGACGCGTACCCGTTGGCCTCGAGCCACGCCGGCGTTCGACTCGTCCGGCCGGTCGCGTCGACGACCAGGTTGGCGTCCAGAGACGTTTCCCCGCCGGAGTCGGTCCGATACGTCACGCCCTCGATCTCGCCGTCGGAGTCGACGAGATAGTCGGTGAACCGACAGTCGCCACGTTGCTCGACGGCCTCGACCGTCGCGAGTCGTTGCCGGACGACGTGTTCGAACAGCGCCCGACTCGCACAGTACATCGGAAGCCGCGTCGGTCCGTCGGCGAGAAAGTCTCCCTGTTCGTAGTATCGCATGTCCGTCGCCGCGTCGATCACCAGCCCACCCGCGGAGCACAACCGTTCGCCGAATCCCGGGAAGAAGTCCTCGAGCGTCGCCCGCCCGGCCTCGAGCAAGACGTGTGGATGCCCGGTCTGGGGTGCGCCCTCACGCGGGGTGGGCTCGTCGGGGAGCGGGTCGCACTCGAGGACGACGACCTCCTCGAACCCGTCGGCCAGGACCCGCGCGCTACAGAGGCCCGCGATACTCCCCCCGAGGACGACCGCGCGGTCGCCGACGTCGGCGACGCGACCGGGTTCGTATCGGGGGATTGTCGAGAGCGTCATACCGGCCGTTCGAAGTCGTTTGTATAGTAGCTACTGAAAGTCAACGTTCGCCAGATCACGGGGCGGCATTGCGATCGGTGTGGGTCGTTTCAGTAGCAACTCTCATATGGACAGATTGTTCGAGGCAGGCTGGGACGTTCGACGTCCGCCTCGGTTCGGGGGACTCTTCCCTTTGGCGTGTTCCTCGATACCCCACGAAACGTGTGGTCGTCTGATCGTAACACCTGCAACGATTCGGGCCCATCGTCACGTATGGACATCGGGATCATCGGCGCCGGCGCGGCGAGTGCGGCCGCGGCGTACGCCATCCACCGAGACGCGCCGGACGCACAGTGTACGGTACTCGAGAAGTCCGGCGGCGTCTGCGGGCGGGCGGCGACCCGACGCAGGGACGGCCGGTGGTACGACTACGGAGCGAACTACCTGAAAGACGACGACGAGCGCGTCCGCTCGCTCGTGACCGAACGCCTCGAGACCGACGGACTCGTGTCGATCGACGAGCCGATATCCGTCTTCGACGAGGACGGTACCGTGGGCGAGGGCCGACCGACCACCGAACGGAAGCTGACCTATCGGACGGGACTCACGCAGATCGCAAAGCGACTGTTCGGGGAGACGGACGCGACGGTCAACCGTCGAACGAAGATTACGGGGATCAACCGCGACGACGGGCGGTGGCGACTGACCGATTCCGACGGCGAAAAGTGGGGGCCGTACGACAAACTCCTCTGTAATCCACCGGCCCCGCAGACGGCACGTCTCCTTCGAGAAGCCGACTGGGAAGACGAGCGTCGGGACGCGCTCGTCGAGGCCGCCGAGTCAGTCGAGTATCGGACGGTCTGGACCGCGGTTCTCGGCTACGAGTTCGAACTCGAGGTCCCCTACTACGCTCTCGTCAACACCGACAAGCGCCACGAGATCGGCTGGATCGCCCGCGAGGAGTGCAAACCCGGTCACGTCCCCGACGGCGAATCGGTGTTGATCGTGCAGGCGAACGAGCCGTGGTCGGTCGAACGATACGACGACGACCCGGCCGAGAACGTCGCGAAACTCGCCCGACTGACTGCGGAGGTCGTCGGTGACGACCGCCTGGAGAACCCGACCTGGACCGACCACCAGGGCTGGCGGTACGCACAGCCCGAAGACGGTGTCGACCGAGACGCATTCGAGGTGGCCGAACGCGCGGGATTGTACTGTCTCGGCGACTGGGTTGCCGGCGAGGGTCGACTCCACGCCGCGCTTCGAAACGGGCTCGAGACCGGCGAACGGGTCGGTCGGTCGATCCCAACCGAGGACTAATTTCACCCGTCGCCGCGAGCCGCCTCGAACATTTCGATGGCCGCCTCCCGGCGCGTCGCGTGATCGACGATCGGATCCGGGTACGCCGGCGCGACGGCCGATCGCTCCTCGGAGTCGAGGTCGGGCCAATCGTGGATCGCCTCCGCCGGAGCGTCCTCGAGTTCCGGGACGTGTTCGCGGATGTACTCGGCGTCGGGGTCGTAGCGCTCTCCCTGGGTCGTCGGGTTGAATATCCGGAAGTACGGTTGAGCGTCGGTGCCGGTTCCGGCCGCCCACTGCCAGCCGCCGGCGTCGTTTGCGGTGTCGTGATCCACCAGTTTCTCGCGAAACCAGGCGTATCCCTCGCGCCAGTCGAGCAGGAGGTCTTTCGTCAGGAAGGAGGCGACGATCATTCGTACGCGGTTGTGCATAACCGCCTCGTTCCGGAGCTGGCGCATTCCAGCGTCCACGATCGGATAGCCGGTTTTGCCGTCCGTCCAGGCCTGGAAGGCCTCGGGATCGGTTCGCCACTCGATCGGATTCTCGTAGGACCGATAGTTCGCGGTGACGACGTGTGGGTTCGCCGCGAGCGCGTGGGCGTAGAACTCCCGCCAGGCGAGTTGTGACGCGAATTCATCACAAGATTCGACCGCGTCGTCGTCCGGAGCTTCGACCCTCGCCCCCTCGAGAGCTTCGTACACCGCGCGGATGCCGACGGTTCCCCACTTGAGATGCGGCGAGAGCCCCGAGGTGGCGTCGGCCGCGGGCTCGTCCCGCCGGTCCGCGTACCGATAGATCGGTCCCTCACAGAACGATTCGAGCCGTCGGCGTGCGGCGTCCGTTCCACCGCCGGGGACGGACGCTTCGGGCTCGTCGAAGCCGAGATCGGCGAGCGACGGAAGCGAGTCGCCGGAGACGTCCGCCAGTCGGCCGGCGTCCGGTTCCGGATAGACTGACTCTTTCTCCCGGTCGCGCCACTTGCGCCAGAAGTACGAGTAGACGGCGTACGCCTCGCCGTCCTGCGTGGTGATCGAGCCGGGTTCGTAGAGGAGGGCATCGTCGTACGACTCGGTCTCGATTCCGACCTCGGAAAGCGCCTCCCGGATCGCGTCGTCACGCTCGCGTGCGAGTCCGGAGTAGTCTCGGTTCCACACGACGCGGTCTGCGCCGTGATCGCGGGCGATCCGCGGAAGCTCGTCCCGCGGGTTGCCGGTGGCGACGAGGAGATCACCGCCGCGGTCGCGATACCACGACCGGAGTTCAGCGAGCGACTCGAGCATGAACGCGACCCTCGGCGGGGAGGCGAACTCGAGTATCTCGGGGTCGAAGACGAAGACGGGAAGGACGGTCCCGGCTTCCGCCGCGGCGTCGAGAGAACGATTGTCCGTCGCTCGAAGGTCCCGACGGTGCCAGTGGACGTTCATATCCCGACGTTGCCCGCCCGAGAGTTAGCCGTTTCCCCGTGTGTCGGACCGCCGTAGACGGTGAAACGATTTGCCCCGCTCGGCACTCGAGTGGCTTTCCCCTCGGGCTGATCCTGAAGCGTCAGAAAGACAATCGGAGACGCGTTCGGAGCTCGCTCGAGCGTGTGCTGTCCGAAACTACTGTGTGGTAATCGGTACGACGGGCTTGCTGTGGGACAGTACCAGAGAAATATCACTTGATTCTGGAACCGGATTATCGGCTCGTCGGTCGCTCGGCTACCAGTGTGACCCTGGAGTCGTCTGGCCGTTCGAACATCGTAGTTGGCTATTGCGCCCTTCTGAACGGAAGATACTGTTACCGAAGCGTACCACCCGATCGAAAGCCCATTTTGCGACCCTGATCCCGATAATATCACCACTCAGTAGCTGTACGGATGTCCGTACATATTAGCAAAAAACTAATATCGCATCGAACACCAGTTTGGTAGTATGGTCTTACACTTTGGCAAGGCAACGCGCATCTTCCTTCGGACGATGCCGTGGGTCGTGGCTCGATTCGCAGTCGGGGTTGCGTTCGCGCTGCTCGCGGTCCTCTGGTTCGGGATCGTCCTCTGGATCGTGTTCGGATCGATCGGTCTCTCTGGACTGATCGGACTGGGGGCGCTTCTCCTCGCGACCGTCATCTTCGGCGGGTTCGTAATGTTGGTTCGGCGGTACGTGCTGTATCTCGTCGCCGCCGGCCACGTCGCCGTCATCGCACACGCCGTCGACACCGGCGAGGTTCCGGATAACCAACTTCGGTTTGGCAAGGAGAAAGTCTCCGGCCGCTTCGTCGAAGCCAGCGGGCTGTTCGCGGTCGATCAGGTCGTCAAGACGGTGATCAAGCAGTTCAACGAAGCCGTCGCCTCCGTCGGACGACTGGTGGATTTCGTCCCGGCGTTACGACAACTGATGGGGATCGTGACGGCGGCAATCGGGATGGCGGCGTCGTATCTCGATCAGGCGATTCTGGCGCACATGTTCCTCCACGAGGAGAAAGGGACGTGGACGGCCGCTCGAGACGGACTCGTCCTCTACGGGAAGACCTGGAAGCCGGTTCTCGGCTCGACGGCGGTCATCGTCGTCGGGATGCAGGCGGTGACGCTCGCGTTCGTTGCCGTGCTGGCCGTGGTCTCGGGTGCGCTCGGCGGATTCGGGACGATCGTCGAAGCCGCCGTCTGGCTCGTCGTCGGTGGATTCGTCGCGGTCGGCTACTTCGGCATCCTCTCACCGTGGATCAAGACGGTCGTGATCACGACCTATCTCGTCGAATCCGAAGGCATGAGCCCGGACAGCGAGACGATGGATTACATCGCCGACCGCTCGAGCAAGTTTACCGAGGTACTCAGCCGCGCCGACGAGGAGGCCGAGCCGACGCCGAAACCGGGAGACGCGGTCGTCGAGGACGAGCCCACCGCGGGAACGCCGGGCTGATCCGCGCGGTTCCGGCGGCCGACTCGAGAGACGAGCCATCCCTGCCCTCTTGTGAGAGAACTGGGACCCGTCGCGAGTCGCGACCGAAACCCGTTACAATAGTAGTCGTCGAAACGGGTTTCCCACCGGTTGCAGACGGGCGGCCGGGATCGCCCCGGCGGATCGTGCGCCGACAGTATATCGTAGCCACTGAAAATCATTGGACATCTGATCGCCAGACGAACGTAGGTCGGGCCGCCGAATACGCTATTCTGTCCTCGAGCCTGAGTCCCGGGAGAACGGTGCCGTTGGCCGTTCCGCCGTGGATTCGATCGCCCGGCAATCACTCGATCGGTTCGCCCGCTGGTACCGATACCGCTCTCCGCGGAAGACAAGGCATATCACCGCACCGGACGGGACGTAAACCGATGGAAGACGGGTGGCGGGATCGCGTATCTGAGCCGGGGGAGGCCGTCGGACGATACCTCCGGAACTGTATCCGTATCGATACCCGGACGCTCGCGGTCTTCCGGGTCGCCCTCGCGTCGTTGGTCCTCGTCGACCTCCTGCTTCGCTCGCGTAACTTCTCGACGTTCTACACCGACGGCGGCCTGGTTTCACACGAACTCGCGAGGGAAACCACACCCCTCGAGGTCGGTTCGCTCTATTTCGTCTCGTCGGAGCCGGCCGCGACCGCGGCGCTGTTCGTCGCCCACGGACTGATCGCGCTCGCGTTGCTCGTCGGCTACCGGACCAGAATCGCGACGGCCCTCTCGTTCGTCTTCGTCCTCTCGCTCGACCTCGCCAACCCGCTGGTGTTGAGCTACGCCGACGTACTCTTCGCCTGGCTCTCGTTTTGGGCGATCTTTCTCCCGCTGGGTGCCCGGTGGTCGATCGACGCCGTCCACGCCGATGGACCGCCTCGCCGATCCGTCGCGAGTCTCGGATCGGCGTTCGTCCTTTTCCAGATGATCACCATGTACACGGTCAACGCCGCCCACAAGACCGCCTCCGACCTGTGGCTCACCGGCGAGGCCGCCGTGTTGGTACTCGGGTTAGACGACATGACGTTCCTGCTTGGCGACCTGGTCCGGTCGGCCCCGACGGCCCTGCAGATCGGCGGTCTGACGTGGTTTCTCATGTTGTCGTTTTCGTGGCTATTGGTCCTCACTCGAGGCCGGCTCCGAACCGCGCTCGTCGCCGCGTTCGTCGCGGCCCACCTCTCGTTTGCGCTCACCGTCCGGATCGGCGCGTTCGCCTACGTCGCCATCGCCGGCGTGATCCTCTTTCTCCAGGCCGAGTTCTGGGACGATTCCCGGCGGCTGGCTCGCAACGTCTGCGTTCGGACCGGAACCGACGAGACTGCCGCCTTCACGACCAAACCCATCACGACCGCTCGCTCTCTCCTCGAGGCGTTCGCGGCGACGGTTCCACGACCCGGTCCGTCGTCGCTCGGAGTCCATTCGAACGCCCTCCGCCGGAAACAGGCGCCGTGGGGACCGTTCGCCGTCTCCCACGCGCTGGTCGCCGCCGTCGCGGTGGTCGTCCTCGTCTCGGCGCTCTCCGCGGGCGGCGTCGTCGACGACGAGTCCGGGCCCGCCGCGGAGGCGAACGCCGCGACGTCGGCGCTCGTCGACCACCAGACCGAGTGGCGGATCTTCGCTCCCGAGCCACGGACGACGGATCGGTACTACGTCTTTCCGGCGACGACCGAAGACGGCGAGGTGATCGACGCCTACAACGACCGCGAACTGAGTTACGAGCGCCCGTCCGACGAACTGCAGACGCAGTACGGAACCTACCGCGAACGGTTCTACATGAACAGCGTCGCCACACCGGACCACCCCGAGGTTCCCGCCCGGCTCGCCGAGTCGATCTGTACCGAACGAAGCGGCGAGGGCGACGCGATCACACACCTCGAGATGTACCTGATCGAAGAGGAGGTGACGCTCGAGACGATCGATTCGCCGGCCGAGCGCACGCGGGAAGCGACGCGTCTCTACCGCCACGGCTGTGGCGACGCCGATCCGATCGAGATCGAGCCACCGCCGTTCTGATCGGGTCCGAACGTCCGTCGCTAAGGGACGATTGCACACCGTCGTCGGCTCACTCCGGTCCGAGAGACTCCGGCTCGAGGCGAGTGGATTCCTCCCAGTAGTCCGCGATCGTCTCCTTCGCCCACGACCGGACGTGATCGTCGTCGACGTCGACTGACGCGCGCAGAATACCCTGAGCGTCGCGCAACAGGAGGTAGACGACGTCGTCGACGATCATCACGGCGAGTGGAACGTCGTCGTCCGTGATCCTGACGGCCGCCCGATCGGCCTCGAGGAGGCTCTCGAGCCGTCTTCGAAGCTCGGACTCGTCGGTAAGGGCCTCGATCGCCCGTCGCGAGAAAACTCCCTCGAACGTCTGCTCGCCCGCTTTCGTCCGCTCTCGGACGATCGAGAGGGTCTGCTCGTTGAAGGCGTGGGAAACCGTCCGCACATCCTCGGCCTCCTCGAGCAACTCGAGGAGCCGCTGTAACGGTGCGTTCGGACGCGTCTGACTCGGCGTGGTGATCGTTGCGTTCGAGAGCCGACGGAGATCGAACGAGAGCGACTCGGTCGGCAGGAAGTCGACGATGTCCCGGAGCGTGCGTTCGGTCTCGACGATCTCTTGTAAGTCGGTAAACCCCGCGGAGACGAGTCGCCCTGTCGCGGTCGCGACGTACTCGCTTCCGTCTCGCCTCACCCACGATCGCTCGTCGAAGTCGCCGAGGATTCGCCCGAGCGTCGCCTGCGAGGCGCCGGT
Organism: Natrarchaeobius versutus; assembly: GCF_041205745.1. Classification (NCBI taxonomy): domain Archaea; kingdom Methanobacteriati; phylum Methanobacteriota; class Halobacteria; order Halobacteriales; family Natrialbaceae; genus Natrarchaeobius; species Natrarchaeobius versutus. The sequence goes on along the minus strand of NZ_JBGFCC010000002.1, from coordinate 115,610 downwards.
CGTCTCCGAAAGCTCCCGGCGCGTGTACCTCCCCTCCGAGAGCAATCGGAGCACGTCAACGCGGTTGGCCGAGAGCGCGAGAAACTCGATCTCTTCGAGCGACGATTCCATACCCCGTTTCGTCTCCCCCGTGATAAACGATTTTCGCCCCTCGAACGGATTTCACGGGGCGAAATCACGGCGGTCCGGCGCTCGAGGGCCTCGTCGTGAAAGATTTTCTGAGCCAACCTATGGCGCTCTCGCCCGTATCATTTCTCATGACGCCGACGCACCCCCGATCGCTCCATCTCGGTTCGCCCCTTCGTCGGCTACGGACGGTGATCCACCGATGATGGACCGCCGGACGCTCTCTCTTTTCGCACTCTCGAGTCTGTTCTTCGGCGGAACGTTCGTCGCCGCGAAAGCCGGCCTCGAGTACTTTCCGCCGCTTCTATTCGTCGCGCTTCGCTTCGACGTCGCGGCGGTGCTCATGCTCGCCTACGTCCTCGCGACGTTCCCCCGCGAGGAACTGCTTCCGGCGACCCGCGGCGACGTCGCGGGGATCCTCGCGACCGGCGTGTTGGTGATCGGGTTAGCCAACGCGTTGCTGTTCGTCGGCCAGCAGTACGCGACGAGTGCCGTCGCGGCGATCGTCTTCAGCCTCAACCCGATCCTGACGCCGGTGTTCGCCGCCGCGTTGCTCTCGGACGAACGCCTCTCCTCGCGCGGCGTCGCGGGGATCGGCCTCGGACTCGTCGGCGTCACGCTGGTCGTCGGCCCCTCCTCGGCGAACCTCCTCGGCGGCGACGCCCTCGGGCGAGCGATCCTCTTCGCCGGCGCGGTCAGCGCCGCCCTCGGCGCCGTGTTGATCCGCCGGGCCGACGCCACGCTCTCGAGTACGGTCCGGATCGCCTGGGGTCTGCCACTGGCCGCGCTCGTCTCTCACGGCCTGTCGTGGTCGGCCGGCGAGTCCGCGTCGTCGATCGCGTGGACGACGGAGGCCATCGTCGCGCTCGCCTACGTCAGCGTCTTCGCCGGCGTGATCGCCTACATCGCCTACTTCGCCCTGCTCGACTCGACCGGGGCGATCCGGGCGAACCTCGTCTTCTACGCCGTCCCCGCCGTCTCGACGGTCGGCGGCTGGGCGGTACTCGACGAGTCGATCTCGCGGAGCGCGATCGTCGGTTTCCTCGCGATCTTCGCCGGCTTCGCGATCATCGGAAGCGGTTCGATCGACGTCCGCTCGAGGCTGGCCGCCGTTCGAACCGGCTCGCACGAATCTCGGCACCGGCCGGGGACCGGCGACGAACACACCCCGCGGACCCACCGTGGCAGCCGCTCGGACTGATCGCTCCTGGCGGTCGAAGCCCTGCTATCGGCTGTTGTCGGCCGAAGCCCTGCTATCGGCTGTCGCTCGAGTTCCCCATACGGATTACTGTTGCGATTTGTCGGTGAGACCGTCGCTCGAGTCGCGGTCTCACCGGAACTGACCGACAGTAATCCGTCTCAAAAGAGCTCGTCGAACGACTGCACCCGGTAATCCCCGAGCACGCACTGGCCGCGACGGTCGTGGCCGACGCGCTCGACGTGGATCGCGTCGAGGCCGGCGTTCCAGGCCGCACCGACGTCGTTCGCGCCGTCACCGGCCAACACGCCACGGTGGCCGTTGTTCCCGACGCCGAGATCTGCCATCACGGACTCGACCGGTTGTGGGTCGGGCTTCCAGCCGGTCTGTTCCGTACAACACAGCCGAACGTCGAACCAGTCGCGAATCCCGACGTGCTCGAGGACCGGTTCGGCGAGAAACTCCTGGCAGTGGGTGACCAGCCCGACGGGTTCCTCGAGGTCCGCCACGAACGCGGCGTCCTCGTGGAGGTACGTCTGTTCCGCCCGGACGAGGGGATCTTCCTCGGCGTGAAACGCCTCCCAGAACTCGGTGGGGTCGATCCCCCAGGCCTCGAGTTGGCGATCACGCGAGCCGGTGAGGCCGCTCCAGATGATATCCGCCTCCTGATCGGTGAACTCCCGGCCCAGCCTGTCGCCGACCCGGTCGAACACCTCGCGGGTGTACGACCACTCGACGTCGACGAGGGTCCCGTCGAGGTCGAGCAGCCAGAAGTCGTATTCGGAGACCATTGGGGACACAGTAGTACGATATTCTCGAGTAAATGTCTGTCGAATCGGGACTATTCACCGCCGTCGACGACCCGGATGCTCGAGCCGAGATACTTCGAGAGCACCGCCGAAACGGTCTCGGCGTTGAACGCCTCGAGGTCGTCCGCAATCGCGGCTTTCAGCGCCGCGAAGTACGCCTCGTCGACCTGGAGTTCGCGAAACGACACCGCTTCGACGGGAACCTCGAGCCACTCTTCGGCGAGCGTGCGGGCGTAGTCCGCTTCGCCCACCTCGCCGCGCCAGAGCGTATCCCGGAAGAACAGCCAGCCCTCCGTTCCCGGTTCGGGCGCCTCGCGAGAGAGCGTGACCGTCGTCTCGGCGGATTCGGGCTCGAGCGTGACGGCCTCGGCGGCGGCCTCGAGTCTGACTCGTGCTTTGAAGACGTATCGTCCGTTCATCGTCGGTTCGTACGGATCGTTGGTCTCATCACAACTGTACCCGTCGCGACCGCAGGACGGGTCGCGCCGGAACTGACTGACAGTAAACCGTATCAGGCGTTCCGTTCGGTCTCGATCAGTTCTGCCATCTCGATGTCGTCGTCGGTGATCCCGCCTTCCTCGTGGGAGGTGAGCCGGATCTCGACTTCCTTGTACCGAACGATCAGCTCGGGGTGGTGAAACTGCGCTTCGGCGATTTCGCCGACCATCTGGGCGAAGTTGACCCCGCGAAGGTAGTCGTCGAACTCGTAGGTTCGAACGATCTCGTCCCCCTCTCGCGACCACTCGTCGGGGAGCTGTTCGTCGATTTCGTCGTCAGAGAGTACGTCACCCATGGTCGGTCGAACGAAGGCCAATCAAATAACGATTGTGCCGTCGCTGGAACGCCGAAAATTAACCGTCTCTGGCTCAAATATGGCGCGTTCGGGGCTCAATCGTCGTCGGCCGCGCCGATCCGGAACTCCGCCCGGCCGGCATCTTCGAACAACGACGAGGGTGCGCCGTCGCCACCGAACTCCGGATCGAACAGCTGTAACGCGGTGCTGATCGTACTCCAGTCGTCCTCGGCGGCGGCCTCCCGCAGGCTCCTGGTCGGCGGTGCGAGCAACTGGTTTACCAGCGCGTCTGCCATCGACTCGACGACCTCGCGCTGTTCCGGCGTGAACTCCTCGCCTTCGAGTCGCGAGAGGGCGGTCTGGAGTTCGCGAGCTTTGATCCGCTCGGCCGATTCGTACATCGCGGCGATCACCTCGTCGGCGCGGGCGCGCTTGAACTGGTCGCGAAGCAGGTCGAACTCGTGGTCGATTATCCGCTCGACCTCGTCTGCGGCGTCGGCGCGTTGCTCGCGGGTCTGCTCGGTGAGCGACTCGAGGTCGTCGAGGTCGTAGACCGTGACGGTCGACAGCTCGTCGGCCGTCGGTGAGACGTCGCGTGGCTGTCCGAGGTCGACGATCACGGTGTCGGCCGGCCGGTGGCCGTCTGGCGTCTCAGCGTGGGGTTCCTCCGATTCGAGCCCGTCGGGCTCGAAGTGAGTCGCTTGGAGTACCGGATCCGTGCTGTTCGTCGCCGTGACGACGACGTCCGCGTCGGCCGCGACCGTCGACAGCGCCTCGAGCGGAACGGCCTCTCCCTCGACCTCGAGCTGTTCGATCAGGTGGTCGGCGTGAGAGACCGTCCGGTTCGCGACGACGAGTTCGCCGACGGTCGCGTCCGCGAGACTACGGGCGGCGAGTCGCCCCATCTCGCCGGCGCCGACGACCAGCGCCGTCGCCCCCTCGAGCGTAACGTCCTCGCTCGCCAGTTGCGTCGCGGCCGAGCCGAGCGAGACGACTCCTTCGTTGATCGCGGTCTCGGTTCGAGCCCGCTCGCCGACGTGGATCGCCTTCGTCACTCCCGTCTCGAGTGTCGATCCGATCCCGTCGGCCGACCGGGCGTCCTCGTAGGCCGTTCGGACCTGACCGATGATCTGGTCCTCACCGATGACCACGGACTCGAGACCCGTGGCGACCCGAAGCAGGTGTCTGAGGCTGTCGTCGTGGTCGGTGTGGACGACCGCGTCGTCGTCGACCGCCGCGAAGAACTCCTCGAGGGTGGCCCGACCGACGGCGGCGGCGGGACTGACGACGTACGCTTCGACGCGGTTACACGTCGAGAGGACGTACGCCTCCTCGACGTCCGGTACGGAGAGCAATTGCTCGACGCCGGCTCGTTGACTCTCCGGGCTCGCGGCGGCGAGTTCGTCGACACAGGCACTGTCGTGGGTTACGCGAGCGCCCGTGACGACGCCGCCGTGGATCACGTTCGCTCACCTCCGGCGGGGAACTCCTCGCCGAGTACGTCCTCGATCACTTGGCGGTCATTCGGAACACCGCTACGTAAAGCTGTCCAAACCTCCGGACTGTTGGCGACGTCGGTGACGAGTTTCCGGCGCCGATCCGGCTCGACGTCCCTCGCTTTCAGCACCTCTCGGAGCTCGCCACACAACGTCGCCATCTCGCCGGCACCGGCAAGCGTTTCCTCGAGTTCCCGACGGAGGTACTTGCTCACCGCCGGCGCGGTTCCGCCGGTCGAGATCGAGACCACGACGGGATCTTCCCGGACGGTCGCCGGCACGACGACGCTTCGGGGCCGTCGTCCGCCCGCGCGATCCGTGCGATTACAGAGGATCGAGCGGTCGTCTGCGGCCTCGCTCACAGCGTCGTTGACGCGCTCGTCGTCGGTTGCGGCGACGACGAGCGCCGGTGACGTTCGCTCGAGCCACTCCTCGATTTCGTCGGGTGACGGTGTGGCCCGGATCAGGTCGGCGCCGCCGAAGGATCGATCGCCGAAGACGGGACCGACCACGACGACGTCCGCCTCGCGGGCGAACCGGCGTGCTTTTCGCGCGCCGACCGAGCCACCGCCGAAGATCAACACGGTCGCATCGGTGAAATCGTGCAGAAGTGGGATCATGTGGGATTTGAGTGTGTGTCTGCTACTAAATTCGACTACCTGGTGTTTGCATCGGCCCGCTCGTCCAAACGAATGCCGGTTTTCTTCAATATTTGCGTCGAAAACAGCGAATCCCAGTCGTCGTCCGCGACGTCCCAGTAGTCGGCCATCGTCTCGCGAACCTTTCGAATCCGGCGGTCGCTCTCGGCCTCGCTTCGGCCGTGGGTCATCGCGAAGAAGTTGTACGGCCAGACCCCCTCGTGGCGCGGTCGCTCATAACAGTGGGTGACGAACGGTAACGACGCGACGTCGGGCCCGACCTCGTCGACGAGGTGGTCGGGGACGTTCCAGACGGTCATCCCGTTTTCCGTGTAGCCGAGCGCGTAGTGGTTGGGAACGACGCCGACGCGTCGGATCTTTCCCTCGCGGTCGAAGCGGGTGATCGTCTCGAGGACCCACTCGGTCTCCCGTCCGATCGCGTCGGCGACGTCGGCGTACGGCGTCTCCGAGAGCGGAAGTCCGTCCTGAATCTCGAGGACGAGGTCGCGTTCGGCCGGCGTGAGCGTCGACTCGTCGCTCGCCTCGACGTCTGGTCCGAGGCCGGAGCAGTCGATACCGGCGGTCGGGGGCTCCTCGCCCGTGGCGCCGCCCTCCTGACCGTCTGTTTCCTCGCTGGCTCCGGAAAACGGTCCGTCGACGTAGAACTTCGCCTCGACGCGGAACTCCCGTTGTTTGGGCAGGTTGTACGTCTCCTGGCCGGTCTCGTCCTCGATCTCACCGAGGACCGCCTCGACTCGATCCTCGTCGGCGACGCTCACGACGAACCAGACGTTCAGGTGTGGATGGGCGCGCTCGTAGTTGTGTGCGACCTCGCGGTGGGCGTTGACGCGCTCGACGACCTCGTCGAACTCGTCTTCGGGTGCGTGCATGGCGACGAGCGTCGCCGCGCCGCCGATCTCCTGGGCGTTGACGAGTGGCCCAAACCGGGAGAGGACGCCCCGCTCGTCGAGGTCGCGGATCGTCTCGAGCAACGCCGTCGCGTCGATGTCGACCCCTCGCTCGCGCATGGCCTCGGCGGCCGGTTCGAACGGCCCCTCGAGGACCGGGAACCCTCCCTGGTAGGCGTTGACGACCGCCCGCTCGCGGCGGGTGAGATCGACGTCGGTGTCCATACGAACGTCTCGGGAGTCGCGTACCATAAGCGGACCGGACCGGTTCCGTGCGGTGATGGGCCCCGTTTGCCCCTGACTCCCGAACTCGTTCGCCCTGGAGCTGTCGGCCGACAACGCGAACGTGATCGTTGCCCTGTGGGCGTCCGGAATCAGTTGGCAGTCCGTTTCAGCCAGCAGTCGATATCAGTCGCCCTCGACGCCGGTTACTTCGAATCCCATCTCGCGGACGTCCGCGAGGATCGCGTCGTGGCCGGCGCTGGCCTCGAAATAGATCACGACGTCGAACGAGCCGTCGCGCAACAGCTGTTGACACTCCCAGACGAACTCCTCGCCCTCGAGGGTGAGCCCCTGGTGTTGGTTCGAGGAAAAATCGGGGTCGTCGTTGCCGGAGTAGACGTAACAGTCACGTGGATCGTGACCGGCGTGTTCGGCGACGATATCTCCGACGTCGATCGTCGCCTGCATCATCTGGACGTCCTCGCTCCCGTCGTACTCGGTGTGAACGATCATCCCGTTGAGCTCGATCTCTCCCGGCTCCAAAAGCGCCTTTGTCCGCCGGTAGAGCTCCTCGTCGATCGGACTCGAGTTCGCGTCTGCCATCGTCCGAATCGAGACTCCCCGCACTGATAGCCGTCACGGTTCGTTCGAGTCGTTTCGCGGCCGTATGGCGGGGTTTGACGTCCGGCGTCTCATCCCCTCGAGCCGTCGTCTCGCCGCAAGTTGAGTCCGTCGTCTCGATCCGTCCCCGAAACGGTCGACTCGAATGAATTTCACACCGCAGAGAACCGGTAGCGGGGGTGAAAGTGCCTTTCGGTCGGTATCAGTGGCGGAGAGTGACACACAAGACACATAGTCGTTCGTATCCTCACACCGATCGATGAGGCGGTGGCTCCGTCGGCACGTCGATGCGGCCTACGAGCGTCTGCTCTCGCGGGAGATCTCCGGTGCGCCGACACACGTCGCGGTGATCCAGGACGGCAACCGGCGCTACGCCCGCCGCAACGGTGGCGACGCACACGACGGCCATCGCGCCGGCGTCGAGACGACCGAACGGATCCTCGAGTGGTGTCACGACGTCGGCGTCGAGGAACTCACGCTGTATACGTTCTCGACGGAGAACTTCGACCGCCCGGACGAGGAGAACGAGCCGCTGTTCGACCTCCTCTGTGAGAAACTCCGCGAGTTCGCCGACGCCGAGCAGGTCCACGAGAACGGCGTCTGTATCCGCGCGATCGGCGAGACAGAGATGCTCCCCGAACGCGTCCGGGAGGCGGTCACGTACGCCGAACGGCGAACCCGCGAGCACGACCGGTTCGTCCTCAACATCGCGCTCGCCTACGGCGGCCGTTCGCGACTGCTCGAGGCGGCTCGAGACGTCGCCGCGGAGGTCGAGGACGGCGGGATCGACCCCGACGAGATCGACGTCGAGACGATCGAGCGGCGACTCTACGATCGCCCGGTTCGGGACGTGGATCTGATCATCCGTACCGGCGGCGACGAGCGAACCTCGAACTTCCTGCCGTGGCACGCAAACGGCAACGAAGCGGCCGTCTTCTTCTGTACCCCCTACTGGCCGGAGTTCTCGAAGACCGACTTCCTGCGTGGCATCCGAACCTACGAGCACCGCGAGGAATCCTGGCGCCGAACCCGCGCTCGCCGAGCGCTCGCGTTGCTCGCCGCGATGGGCGAATCGGAGCTTCCGGAAGCCCGATCGGTCGTCGAACGGTTCCGCGACTCGTTGGCGACGGCCGAACGCTCGGACCTCGAGGCCATCGAGCGAGCCGACGGCGACGGCGTCGAGGGCATCGACTCGAGCGGACGGGCGGCCGACTGATACGGTTTGGCTGTCCACCGGCAGTGAGTCGCGCCTAAGGCTTTCGGAGGCGGTCGTACAGCGATTCGTGACGACCGTCGACGCGAGGTCCACAGCGGGGAAACGGTATCACAGGAGGAGTAACAACAGCCCGTAGGCGGTCGCACCCGCGGCGAACGGCCAGAACCGGCTCTCTCGCGTCCGGGGGAGTTCGTCCTTGATCGAGTTGAAGACGATACCGCCCGTCAACAGTCCGAGTAGGGTCGTGAACGCGACGTCGCTGATCGCGTACATCGCGCCGATCCCGGCACCGACGACGACCGCACTCGAGAGAATCCACTTCCCGAAGTTGCTGTACAGATCGCGGTGGCGTCGCTCCATCGCTTCGTCGTTGCCGACGACGTGAAGCGCCATGGCGACCCCGAACAGCGCGACGTTGTCGGCACCGGTCTCGCCTCGGACCACTGCGTAGCCGATGAACGCGTTGTAGACGGCGAACGCGCCGACGTGGACCCAGAACACCGGATCGTCGGCGACCGGCCCGAGCCGCCGGCCAAAATCGCGGGACTCCGATACCGCCGCTAGCCGCTCGAGGCCGTAAAACAGTGCGAGGCCGACGAACGCGACGGCGTAGACGTGGTGTGCGCCGAGCGACCAGAGGAGAACCGAAACGCCCTCGAGCGCCTCCTGACGCTCGTCGAGTTCGGGGAGTAGGTGGACGAACGCGTAGACGATCGAGACGCCGCCGGTCAGCGAGAGCAGGCTCCGGCGGGAGAGTCCGGTCGACTCGGGCAGTTCGTCCGGGAGCAGGTGTGCGACCGTAATCGCTCCGACGAGCAGTGCCGCGAGAACCGTCTCGCTTTCGACAAACGACGCGAACGCGACCATCGTTCGTTATCAGTCACCGCGACGGTCACTCCGCCTTACGTTGCACGTGCAAGGGCGGCGGCTCCGATCGGACCGTCGAACCGGTTTGGCTCCCGTCCGAACCGTCGAACCGGTTTGGCTCCCGTCCGAACCGTCGCGATCGGTTCACCTACCGTCCGAACCGTCGCGATCGGTTGCGGTACTCCCTGACGGCGCGCAGGAAGTCCCGCTTTCTGAGATCGCGCCAGTTGACGTCGGTGAAGTACAGTTCCGAGTAGACCGACTGCCAGATCATGAAATCCGAGAGTCGCTCGGCCCCCGTCTTGACGACCAGATCCGGTTCCGAGGGGAAGACGAGGTGTTCCTCGACGCGTTCGTCGTCGATCTCTCCCGGATCGATCTCGTCGGCTTCGACACCTTCGGCGAGCGTCTTGACTGCGCTCGTAAACTCGTGTTTGCCGCCGAGGCCGATCCCGATCTGAATCGGCGCGTCCGCGGGCGTCCGGTCGTCGGGCCCGCGGACGGCGACGTCTCGCGGCGCGTCGATCGCCTCCAGTTCGCGTCGCAACGCCGGAACCGCTTCGGCGTCGAGGACGCTCACGTAAACCGTCACTCGAGACGCGTACTCGAACGCCCACTCGAAGCAGTCGGTGAGCGTCTCGTATCCGTCGTTCTCGAGGAGGTCGCGTTCGGTGATGACGAGGGCGACGTGTTCGGGATCCACTCCATCGTGGCGACGGATGCGATACGTGAGATATCGTTCGTACAGTCCCACGACTGTTCGTTCAGTATCCGAGAGTATACCGGTTCCGGGTCCTGTCCGTCAGCTGATTCGTTTACCGATACGAAGACCGACACCAGACCCGCTGTCGCGGACGAAATCGACCGTGGAGCGTGTTCGGGAACCTTCAAGTAACCACCACAGAAAGACACCGGTACCGTGACAACACCCGTCCGGCGAGCCGCCGTCTTTGCGGCCATCTGTACGCTCTCGCTCGCCGTTCCGCTATTCGGGTCGGTGGTCGGGGCCACCCTCGCCGCGGTCGTGTTACTGGGTGCGTTCGCCGTCACCGACGGTCCGATATTCGACCTCCTCGCTTACCCCGGAGACTACGAGGACAACCGCCTCTACGGGCTGATCACGTTCGTCCTCGCCGGAGTTGCGCTCGGGCTGATCGCCGCGACGTCGTCGATGTCGATCGCCGTCTTCGTCGGAACCGTCTTCCTCATCGGTTACGGCAACCTCGCCGAACAGGTCGCCCGCACGCGAACGGACCACGAGGTCGTCATCGTGATCGTCTTCTGTCTGGGCGCAACGGCCGCGGCCGCGATCGGTCACGCGGGAACGCTCGCGGTCGAGGGCGCCCCCCTCGAGTCCGCGGCTCCGACGATCGTCTTTCTCGCGGCCAGCGGCGCGTTACTCGCCGCTTTGCTCCGGGACGTCCTCTTGTTGTACGACGACCCGATCGTCATGCTCTCGGTCGGACTCCTCCTCTGGCTTCTCGCAGAACTCGAGCCGGCGATCGGCCCGCTCGAGATCGTCGCGGCGCTCGCCGTCACCGTCGCGCTCGGGTACGTCTCCTACGCGCTCGATACGGCGTCGATCGCCGGGATGCTGACCGGCATCCTTCTCGGTCTGGTGACGATCGTCCTCGGCGGCTACGGCTGGTTCGCCGTACTCATCGCCTTCTTCGCACTTGGCGGGCTCTCGACGAAGTTCAAGTACGACCGAAAGGAGGAGATGGGCGTCGCCGAGGACAACGACGGCGCTCGCGGGAGCGGCAACGTCCTCGGCAACGCGGCCGTCGCGCTGGTCGCCGTTCTCGGCTACGCGGCCAGTTCCGCGTCGTTGCTCTCCGATCACATCGCGCCCGTCGTCTTCCTGTTTGCGTTCGCCGGTTCCGTCTCGACCGCGATGAGTGATACGTTCTCGAGCGAGATCGGAAGCGTCTTCGAGACGCCGCGGCTGATCACGACGCTCGAGCCCGTCGAGCCGGGTACCGACGGCGGCGTCACCTGGCAGGGCGAACTCGCCGGGCTGGCGGGTGCGGCCATCGTCGCCGGCATATCCTACGTGTTGTTCCCCGAAGTCGGCGCGGTCGGCGCGGCGATCATCGTCGCCGCCGGCTTCATCGGCATGACCGTCGATAGCCTACTCGGCGCGACGCTCGAGGGAACGGTACTCGGCAATCAGGGCGTCAACTTCCTCGCGACGCTCTCGGGGGCGATCGTCTGTGCACTCCTCGTCCTCTCGTTCGCCGTGATCGGCTGATCGGAGCGGTCGTGGCGTTCAGGACGAGTCGGGGGGCTCCGTGGCAATCTCGTCGATCGCGTAGACACGAACGCCGGTCGGCCGCTTCGTGAACTGCCCGAGTGCTCGAGCGACGATCAACTCGACGCCGCGATCCGACGCAACGTCGAGCAACTGCTGGCCGATGATTCCGTCCAGAATCATCGCCGCGGGCGCCGGATCGACCGCCTCGAGGGTTTCGTCGGCCGCGCTCACGTCGGCTTCGTCGATCGTCTCGCCGTCGTCGTCGAGGAACCGAACTCGGTCGGTTCCCGCGCGGACGATCTCGCTCGCGTGCTCGTAGACGCTGACCACCTCGTCGTCCTCGGTTGGTTTCGATTCGGAGCCGGCGGTTCCCGACTCGGACGCCCCGTCGGCCGGATGCGGCGACGTCTGCGATCGCTTCGCCGGTTTGGCCTCGGCCACGGAGGAGTCGTCGTTCGATTCCTCGTCGATCGACGGCGGAGAGACGGTTCGCGAGTCGGAGGGTGCCGGTGCGGGCGTCGCGCTCCCATCGGTCGCGGCGACCGCCTCGCGCGGTTCGTTGAGTTCCGAGACGTTATCGTAGGGAACTTTGTTTCGCAGGGCGGCAAAGAGCTGGTGGTGGTCGAGTTCCTCGACGGACTCGCCTGCGGGCGCGAACGCGACGTAGTCGATGTCCCCGACCTGGGAGAGCTCTTCCAGAATGAGGTCGCCGCCGCGGTCGCCATCGAGGAAGGCGGTGACCGTGCGGTGGCGGGTAAGCTCTGCCACCGCGTCGGGGACGTTCGTTCCCTCGACCGCGATGGCGTTTTTGACGCCGTACTTGAGCAGGGTGAGAACGTCCGACCGACCCTCGACGATGATGATCGCGTCGCTGTCGGTCACCCGCGGACCAGCGGGCAGTCCTTCGTACTCGGTGATGTCCTCGACGCGGACGTGCTGGCGAACCTCCGCGAGAATCTCCTCGGAGGTCATCACCGTGTCGTCGAAGCCCGTTCGAAGCAGTTCCTTCGCGCGGTCGACGACGTCCTTTCGTTTCGCCGCGCGGACGTCTTCGATCTCGGTCACCTCGAGGGAGGCACGACAGGGACCGACGCGAGTGATCGTCTCGAGAGAGGCGGCGAGCGTGGCGGTTTCGACCTTGTCGAGGCTCGTCGCGATCGTGAGGTGACCGCTCGAGGTTCCTTTCGTGCTCGCGATTTCGACGTCGATGCGGCCGACCTTCTGTGACTGACGGAGGTCGCGGAGGTCGAGTTCGTCGCCGAGTAAGCCCTCGGTCTGCCCGAAGATGGCGCCGACGACGTCGCTCCGCTCGACGACCCCGTCAGCCGTAACGTTTGCGTGAATGAGGTATTTGGTCGTGTCTTCCATTGGAGATCTGTCCCCGGAAGGGGAGCGGTGACGCAGATGTTGCGTACAGAGACCGGTTTGTGTAGAATATAGTGCGTGAGAGCCAAATAGCTGTTGACGTTCGAAAGAAACCAGGTATCAGTACGACGGTTGGGACCAGTACCAGTAGGCCGTTATCGCGAGCAACACGACCAGGCCGCCGAGGAAAAAGAGCAATCCCGGCGGCACGGTTCCGACGACCGCATCGGTCGCCTCTGCCCCGCCGTCGACCATGTATTGACCGTCGTCAGCCGGCGGTTCGGCTCCTCCGTCGAACTCTGTACTTTCTCCATCGTCGGTCCGGGCGTCCGCGTCGTCGTCCACAGCGAGGTCTTCTGATTCGTCCGTGGCGACGTCGTCGAGCGAGTCATCCTCGGGGGTCTCGTCAGGTGAATCGTCCTCGGCGACCGCTTCGGCCGAGAGCTCGTCGTCTTCGTCGTCACCATCGTCGACGTCGGCGGCGTCCAGTTCGTCCTCCTCCGCGTCCACCGGTTCGTCTTCGGAGGGCGCATCCTCCACGGATTCGTCTTCGGGGGGTGTGTCATCCGTGGGTTCGTCTCCTGGGGGTGGGTCCGCCGTCTCGTCGACCGAGTCGTCCGCAGCGGCGTATCCGTTGGCCGCGTCTTCGTCCGCATCTGCTCCTGCAGGCGCCGAGTCTCCGTTACCTAGGGGAGCCGATTCGTCGGCCGCGATCCCGGACGATCCGAACCATCGACTCACGCCGTACTGGACGAGGAGACTCCCGCCGGCGAGCGCGCCGATCCCGCCGATCAGCCGCGAGATTGCCGTCTTCAACTGCGAGGCCGTCGACTCGTCGCTCGTCACGATCAACGGCCCGTCCGTGGTTCCGTAGACGCTCATCTCGTTGCCCCGCGAGGAGTACCACGTATCGACGACCTCGATGAGTCCGGCGTCCTCCAAGTTTTCGAGGTGGTACCGAACGTTCTGGATCGAGGAGTCGATCGCGTCGGCGACGTCACTGGGCGTCCCCGGCTCGTCGTCGAGGTGGGCGTAAATCCGTCGGGCGGTCGTCGAGGAGAGCGCACTGAACACCGCGTCGGCGTCTTCCCCCTCGAGGTCGACGACGCGGGGTGTGCCGTCCCGTGCGGTCGTCTCGGAACGGAATGGGAACAGACGGGCCATGTCGGCTTCGGCTGTCAGTCTCTGTCCGAACCCTATACGCTTTTTCCTACGTGAAAGACCGATTTTAGCTACTGTCTGGCGAGCGGTTCAGTACCGTTCGCTCTCGGGACGGCCATCGAACGAAACGGTTACACGCGGCTGGTACCGACCGGCCGACATGCGCCGACGAGAACTGTGGGGGTGGATCGCCGTCGCGGTCGTCCTCTCCGCGCTCGCGATTCCGTGGTTTCTGTGGGGTGACGACACGCTGGTCGCGGGAGTTCCGCTGTGGCTCTGGTGGCACGTCGGCTGGATGGGACTCACCTCGATCGTCTTCTGGCTGTTCGCCCAGCGAGCCTGGGGCATCGGCATCGAATCCGGGTCGGTGTCCGATCGGCCGGGTGCGAGCGATCCTGCTGGTGGCGAACGCGCCTCGAGTCCGACCGTCGGAGGTGACGATCGGTGACGCTCGAGATCCAACTCGGGATCATCGTCGGCTACCTGATTTTAGCGCTCGCCGTCGGCCTCGTCGCCTACCGGATGACCGACCGCACCGCGGAGGACTTCTACCTCGCGAGCCGGACGTTCGGAACCGTCGTGCTTCTCTTTACGACGTTCGCGACGCTCCTGTCGGCGTTTACCTTCTTCGCCGGTCCGAACGTCGCCTACCACGAGGGGCCGGAGTGGGTACTCGTCATGGGCCTGATGGACGGCATCATCTTCGCGATTCTCTGGTACGTCATCGGCTACAAACAGTGGCTTCTCGGTCGGCAATACGACTACGTCACCCTCGGGGAGATGCTCGGCGATCGCTTCGCCTCGCGGTGGCTCCGCGGCCTCGTCGCCGGCGTCAGCCTCGTCTGGCTCTTTCCGTACGTCATGCTCCAGCAGGTCGGCGCCGGCACCGCCCTCGAGGCGCTGACCGAAGGGGCACTCCCCTACGCCGTCGGCGCGGGGCTGATTACGGCCTTTATGATCCTCTACGTCGTCGTCGCCGGCATGCGCGGCATCGCCTGGACCGACACCCTCCAGGGCGCGTTCATGCTCGTCACGACCTGGGTCGCGATGCTCTGGGTGCTCGCCGTTGTCGGCGGCCCGGGAGCGGCCACCGCGGCCCTCGAGGCGGAGGCGGCCCACCACCTTGCGCTCGGGAGCAATCACTACACGGCTCAGTGGATGCTCTCGACGGCGATCGTGATCGGCTTCGGCGTCGCGATGTTCCCCCAGGTCAACCAGCGCTTTTTCGCCGCCGGCTCGAGGACGGTACTGAAGCGGTCCTTCGCGCTCTGGCCGATCCTCTGCGTGTTGCTGTTCGTCCCCTCGTTCATGCTCGGCGCGTGGGCGCGCGGGCTCGACGTGACGGTCCCCGAAGGCGGCAACGTCCTCCCGGCGGTGCTCGCCGAGTACACGCCGGTCTGGTTCGCCGCGCTCGTCATCGCCGGCGCGATGGCCGCGATGATGTCTTCCTCGGACTCGATGTTGCTGTCCGGCTCGTCGTACTTTACGCGCGATCTCTACCGGCCGACGCTCGGGTTTTTCGACCGGGACGTCTCCGAACGCCGCGAGGACCTGATCGCCCGCGGCGGCGTCGTGGTCTTCGCGACCGCCGCATTCGCCGCGAGCCTCTTCAACCCCGCCACGCTGTTCGAACTCGGCGACGCCGCTTTCAGCGGCTTCGCCCAGCTTGCCCTTCCCGTCATGGTCGCCCTTTACTGGCGAAAGACGACGCGAGCCGGCATCACGGCGGGAATCCTCTCGAGTCAGCTGTTTTATCTCTCGAGTCTGTTCGTCGCCGCCGTTCCGGCGACCTACGGCGGGTGGACCGCAGGCTTGGTGGGGATGGGAATTGGGCTCGTCGCGACCGTCGGTGTCTCGCTCGTGACCTCCCCCGCGGCCGACGAGCGTCGGTCGATCTACTTCGACGGGCTTCGCGCGGATTGATACGGTTTGCTGTAACGATTTACCGGTGCGACCGCAGGACGGGTCGCGGTCGCACCGGAAATGACTGACAGCAGACCGTATGAACCGCACAGTTCACCGGTCCGGTTCGATTCGCGACGACTCGCCGGCGCCGAGTGATCCGCCACCGACCGGCCCGAACATCGCCAGATCGAAAACCCGTCCACACGTAGCGGGGCCGATGACCGATCTGCCGGAGCCGTTGGCCGAACGCTGGACGACGCTCGGGACGCGCGTCGGAGAGACGAGCGTCCTGATCGTCTCCATCACCGCAGAGACGACGCTGTACGAACCCGTCGACCCGTCGCCGCTCGCCGACGCCGTGGCGACCGACCTCCCACCCCGCTTGCTGTTCGCGGTGGACCTCGAGTTCTCGCCACCGCTGTCGTCGGTCGGCGTCTCCCCCGAGTCGGTTCACTCGAAAGCCGCATCGACGGCACGAGACCAGTTCGTCGACATGATAGCGGACGCCGGCGTGGAAGTCGACGGCGTCCGCGACGAACTCGAGTTCGACGGACCGGAGGGCACGGCGGGGACCTGGTCGGTTCTCGACGTCACGTATCCAGTCGACGCGGATCGGCCCGACGATGAGACGAATCGGATCGCTGGCGAGACAGACGGGATTCCGGCCGAGGCCCACGTCGCCGTCTGGCCAGCGGGGACGACGTTCGGGGTTGCCGGCGGGACGCTCCCGCTCGAGTCCCTCGACGATTCGGGATCGCTCGACGACCGCTCCGACGCCGAACTCGAGCGCGACCGGGAACGGGTTTCGACGCTCGTCCGGAAACTCGATCTCGACGGCGACGAGGGTGAATAACAGACGGCCGTTTCGTCGTTGTCGAACTGTGTGACCCTGTGCGAGGGAGCCGTCGATTACTCGGTCCCGTCGAGTGCCGCACACAGCGCTTCGAACATCACGTTCGCCGCGAGAATAGCGGTCGTTCCAGCAGGATCGTAGGCGGGTGCCACTTCGACGAGGTCGAATCCGACGAGGTCGACGCCGTGAAGCGCTCGAGTCAAGCGGAGGATCTCCCGCGAGCTCAGTCCGCCGGGCATGGGAGTCCCCGTTCCGGGTGCGAACGCGGGGTCGACGACGTCGATATCGATCGTCGCGAACGCTGGACCGGTCACTCTGTCGTGGATGCGCTCGCCCAGCGAGTCGAACCCTCGAGACGCGGCCTCGTCGGTCGTGACGTACTCGATGCCGGAGTCTTCGATGAGATCGACGTCGTCCGCGCCGTAGAGACCGCCACGGTCGCCGATTCGGATCGACGACTCGGGATCGATCAGCCCTTCCTCGATCGCCGTGTGGACTGTCGTCCCGTGGTTGTGTTCCTTTCCGAAGTATTCCGTCCAGAGGTCAGAGTGAGCGTCGAACTGGACGAGCGATACTGGACCGTGTTGCTCTGCGACGGCCCGCAACACGGGTAACGTCGTCGAGTGGTCGCCGCCGGCGATCGCGGGAATCGTCTCCGACTCGAGGACGTATCCGACACGCTCTTCGATCTCGGCAAACGTCTCCTCGATATATCCGGGTACCACCGGAACGTCGTCGTGGTCGACGATCGAATACTCCTGTAGGTTCGTCTCCGTAATCGGGTTGTACGGCTTGAGTAGCGTCGACGCTTCGCGGATCGCCCTCGGACCGAACCGAGCGCCGGTGCGGTACGTCGTCGCGTCGTCGAATGGAATACCGAGAAAGGCCGCGTCGGCGTCGGTTTCCTCGAGTAGGTCGTACGTGTGTGGCATCCGCATAAACGAGGATACTCCTGCAAACCGCGGGACGTCCTGCGGGTCGATCATCGTCCACCACACTCATTTGAATATTTTCCAACCCTTGTCTCGTTCACGCCTCGATTCGGATTGGGCCGGTTAGATCGGCCATTAGGGTCCGTTTGCATACTGTCGAGATAGTTGGGAAACGTGGTTGATTAATCTTTGTATTATGTCGATACAGTCGAATTATATGGAAAAATACGCAACGTAGCGTTCCGTCAATCCTACTCGAATACAACTGGTACATAATTCTACACTCTCCGCTCAATTTTGAGAAACTATCCTGAATAACCAGATTTATATGGAAATAGTAGCAAACCGGAATAGTATGTCAGAGGGGCACAAACGCAACGGAAAGGCGACGATTGGTCGGGGGTGGGTCGGATTCACCGTTCTAACCAACCTCATACTGATCGGCTATTTGTACTACTATCAGCAACCGACGGGAACCATCGTCGGTCTCCCGGAACCATTCGTCGTCCTGATCGCACTGTTGACGTTCATCGTCGCCGCAAACTCGGTCCTCGCGTGGCTCTACCTCGGGAAACCGGACCTGCGGGAGATCTTCACGCAACCGAAACCGGCCGAGACGCCGGAGGGGAAATAGATGTCGACGTGGATCTACGTCGGTCTGGGCCTGACCGGTGTCTACCTGGTCGGGTTATTCGTCCTCTCGATGTACGGAAACCGACTGACCGACGTCGGCGTCAGCGATTACTTCGTCGCGAACGGATCGCTGAGTAGCATCGTCATCTTCCTGACGATGATCGCCTCGGCGTTTTCGGCGTACACGTTCCTCGGCGGTGGCGGGATCGCCTACGATCTCGGGATCGCCGGACTCGTGATCATCGGAGCCATCGTCGTCACCGACTTCCCGATCATCGTCATGCTCGGCGAGAAGATCTGGAAGATCAGTAAGACCGGCAAAGACTACGTCACGCCGGCCGACCTCTTCGCCGATCGATACGGCGGGAGTACGTTGGTTCGCGTGCTGGTCGCGCTCATCGCCGTCGGCTTTACGATGTTCTACGTGACCATCCAGTTCACCGGGATGGGACTCGTGCTCAACGTGTTGACCGACGGCCTGATCTCGCGTGAAGCGGCGGCCGTGATCATCGGTATCGCGATGGCCGCCTACATCGCGATCGGCGGAATGCGCGGCGTCGCATACACCGACGCGCTTCAGGCGGTTTTGCTGTGGGGTGGGATGGTCGCCGTAACGGGATACGTTCTCCTTACGACGCCGTCCGACGTCTACGTAAACGCCGCCCAACAGTTCGACTCCGTCGGACAGGTGACGATGGATCCGCTCTACCTCTACACCGCTGCAGCCGGGTTCGGACTCGCGATTCCGGTTTTCCCCCACATCTGGCAGCGCTACTACTCCTCGAAACGCCAGTCTGCAGTGTGGGCGATGGGATTCGGTGACTCGTTTTCCGCGCTGGTGTTGTTGACGATCTTCCCAGGTCTCATCGCGTTCGCGGGGCTGACCGCCTACTCGGGGCTCGAAAACCCCGATACGGTTATCCTTCAGTACATTCTCGAGATGCCCGGCCCGGTCCTCGGGATTCTGATGGCGGCCGCGGTCGCGGCCGCGATGTCGACCGCCGATACGATGATCCTCATGATGGGATCGATCGTCTCTCGAGACGTCTACGAGGAACTGCTCGCCGCCGATATTTCCGAGCAGAAGCTCTCGCGTAACTCCAAGATCTTCTCCGGGTTGCTCGCGTTGTTGGCACTCGGATTTTCGCTCATCGATCTCGGGTTGCTCGTCGAGGTCGCGATCGACCTTGCGATCCCGGGATACCTGCTGTTGCTCCCACCTGCGATCGCCGCGTTCTGGTGGCCGAGGGCGAACTGGCAGGGAACCGTCGCCGGATTGCTCGTCGGTATCGGGGTCATCTGGTACTACTCGCTGACGGGTGCCGCGATTCCACTCGGCCTGTGGATCGGTGTGCCGGGTCTGATCGCTTCCGCGGTCGTTCTCGTCGCCGTCTCGTTGGTTACCGCCAAACCCGACGAAGACCGCGTCAACGAGTTCGTCTACGAACTCCGTGAGTATTCGGCGAAAGAACTCGAAGAGACACAGGGTACTTCGACACCGATGGACGAACCGTCGGTTCCGACGGGTACCGGACGGGCTGGAGAGAGCGAAGACGACTGATACGGATTACTGTCCCGATGGACCGGCGGTGAGTCGAGCCGTGTGAGACGAGTCTCGGTGGAGGAGTGTAGCGAGTCAACCGTTGCAACCGCGACCCGGGCGGTGGTTGCGCCGGAACTGACTGACAGTATACCGTACGAGACGGAGTGGAGGTCGGATCTCCGAGCCAATCCCGGACCGTTCGGGCGTCTCAGTAACGAGGGCCGACAGTTCCTCCGAGCACCGATTCGTGCTAGCCTGCTCGAAATAGCGCGCACCATGCTAAGAGAACGGATACACCGAGATCAGAACCGGCGAACCTCGATGGGATGAGTTGGCAGTACCGGCATACGGTTTTGGTACACTGTACGCTCGCGTTTTTCGCGACGATGGTCGGTCGGGTCGCGATCAGTCCGATCGTTCCGTCGATTACGAACGAGTTTACCGTTTCGAATACGCTCATCGGCGCTTCGCTCACGGGAATGTGGCTCTCGTATGCACTCGTTCAGTATCCGAGCGGGATTCTCGCAACCCGCTACGGAGAGCGCCGGATCATCCTCCTCTCGATCGGCGGAACCGGAATCGCCTGTCTCGTAATCGCGACGGCACCGCATTTCGCGATTTTTTTCGGTGGAACGGTTCTGCTGGGCGCCATCACGGGATTACACTTCAGCGTCGCGACGGCGATGATCACGCGTTCGTTCGACCGGATCGGGACGCCGATCGCGATCCACAACGCCGGCGGCCCAATCGCTGGCCTGTGTACCCCGATCGCCGTCTCGTGGATCGCCGTTCGTTACGGGTGGCGCCCCGCCATTGCGGCGACGGGATTCGTCGCAGTGGTCGTGTTCGTCCTGTTCGCTGCAAGCGTCCGCTCGAACGGGCCCCGGAGCCCGGATCTATCCCTTGCCAAACAGTTTCGGCTACGCCCGCTTTTTGCGGTGCTTTCCCGCCCGCCGATCGCGTTTACGAGCGTCGTCGCGATTCTCGCCGAGTTCGTCTGGAACGCCCTGATTTCGTTTTTACCGACGTTTCTCATCGTTTACCGCGGTTACTCTCCGACCGAATCGGGAGTGTTGTTCGCTCTCTACTTCCTCACGCTGGGTACCCTCCAGATCGGCGTCGGTTCGCTCTCCGATCGGTACGGCCGAAACGTCGCCACCGGGACGTGTATGATCGCGGCGATCGCCGGACTCGCGATACTCCTGGCCCTCCCGGGAATCGCCGCCGCCGTGACCGGAATCGTGCTTCTCGGGTTCGGAATGGGGTGGGGCGCATCCGTGTTCCCGCAGTTTATGGATCACCTCTCCGAGTCCGAACGCGAGACCGGGTTCGGACTCGTTCGGACCGTTTACCTCGTCATCGCCTCGTCGGGATCGCTCGCACTCGGCATCCTCGCCGACCAGTTCGGATGGGGAGTCTCCTTCGGTGCGTTGATCGCGTCGCTCGTCGTCGTTTGCTGTCTCCTCCTCGCAAACTGGATCCGCGGAACTGGGTACTGATACCGACTACCGCCGTCAGTTCCGATGTCACCGCGAGGGGCGTACACGTGGCGAGAATCAGCGCTTCGACGCGTCGAGTACCGCCTGGCGAGCCTCGTCCGTGAGGTTTGAGACGAGCGAACTGTCCGCGTCGAACTCCTGCATTACGAACTTCGACGACGTTTCGTTGACGCCCTCGAGGGCGACGATCTGGTCGATGAGATCGTTCAACTGATCCCTGGTCTGGACGCGGCTGACGACCACGAAGTCGACGTCGCCCATCGTGTAGTAGACTCGCTCGACGCCCGCGAGTTCGTTCAGCTCCTCGCCGATGTTCTCCGAGTACCCGCTCTCGTGGGTCACGGAGACGTCGGTGATGGCCACCATCTCGAGTCCGAACGCGAGCGGGTCGACGTCTGCACTTACACCCTTGATCACGCCGCTGTCTTTGAGTTTGTTCAGTCGGTAGTGGACGGCGGATTTCGAGAGATCGAGTTCGTCGGCCAGCGTCTCGAGGCTGACGTCGAAATCCTCTTCGACCCGTCCGATGATCGCGAGATCCGTTTCGTCCAGTTTCTGTCGGGTGTGAAGTGTACTTTCCATGATAGCTCGTACGGCGGTCTGGCTCAAGAAACTTGTTTCACGGACTCGAGCGACGGCCCGGCTCCGTTCAGACGGCTTACTGTCGATCAGTACCGGTGAGACCGCCGCCCGGGTCGCGATCTCACCGGTACGTCGCGACAGTAATCTGTATCAGTGCTCCATCGCGTCGTCGGAGACCTCGAGGCCGGCGTCGATCGCGTCGACCGCCTCGTCGATCTCGTCTTCCGTGATCGGAAGCGGCGGTGCGATGATCAGCGTGTTGATCATGTTCGCGACGTAGGTGCCTTGGTCTGCGGCCGTCGCCGACACCTCGTCGACGACGGTGGACCCGGGGCTGATCTTGTCCGCTCGCTCGCCGAAGGGGACGCGCTTTTCGGGGTGTTTGGTGAGTTCGATCCCCCTGAACAGCCCGACGCCGCGAGTGTCGCCGACGCTCGGGTGACGATCCGCGAGTTCGTCGATCCGTTCGCCGAGGTAGTCGCCGACCTCGCTCGCCCGTTCGATGAGGTTCTCCTCCTGGTAGATGTCGATCGCCGCACGTCCCGCCGCGACGGCGGCCGGGTGCCCGGCGTACGTGTGGCCGTGACAGAGCATGTTCTCCTCGAAGTGGTCGGCGATCTCCGGGGTGACGATCGTCGCGCCGAGGGGCTGGTACGCGCCGGTCAGTCCCTTCGCCATCGTCATGATGTCGGGTTCGACGTCGAAGACGTCACAGCCGAACCACTCGCCAGTTCGGCCGAACCCAGCCATCACTTCGTCACAGATGAGCAACGCGCCGTGGTCGTGTGCGACCTCCTTGAGCCGCGGAAGGTACTCTTCGGGCGGGACGAGGATTCCGTTCGAGCCGACGATCGGTTCGACGAGGATCGCCGCGACCGTATCCCCCTCGAGTTCGAGCATCTCGTCGATGTACTCGACGCTCTCCATCGGATCGAGCGTCGAGCCGTAGGCGTACGGATCGGGCGCCTTGATCGTCCCCGGAATCCCCGGCTCGGACTCGAGGCGACGGGGGTCGCCGGTGACGCTGATCGAACCGTACGTCGCGCCGTGGTACGAGCGGTAGCGGGAGATGATCTTCTGTTTGCCCGTGTAGAACCGCGCGATCTTGATCGCGGCTTCGACCGCTTCCGTTCCGCTGGTCGAGAGGAACGTCTTCGAGAGCTCACCCGGCGTGACCTCGGCGAGTTTCTCACCGAGTTTCGCGCGGTTTTCCGTGGTGTACCCCGGAGACACGTAGGCGGCTTCCCGCATCTGCTCGTCGACCGCGTCGGCGATCCGATCGGCGCTGTGGCCGAGGTTCGAGCACATGAGTTGGCTCGAGAAGTCGATGTACTCCTCGCCGTCGGCGGTGGTAAACCGGACGCCGTCAGCATCGACGACCTGCGTTGGACTGACCTCCTTCTGGTACGACCAGGTCCCGAATACGTGCTCTTTGTCCACTCGTTCGATATCGTTCAACCCGTCACCAGCCGCGGATTCCTGTTTCGCCATCCTCACTGTACAACTTCTACATCTGTGTTGATTAATCTTTGGACTAAATCAGAATTAGTGGCACATAGTGTACCCACACGACCAAATTTGAGAATTTGTTCTACAATATCTATCCGGACAGGATATTTTTGAAAGGACTTATTGCCGGCGAGAGTGAAATTCGATCGTCCAATGACACTCGAGACGACCCCCCCGTGGGATGACGTACAGAACTACATCGACGGCGACTGGCAGGCACCGTCGAGCGACGAGGGACAGGACGTCGTCGATCCGGCGACGGGAGAAGCGATCTCGTACGTCGGATTTAGTTCGTCGGACGACGTCGACTCCGCCGTGAGCGCGGGACAGGCTGCGTTCGAAGAGTGGAGTAACACACCTGTCGAGGAGCGTATTCAGCCGCTGTTCGAACTCAAACAGCTCCTCGAGGATCACCAGGACGAACTCGCGGAGGTCCTCGTCCGGGAACACGGAAAGACGCTCGCGGAGGCGAAAGGTGAACTTCGACGCGGTATCGAGAACGTGGAGGTCGCCTGTGGCATCCCCTCGATGATGCAGGCTGGTCACCTCCCTAACGCGGCTCCCGACATCGACGAGACTGCGATTCGCAAGCCACTGGGCGTCTTTACGGCGATCACGCCGTTTAACTTCCCAGGCATGATTCCGCTCTGGTTTCTCCCCTACGCGGTCGCGACGGGGAACGCATTCATTCTCAAACCGAGCGAACAGGACCCGGTCGTCGCACAGCGGCTGTTCGAACTGATCGACGAGGCGGGATTCCCTGACGGCGTCGTCCAACTCGTCCACGGCGGCGTCGACACCGTCAACGGACTCCTCGATCACGAGGGAATCCAGGGCGCGTCGTTCGTCGGCTCGACGCCGGTCGCGAAGACGGTGTACGAACGCGCCGCGGCGAACGGCAAGCGCGTTCAGGCCCAGGGTGGCGCGAAAAACCACGTCATCGTCACGGAGAGTGCGAACCTCGAGTTCGCCGCGGCGAAGACGGTGTCGTCGGCCTGTGCCTGTGGGGGCGAGCGGTGTCTCGCCAACGACGTCATCGTCGTCGAGGAGGGCGTCTACGACGAGTTCACCGACCTCGTCCTCGAGGAGGCGGCGGCCCAGACCGTCGGCTACGGTCTCGACGACGCCACCGATATCGGCGCGCTGATCACGCCGGAACACGAATCCCGCGTCCGCGATCTGATCGCGAGCGGCGTCGAGGAGGGTGCGGAGTTGCTCCTCGACGGCCGCGACGTGGAGGTCGACGGCTACGAGGACGGGAACTTCCTCGCACCGACCGTCTTCGGCGACGTCGAGCCCGAAATGACGATCGTGCGCGAGGAGATTTTCGGCCCCGTGCTCGGACTGATGGCGGTCGAAGACGTCGACGAGGCGATCGACGTGATGAACCGAAGCGAGTTCGGAAACGCCGCGAGCCTGTTCACCGGAGACGGTGCGGACGCCCGGAAAGTGCGCCACGAGGCGGACGTCGGAAACCTCGGTGTCAACGCGGGGACTGCGGCACCGATGGCCTTCTTCCACTTCGGCGGCCGGAAGGACTCGTTCTTCGGGGACCTTCACGCACAGGGCGAGGACATGATCCACTTCTATACGGACAAAACGATCTACATCGAGCGCTGGCCGGATAGCTGATCGCGAGCGCCTTCGCGTCGTCGCCCGATTTTTGATCGGTCGAACGACGGATCGAACCTCGTCCGATCAGACCGTGATCTCGCCTCGATTGATCTTCGTGGCGGTCTGGTGGGCGTCGTAGATCGTGTAGATACCCACCAGCGGGAAGGTGATAAACCCGATGAGCAGGATGATGAGCATCGCGTTGAAAAACTGAATCAGGCAGAACGCGAGCCCCTTGCCCACCTGTCCGTTGTACAACTGTCCCGCGCCGGCGGCGAGCGGGAAGAACAGGCCGATAGCCGAAAGCAGTGCGGCGATCGTCGGATCTTTCTCCTGACTCCCGGCCGACTTCCTCCGTTCGACCCCGCAGTGTGGACAGATCCGGGCTTCTTTCTCGATGATCTCGCCACAACTCGAGCAATACTGCTCGTCCGGTCGCGGCCGCGAATCGTCGCTCGCTCCAACGGCGGCGTCCGCTCGAGGTTCGGATTCACCGCCGTCTACGGAGTCTGTGCCGGCGAAACCGGAATCGTCACGGTCGTTTTCGTCGGTCCGGGGTGGCCACCCCGCGTCGTCTCCCGAATCGACGGCGTCGCTCGAGGTGGAATCTCCGCCCCAGGCCGGTTCGCCAGCGTCGTCGGTCGCCGATTCCTCCTCGGATTCTCCGTTCTCCGTCACCCCCCATCGGTCGTCTTCGTCGTCTGTCATCCTCGCTCGAGAGTACCCGGCGACACGGTCATGAAGGTTCGCCAGAACAGATATACGGCGCCATCTCTGCCAGCTCGAGGCGGTTCCCGGTTGGGGCCCGACGGCGAAACGACCGGGACCTCCGGTCTCGACGGAGACGCGACTGGAGGGAATATATTACCCCTCCGACGAACTAACGGGTATGCAAACGCACATCGTCCCGGTCGGCTTCGACTACGACCGGCTGATCGCGCCGCTGGTCCGCGATCAGATCGACGTCGACAGCGTCATCCTCTTAGAGGGCGCGGTCGGGAGCGAGGCCAACGTCGAGTACTCCCGGCACCTCTCGAAGAAACTCGAGACGGACTTTCGGAACCTGTTGGGCGCGGAGACCGACCGGTTCGTCTTGGAGGACGTCTACGACTACGACGAGGCGTTCGAACAGGCCTACGAACTGATCACGGCCGAACTCGACCGCGGCAACGAAGTGTGGGTCAACGTCGCCGCGATGCCCCGAACGGTGAGCTTCGCCTTCGCGAACGCCGCCCATTCACTGATGGTCGAACGCGAAGAGGACCGCGAACACATCCACACCTACTACACCGCCCCCGAGAAGTACTTAGAGACCGAACTCGCCGAGGAACTGCGCGAACAGATCGCGTTACTCGAGGACGTCGAACGGAAGGGTGACGCAGAAGAGCTTACCGACGACCGGATCGACACTCGCCTCGAGAGCGCTCGAGACCTGCTCGCCGAGTTCGACGAGCGCGGGACGACGATCGGCGCCAAAGAGATCGACGGCCGCCACATCGTCGAGTTGCCGGTCGCCTCCTTCTCGAACGTCAAGCCCTTCGAGGAGCTCATCCTCTACAAACTCGGCGAGGACGGCGAGTTCGCGTCGGTTTCGGAACTCGCCGAGGCGCTCGCGCGCGAACTCAACGAGGAGTACACCGATAGTTTCCGCTCGAAGGTCATCTACAACGTCGACCGCCTGGGGCCGGGCGGAAAGGGCTACATCGAACGGGAAGAACACGGGAAATCCTACCGAACTCGCCTCTCCCGGATCGGCGAACTCTGGGTCCGATCGCACTCGGACAGCGGACTCGACGAGTAGCGAACGGGCGCATCGGGTCAGGAACCGCGTCCGGCGAGTGCGGCGAGTGGATCGAACGCACCCTCGAGCGTCAGCCGAGCGAACCAGGCCCAGAGCCTCGCGAGGGCGTTGAGCACGTGGAACGTGCCCAACACGACGACGACTCCGAGTACCGCGGCGACCAGCGCCTCCGAGAGCGTCGAGATTTCCCAGTAGCCGACCGTGAACACCGCTTCGACGCCGACGAGCAGGTAGTTCCAGCCGAGATACAGCGTCTGGCTGATCTCGGGGGCCCGATCGGAGACCACGCCGACGTAGAGCCCCGGTCGGTCGTAGTAGAAGGGAAGCATCAGCATGCTCGCGCCGGTCGAGAACCCGGTGATCGAGAGCGAGAACGAGACGGTCCCGAGGAAGAACTTCGCGGGGACGTAACACAGCGCCGTCCAGTTTTTCGGGTTGGTGACCAGCGAGACGAGTCGGTCCCGATTGCACTCGCCGTCCGGTTCGACTCTGGGCTCGATCTCGACGCGGAGCATCGTCGTCGTCAGCCAGCGTTCGAAGCCGGCAACGGCGAGCGTCAACGCGAACGTCGCGACGAGAATCGGGATCCCCACGAGGAGGATCGAGAGGCCGAGGCCGAGTGAGACCCCGACCGTGACGAACACGAAGTACGCGAGGCCGAGCGGAAACGCGAGCAACAAATACGCGAGGCTGGCGTAGGTTCGTCGCTCGAATGGAACCATGACGAACCACTTGAGGCCGGCCCCCATCCGCTCGAGGGGGCCGTCGGATCGCGTGGTCGCAGTCTCCGACATCTCGGTGGAGAGTGCCCGGCGCGGCCCGATAAACGTTCGCCTCGAGCGCCACGAGTTGCCCACTTCCGCATTCCGGTCGGTCGACCGACTCCGTAGACTGCCGGGGTCACTGGAGTCGGGACGTCGTCGTGGTGGCTCCCTCATTCGAGCGTCGTGAGGGTGATCCGTCCGGTCCCCGTCTCGAATCGAAGCTCCGGGCCGCCGTCGCCGAGCGTTCCCGTCACGAGATCACTCCCCTCCGACACCTCGGCAAACTCGAGATCGTCGACATCGATCCGTCCGGTGCTCGTACTGACGTGGAGTTCCGCGTCGATCGCGGGATCGACCGCGGCCTCGATTCGGCCGGTACTGGTCGAGATCGTCGTGTCGCCGTCGATCGCGGGCACGTCCGTGTCGACGCGACCCGTGCTCGTCGAGATACCCTGAATCCCGTCGACGTCGCGGATCTCGACGCGACCGGTACTCGTCCGGACACCCACGGAGCCGTCGACGTCCGCTAAGTCGACGCGACCCGTACTCGTATCGACCGTCAGGTCGCCGGTCACGTTTCGGACGGCGACCCGCCCGACGCTCATATCGATCGCCTCGAGTGCGACGCCGCGGGGAACGTCGGCGTCGAGGTTCATCGACGGCGGGTTCTGGAACCAGCCACCGCTCCCCTCCCACTCGGAGCGAACTTCGAGCCTCTCGTCGGTGCGTTCGGTCTCGAGTGTCAGGTCATCAAGGTCGGTGGTGATCGAACTGGATTGCTTCTCCGCCTCGAGACGAATGTCGTCGCGATCGGTCCCGACGGCCGAGACGGTCCCGACGTCGCCGTGGATGGAGAGACGGTCCGCCCCGTCGACGGCGATCGTCTCCTCGTCCTCGATGCGCTGTCCGACGAGCGGCGTCATACTGGCACAGCCCGCAATCGACGCGAGACCGCCGGTTGCGAGGCCGGCGAGCATCGTCCGTCTGGTCGGCGTTCGCTTCATACTCGACGCAACGACCGCGATCACCGTTAAGAGGGTGGGACGACTGGTGGTCGGCCATCCGACCACCGGTTTTTATATACTGGTTTTCTCCGCTCGGAGCGTCGATATCCACGCGAGGAGCCGCTCGCGGACGACGAGCAAACAGGGCAATACGGTCACGCAGGAGACGAACGCGAGGACGATACTGAGCGCGGTGACGAGTCCGAACCGCTGGAGCGGCGGTGCGAGCGCGAGTGCGAGTACGCCGAAGCCCGCGGCAGTCGTCATCGCGCTCCCGAGAAGCGCCCCGCCGGTTCCCGTGATCGTCGCGGAGAGCGCATCGTCCAGTGCGTCCCGCGCTCGGCGCGAGCCGTCGTCACCGATTCCATCCGGAGACGCCCGCCGCCGTTCGTCGAGGAATCGTTCGCTTACGTGGATGCTGTAGTCTACGCCGAGGCCGATCGCGAGGCTCGTGATCACCGCGGTTTCGCTGTTGAACGGAATGTCGAGGAGGGCCATCGCACCGAGTAGCCACGCGAGCGCGGCGACGACCGGCGCGAGCGTGACGAGCCCGAACGAGAGCGTCCGATATCGAACCCAGTAGAGGATCGTAAGGAAGGCCCCGATGACGGCGAGCGTCAGCGCGAACGCCTGAACGAGCGTCTCGAGCAACGCGTCTTGAATCACCGCCGTCGTGACGGGACCGCCGGTCGCGACCGCCGTGACCGGCGCGTCGTCCTCGATGGCGGCGGCGAGTTCGCGGGTGTCGTCGGCGACGGCCTGGGTCGAGGCGTCGCCGCGAACGTCGACGAGCAATCGGGCCGACTCGTACTCGCCCGCCGCTCCGTTCTCCGCGAGCGACGCGTCGCCCGCCTCCGCCGGTTCCACACCGTCACCGCTCCGAAAGAGCACCGCCGAGGCGGCGTCAGGATCCGCCTCGTACAGTTCGTCGTAGAACCCGTCTACGTCCTCGTCGGGCAGATCGTCGCCGGTCTCGTCGCGTTCTTCGAGCGCGACGGCGACGGACTCGTTTTCGGCGGCGACGGCCCGGGAGACGCTCGCCGGGCTCTCGATCGCCGGCGCTCCGTCGCTGCGAACGACGATCGTCCCGTCGCCGTCGACGTCGGCGGTAGCGCGATCGATCGCCTCGAGCGTCGCCGGATCCGTCACGTCGCCCCGTATCAGTATCTGGCTCTGGGTACCCTCGCCGCGTTCCTGGAAGTTGTCGCTCAGATACTCCGCATCGTCGCCGACGGTGTACGTCCCGGGCTCGAGCGGGCCGGGAAGCGCCGACGTCCACTCCGGTGGATTCTCGGGGAGGAAATCGGCCTCGTTGAACTCGGTGTCGATCCCCGTCGCCCCGTAGGCCCCGCCGATGGCGAGGAGAACGGCGACGGCGACGACGGCGAGAGGAACTCGGCGGACGACGGCAACCACGCTCGAGAGCCCTCGGTTGACGAGTCCCGCCCCTCGTCCGAACGGGGACTTCCGCCGGTCGACGCCGAAGCGGCTCTCGAGGAGGTCGTCGATCTCGACTTTCAGCGCCGGAACTAAAAGCGCGAAGGCGACGAACGTCGCGAAGATGCCGACGGCGCTCAAGATTGCGAAGTCTCGGATCGCCGGCAACGGGCTGACGACGTTCGAGAGGAACCCGATCCCCGTCGAGAACGTCGCGGCCGCGAGCGCGAGGACGACTCCCGTGAGCCCCAGTCGCATGCCCCAGCGGACGGATCGTCGGTTTGGCTCCTCACCGCCGGCGGAGCCATCTCCTGTGGTAGTAGCCGAGACTCCCTCGAGTTTCCCCGCTCTCGCCTCTCGGGAGCGCATAATGACGTGCAGGGAGTAGTCGATTCCCAGCCCGATCAGGAGAAACGGCACGGCGATCAACAGCTGACTCATGGGAATCTCGAGCCAGCCCATCGCTCCGCCGAGCCAGGCCATCACGACCCCGATGCCGACGATACTCACGAGGACGTCGACCGCGTCGCGGTAGGCGACGGTGAGCGCGGCGAGGACGAGTACCAACGCGACGGGCGTGATGATGGCGAAGCTGTCGCCGACGGCGTTGCCCGTGGCCTCGTCGACGATTCCGCCGCCGAAGACGAACGCGTCTTCGAACCGTTCGTCGACCAGGTCCGCGAGTTCGACCTGTGCGTCGTAGGCGGCGTCTGGATCCTCGTCGGGGCCCCCGTCGTCGACCTGGAAGACGAAGGCGATGCGGGCGTCCGCGGTGGTCGACCCCGGCTCGTACTCCGTCGGGAGGAACTCGTACGGATCGGCCTCGTCACCGGCGACCGCGGATTCGCCCCCGCTCGCGCCGTCGTCGCCACGGTCGAACGCGTCGTCCGACTCGGCGCTGGCGGGTTCTTCACCGTCACTCGAGTCGGCTTCCGGATCGAGTACCCCGGCGAGCAGCTCCTCGACGTCCTCGTCCGATCGCGATTCGAGGGCGTCGATCTGTTCGTCGAGTGTCGGTTCCGTCGTGTCGGGCGGACCCTCGGCCTCCGCCACTCGATCCTCGAAGACGGCACCGGTCGCAACGACGTTTTCGAGGGCGAGAACGCCCGGCTCCTCGAGCGTCGCGTTCACCGACGCGGTCTCGCGAACCTCCCGCTGGAGTTCGAGGCCGGCGAGCAACGATTCCCGCGTGAGGACGTCACCGCCCTCCTCGCGAATCACGACCTGGGCGACGACGCCCTCGTCGGTTCCGTAGGTCGCCTCGATCTCGGAGAGGGCGTTCGCCTCTTCGGAGTCGGTCTCGAACTGGCCGATACCGCCGTCTTCGGGGTCGCCGACCGCCGCGCCGGCCGCGACGACCGCGCTGACGACCAGGACGAGCGCGACGACGAGTTTGCTGTGGGAGACGACGAGGTCGGCGAACCGCACCGGGAGCGACTCGCTCATTCGGTATTGGGTCGGTCGTCGATCGATTCGACGGCTCGAGCGCAACCGTCTCGGCGGTCGAGGCGAGGTTCCATCGGGGGGCGGAACACGGGCATGTCCCTGCACTCCACCGACCGGACCTAAAAGATTGAGCCAAACACGGCGATCGACGTCGCTATCCTCCCGGGCCCGGCCGGGGGAGAGTTCGAGGCGGTGGCGTCGACGCGACGACGAAACACCTAACATGGTTCCCCCTGGTATCACCACGTATGACCGGTTCCGCCGCGGTCGCGGACGATCGTGTCGACCCGTCCGCCCTCGCCGTTTTCGTAGGGGCTCTATAGCCCCGCATCACCCACCCCGTTTCGACGGATGTATTGTGGCCGACCAGCATTCACCGACAACGAACGAGTATGGACGACAGCCGATTCCACGCTGTGATCACGACGTACCGACGACGCCCCACGCGGGCGGTGAGAGCATGAGTATGGACGCCCAGGAGCGCTCTAACGACGAGGAGCCGTCGCTCGAGGGGGGCTACGATCCCGATGCCGTCGAATCCCGCTGGCAAGAGCGGTGGGTCGACGAGGAGATCTACGCCTACGAGAGCGATCCCGAGCGCGATCCGAACACGACCTACGCGATCGACACACCCCCGCCGACGGTCTCGGGGAGCCTGCACATGGGGCATCTCTACGGCCACACCCTCCAGGATTTCGCCGCCCGATTTCAGCGAATGCACGACGGCGAGGTCCTCTTTCCGTTCGGCTACGACGACAACGGGATCGCGAGCGAGCGTCTGACCGAGACGGAACTCGACATCCGCCACCAGGATTACGAACGCCGGGAGTTTCAGGAACTCTGTCGTGAGGTCTGTGCGGAGTACGAGACCGACTTCACCAGCCAGATGCAGGATCTCGGTACGTCGATCGACTGGTCGAACACGTACAAGACGATCGAACCCCGCGTCCAGCGCATCTCCCAACTGTCGTTTCTCGATCTCTACGAGAAGGGGCGCGAATATCGGAAAAAGGCGCCCGCGATCTGGTGTCCCGAGTGCGAGACGGCGATTTCGCAAGTCGAGACCGAAGACGACGAGCGCCACTCCCACTTCAACGACATCGCGTTCGACGTCGTGTCCGACGGCACCGACCGCGAGGAGTTCGTCATCTCCACGACGCGGCCCGAACTGATTCCCGCCTGCGTCTCCGTCTTCGTCCACCCCGACGACGAGGCAAACCAGGATCTCGTCGGCGAGACCGCGAGGATTCCGATCTTCGGCCACGAGGTGCCGATTATCGAAGACGAGCGCGTCGACATGGAGAAAGGAAGCGGGATCGTGATGTGTTGTACCTTCGGCGACCAAAACGACATCGAGTGGTACCAGGCTCACGACCTCCCGCTCCGTGTGGCCATCGACGAGACCGCGACGATGACCGACCTCGCCGGCGACTACGAGGGGCTGTCCACCGAGGATGCTCGCGAGGCCATCGTCGAGGATCTGGACGAAGCGGGGCATCTGCGAGATCGCTGGGATATCACCCACGCGGTCGGCGTCCACGAACGCTGTGACACTCCCGTCGAGTACCGCGTCTCCAAGCAGTGGTACGTCGAGATCCTCGATCACAAAGAGGAGTACCTCGAGGCCGGCCGGGAGATGGACTGGTACCCCGAGAAGATGTTCACGCGGTACAAACACTGGATCGAGGGCTTAGAGTGGGACTGGCTCATCTCCCGCCAGCGCGATTCGGGTATTCCGTTCCCGGTCTGGTACTGCGAGGAGTGTGACCACCCGATCATGGCCGATCGTGAGGACCTCCCGGTCGACCCGCTCTCGGACGAGCCGCCGGTCGACGCCTGTCCCGAGTGCGGTCACGACGAGTTCGAACCCGAAGAGGACGTCTTCGACACGTGGGCGACCTCCTCGCTGACGCCGCTGATCAACGCCGGCTGGGACTGGGACGAGGAGGCCGAGGAGTTCGCGATGGAGATGCCGGAACTCTACCCCTTCGACCTGCGCCCGCAGGGCCACGACATCATCTCGTTTTGGCTGTTTCACACCATTGTCAAGTGTTACGAACACACCGGCGAGGTCCCCTTCGACGCGACGCTGATCAACGGCCACGTCTTGGACGAAAACCGCGAGAAGATGTCCAAATCGCGGGGCAACGTCGTCGCGCCAGACGAGGTGCTCGCGGAGTACCCGGTCGACGCCGTGCGCTTCTGGGCGGCGAGTGCGGCCGTCGGCGACGACTTTCCCTACCAGGAGAAAGACCTCCGCGCGGGCGAGAAACTCCTGCGCAAGCTCTGGAACGCCTCGAAACTCGTCGACACCCTTGTGCCGGCCGATCCCGACGAACCCGAGGATCTCGAGCCGATCGATCGCTGGTTGCTCGCCGAACTCGACGACGCCGTTTCCGAACTCACTGCCCACTTCGAGGCCTACGAGTTCGCGAAGGCCCGCGATCGCCTGCGGACGTTCTTCTGGAATACCTTCTGTGACGACTACCTCGAGATCGCCAAGGGTCGCGAGGACAACCCCTCGACGCAATACGCGCTCCGGACGGCCCACCGGACGTTCCTCGAGCTGTGGGCGCCCTTCCTGCCCCACGTCACGGAAGAGATCTGGCAGGCCGTCTACGCCGACTGCGAGGCGGGAGACGACGACGCGGACCTCGAGACCTCGAGCATTCACGTCCGAGCGTGGCCCGCGCCACAGGGGTACGAGGCCGATCTCGAGGCCGGCGAGACGGCGATCGAGGTCATCTCGGCGCTTCGTCGGTACAAAAGCGAGAACCAGCTCCCGCTCAACGCCGACCTCGAGTCGGTGTCGGTCTACGGCCCGATCGAGGGCTTCGAGGACGCCATCCGGAACGTGATGCACGTCCGGGAGCTGACGGTGCTCGCCGAGGAGCCCGAGGTGACGACCGAAATCGCCTCGATCGACCTCGATTACTCCACGCTCGGGCCGCGGTTCGGCTCGAAGGTCGGCGAGATCGACGCCGGGATCGACAGCGGCGACTACGAAATCGACGAGGACGTGGACGTGCTTCGGGTGGCGGGCGAGGACCTCGAGGGCGATCTGTTCGAGGTCGAACTCGAGCGCACCTACTCGGGCGCCGGCGAGATGATCGAGACCGAGTCGGCGGTCGTCGTCGTCGAGTAACGGCCGGCGATTTCCGGTTTCGTACGGATTACTGTCCCGATGTCCCGGCGGTGAGTCGAACCGTGTGAGACGAGTCTCGGTGGAGCAGTACAGCGAGTCCACCGTTGCAACCGCCGCCCGAGTCGCGGTTGGGCCGGAACTGACTGACAGTAAACCGTATCAGACGGTGATCGTTTTTCGACTCGAGCGGTTGGCCGATTAGCCGTCCGTGTCCGTATCTGTGTCCCGTCCATCGGAATCCGAATCGCCGTCGGTGCCATCAGCGTCACTATCGGAATCGCCGTCATCACTATCGGAATCGCCGTCATCACTATCGGAATCGCCGTCGCCACTATCGGAGTCGGTGTCCGTATCCGAATCACCATCGTCACTATCGGTGTCCGTGTCGGAATTCGAATCCCCGTCGACCTCCGAATCGAAATCGAATTTCGAATCCGAGCCGACGGCCTCACCGAATTCGTCCACCGCGCCGGCGTTCGGTACCGGCTTCGAGTCGGCGTCACCGTCGACCGGATCGGCGTTCGACCGCCCGCTCGAGTCGTCTCTCCCGTCCGGGCCGGCGACGGCTGGCTCCGATCGACTCGAGTGCGGGGTCACGTCGATCCCGATCGCGTAGAGGACGATCGGCGGGCAGACGTAGGATGCGATCGCCACCACGGCGAAGAGTGGATCGACGAAGACGAGCAGGCCGAATATCGCGAGCGCCGCCGCCGACGCGGTGTGGACCGCAGAGCCCGTGTACTCCCGATAGTACTCCCATAATCCGCGGAGCCACGGGCGTATCGACGACTCGCGCCCTCGTTCGATCACCGCGAGTACCATACGGGTTGTTAGGGATCGACGACCAAGAGCCTCGTCCACCGGCTGGTTGACCCCCCCTTCGGGTCACGGGCGCGACCGCGGGACCGGCGTGGCGAGCGGGATCGAGCTATCCCGACGATTCGGCTCGAGCCGCCTCACACGTTTTGACCCGAATCGCGAGCGCGAGAAAGAGCGCGAGGATGGTGAACGTCACCTCGCCGGCGGCGACGACGCCGAGCGCGTCGGCCCCGAGAAACATCGGCGTATCCTGGGGGACCGGAATCGTCGTGTGGTGGACGCCGTGTGGCCCCTCGAGAATCGGCACGAAGTAGTCGACGATCAGGTTGCTCGTATACCAGACGACTGCGATGGCGACGCCGCTGACCGAAAAGTCGGTGATCCGGTGGAGGACGAGCGCCTGGACGACCATCCCGAGGTGACTCCAGAACAGGAACTGGTACATCAGCGGGTGGAGATAGCCGTACGAATCGGAGAAGACGAGCAACGTATACGGCGTCCAGAGGCCGAGAATGATGTTTCCGAAGAAGGCGAGGGCGGTGAGCCACGGCAGGTCGTAGCCGAGTTTCCAGGCGGCGATCGCGAGCGCGATCAAAAGCGTCGCGATCGGGCTGTCGGGTACCCACGGCCACATCAGCGCCGGCGTCTCGGCGAACTGGCCGGCGTAGTACCAGAAACCAAAGACCGTTCCCGCGAGGTTGACCGCGACGACGAGCCAGGCGAATCGGAGCCCGAGATCCTCGATCGGTTTCGGCACCGGGGCGAGGTATCGGGGAAGCGCATCTCGGTCGGGAACCTCGCTCGTCGCGAACATCGTTCGTCCGTCGTGTGGGCCGACAGTCGCAAAACACTAGCGGTCGCCGACGGTCGGTCGTTAGCCGGAACGAACACGCGTAAGTGCGGCGGGTCCAAACCTCCAAGTATGACGACAGAGACCGATCTCGAGGAACTACGGCGCGGCACGGACCTCATCAAGCGAGGGTTCGCGCAGATGCAGAAAGGCGGCGTCATCATGGACGTCGTCGACCCCGAACAGGCCCGGATCGCCGAGGAGGCCGGCGCGGTCGCCGTCATGGCTCTGGAAGCGGTGCCGGCGGACATTCGGAAACGCGGCGGCGTCGCCCGGATGGCCGATCCAGCGGACGTCGAAGAGATCGTCGACTCGGTCTCGATCCCGGTGATGGGCAAAGCCCGAATCGGCCACGCGAAAGAGGCCCAGATTCTCGAGGCCGTCGGCGTCGATATGATCGACGAGTCCGAAGTGCTCACTCCCGCCGACGACGCCTACCACATCGACAAACGCGACTTTACCGCGCCGTTCGTCTGTGGCGCGCGCAACCTCGGCGAGGCCCTGCGCCGGATCGAAGAGGGCGCGGCGATGATCCGAACCAAAGGCGAAGCCGGCACCGGCGACGTCAACCAGGCCGTCCACCACCAGCGCACGATCAAAGGCGAGATTCGACGACTCGAGGGGATGAGCTTCGAAGAGCGCGAGGCCTACGCCCGCGAGATCGAAGCGCCCGCGGAACTGATCCACGAGACCGCCGAGATGGGCCGGCTCCCGGTCGTGAACTTCGCCGCCGGCGGGATCGCAACGCCCGCCGACGCCGCGCTCATGATGCACCACGAGTGCGACGGTATCTTCGTCGGAAGCGGTATCTTCGGCGCGGAGAACCCGCCCGTGATGGGCGAGGCGATCGTCGAGGCCGTCAACAACTGGGACGACCCCGAAGCCCTCGCCGAGATCTCGAAGAACCTCGGCAAGGGGATGAAAGGCGACGCGAACGTCGACCTCCCCGAAGAGGAGAAGATGCAGGGACGGGGCGTCTAACAGTCGGCGAGTTCCGTGGCGTACGCCGATTCGACGTCGCTGTCGTCTCGGACGAGTATTGCGTGCACTGATCGGTTACAGTCGACGAACTCTTCGTCGACGTCGACGGTTCCCGCGACCGATTCGGCCTCGAGTTCGATCGCGTACTCGTCAGGCGTTTCGAATCGGATTAGCGCGTAGGCCGACGGCAAGAGTTCGACGGACAGTTCGCGTATCGCTGTTCCAGCCGAATCGCGGACCACGAGCGACGTGTCCAGCCGCGGCGACTCTGCGAGGACGACCGCGTCGTGGGAGACGTCCGAAGAGCCGATCCGAATCGCCTTCGAGGCGGACACGTCCTCGGGCACCTCGAGATCCCACTCCTCGTCGTACAGGAACAGTGACGCGTCGATCTCCGCGGGATCCAGTTCGGTGACAGTGACGTCCGAACCGCCGGTTTCACGTTCCTCGTCCGCCGTGATCGAGTCATCCTCGAGACAGCCGGCGAGACTCGCAGCGCTTGCGGCCACGGCCCACGTTAGGACGTGACGTCGACTTCTCCCGGTACGATCGGCCATCCTTATTTCTGGCAGACACGTTCGAAGGGCATTAGCTTACTGTTGATTGTACACGGACTCCACCGTTTCAGTGTATTTGATGACACCAAGGAGTGCCGGTCACGATCGGTTCTTCAATTCCTCTCTCGACCCGTGATTGTCATCACACACGTCGCGTCGGCGCTCGTTTCAAGTGTCAGGACGTCGTGTGTTTCCTATGTCCGCCATCCGGATCGACGATCTCGCCAAACGGTACGGTGAAGTCGTCGCCAACGACGGAATCACTTTTGACGTCGATTCCGGCGAGATATTCGGCTACCTCGGCCCGAACGGGGCAGGCAAGACGACGACGATCAGGCTGTTACTCGGACTCATCAAGCCGACGTCGGGGACTGCGACCGTCCTCGGGACGGACATCCGCGACCGACGAGCGCTCACCAAACGGAAGGCCGACATCGGATACTTGCCGGATTCGATCGGCGTCGAGGAACGACTCACCGGCCGACAGGTACTCGATTACTTCGCACGGATGCGGGGCGACGAACGACGGGAGGAATTACTCGAGCTGTTTCACCCGCCCCTCGAGAAACCGGTCGAGACGTACTCTCACGGAAACAGACGGATGCTCGGCATCGTTCAGGCGTTTATGCACGATCCGGAGCTTGCGATCTTAGACGAGCCGACGTCCGGACTCGATCCGCTCAAACAGGATCGACTCCATCAGTTTCTCGAAGGGGAACGCGACGCCGGGAAGACGATCTTCTTCTCCTCACACGTGCTGAGCGAAGTGCAGCGGGTCTGCGATCGCGTCGGAATTATTCGCGAGGGAGAACTGGCAGCCCTCGAGGATATCGACGCGCTCCTCGAGCGAAGCGGCAAGCGGGTGTGGGTCCACCTGGCGGAACCGGTCGACGAAGCGCGCTTCGCAACGGACGAGATGATCGACCTCGAGATCGTCGACAGCGCGGTGCAGTTTACGTACACTGGCGAGTACAACGCACTCATCGATCACCTCGGCGAGTTCGACATCGCGAACGTCGACATCACCGATCCGCAACTCGACGAGATCTTCAAACACTACTACGGTGAGGGTTCGCCGGCGGAGACAGTCGATGCCGAACCGGCGAGGGGATGATGACGGCAATTTTGCGTACCGAGTCCAGAAAACTGGTCCGCAGTTCGCTCGTTCTGACCGGTCTGCTGGTTCTGCTGGTGGCGTTCGTTCTCGCCGTCTTTCCGGGGTTCGCGGAGGAGGCCGAACTCATCGAGGAGGCGTTTCCGCCCGTCTTGCTCGGCTTGCTGGGAATCGAAGAGATCCACACGATCGAGGGGTTCGTCGGTGGATACGTGTTCTCTCTCGTCTGGCTACTGTTCGCCGGGATTTATTTCGCGTACGTCAGCGCGGGGATGATCGTCGAGGACGTTCGCACGCGGCGGATGGACCTCCTCCTCTCGAATCCGGTCTCGCGGGAATCGGTCGTCCTCCAGAAGGTCGCGGCGCTGTGGGTTCCACTGGTCGCGTTGAACGTTGGCCTGTTCGTCGTCCTGTTCGTCGGGATCCGCGCCATCGGTGAGACGATCGATCCCGTCACCCTCGTGATAGCACACCTGTTCGTCGTCCCCTATCTGCTGGTCTGTGCCGGAATCGGTATCGTCCTCTCGGTCGTTCTCGGACGCGTCGAGAGCGCACAGGCGACTGCACTGGGACTCGTGTTCGTCTGCTGGCTGGTCGATGGCCTCTCTCACATGGACCCGGATTTCGAGTGGGTCGGTGCGATCACGCCGAGTCGGTACGTCGATCCGGGCGCGGTCCTCGTCCACGAGGAGTACGCATTCTCGGATGCAGGAATTCTTCTGATCGCGTTTCTCGTCTTGCTCGGCGTCGCGATCGGTCTCTTCGTCCGGAGGGATATCTGATGAGGGCGACACACCACACCGTAAACGCCGTCGCGTTCGACGCACCAACCAGTCGTCGCGAGCAGATCCACGAGCGCCGACGAAGCTCCCGCTCGAGACCCTCGTCGACGATTGGGCACCTCTCGGGGGTGACGACGTGACGGCGATTCTTCGCGTCGAGTCCAGAAAGCGGGTCCGCGGGTCGGTCGCTCTCGTCGTCGTCTTCGTC
Organism: Natrarchaeobius versutus; assembly: GCF_041205745.1. Lineage (NCBI taxonomy): Archaea > Methanobacteriati > Methanobacteriota > Halobacteria > Halobacteriales > Natrialbaceae > Natrarchaeobius > Natrarchaeobius versutus. Next base: position 75,958 of record NZ_JBGFCC010000002.1, on the reverse strand, counting down.
CTCCTCTCTGCGCTTTACTTCTCGATGTTTCCGAGTCTCTCCGAGGAGATGGAAGCCCTCGAGGAGGCGTTTCCGGCCTTCTTCTTCGACCTGTTCGGGATCGAGGCGTTGCACACGATCGAGGGGTTCATCGCGGCCGAGATTTACTCGTTCTTCTGGGTGATCCTCGTCGGCATCTACTTCGCGTACGCCGGCGCAGGGCTGATCGCGGTCGACGTCGCCGACCGGAAGATGGATCTCACCCTCTCGAATCCGGTCTCGCGGGAGTCGGTCGTCCTCCAGAAGGTCGCGGCACTGTGGGTCCCGCTGGTCGCGTTGAACGTCGGGGTGGCGACCGTCGTCTACGTCGGCGCGCTCGTCATCGGGGAGTCGTTCGACCCCGTCGCGCTCGCGATGGTCCACCTGCTTTCGATTCCGTACCTGCTGGTCTGTGCAGGGATCGGCCTCGTCCTCTCGGTCGTCGTCGACCGGCCGAGGACCGCCCGAGCGACGGCGATAACGCTCGTATTCGTCTTCTGGCTGGTCGACGCCGTTTCCGGACTCGATCCCGACGTCGAGTGGATCGGCGCGGCGACACCGAGTCGGTACTTCGACGAGACGGCGATTCTCGTCCGCAAGGAGTACGCGCTTGCGGATGCCGGCATCCTTCTGGCGGCGTTTCTCGTCCTGCTCGCCGTCGCCATCGCCGTCTTCGTCCGCCGGGACATCTGACTCCACAACCGCCCGGCGGTTCCATACTGGCACGGCGACACTCAGTGAGTGCTGAACGAGGGCCCGGGCTATATCGAATCCGTCCGCGTACGCTCGAGTGATGACCTCGGATCGACGTGACGTCCTCGAGTTCGCAGGCGCGACGGCAGCGACGATCCTCGCGAGCGGACTCGTGGGCTGTGTCGGCGTCGACGCACAAGAGGCGGCCGACGACGTGCCGGCGTACACCCGGTGGCTCGCAATCGAGGACGGCGGCCTCGAGTTCGTCGCCGTCGACTGGGCCGCTCTCGAGGGGTACGTCGAAGACGAACTCGCGGACATTCAGCCGGGTGCCGAGGAGGAAGCGGTGCCGCCGGAGTACGAGGCGGATCCGATGATCGCACCCGCCTCCGAGGGCCTGCTCGAGGCGTATTTCTTCGTTGGACTCGACCTCGCCCAGTACGGCCTCGGCAGGCTCCTCGAGGCTGATGCATTCGAGTCGACCGTCGCGGAGCTACTGCTGACCGACGACGCACTGGTCGTGACCGGGGCGATGGATCCCGGCGAACTGGACGCCCAGTTGACCGGCGAGCCAGCGCTCGAGTTCATCCAGGAGTTCGAGCAGACGGACGAAATCGGCGAGTACGATGTATACGAGACGGTTGCGGCCGATGACGATGCGGCGATCGCCGTCGCCGACGACGCGCTCCTCGTTGTTCCCGACGACGCGACCGGTGACGATCCGACGGCCATCCTCGAGGCGACCATCGCGGTCGGGGAGGGTGACGCCGACCGGGCGATCGACGACTCCGGGGCGCTCGCGTGGCTGATCGAAACCGCCGGCGACGGCGATGTCGCCGTCGGGCAGTACGGCGATTCGATCGCCGTAACCGACGGGGAGGGACTCGTCGACCTCGCGTTCGGGACGTTCGAGGGGCTCGAAGGCGCCGACGGCGTCGTCTCGTCGCTGACGGTCGACGACGCAGAGACGTCCACCGGCGATTTCGCGGCGCTCGTCGAGGATCCCGACGAAGCTACGCTCGAGGAGGTCCTCGGGGCGTCCGCGGACGAGACCTCGGTCGACGTCGAGGATGATCGCGTGACCGCGACGGGCATCTGGACCGAGCCGAACTGACGCCGCGACCGAACGCAATCCGGGCGAGCGCACCCGTTTTCTCCGTTGGCGTCTTAACTATCGCATGAACTCTGCAACGTCACCAGCCACGTCCGAGGGACTATCCAATCGCCTCGAAGCGAAAACCGAGCGACTGCTCCGTGAGGTCGACAGCGACTCGGACGAGACGTTGACGGCGACGGCGGCCGAACTCTGGGATGTCGTCGACGAGTTCGAACCGCTCCTCGAGACGATCGATTTCGAGAAACTCCCCGATGCCGTCGAGCTCTCGGCGCTGACGGACTTCATCGATCTCGAGGGGGTGCCGGCGGCGATCCGCGACCGGGATCCGGACGCCGCGCTCGACTTCGATCTCGATGCGCTCCGCCGAGCGATTCACCTCCGACAGCTCTGGAACACCGTCGACCTCGTCGACTTTCGATCGGCGCTCCGGCGCGTGAACGACGAACTCGAGGATGTCGTCGGTGCCGACGCGCTGGCGTCGTCGGGGGGCTCCGAGGCGGCGACGCAGCTCTCGGCGTTCGTCGACGACGTGGCGGACGACGCGACGAACGCCGCGATCCAACAGCAGGCAATGCGGGGACAGAAGGCGGCTCGTAAGGGCGTGATCGACGGCCACGAGACGGTCGAACGGCTGTACGAGTCGATGCAACGCGGACCGGGCTATGCGGGTCGGCGTCCGGTCTCGAACAACCCGACTGCGGTCTCGTCGGTACCGTACGGCCCCCTCCCAGCGAGCGTCTCGACGCGCGTTTCGACCGTGCCGACGAACGTTCGCGGAGCGAAGGTCGACGCGCTCCCTCGAATATACAGTCGACGCTGGCAGCGAGTCGGACCCTCGAGGTGAGCGAGCCGGTTTCAGATCGATTACCGCCCGGCCCCCGGTGGGGGAACGAAGTTCGCTTGGACGAGAAAGAGAAAGACGAGGTAGGTCACCGCGGCGCCACCGAACAGCGACAGCGCTGCGTCGGGAGCAACTCGAGCGCCCACGGCGACGGCGAGTAGCGCCGCGGCGAGAGAGCCGGCTTGGACGAGCGGGCGCTCCCACCAGTCGCGGACCCGCTCGGCCTGACGAGCGGCGACAGCCTCGAAGCTGAGCGTCGCGAGGCCACCAAGCGCAAACGCGTAACTCGAGAAACTGGCGTTCGTCAGGACGAATCCGACAACGACGGCGACGAGAACGAAGACGGTGAGCGTGGCGTCAGTTCGAGCACCCATCTGCCCGCTACTCAGCGTTGGGGTACAGCCGCGCGCCCTCGCCGACGTGTGTCTGGTAGGCTCGGCTGTCGATTCCCACGTCACTGAACGCCCCGAGCATGGCCGAGGCGACGGTGCGCTGGTCGGCCTCGTAACAGACGGCGAGTACGCCAGGCCCCGCGCCGCTGACGGTGACGCCAGTTGCGCCGGCCTCGAGGGCGGCATCGCGAACCTGGGTGTAGCCGTCGATGAGTGCGGTCCGTTCCGGCGTGACGATCCTGTCGTCCATCCCGCGGCCGACGGCCTCGGGGTCGTCGCGGGTCATTCCCACGGCGAGCGTGGCGGCGTTCCCGACGGTATCGACGACGTCTCCGATCGGTGCGCTCTCGGGTACGACGCCGCGTGCGTCCCGTGTGGAGACGGTCGTCTCGGGGAGGCAGGCGACGACGGGGATCGACGCGTCGACTTGCGTGACACCGTCGGCGGTCACGACGGTGAAACCGCCGAGTAACGACGGCGCGACGTTATCCGCGTGGGCCTCGCCGGAGACGAGCGCCTCGCCTTCGGCGGCGATGGGGACGAGTTCCTCGCGCGTGAGGCCGCGATCGTAGAGTTCGTTCAACGCGACGGCCGCGGCGGCGGCGCTGGCGGCCGACGAACCGAGTCCGGAGGAGGGACGAACCCCCTTGTCGATTCGAATCCGGGCCGGCGCGTCGAGCGCGTCGGCGACCGCACCGACGGTGTTTTTCTTCGGATCCTCCGGAATGTACTGGCTCCCGGCGCCGGTGATCGAGATCGTCGTCTCCGACGCGCGTTCGACTCGAACGACGTCGGCGGGTGCTCCGAGCGCGACGCCGAAGACGTCGAAGCCGCTCCCCAGATTCGCACTCGTCGCTGGAGCCCGCACGGTAAGCATGGCGGATTCTTGCCACAGTGCAGGCAAAAAGGTAGCGAACGACGACGGGCCCCAGCGTTTCCGCCCTCACCCGTCGAAGGGAGCCACGGTCTTCCTGTCCAGCCGCGACTCCGATTTCGATGCTATTCTTCCGTCGCGTCGCCGAACGTGAACACGTCGTCGGCGTTTTCGATCTCCGCCGTTTCGTCGTCGGTTTCGTCGTCTTCGTCGGTTTCGTCGTCTTCGTCGGTTTCGTTCTCTTCGTCGGTTTTGGACTCCTCGCCGTTCGTCCGACCGTCCTCCGGGTTCTCCTCGTCCGGTTCAGATTCCGCCGGAGCCGCGGGATCAGCGTCGGCGCCGTCGTCCGCATCGAGCGGGTCGAACTGCCCGTCGTCCTCACCGGCAAACGGATTCCACTCCTCCGCCTCAGCGGTCATCTCGCCGTCGAGTTCGTCGGCCTGTGAATCGTCCACCGGAGGCGTCTCGCCCGCGTCGGATTCGATTACGGCATCCTCGAGCGGATCGGTGTCCTCGAGCGGGTCAACGTGTTCGTCCGGTCGACCGTCCGTCACATCCGCCGAATCGTCAACTCGATCGCCCACGCCTGTCGCGCCACTGTGGTCGGATTCGTCACTGGTGGCCGCGAGATCGACCGACTTCCCCGCATGTTCATCCTCGTTCGCCTCGAGATCCGGCGAATTGGTGTCGGATTCTACGACCTCCGCTTCGGGGGTCGTCGAGACGTCGTTCCAGTCCGGATCGACGAGTCCTCCTTCCTGCAGTGGGTCGTCGACCGTCGATCCGCCACTCGAGGCCGGTATCTCGTCGCTCGAGTCGAACGACTCTTCTTCGGGCGCGTCGTCGACGGGTTCCGAAAGCGGATCGTCAACGCCGTCGGAACGGTCGGTCGCTTCGGAAAGTGAATCGCCAGCGTCAGGACGGTCGGCTGAGTCGTCGGCCAGCGGGTCATCGAGATCCGAGTCGTCCGCCAGTGGATCGGCGATATCCGTGTCGTCGGCCAACGGATCTGTGGTGTCGTTGCTGTCGTCGAGTGAATCGTCGGTGTCGGAATCGGCGGCCAACGGGTCGGTCGTTCCCGAATTATCGACGCCACCGGTCAGCGGATCGCTCGCGTCGGCGTCCGCCTCGACGTCGCTCGAGGGCGCCAGGGTCCTGGTGTCTCCGTCGCTCGAATCCTCGGTTTCGACCGGTTCACTGTCGGCGAACCCGTCGCCGAGCGGATCGTCGTCGACAGCGAGATCGACGGCGTCGTCTGCGATCGAGTCGCCCGTCTCGGCCGGTTCGTCACTCGGTTCCCCCAGGTCCAACGAGTCGTCCATCCCGGCTTGCACCTCGTCCGGTTCTCCCCGGTCCAACGAGTCGCCCGACTCGAGCGGTTCGTCGTCCGAGGACTCTGATTCGAACGAGATTGCCGCGCTTTCACTCGTAGCGATCGGATCGTCGGGTTTCGCTTTCTGTTCCTCGGGCGTCGAATCGCCGGCCAGTGGATCGGACTGATCGACTTTGCCGTCCGTATCGTCGGTCGCAAACGTAATGCCGTCCGCCAGGTCGGTGGTCACATCCTCGTCGCTTCCCGCGTCGATTTCGTCGGTAGCCGTCGACGCGGCCGCGAGCGGATCGATATCGTCCTCCTCGAGAGACGGCTCGCCCGTCACGCCGTCCGATTCGTCCCCTGGATCGTCCGTCCCGGCTTCGGGAGCCACGGGGGCGGCCTCCGCCGAGACGTCGTCGGTCTCCGCATCTGGCGTCGCCTCTTCCTCGTCGACGGTTTCCTCGATGTCAGCACCCTCGAGCGTCGGGTCCGCGTCGACTGCGAGTTCCTCGAGTGTCGCCTCCGGATCGACCTCGAGGTCGTCCTCGTCGACGTCGGTGGCGAACCGATCGAGGGCGTCCGACAGTTCGGAGGATTGCCCGGCAAGTCGCGAGGCCGACTTCGTCACCTCCGTCAGCGCGCTCGTCTGCTCTTCGGCCGCGGCGGCGGCGGTCTCCGACCGCGTACTCGTCTGCTGGGAGATCGTCGCTACCTCGTCGACCATGGCGACGACCTCCTGGGTCGACGCGGCCTGTTCTTCGGTCGCGGCGGAGATCTCCTGGACCCCGCTGTTGGTCTCTTGGGCCAGGTCGGCGATCTCCTCGAGCGCTTCGACGGCCGCCTGGACCTGCTCGCTCGCGTCCTCGATGTGCGTACTGGTTCCCTCGACTTCGGCCGCCGAAACCTCGGTCCGCTCGCGGATCGCTTCGAGGCGCGCCTCGGCTTCGTTGGCCGCTTCGGCGACGTCCTCGGACAGCGCCTTGACCTCCTGTGCGACGACGGAGAATCCTTCTTCCTCGTCGCCCGTGACGGAACGCGACGCCTCGATGTTGGCGTTGAGCGCGAGCATGTTGGTCTGGCGTGCGATGTCGGAAATCGTCGCGATCAGCTCGTCGATCTGTTGGACTTCCTCCTCGAGGCGTTGAATCTCCTCGACGGCGCCCTCGGATTCGCCTTCGATCTCGTCCATCGCCTCGATCGCGGCTCGTGCGGCCGTTCGACCGCTCTGTCCGGTCTCGACCGTCTGTTCTGCGATGTCGGCGACCTCGTTCGATGAGGCGGCGATCTCTTCGGTCGTCGTCGAGAGCAGGTCCATCTCGCCGTCGACGGCCTGGAGCGACTCGTTTTGCTGGTCTGCACCCTCCGAGATCTCCTGGACCGACTCGGTGACCTGTTCGGACGCCGAGCGAACCTCCTCGTTCGAGGCCGTCACCTGCTCGGAGGCGAGCGCGACGGACGAAGCGAACCGGCTCAGTTCCGCGACGGTTCGTTCGATCTCCTCTAACATCTCGTTGAAGTCGGTCGCGATGGCGTCCATCGCTTCGTTCTCGCCGTCGGCGTCGATCCGGGCGGTCAAGTCACCCTCGGCGGCCGCGGCCATCACTTCGCTGTACTCGTCTGCGTTTCGCTCGAGGCGCTCGTTGATCTCTGCGATGCGTTCTCGCTCGCGTTCGGCGTCCTGGCGGGCGGTCTCGGCCTCCTGGATCTGTTCTCCCAGCGTGTCGCGCATCGAGGCGAGACCGTCGGCGAGCGTGCCCACGCTGTCGATTCGTTTCGTCTCGAACGCCACCTGGAGGTTGCCCTGTTCCATCTCGTTTACCTTCCGGGTGAGTCGACCGATCGACGACGTGGTGTTTCGTCCGAGGGCGACGCCGACCAATCCGACGAAGACGACGAGACCAGCGGCGGCGACGGCGAGTCCCTCCTCGTCGACCACTGCGAGGGAGCCAAACGCCGAGCTTCGTGGTTCGTACGTGAGGACGATCCAGTCGGTTCCCTCGACCGGTGCGCCGCTTACGACGTAATCGTCGGACCCGAACCCGTAGGCGGACAGGACGCCCGTGCCCCCGCCCGAGACCTGTTGTGTCATCGCACCGTCGGAGCGAACCCAGCCGGCGACGCTTCCGTCGTACTCCGCGCCGAGCGTTTCGCCACCGACGTACCCCTCGCTGTCGAGGACGATCTCGTCGTTCCCGTCGACGACCATGGTCACGGCAGACCCACTTCCGGAGAGTTGCGTGCCGACGGACTCGAGGTCGGCGGTGTAGACGATCGCCCGGTCGTCGTGACCGGATGCCTGAATCACGTAGGTCACGACCGCGTTGTCGCTCTCGAGGTCGTCGCTGACGTACGAACTCGAAACCCACGCCTCGTCGGCGGTGGCCTGGGCCGTCGCGTCGTCGTCGATGCCGTCGAGGTCGGCCAGTGGCCGATCCTGGAGCGCCCCGTCGGTGCTCGCGACGACGGTCCCGTTCGCCGTATCGACGTAGCTGATCGCGGCCGCGTCGCCCTCGAGGCGTTGTTCCCACTCGAGGAACCGTCGTTCGACCGCGTCGGCATCGTCACTCGCGACGGCGCCCGAGGAGGCGAGCATCGCTACCGTCCGTTCGTTTCGCTCGTGCCACTGTTGTAGCCCCTGTGCGTCCTGTTCGGTAAGAGAGAGCTGGTCCGCCTCGACGCGGTCTTCCACCTCGTCGGTGACGACGACGGTCGCGGCGAACCCGATGAGCCCGACCGACAGCCCGAGACACAGAAGCACGATCGTAAATTTGACCGTGTATCTGCGTCGGATGGCCGCCGGCACGAGCCGTCGAAGGAAACTCATTGATATCGAACGGGTGATGGCGTCGGCACATAAATGGTAATCCACGATTATCGAAGCTGATAATCCCTGGCGACAGAATAGACAGAAATTTGATTGTTTGCGGTACGACTTGGCTCTCTCTTCAGTGTACTTCCTCTCCGAATCTAGATGCATCCGTCTCGAAAGTCACCGGCGTCGAATCTCGACTCGAGCGATGTCCCAACGATCGGTTCCGATCCGACCGCAGACCTACCCGCTCGACCGGGAAACAGCGGTGCGATCCGTACGTACGGATTCGATGAGTCGTTCCCGGTCTAGCCGCGACACGTCTGCGGTCAGACCGGAAAATCGTTACAGCAATCCGGCTCAGTCGTTTACTCCTATAGTAACAACTACAACGATGTACACACTGATCGCCGCCCCATCTGGCGATCAGGTGTGCAAGACCTGCAGTGGCTACTATATTTCTCGAGTCCGCTTCGAGTCGAGAACGCGAGCGAGCCCAGCGGCGAGTGCCGCGGAGAGCACCGCACCGGCGGCGGCGAAACCGGCGATCAGGACGAAAAACGTGGCGAGAGAGTAGCCCTCGAGGACGAAGCCGGCGATGGCGATGCTCGCCGCGCCGAGACCGAATTCGCCAAGATAGGTGTACCCGTAGGAGAGTCCGCGCGTGTCTGGCGGCGTGTAGACCGCGACGGCGTTCTGGTAGAACGGCTGGATCGCAAAGAGGAAAAAGCCGAAGACACCACAGAGGACGACGATCGCACCGAGGCCCAGGGACGTCACGGGAACGAACGCAACGGCGAGGACGGCGAGGACGACGAACAGCCCGGCAAGTCCCCCGGCGGGCGAGATTCGATCGGTCAGCTTTCCGCCCGCGTACTGTCCTGCCATCCCGACGACGAGTAAGCCGACGTAGATGTAATCGGCCGGCTCGATCCCGTCGAGGCTGTCGGGGACGGAGAGTGTGTCCATCGCCGGCAGGCCGTGGAGAATTTCGGGCAGGTAGGTAAGCATTCCTCGGTAGTACAGCCCTTCGAACGTGACGATCACGAAGACGATCGCGAACGCGCTCGCGAACAACGCCCGGGAGTTCGTCAGCAGTTCCGAAACCGACAGCGCCTCGGCCGGGCCGGCCGCTACCTCGTCCTCGACCGCGGCGGTCGGGTCGAACGTGGCCGTCAACCCATACAACACCGCGAGCAGGCCAGGTACGGCAAGGATGGCCGCGACGAGTTGCCACTCGAGGAAGATCAGTAGCGTCGCCGCGACGAACGGGCCGAGGGCGATGCCGACGTTGCCGGCGATGCCGTGCCAGGCGAAGACCGTCCCGCGGTCTTCGACGCCCGTGCTGATGAGCGAGAGTCCGGCCGGATGGTAGACGCTCGCGGCGATCCCCCACAGGAGCAAGCCGGCGGCGATCGCGTAGATCGATCCCGCGATCGACAGAACGAAAAACGAGAGGCTCATCCCGGCGAGACAGTAGAGGATCAGTCGCTTCGTTCCGTACCGATCCGCGAGGATCCCTCCAGGTAGCGCGCCGAGACCGAACGGGGCGTACCCGAGTGCAACGACGAGTCCGAGCAGAGCGACGCTCACGTCGAACTCGGCCAACCAGACGACCAGAAAGATCGGAATCGAGGTCTCGAACCAGTGAACGAGGGCGTGACCCGCCATCGTAAACCCGGCGATCGACCGGTCGTTTTCGTCCATTCGTTATCTGAACGCGGCAGTCGGCACACTTAGCCGCTTGGAAGTCCGCCGACAGGGTGACAGCAGTGACACGAACTGGGCCGTTTCGAACGGCGGCCAACACCGATTCGCGGTCGGCGCTTCCACGACACCACTCGCGCCTGATACGGTTCGCGTCCGCTATTTCCGGTGCGACCGCAACGGGTCGCAATCGCGTCGCTAAATCGGTACAGCAACCGTGCCGACAATTTGTCACAACAACTGTGCAGACAACTCGGTACAACAATCACACCGGCAGCCCGTTACCAACCCGTCGGAGACGGCACCACGATCACCGACAACCCAGGGCATCGCACAACTCGCCCGCGGGGCGTTACTCGTCGGTCGGTTCGTCGTCGACGCCGACCGCCTGCGAGACGTCGACGTCGTCGGGTTCTTCCTGGCCGCCGACGACCAATTCGCCGTCCTCGGACTCGACGTAGACGTCGTCTGCGAACCCGCCCTCGGCGTGGGGATGGTCTGGATCCTCGAGTCGCTCGGGCGTCGACGGGGCGGCCGGTAATCCATCCGGCGGCGCGAACTGACCGAGCGGATCGTCGATCGTAATCTCCCAGCGCTCGAAAAAGTCGCGATAGCGGTCGTAGTGGGCCTCGAGTTCGTCGGCGGGAAACTCCATCATCTCGGTCCAGCCGTGGTTGTAGAAGTCGAAGTTTGCCTGAATGTGGGTAATCTCGCGTGCCTTTGCCTCGGAGTAGCCGTCCTGGAGCGCCCGGAGGTAGGTGTCGACCGTCGCCTCGAAGAGGCCGTCGAGGTGGGCCTCCCGCTCGTCGGCGTGAGCCGGATCGGCCTTGCCGAGGAACACTCGCGTGTGCAGACGAACGAGACCGGCGGTGGCGACCGAGCGGACGACCGGCGTCTCGAGGGCCTTTCGCGAGGCGAAGTGACGCGCGTTCTGGCGGAGTTTCATACCGCGTCGTAGTGACGCGAGCCTAAAGAGCGATTCGGGCAACGACGTCGGGTAGTCGTCCACGTCGCTGGCGTGTGATACACGGCAAACCGTACGAGGTCCGAGACGCCGGCCGCAAACCGCCAGCGCGTCCCGGTCACGTCCCCATCAGCGCGTCCCGGTCACGTCCCCATCAGCGCGTCCCGGTCACGTACGTCTGTTCGTGGTCGGGAAAGAGATCGGAAACCGCCTCGAGACCGTCCGCTGTCGCGATGATTTCTCTGAGTTCGGCCTCGTAGTCGGATCGTTCGATCTCCTCGCTCGGACCGACGGTCACCTCGAGGTGGGCCTCGACGAGTCGGTCGACGGCCGTCCGGCCGAACCCCGACAACGGCGCGACGTAATCGACGTCGTATCGATCCTCGAGGCTCTGTGCTTGTGCCCGCGAAACCGTCGGCACCCGATCGTCCCGCCTGGTTCCGTCGGCGATCGCGTCGAACCCGTCGTCTGCGGCTCGCTCGAGGGCGTGCTGGTGGACCAGCTGAATCCCGTTGCGTGGAAATCCGTCCGCTCGAATCCGCTCGACGGCTTCGTCTGCGACGTCCGGATCGAGCTCGAGGCGCTCGAACGGAAATCCGAGCGTCTCTGCGCTCGAGCGGGCGTGTTTCCAGTCTTCGCTGATGCCAAACTGTGCGGTGACGAGCGTGACGTCGTAGAAGTCCTCGAGGAGGAGTGCGGCGAGCGTCGAATCCTTGCCGCCGCTGTAAAGGAGTCCGAGCTCCATCAGCGTCGCTTGATGTCGAAGCTCTTCGAGTCGGGTTTTAACTCCTTCAACAGCTGTTTCATCTTGGCGTCGTCGATCTTCCCCTGGATGCGTCCGCTTCTGGCGAGTGCGAGCACCTGTTGTTCGACCTGTTCACCGAACTGCGGTTTGCTCATCTTGACGGTGTTGAGCCGCTTGCGCGCGTCGTCGGTCAAGTGTTGGCGCAACAGCGCCTGTTTTTGCGCTTCGGCCTGTTGCTGGGCGGCCTCCTGACCCGCATTTGCCTCGCCGGAGTCGGCCTGCTCCTGTAGCTGCTCCATCTTTTTCTCTCGGAGCTCCTCGAGTCGCTCCTCGTCGGGTTCTCCGCTCATACGTACTCGGTAGTTTGGCCCCGGGGAAAATGATTACGGACCGCACTCGCCACTGGCGGCGCTGGCCGGGAACTGTGTGTCGAAAATCGAAGCCGTGGCGTCCAGTTACGCGTAGCGCTCGAGTTCCGGGCGGTCGAGTTCTTCGAGGACGGTGCCAGCGGTGTCGTCGAGGAGACTGCGTCCCGCGGGCGTGATTCGTCGACCTTCGCCGTCGGCGGTCTCGACGAGATCCTCTTCCTCGAGTTGCTGGAGGATGGTTCGGATCAGGTTACGCGAGCCGTCCGAGCGCTTGTCGGGGGCGACCTGGTAGCGGTTGGAGCCGTCTTTGGCGCCACCGTACTCGGTGGCGAGTCGTTCGACACCGACGGGTCCGCGGTCGGCGACCTTGCGCAGGAGACTCGCGGCGCGGACCGCCCAGAAGTCCTCCTGTTCGGGTGGGAGTTCGCGGTCGACACCGGACTTGGTGAACTGTGCCCACTCCGGTTCCTCGAGCCGTTCCTCGAGATCGTCGGCGAGCGCCTCGATGAGGTCGTCCGCCGGAACGTCGTACATCGTAGCCATTGGCGTTTGGTTCCCTTCCGCGGCATTTAAGGCCATCGTATCGTTCTCGGTTCGACCCGACCGACCCCCTCGGTCGACGAACGGCCGGCGACCGGCGACTCGAGGGCGGCGAACGGATCGTTCGCCACGTCCCGGACCGTTTTTCGCCTTCGAGGAGAAACGGGTGGTATGGACGAACGCGCCGCACTGGCGCTTCTGGATCGGGAACTCGACCCCGTCGGTGACGACGCCGCCGTCGTCGACGATCTCGTGGTCACGACGGATATGCTCCACGAACGGACGGACTTTCCGCCGGGGACGACGCGGTATACGGCTGGCTGGCGAGCTGTCGGCGCATCGCTGTCGGACGTCGCGGCAATGGGAGCCGAGGCGACGGCCGCCGTCGCCGCCTACGCCGCCCCCGAATTCGATCCCGAGGAATTGCTCGCGTTCGTTCGCGGCGCGAGCGACGTCTGCGAGCGCGTCGGCGCCGAGTACGTCGGCGGCGATCTGGACGGACACGAGGAGTTCACCGTCGCGACGACCGCCTTCGGGCGAGCCCGCGATCCACTCTTCCGGAGCGGCGCTCGAGCGGGCGATATCGTCTGCGTGACGGGGACGCTCGGGCGAAGCGCCGCCGCGTTGACCTTGTTCGAACGCGCGGCCGAAGACGAGACGCCGCCGGCGGAAGCCGACCGCGCGCTCGAGCGAGCCAACGAGCTGTTCCGGTTCGTGCCGCGGATCGACGCTGGTCTCGCGCTGGCGTCGCGGGCGACGGCCGCGATGGACTCGAGCGATGGCCTCGCCCGATCGTTGCATCAACTCGGGGAGGCGAGTGGCTGTGGCTTCGCGATCGACAGCGAGGCGATCCCGGTCGACGACGCGCTCGACGAACTGACGACGGGCGAGGGTGGGGCCAGAGAGCGCGCGACGACGTTCGGTGAGGACTTCGAACTCGTCGCGACCGTCCCGGACGACGCGCTCGCTGACGCTCGGGCGGCGACGGACGTTCCCCTGACGCCGATCGGCTCGGTCGTCGATCCCGAAGACGGGATCACGATCGACGGCCGGGACCTCGAGGATCGTGGGTACACGCACGGTTGATAGCGGATTGCGACGAGTCGCGCCCGAATGCGGCCGGACGCGACCGAGTTGGGAACGATCGAAACACGGCTCGACCCCGTTATTCGATGATGGCGATCGGGACCGCCATGAAACAGAGTGCGCCGAGCCCGAACGTGAGGATGCCGAGCAGGAGGCGGCCGGCTCCGAGTCGGTCGTCGTGGATCGGCTGGGCCGGACCGATAGACGCGAATATGGCAGTGAGAACGCCCCAGATCCCCCAGATGAGAACCGAGTTGATGCCGTATCCGCTCACGTAGTAGAGGTAGGCGGCGAGGCCGAAGAGAACGCCGGGAACGAGCGCCGCGATCGTCTCCTGATAGGATCCGGCCATCGCTCGCAGGATGTGACCGCCGTCGAGTTGACCGACCGGGATCAGGTTGAGGTAGGTGACGAACATCCCGACCCAGCCGCCGATGACGACCGGGTTCACCGTCGTCGCCGGATCGTCGCGGTACAGCGGCCGGTCGAAGGTCGTGGCGAGCATCTCGAGTAGCGGCGGATAGCCGAGCTGGATCTGGACCGCGTTGGGATCCTGAACGACCGATTCCGGCGCGGTCACCGGCGGCAAGTGAAGCCCGACGACCGTGATGGCGACCGTCGCGACCAGCCCCGCGAGCGGACCGGCGACGCCGATGTCGAACAGCGCCTTTCTGTCCGGCATCCGCCCGTTCATCTTGATCACGGCCCCCATCGTCCCGATGAGCGTCGGGACCGGGATGAAATAGGGGAGCGACGCGTCGACGTCGTGGTACCGTCCCATCACGTAATGACCCATCTCGTGGACGCCGAGCACGCCGAGGATCGCGACGGTAAACGGCCACGCACGCCACATCTCCATCGGATTGGTGAACGGATCGATGTGATACCACAGCGACCCAGCAAACAGCGTCGAGAGGACCGTCAGAAACAGGAGTATCACGTTCGTCCACGGGAAGCCACCGTCGGACTCGGATTCCGGTTCGGCGACGAGAACGAACTCGCCGTGGCGCGTCGTAAACTGAAGCTCGTAGCCCGCTTCCTGAAAGACGGACCACAGCTCGGGTGTCACCTGTTCGGGCGAAATCAGCGGATCGCCGTAGTACACCAATCGCTCGTCCTCGACGCGCGTCTCGTAGACTGTAAACACCGGTTCGATTCGCTCGAGTGGCGGCCCGTCCTCGGGTGCGTCAACTTGCGGGGACACACGGATCTCGGACGGATCGGCATCGTCCATCACCCGAGGTTGACTCGCCGCTCGTATAAAAAACGACTGCGAACGAAACGGGGGACGTGCCGGATGGCGTCGGGGACGCGCCGGCACGCGGACGACCCCTGGGGGCGGCGGGTCGTCCCTGGCATGGCACAGCGAGATGACCGAACGTGGTTCGTTCGGGAGTTTGCGAAACGGTTAGGCGGGTTCGACTCGCCACGTGGTCGCGCTCGTATACGACCACTTCTCGATCTCGAGTTCGGTCGCGGACTCGGAGAGTTTGACCATCAGGGCGCCGATCTCTTTGGGGGACATGCCGACGTCGTCGGCGATGAACTTGCCCTTGAAGTACAACTCCCCGTCTTCTGCGCGTTCGCGCAGGTAGCGTTTCAGGCGGCGTTCCTTGGTTTCCGTGGAGGGTTGGGCTGTCGTACTCATCGACATCCATCGCTTGTGGCGGGGATATGTTATAAAGGCAGGACGCTTAGCGAAATTTCGATTGCGTTCAACGATTTGGCCGGTAACGAATCCTTTAGTCGGATTTATGAATTGATTTATCGACGCTTCAGATCCGGCGAGAACTTTCAGAGCCGATGCTAATCTATTATCGCCGGCCAAATATTCACCGCCAAAATTCGATCAGTGCTTCGGATAATTCACTATACTCAATCCAGGTTTCCACAAAACAAACGTCAGGAACGTTCGTGAACCCAGAACTCGTCTTCGACCGTCACTTCTTTCTTGAACAGCGGTACCTCGTCTTTCAGCCGGTTGATCCCGTCTTCGACGGTTCGAAACGCCTCCGTGCGGTGTCCCGCGAGGACGACGACGAAGACGATGTCTTCGCCGTCCTCGACGACACCCGTCCGGTGATAGAGTTCCACCGCGAGGACGCCCTCGCGTTCCTCGAGTTCGGCCTCGAGCGACGCCATGCGCTCGTCCGCGACGCCCTCGTACTTCTCGAACTCGAGGTACTGCGTCGGCGCATCGTCCTCGTCGTCTTTCGCACGCACGCGCCCCGTGAAGGTCGCGATCGCGCCTGCCAGATCGGCCGACGGCGACTGCTTGACGCGCGTGACGAGTGACTCGAGCGTTTCGTAGGGTTCGGTCTCCTCGATCGCGTCGACGACGTCGTCGTCGATTTCGCGGGGCGAAGAAACCGTCGCCAGGAGCGCGTCGTCGGAATCGTCGCCGCTGGCGACGCCGGATCCGCCCCCCATCCCGACGGCCAAACGCGGATACCGTAGCTCCTCGACGCCGACGACGATGGCATAGTCACACTCCAACGCCAGTCGATCGAGTGCGTCTTCGACGGACAGTCCGGTCCCGGTTGCGGTCCAGTCGCCGTCGGCACCGAGGTCGTAGGTGACGTCGCCACCGATCGTCGCCGATTCGTGGACGTGCGTTCCGTCGGCGATCGTCGCGTCGTACCTGACGACGCCGACCCGTCCGCGTTGAGCGAGCTGATCGACCGCTCGGTCGACGACCTGCTCGACGGTCCCGCCGTCGGCCCCTCGATCGTGAATGCCGAGTACGTGCATGTGGGAACCAAGCACGGGTCGGGCTTTGTAGCTGTCGCCAGAGCGGATCGAATCTATGACTCTCCCCCGTGTACCCCAAACCGGTTTCACGCGTGACGATCCCGCCGGTCGGTTTGGCGACGTTCTCGAGCGGACGGTGTGGCCGTCGGTTCGACGTCCGGATCGGTACCTCGAGTCGATTCGGACACCGATCGAACGACAGCGGTCCGGTGACTGTCGGAGGCTACTATAGGCGGGGAGCCGATCCGCCTCCTATGCACTTCGACGCGTACCCCGGCGTCTCGTTTCACAACGTGGCCGAACTCGAGCCGGCGACGTGGGCCGATGGCGGCCGGCGGCTCGCCCGGTTGCCCAGTGACGTCTACGCGAAGCTGAACGTCGGCGCCCGAGAGCGCGTTCGACACCCGACGGGCTGTGAGATCCGGTTCGTTCCCGAACGCGACGACGCGGTCGTGGCCGTCACGCTGTCGGCACCGTCTGAAACGGCGGTCTATCCCTTCTGGGGGCCGTTCCAGCCGCCCGACCCGCGCCAGATCGGGCCGGGGCCGACTACTCTCGAGTTCGCGGTCCCCGACCGCGTTCGGGCGCTCGAGCCGGAGGTCGCCGCTCAGTCGGCGTTCGACCCGTTCGTCTGTCGGCTCCGATTCGACGCCTGGACGCCCGTCGCGGTTCACGACGTTACGGGGGCGTGTCGACCGCCGACCGCGGACCAGCTCCCCGACAACCGCTATCTGGCCTACGGGACGTCCATCACGGAGGGTGCCGACTGTTCGGCGCCACACCTCTCGTACGTCGCTCGGGCCGCCCGACTCCTCGGCGTCGACCCGCTCACCCTCGGGACGTCGGGATCCGCGTTCTGTGAACCAGCGATGGCGGACTACATCGCGTCGCGGACGGACTGGGACGTTGCGACGCTTGCGGTGTCGGTGAACATGGCGAACCGCGGGTTCACCGTCGCGCAGTTTCGCGAGCGCGTCGAGTCCCTCGTGAGCCGGATCGCGACGGCTCACCCGACCAGACCGATCGTCTGCGTGACGCTCTTTCCGTACCACGCGGACGTCGTTCGCGGCGACGAGCCCGACCGTGCGTCTGCGTTTCGGGGGGCGGTACGGGACGTCGTCGCGGATGCCCCGCGAACCGTTCGCCTCGTCTCCGGCCCCGACCTGCTCGAGCCGACGGGGTTGAGCACCGACCTCCTCCACCCGGGTGATCACGGGATGGCCCGGATCGGGCGCGGTCTCGCCGCCGAACTGGCGGGAGTTCTCGAGTGAGGCCACCGGAGCCGAATCCGTCGCCCAACCGCCACACCGTCGCGGAAAACGGACGTAGTGGGACGTCGCGTCAGTTTCGTGTTCGGACACTCGCGTGCACCGTGTGTGCCAGCCACGCTCGCCCGCCAGTTGGCAACCCTTAAGATTGCAACCCGGTTACACCGGATTAGCATGAAAGTGGTCGTCTCTATCGGCGGGAGCGTACTCGTGCCCGAACCTGGCTCACATCGGGTAGCCGAACACGCGGCCGTCGTCGAAAACCTCGTCGCGGACGGCTGTCGCGTCGGCGCCGTCGTCGGGGGCGGCGGCGTCGCCCGCGAGTACATCGGTGCGGCTCGCGACCTGGGAGCAAACGAGATCGAACTCGATCAGCTCGGGATCGACGTCACCCGACTCAACGCTCGCCTCCTCATCGCGGCGCTCGGCGAGGACTCCGTCACCGCGCCGGCGCTCGATTACGAGGAAGCCGGCGACGCGCTCCGTGGCGGAAACGTCTCCGTGATGGGCGGCGTCGCGCCCGCACAGACGACCGACGCCGTCGGCGCCGCGCTCGCGGAGTACGTCGACGCGGACCTGCTCGTCTACGCGACCAGCGTCCCCGGCGTCTACAGCGACGATCCGAACGAGACCGACGAGGCGACCAAGTACGCCGAACTCAGCGCCGCCGACCTCGTCGACGTTATCGCCGGCCTCGAGATGAACGCCGGCGCGTCCGCGCCCGTCGACTTGCTGGCCGCAAAGATCATCCAGCGCTCGGGCATGCGGACGATCGTTCTCGACGGAACGGATCCCGACCGCATCTCGCGGGCGGTCCGGTACGGCGACCACGACGGGACCGACGTGATCCCCGACGGCGTCGGCGAGGAGCCGACGTACTGGGCGGAACAGGAACAATGAGCGACGAGCAATCCGTCGACGGAGGGCCGGACGGCGACGCGAACCCGTACACGCTCCAGTCCGCAGACGACGCACACCACGCCTTCTGGGCCGACGCCGTCGCGGACCGCGTCGAAGCCCGCATCGAGGATCAACTCGAGCGCGGCGTTCGCGATCCCGACGAGCCGATCGTCGTCAAAGGCGGAATCTCGCCGTCGGGGGTTCCACACCTCGGCAACGTCAACGAGATCATGCGGGGCTACTACGTGGCGCGTGTTCTGCGCGAGCGCGGCCACGAGGTCCGCCAGGTGTTCACCGCCGACGACCGCGATCCGCTACGGAAGCTTCCGCGGACGCTCTGTGATCTCGAGGGGAATCTCGTCGACCTCGGCGACGTCGACGCGGGCGCGCTGGGTCGCAACCTCGGTGCGCCGTACACCGACATCCCAGACCCGTTCGGCTGCTGTGACTCCTACGGCGACCACTTTTCGACTATCATCCAGGACAGCGCCGACGCCGTGGGCGTCCCGATCGAACTCGTCTCGAACACCGACCTGTACGAACGCGGCGAGTTCGAGGCGGTGACGCGATACGTCCTCGAGCACCGGGACCGCGCGCGAGAGGTCCTCTCGAACTACCAGGACAAAGTCGACGCCGACGGCGACTACGTCCCGTTCAACCCGATCTGTGCGGAGTGTGGAAAGATCACGGAGACGATCACGAGCGTCGACCTAGACGCCGGCGAGGCCGGAACGGTCGAGTATCGCTGTACCGATATGGACGCCGGCGAGCGCACGATCGACGGCTGTGGTCACGAGGATATGGCGACGCTTCGGGAAGGAAAACTCCCCTGGCGCTTCGAGTGGCCGGCCCAGTGGCAGGTACTCGGCGTCGACTTCGAGCCCTTCGGCAAGGACCACGCCGAGGGCTCGTGGCCGAGCGGCCAGGACGTCGCCCGAAACGTCCTCGAGATCGAACCGCCCGTCCCGATGGTCTACGAGTGGTTCACCCTGGATGGCGAGCCGTTTTCTTCCTCCGAAGGGAACGTGATCCTCGTCTCGGACGTCCTCGAGTTGATCGAACCCGACGTCCTGCGGTACTTCTTCGCGAAAGATCCCTCGAGGGCCCGCGATTTCAGCGTCGAACGCCTCGACCAACTGGTCGACGAGTTCGACCGCTTCGAGGCGATCTACTTCGGCGAACTCGAGGGCACCGAGGACGAACGCGAGTTCGCCGAGCGGGTGTATCCGCTCGTCCTCGAGGCCGAAGCCGAACCGCGCGAGGAGCGAATCCGTCTGCCGTATACGTTCGCCGCCGTGTTGGGGATGTTCGACGATCCCGACCTGCGCGAGGAAGTCGCCCGCAAGGAGGGCCACATTTCCGAAGACGCGCCGGAGTGGGCGGTCGACGCCGCGCTTTCCCGGGTCGAACGCGCACGAAACTGGGCCCGGCGGACCGAAAACGAGTTCGACTACGAACTCAAGCGAAGCGAGATCCCCGACCACGAGTTCGACGCGGCCACGGAGGCGGCGCTCTCGGAACTGGCCGAGTTCGTCGCGGCGGGCGACGACGTCGATCCCGAAAAACTGCAAGGTGAGATCTACGAGACGGCCAAACGCAACGACGTCGACGTCGGCGACTTCTTCGCCGCGGGCTACCGGCTGTTTTTCGACGAGGAACAAGGACCGAAGCTGGGGCCGTTCCTCGCGAAAGTCGACCGGGAGTTCGTCGTCGACCGGCTTCGACGCGACCGGTAAGACGGACCGGCGAGACGGATCGGCGGTCCGCCATCCAACCGGACGGTCCGCCGTCCCACCGGAACACCAGACAAAAACCATTTGAGAACCCCTCCCCGAGTACCGATAGATGGTCATCGGTTCCCTCGCGTTCGTATCGGTCCCCGAGCTCTTCGGATCGGAGACGCTCACGTGGGCCCTCATCGGCCTGTTTATCTACTGGTTTCTGATCCTCACGATCCGAAACGCGGGCCTCATGCCGGAGTTCGTCGGTACGCAGGGCCCGATACTGACGTTTCACACCAAACGCGGCCGCGATTTCCTCGACTGGCTAGCGACGCCGAAGCGATTCTGGCGGGCCTGGTCGAACCTCGGAATCGGTATCGCGCTGGTCGTCATGGTCGCGATGTTCGGCTTCCTCTTGCTCGCGGCGATCGCCGCCCTCGGCTCCCCTCAGCCGTCGAGGGCCGTGCAACAACCTCGCAACGTCCTCGTTATCCCCGGCGTCAACGACTTCCTTCCGCTGTCGGCGACGCCCGGAATCGTCTTCGGCCTGCTCGTCGGTCTCGTCGTCCACGAGGGTGGCCACGGCCTGCTCTGTCGCGTCGAAGACATCGATATCGAGTCGATGGGCGTCGTGATGCTCGCGATCATCCCGATCGGCGCGTTCGTCGAACCCGACCAGGAAAGCAACAAGGACGCCTCTCGAGGCGGCCAGACGCGGATGTTCGCGG
The DNA here is from genome assembly GCF_041205745.1 of Natrarchaeobius versutus. Lineage (NCBI taxonomy): Archaea > Methanobacteriati > Methanobacteriota > Halobacteria > Halobacteriales > Natrialbaceae > Natrarchaeobius > Natrarchaeobius versutus. The sequence goes on along the minus strand of NZ_JBGFCC010000002.1, from coordinate 55,121 downwards.
CGGGCGTCACGAACAACTTCGCGATCACGATCGTCGCGTTCGCCCTGCTGTTCGGCCCGATTGCCGGTGCGATGGCCGTCGCCCCCGGTGCGGCAGTCGGCGGCGTCGAACCGGGATCGACCGGCGCCGATGCCGGGATCGAACCGGGCGATCGGATCACCGCCGTCGATGGCGTCCCCGTAGAGGACAACGACGAACTCGGCGACCGCCTCGAGACTGCCGGTGAGGGGGTGATCACTGTCGAAATCGACGGCGAACGAACGGTCGAAGTCGAGCGGTCGTTGATCGTCTCCGCGGCCGTCCAGACCGACGCGGTCGACCTCGACACCGGCGAGACGATCGTCGCCGTCGACGGAACGCAAGTGGCGACCGAGGGCGAGTTCCTCGAGGCCGTCGGCGACGACCAGACTGCGACGCTCACCGTCGTCTCCGACGGCGAGACCGAAGAGCGGGAGGTACCGATCGGTGCGCTCGTCCAGACCACCGAAGACGGGCCGCTGTCCCAGAGCGGTGCACCCGGCGGCGAGCAGTTCGTTATCACGCACCTCGACGGCGAACGAACGCCGTCGGATGAGTCGCTCAACGACCTGCTGTCGACGACCGATCCCGGCGACGAGGTCACCGTCACGGCCTACATCGACGGCGAACCCGCCGAGTACGACGTCACGCTCGGCGACCGCAGTCAGATCACCGGCGGTGGCACGGTCGGATTCCACAGCGCACCCGGTGTCTCGGGCGCATCGGTGTCGCCGCTCGGCCTCGAGTTGTACCCCGCGGAGTCGTACCTCTCGGTTCTCGGCGGCGACGGCGAGGACGACTTCGGTGCGATTACGGACTCGTTTCTCGGAAAGATCGGCATCGCGGTGATGCTTCCGATCATCGGCGTCGTCGGAGCGTTACCGTTTAACTTCGCCGGCTTCACCGGCGGGATCGAGAACTTCTACGAGGTCCAGGGGCCGCTTTCGGCACTCGGCGACGGGACGGTCTTCGTGATCGCGAACCTGCTGTTCTGGACCGGCTGGATCAACGTCCAACTCGGCTTTTTCAACTGCATTCCGGCGTTCCCGCTCGACGGGGGACACATCCTTCGGACCAGCACCGAGGCGGTCGTCTCGCGACTCCCGTTCGAGGCGACTCGCGGAATGGTCCGGATCGTCACGACGACCGTCGGCGTGACGATGCTCGTGAGCTTTCTGACGATGCTGTTCGCACCGGGACTGCTCGCGGGTTGAGTCGTCGGCAATCGTCGTCGTTTTCCGTCAAGTGTGCCCGCGCGCGCAAACTGGCGGCCAGCACCGGTCGTACTGATCGCTCGAGTACGAGCGGCGAGTAATGGTTTCAACGATTTCGATAACGCCCACCGGTCCCAGACGCTCGTCCGGATCGCCTGTCTGGAGACGCTCTTGGTTCGGATCGATAACGGTGTACGTCTTCCGAGCGGATAATTGTACACCTGGTCCGAGCCGGTGACAACAGGTATCTTCCCAGCGATGGTATCGACACCACTCGTGTCATCCGATGGAATCTACCGTTCTCGAGCGGGCGAGCGCCGTATCAAAGCGCTCTACGAGGAACTCCTCGCGGACCTCGAAACATCGTTCGAGCGCCGGTTCGTCGAGACGCGCTTCGGGGAGACGCACGTCCTCATCACCGGCCCAGAGACGGCGCCGCCGCTTGTCGTCTTCCACGGTGGCAACGTGGTGAACCCGATCAGCCTGGCGTGGTTTCTCCCGCTTGCCGGCGAGTTCAGACTGTACGCACCCGATACGATCGGCCATCCCGGATACAGCGCGCAGACACGTCTCTCGCCGCGCGATGAGAGTTACGGACGGTGGGTCCGCGACGTGCTCGATGGATTCGGCCTCGAGTGCGTTCCGATGATCGGGGCCTCCTACGGCGGCGGTATCCTCCTGCGGACGGCCGCCCACTCGCCGGCGTGCATCGAACGCGCGGGAGTGGTCGTGCCGGCGGGGCTCGCCACCGGATCCATTCCGCGGTTGTTGTTCGAGATCGTCCTCCCGATGTTCGCCTACCGGCTCTGGCCGAGTCGCTCGCGCCTCGAGCGGGCGGTCCAGCCGATGTTCACCGAACCCGCGTCGGCGCTCGATGATCGGGTGCTCGAGGTGATCGGAGCCGTCTTCGAGGAGGTAACATTGGAGCGATCGTTCCCGAAGCCCGCGACGGCGGCCGAACTGTCGGGATTCGACGCGCCGACGCTCCTTGCCGTTGCCGAGGATGACGTGTTCTTTCCGCCCGAGGCCGTCGTTCCCCGCGCTCACGAGGTACTCACGACCCTCGAGGTCGTCGTTCGGTTACGCGGGCAGGCACACGTTCCGGGGCCGACAGCTCGAAAACGACTTTGCGGACACCTGCGCGACTTTTTCGTCGGCGAACTGCCGTGACCGTCGCGCTGGACGCCGGCAAGAGCCGCGACTACTCTCATTCGTCGACGCCGTGTCGATCGTAGAACTCCGCGGGCGTCTCCTCGAGTCGGTCGAACTCGGTGTCGAAGTAACGCTCGTGGTGCCGGGCAACCTGTTCGACGATCCAGGCGCTGAACGTCTCGTCGAAGCACCACTCCCCCTCCCGGTCGGGAATCTCGAACCGGTCGTCGGTCGCGAACGTCGCGTAAACGTGAAAAAAGCCGAGAATCACGTCGGCAAACTCCTGGGCTTTCTCCGCGCCCCGGTCCCGGCGGTCGGCGAGTTCCCCGCGCCCGTCGTCGGTCAGTTCGAAGTACTTCCGGTCGGGTTCGTCCTCGCGTTCGATCCGCTCTGCCCACCCCTTCTCCTCGAACTTGTAGAGGATGGGGTAGACCGATCCATACGAGGGCTCCCAGTGGCCGCCGCTTATCTCTTTGATCTCCTTTAAAATCTCGTAGCCGTATCGCGGCTTCTCCTCGAGCAACTCGAGGACGAGATAGGCAATCAGCCCCTTCGGCGGCCCACTTTTCCGCATACGTGGCGTGATTTAAACGGACGTACGTAAAGGGTTTCGGTCACCTCGATCGATTGGAGAGACGGCCGGTCACGCGTGTGTCGACGACGATGGGTTGGGAAGCGTTCAGAACACGCACGAACTGGCACCGAGCCAGATGCGAGGTGAGGCGGCTGCGGAGAACATGGATGCGCTGGATTTCGAGGGTACGTGGGAGACCGTCAGCGGCGACTATCCTCGACTCGTGATATTCGACGACGCCAGCCACGATCGAAACGCGACGAGACTCGAGAATACGAACGACGACGGCATCCCTGGCGCCGTTGGCGAGATAGTCCTCGGGATACCCGTCAGCTCCAACGACGACGTCTCGGACCTCGAGCCCCGTCAAATATCCAGTAAACAAAGAGGGTGTCATACAACAGTTCGCACCCTCTCTCTGCACTGTCCGACAAACGGACAGTACAGGGAAATAATACACCGATTCACTCAAAATCTGGATTTCTAACTAAGTCAACAACTACGTAGATTGGAATAGCAAATACGAGAACGTAGAGTGGAAGCCATGCAAACCAGAATGCTCCCTCGGAGGTCAAAACCCATGCTACCAGTGTATACGCTATTATAGCGAGGAACAATTCTTCTCGATTCACATGTTAGATAATTGTGTTTTTCTCTTAAAACTTGTGCGTTCAATTCGCACGTGTAGTGACCGTGCTATTCGTCTGAGAGCGGTAGAAATCAATTCCCTGAGAAGCCTTCTATGACACCCTCGTAAATAAAATCAAAAGACACTCATTCAGGAGATGTAACTAAACAGGCAATGATCTCCCGTCGCGCGTACCTCACCGCACTAGGGACGGGGTCGGCGATAGCAGTCGCCGGGTGTCTCGCCGATTTCTCGTCCACGACGCCGGTCGACGTCGGCATCATCAACAACCGAGACGAAACTGAGACGGTAGGGTTGGAGGTGAAAGATGACGGCGATTCGCTACTACTCGAGCACAGTATCGAAGTGAACCCTGTTTCCCGTGGACGCGAGGATGAATCGTGGCGGCCGGAACTATAGTAGCCACTGCAAGTCATTGCACACCTGATCGCCAGACGGTTCGGCGATCAGTGTGTACATCGTTGCAGTTGTTACTATAATTATCTCGGAAACGTTCTCCGTCGACGAGGAGTACCGATTCTCCGTCGACGTTATCGACAGCGAGTTCGGTGCCGAGTCCAATTCGAAGACGGTCACCGCGGACTGCACCGCAGGGGAGACGGACGAAGACGTTGGCGGGAGTTGGTGGGTCCGTCTGCACTCGGGGGGCGGCGTAACGATATACGACAACGACATCTGCTGACCGACACGTACGTCCGCAGTATGCTATTCATCGACACCGTCACATCGAGTTCGACCAGCCGGGAACTCGAGGTCGGTAGTCGACAGCCACCACCGAAGGAAGGCCGTCACCGCCCGTTATCGATCACTCCACCTCGAGCGCCCCGGGTCGATCACCGCACCTCGTGTGCCCTGGACCCGATCACAACCGTCTGTCTTCCTACTCGAGTCAACCGGAACGGTGGACTCGAGCGACGAGACGAGCGCGTCGGTGTCCACGCTTTCGTACAGCGGCGTGACCGCCGTCCCGCGACAGCCCTCACGGGCCGCGACACGAGCGGGTGCCGTAACGAGTGTGGGGTGTCTCGTCATCGGGGACGAATTCGATGATCGTCGTCTCGAACGCCGACTCGCAGTCGGGACAGGAGACTCTGCCGTCGGTCGTCTCGGTGTGTACGTCGGTACCACAGTCGCAATGGATCGTGACGTTTGCGGTCATATATAACTCCGTCGTGGCCCGACGCAGCGGAGAACAACCCAGCCGGGGTACCAGAACTAGCTGATACTGGTTCGGCGACACGTCGGCAGGCCTTTATTTCACCGACGTCAATGGTGGATTGCTCCCGCTACGCGGGGGTTGTGTGAGCCGGAGTGTTTGGTTGGCGCCTTGGACTCCGGCTCTGCGCACTTTCCGTGCGCGTCTACGTCTTGTTCAACCAACGGAAAGAACGTTAGGATACTGACTGTTCGACGCGGAAACCCGGTCCTTCTTAGCGTCGCCGCGGTAACCCTCGAGTATGGACCGTCGGACACCACCACAGACCGAAGAGGGCTGGTACGTGCTCCACGACTTCCGGTCGATCGACTGGGACGCCTGGCGCGACGCACCCGAACGCCGCCGTTCGCAGGCAATCGACGAGGGAATCGAGTATCTCGCCGCGGCCGAACGACTCGAGGACGCCGACGCGGGCGACTCGGCGACGTTCTCGGTGCTCGGCCACAAGGCCGACCTGCTGATCCTCCATCTTCGGCCGACGCTCGCGGATATCGACGCCCTAGAGCGACAGTTCGAACACACCGCCTTCGCCGAGTTCACCGAACGCGCCGACTCCTACCTCTCGGTGACCGAAGTCTCCGGGTACATGTCCCAGGAGTACTTCGAAGAGGATAGCGAGGTCGAGGATACGGGTCTCGCACGCTACATCGAATCCCGCCTCGAGCCCGAGATACCCGACGCGGAGTTCTGTAGTTTCTACCCGATGGACAAACGCCGTGGCCCGGATCACAACTGGTACGAACTGCCCTTCGACGAGCGCGCCGACTACCTCTCGAATCACGGCGAGATCGGTAAGGGGTACGCGGGGCGGGTCACCCAGATCATCTCCGGCAGTATCGGCCTCGACGACTTCGAGTGGGGCGTCACGCTGTTCGGCGACGACCCGACCGACGTCAAAGAGTTGCTCTACGAGATGCGCTTTGACCCCTCGAGTTCGCGCTTTGCCGAGTTCGGCCGGTTCTTCTCCGCCCAGCGGTTCCCCGCCGAGAATCTCGGCGCGTACCTCGCGGGCGAACCCGTCCCCCAGAACGGGGCGAGCGACGCCGGCGGTCACCACCACGCCGGCGACAGCCCACACGGCGACTCGAGTGGACACCCACACGGAGAGTCGAGCGGTCGCCCGCACGGCTCCGACGACGCCGATTCCGGCGGCGCCCACGACGGCGAGTCGGACGTCCGGAGCGAACTCGAGGAGGCGGGCGTCTACGCGGGCCAACCCCACGGCGAGGACGTCCACGCGGTCGTCCTCTACTCGGCGGCCGACGCCGACGAGCTGTTCGAGGAAGTCGAGGGCCTCCGGGCGAACTTCGATCACTACGATACCCACGTCAAGACGGCGGTGTACGAGCCGAGCGAGGCAGGCTCGGTCGAGGGGGAGGGGGAAACCGGGATTGTCAGCCTCTGGGAGACCGACCGCGCCGCGAATACGGCGGCCGGCTTCCTCGCGGATCTACCGGAGATCGTTCGCCAGGCGGGAGACGATGACGACGATTCCTGGGGGACGATGGGGATGTTCTACACCGTCAAACCCGACCACCGAGGGGACTTCGTCGAGACGTTCGGCGACGTCGGCGGGTTGCTCGCCGATATGGACGGTCACCGAAAGACCGACCTATTGGTCAACCGCGAGAACGAAGACGACATGTTCATCGCCAGCCGCTGGGACTCCCGCGCCGACGCGATGGCGTTCTTCCGGAGCGATGCGTTCTCCGAAACGGTCGAGTTCGGCCGGGACGTCCTCGCGGATCGCCCGCGACACGTCTTCCTGGCCTGACGGTGAGACACGTCTTCCGGATCTGACCGACGGGGGCGGCGTTCGATTCGTTCGGTCCCCGATTCGGAAACCGACCGCGGTCTGTGGACCACGAGCTGTCGATGACCTCACCCGTACTCGCTACCATCCAGTTGCTCGGCGCGGTGGTCGCAATCGCGCTCGCGAGCTACGTCTATCGGCGCCGCGATCGTCCCGGGATCGTCTGGCTCGTCGCGGTTCTATTCGGCAACACGGTCTGGATGATCGCGGCCGGAATCAACTACGCGACCGGCTCCACTGCCGTCTCGACGGCGATGTTACAGGTTCGGTACGTCGGGATCACCGTCGTCCCCGTCGCGCTGTTGTTCTTCGCCCTGTCGTACACCGGCGCCGATGAGTGGTTGGGGCGGCGACGGCAGACCCTGATCGCGTCGCCGGCCGCCGGCGCGCTCGTGCTCGCGCTCACGGACCACGTCCACGGGCTGTTCTACGCGAGCGTCACGCCGGCGTCGAACCCCCAACAGATCGCCTACGAGTACGGGATCGTCGCGGTGCCGTGGATTACCTACGCGTTCTTGCTCGTGGTGGCCGCCGCGGCGGTGTTTGTTCGATACGCGACGATCACCGAAGGGGTCTACCGCTGGCAGGCGCTCGCGCTGGCCGGCGTGGTGTTGATGGGAACCGCCGCCGACGTCCTCTACTTCCTGCCGGTGGCGCCGACCGGGTTCGCGATCACGCCCCTCGCGATCCTCCTCTCGAGTGCGATCGCCGTCGGCCTCGTCGTCCGGTACGACTTCGTCCGTCTCGTTCCCGCGACCCGCGAACTCGGACGACGGGAACTCATCGAGCGGATGGACCTAGGGATGGTGGTGCTAGACGCCGACGGCAGAGTTATCGACCTCAACCCCGCCGCGGCGCGGATCGTAGACCGCGACCCCGAGGACGTCATCGGCGAGCAGGCACCGGATTCGCTTCCCGGACCGGACGGGCCTGCGATCACCGAACGCACCTTCAGCGTGGACGGCATCGACCGCGACGTCGAGATCCGGACTCACCGGGTCGACGTCGGATCGGGGATCACGTTGCTCACACTCCGACAACTCGAGGATCTGACGGACGTCGTCTCCCACGATCTACAGGGGCCGCTCATGGAGATTCGCGGGAGCGCGGACATGGCGATCGCATCGGGCGACATCACCCACGTCGAGCGGGTCCTCGCCGCCGCAAACCGGATCGACGACCTCGCGACAGGCCTGTTACAGCTCGCACACACCGGTCGCGAACTCGAGACACGGGAGGACGTGGATCTCGCCGAAAGTGCTGAGACGGCGTGGGGAACCCTCTGGACTCCGGGCACCGAACTCGTCGTCGAAACGAACCGGGCGGTCGTAGGCGACGCCGAGAGGCTCCAACAGCTGTTCGAGAACCTCCTCCGGAACAGCGTCGAGCACGCCTCGAGCGACCGCGGACGGGACGGTGTGAGTGACCGCGGACGGGACGGTGACGGTGTCGACACTGTCGCGTACGACGAGATGGCGGGAGACGACGTCACCCGAGGGACGCAAACGAGTCGCACGTCCGCTCGAGAATCCGGTCCCGGTTCCGTCGGCGAACGGGAGACGGGGGATGGAGGCCGTATCGTCGTCGGCTCGCTCCCCACTGGGTTCTACCTCGAGGACGACGGCCCGGGTATCCCGCCCGAGAAACGAGAGCGCATCTTCGAGAAGGGATACACGACGTCGTCGACGGGGACCGGGTTGGGACTGAGCATCGTCAACCGGATCGTCGCTGCCCACGGCTGGGAGATTCGCGCGACTGACGGCCCGCTCGGTGGGGCACGAATCGAGATCACGGACGTCGATTTCGTCGACGATGCCGAGCGGATCGAGTGATCGCGAATCGAATCGCTCGAACGATCGATCGGATCACCCGAACGATCGGTCGAATTCGGCCGGAGTCGCCATCTGAGAGAACTCGCCTCGAGCGTCGGGTTCGAGGCGAGTTTGCTCTCGTCTCGCCGTTCCGGGTTACGTCGCGGTAGGTCTCCGGTGAGTTTCAGGTTAGATAACGTATTACCGAATCACCGACCGACGAGTGACATGCACGTTTCGACGGGACGACGCCGATTGCTCGCCTCCTGTGGGGCCGGCGTCGTGTTCGCGCTCGCCGGGTGTATCGAAACGACGATCGACGACTCGAGTTCGGCGGCCGACGACTCGAGCGCCGATGGGAGCGGCGACGACGCTGGAGACGGACGGACGACCGAGAGCGACGGGAACGATCCCGAGGCGTCGTCGGACGATGCGGGGACGGAGTCCGGAGCCGGTGGCGAAAACGGCCAATCCGAGGCCGAGGACGATGCGCTTTCGGCGGACGGACTCGAGTACGAGTCGATCGATGGCGGTCCGCCGATCGAGGAGTTCGTCGAGTGGGGCGACTCCTACGCTATCGACATCGAGATGCGCAGAGCTAGTGCGGGGGATTTCGAGGGGACAGGGAGCCAGGTCGTCAACCAGGGGGAGTTTCACTACGAACTCTCGATGGACGACGGGCTACTCGAGATTTATCAGCTCGATTCGACCGAGTACTACGTCTTCGGGGGCCACTGTCGGGAGCGGGAGCCGGCCGATCCGGATCTTCACGTTCTCGATCCCGAAAGACGACCCGGGGAGGTGTTTCCGGAGACGGAACCGATCGCGAGGACGACGATCGACGGATCGGACGTCTACGTCTACGAGATGCCGGCCACGCCCGAAAACGAGTACTGGTATCTCGAGACGTCGACTGGCTATCCAGTTCGGTTCAGGTCCCAGCGAGTGACCGCCGACTTTCACTCCTGGGACGAGACTGGGCCGATTTCGCCGCCGGAGATGGAGTGTGAAGACTGATACGGACTGCTATCGATCAGTACCGGCGAAACCTCGGTAGTTTCTGATTTTGCCGGCACACAGCGACAGCAAACCGTACGAGACTGCGCGATACGATCTCCCGGTGGCTTCCCGGACGGTCGCGGCCGAACCGAGAGTGACGGTCAATAACGCGCCACGGGACCGATCGTCGAGGTCGATACACGCTAGCAGGGGATAGTGTGATTGGTCTGTCACTCCGATCTGTCGGTGTTGTAGACGCCGACCCGATCGAGACCGACGGTGACGACGGTTCCCTGTGGCCGGTTGTCTTCGACGCGAAACTCGGCGTCGATGCTCTCGAGAACGGTCGCGACGAAGTACAGTCCCGCGCCGATTCCAGCGCGTGGACCGGCGTCTTCGCCGACGGTCGTGAGGCGGCGTTTCTGTGCATCGGGAATGCCGACGCCGTCGTCGGCGATCGAAACGGTGACTCGCTCGTCGGTTGCCTCGAGTGCCACCTCGACGGTCGATCTGTCGCGGTCGGTGTGGGTGATCGCGTTGGTGAGCAGTTGTTCGAAGACGGCGCCGAGCGTCGGCGTTCCCGCGACGGAAAGCGGTTCGTCTTCGGTCGCCGCCCAGTCGACGGTGAGGTCGACGTCGGTCTCGCGCCGGCACCGTTCGAACTCGGTCTCGAGGATCGCCCGGAGGTCACAGGGCTCGGGTTCCGTCGCACCCTCGGAGAGGACGTCGATTAGTTTGGCGGCGGTGTCGGTGAGTTCGAGGGCGTGTTGGCTCGCCTCGAGTATCGACTCGACGGATTCCTGATCGTCCGGACTGACTCGATCTCGAAGCTGATCGCCCCAGCCGACGATCATGCTCACGTCGTTTCGGAGGTCGGTCCGGAGAATTTCGTTGACGAGCGCGAGCCGGTGGTTTCGATCGCGGAGTTCGTGCGTGATTCGGACGCGCTCGATCGCGTACTGGATCGTCCGAACGAGGACGTCGACGCTGATCCGCCCTTTGACGAGGTAATCCTGTGCGCCCCGTCGGATCGCCTCGACCCCGACGCCGCTTTGGCCGGTCAACACGACCACCGGAACGGTCGGCGCTCGTTCGACCATCGCGTCGACCGTCTCGAGACCGTTGCTGTCCGGCAGACCCAGATCGAGCAAAACGATGTCGATTCGATCGTCGGTCACTCGCTCGAGTCCGTCGCCGAGTCGTTCGACGTGTTCGATTTCGGTGATCTCGACCGAGCGATCGGCGTCTCGCGTCCCGACGTCGCGTCCGTGTTCGACGAGCAGTCGTTCGACGAACTGCGCATCGTTGGGATTATCCTCGACGAGCAGAAGCGTCGTTCCCCCTGACGAGTCCATACGCGTGACTGTGCGCAGTCCCTCCTAATCGTTACGTTCACTCGATCGGTCTCGCTGAATCGGTGGGCCTTCGAACTACAAAACGAATATGGCGGTTCACTCGGTAGTTGAGCTATGACCTATCGTGATGCTGATATCCCCGCGGAAAATAACCGGGCACTCGAGGCGTTGACACTGCTCTCGAAGAAGTGGTCGCCAATCATCCTGCTCATGTTACAACACCACGGCTCGCAGGGGTTCAACGACCTTCTCGAGGGAATCCCGGACATCTCCTCGAAGGTGCTCTCGGATACGCTCGATACGCTTCAGGAGGCCGGGCTGATCGAACGGCGGGTGGTCAGCGAGTCGCCGCTTCGGGTCGAATACGACCTGACCGACGCCGGCCGGGACATGGAACCCATCTTCGAGTCGCTGGCCGACTGGGTCGAATCACACCTCGAGACGACGACGCGGACGATCCTGCTCGCCGACGGCGACCGACGGATCACGGAGATGTACCGACAGTGGTTGTCGGACCGGTACACCGTCGTCCGGGCACACGACGACAGGGAGTTTTACGACAGATTCGACGACCGGATCGACGTCGTCCTTCTCGACGTCAGCCTGCCCGGAATCGATCCTCGAGGCTTCGTGGAGGAAGCGACGGACATGTGTCGAACCATCCTCATCGTCGGCGACCGGCCCGACCCCGAGCTGGTGTCCGTCGACTGTGACGACATCCTTCGAAAGCCGTTCGTCCGCGAAACGGCCCTCGAGTCGGTCGCCGACCAGCTCTCGCGTCTCGACGAGTCGGAGACGGGACGCGAACGTGCGGCCATCGAAGCGCGCCGATCCCTGTTCGAGTCGATCTATTCGACGGAGCAACTCGAGGAGCAACCAGCCTATCGGGACGCCGTCGGACGTCTTACCGAACTCGAGAAACGAGAATCGGAGTGACGCCCGCTTTTGCGTGAACGAAACGGGACCCCACAGGGTGGTCGAAAATCCGTTATCCGCTCGAGTGTTATCCGACGACACAGTTTTCATACGGTTTACTGTCGGTCAGTTCCGGCGCAACCGCCGTCCGGGTCGCGGTTGCAACGGTGGACTCGCTACACTCCTCCACCGAGACTCGTCTCAGACGGTTCGACTCACCGCCGGGACAGGAATCCGTATCAGTCGTAGTGGAGTTCCGAGAACAGCCTCGATTCGTGTGGCCTCTGTCGTCCTCAGATTCTGCCGTCCGGGTTCGTCTCGTCGTAAAAGAAGTAGGCGGCGACGCCAGCAAGCCCTAGCGCGAGCGTGATGTACGGCCAGTTTCCGGCGTTTCGATCGGCGAACGACGCGTGAGCCGCGACGAAGAGCGCGAAGCCGACGTGGGCGACCGCCGTCGCGAGCAGGAACGAGACCAGATCCATCGTACGCGAGATTTCGAGTTCGTCTCGATAGCCGTTTCGAACTCGAGTGGTCGATGGTCTCCCAACAGTCTCCGTCGGTCGATCGGGTGTGTCGTGGCTACCGTTCGTCGTCCCGATATCGTTCTGCGGCCGACTCGAATCCCATCTCCTCGTACTCCCGGCCGCGTCGTTCCTCGAGTGCCGCGATCGCCTCCGGATCGGGCGCGACGTCGTCGGTGATTCTGGCCCACGAGTTGTGGACCTTCGCGTGACACCACCGACAGAGGTAGACGGTGATCTCGTGGCTCAACTGGTCGCCGTCGCGAGCGTACGAGAGGTGATGTTCCTCGAGTAGCGGCCGCGCTTCGGACTGGGCCATTCGTTTTTCCGCCAGGCCACAGCGCACACACTCGCGGTCGCGGTTGCGCGAGCGAAAGTGTTGACAGTCGGCCCACTCGGGGTCGCCCTCGCTGTCGGAGTCGGGATCGACGATCGGACAGGCGTACTCCTCTCGTGCGCGCTCTCGAGCGAACTCCGGGTCGTGCTCGTAGTGATCGTAGGCGTACCGACACCGGCCGTCGCCTGTGAGGTAATCACAGAGACCGGCGAACTCGTAGGGATCGTCGACCCCGACGGCGGTCCCGTTCGGAGTTCGTTCCATCGGTGGTCGATAGCTGGTCGGCGAACGGTTTCAACCCCTCGGCACGCGGCGGCGCTCGTCAGCCAATAGAAATAATAGTAAGAAGAATTATTTCTTCATAGATTATGATTCGTCGACTCGTTCCGTCGTTTCTCAGGCGGCGGTACGCGCTCAAGTTCGGAATCGTCGTGCTCGTGATCGCGCTCTCGGTTGGCGCGATCGGCCTCGTCGAGACGGCGATGGTCGCCGACAGCGTCGAGGAACGGGCGCTCGCGGACCAACGTCAGAGCGCCGTCGAGGAGGCGGTGGCACTCGAGCGCTGGAACGAGCGAAACGATCAGCTTCTGTTGTCGGCGGCCCAGGCGCCGGTGTTCGGCGGCGAGGAAAACGAAAGCGAGATCGAAAACTACCTCGGGGACGTCTACGGCGAGTTACCCGACAACGCTCGGACGAACGCCCTCTACGTGGATACCCAGACCGGCGAGGTGCTCGCGGGGGCGGGCGACGACCCCGACACCCTCGAGGGGATGGCGTTCCCCGACGGCGAGGAACTCGACGACGACCTCTCGTCGTACGCGGTCGAACGAACCGACGTCTACGCGATGCCCGACGAGACGTCGTTGGCGTTCGATCACCGCGCGGTCAGGTCCCACTACGTCGCCGTCGGTGAGGGTGACCGGGCGCTCGTCTTCACGTTCGACCTCGCCGAACGCTCGAGCGAGATGCCGGCCGCGACCCGGTCCGGAACGACCGTGACGATCCTCGACGACGACGGGCGGATCGTCGCGGACGACGCCTACCTCGGCTATCGCGAGGACAGGGAAACGGTCGTCTTCGAGGAGTCATACGAGAACGATGCCGTACTCGCGGCCGTCCGTGAGGGGACGCCCGGCGCGATACGACTCGAGGAATCGCCGGGCGACCTCCTGGGAGGGGAGCCCTACGAGTTCGGGCCCGAGGGCTACGTCGTCGGCTACCAGACGACCGACGAGGGCTGGATCGTCCTCGTCCACACGGCCGAGGAGCAGGCGTTCGGACTGGTCGACTCGATCGCCCAGGTCGGCGCGCTCGCGACGCTCATCGGCGTCGTCCTCGTCGGCGTTCTCGGCGCGGCGATCGGCAGGACCACGGCGGCCTCGATCGATCGGCTCACCGAAAAGGCCGCCCGAATGGAGGCGGGAGATCTGGACGTCGACCTCGAGTCACCCCGGATCGACAACATCGGTCGGCTGTACGATGGGTTCGACTCGATGCGGACCGAACTGAAAGCGACGATCGCGGCGGCCGAAGACGCGCGGGCGGCGGCCGAAGCCGAGCGTGATCGCCTCGAGCGGCTCAATCGACACCTCGAGTCGAAAGCCGACGAGTACAGCGACGTGATGGAGGCGGCCGCCGAGGGCGATCTCACCGCGCGGATGGACCCCGAAAGCGAGAACGAGGCGATGGCGGCGATCGCCACCGACGCCAACGAGATGCTCGACGAGATGGAAGCGACGGTCGGCCGACTGTCCGGGTTCGCGACCGACGTCGCGACGGCCGCAGAACAGGTCACCGCCTCGAGCGAGGAGGTGCGGTCCGCAAGCGAGGAGGTCAGCGGATCCATCCAGGAGATCGCCGACGGCGCCGACCGCCAGAACGACGCCTTGCAGTCGATCGAGACCGAGACGAACGCCCTCTCGACGACGACCGAGGAGATCGCCGCCTCCTCGAACGAGGTCGCAGACGTCGCGGACCGAACTGCACGAGCGAGCCGGGACGGCAGGCAGGCCGCCCAGGAGGCGATCGCCGCGTGTGACGACCTCGTCGCGGAACACGGGGCGGTCGTCGACGAGTTCGACGATCTCCGGGCCGAGGTCGACCGGATTACGGCGCTGACCGACACCATCGCCCAGATCGCCGAACAGACGAACATGCTGGCGTTGAACGCCAACATCGAGGCGGCCCGTTCGTCGGGAAGCAACGAGACGGACGGGTTCGCGACGGTCGCCGCCGAAGTCAAGGAACTCTCCCAGGAGGTCAAAGACGCCGCCGACCGGATCGACGAGCGCCTCGAGTCGGTCGAGGGCCAAACCGAGCGGTCGGCCCGGACGATCGATCGTACGGGCGAGGAGGTCGAACGCGTCACCGACCTCGTCTCAGCGGCCGCGGCGGCCCTCGAGCAGATCGCGGATCACGCCGAGGCGACCAACGCCGGCGTCGAGGACATCTCGGCGGCCACCGAGGAACAGGCGGCCTCGAGCGAGGAGGTCGCCGCCATGGTCGACGAGGTGGCGACGATCTCTGAGGAAACGACGGCGGAAGCCGAGTCGGTCGCCGCGGCCGCCGAGGAACAGACGAGCGCGCTGACGGCGGTATCGGGGTCGGCAGACGACCTCTCCCAACAGGCCAACGCGCTCTCGGCCGCGCTCGATCGGTTCGAGACCGACGCGACGGCCGACTCGGGAACGCTCGGTGCGGACGGCCTCGAACTCCATCCAGAATCCGAGTCTACGGCCAGCGATTCGACCGAACTCGACTCCGCCGAGGACTCGAGCGACGAATCGAACGACGGAAGCGAGATACCCGAGCGTCAGGAGTCGACGGCGTTCGAGTTCGCCGAGGATGGCGTCCGCGACTCCGACGAGTTGGAAACCGATCCTGCGCCGGCTGAGGAGGGACGTGACGAATAGGCGGGAACGACCCCACTCGAGACCGGACCGGACGGGGCAGTCGGATCCGGTCGTGAACGGTGGCTCGACGTCCGCAAAACGGTGGCTCGACGTCCGCAAAACGGTGACTCGCCGTCCGCGGTCGTGAGGTTTTTGCCGACCCGCCCTCGACTCGAGGGAGTGAAACTCGTCCACGAACCGGACGGCGGGAATCCGACGGTACTCGCCTCGAGCGTCGATCTCGCCGACTCGATCCCGGCCCAGATGCGGGGGCTCATGTTCCGTCGGTCGATTCCGGACGACTACGCGCTCGCGTTCCGGTTTTCCTCGGCGAAAACGCGGGACGTCCACATGCTGTTCGTCTTCTTTCCGATCGACGTGGTCTGGATCGTCGACGGAACCGTCGAGCGGGTCGAGCGCCTGCGACCCTGGCTCGGAATCGCCCGAGAGCGAGCCGACCTGATCGTCGAACTCCCGGCCGGCGCCGCCGCCGACGTCGAACCGGGCGATCGCCTGGCGCTCGAGAACGACTCCCGACCGGACTGATACGAACTGCGATGAGTCGTTGTCGGCCGATTGCAGATCGGCGGGCGATCGACCGGCACTCAGTCGCAGTAGACCGTATGACGCCAGGAACGTCCGATCGCCGATCAGTCGACGATCACGACTTCGCCGTCCTCGACGCGGACGTCGAGGAGACTCGTAACCTCGCGCGTGACGTCGTCGTCGTCGGCGTCCACTCGTCGAAGGACCGTCACGACGTCGACGATGTCGGCCTCGACGGTCTCGAGGGCGTCACAGACCGCGTCGACCGTGCCACCGGAGGAGAAGACGTCGTCGATCACGACGACGCGGTCGCCGGCGTCGACGCCGTTCAAGTAGAGTTCGTCGTCGCCGTAACTGGTCTCTTGGTGGACCGCGACCTCGTCGGGAAACCCGTATTCGCGCTTGCGCACGACGGCCAACGGGAGGTCGGCGGCGAGTGCGAGGGCCGTCCCGTGGTGGATGCCCATCGCCTCGGGGGCGACCAGTTTGTCGACGGACGCGAGGTCGACTCGCTCTGCGATCGCGTCGGCGATCGCGCGCAACACGTCGGGTTCGACGGGCGGGATTCCGTCGGTGACGCCGTGGACGAAGTAGTCGTACCCGTTTCGCTCGACGACCGGCGCTTCGCGGAGTGACCGGGCGAGCGGTTCGAGGGTGGGGTCCATACGCTCTGTACACCGACCGACAGGATGGGCGTTTTGGTCGAACCGACGTCGACTCCGATAGCTGGATCTGCCTGCCCGATGGAACCGACGGCCCGTCCTCGAGCGCCCGAGGCGGGGATCGCGTCGGTTCCTGGGTGTGAGTCGTATCTCGTCGCGACGCCCGAGCGCGGTAGACTGATACCGTGGCGGCCGTAACGGACGGACGCGACATGGTGGAGACGGATGATTAACGCACGGTTTCGCATTGAGCTACCGGATACGATGTGGATCGCCGAGGTTTCCGAGGAGTTCCCACAGGCGACGTTCAGGCTCCTCTCGGGATACCGGACCGAAGACACCGCGCTGGAACTCGGCGAGGTGATCGCCGAACACCCGGCGGACGTCGTCGAGGCGATTCGCTCACACCCCTCGATAGAAGACTGTGACCGCCTACAATCGGAAGCTGGGCGCGCACTGACGAAGTACGAAACGAGCGACACCGATCTCTATCAGTTCGTCGAACTGTCGTCGCTGACGATCGAGTTCCCCGTCGACGTCCGGAACGGCTGGTTCGAATTCGATCTGACGGGGACGCGCGAGGAACTCGATCGTCTCCAGGAGGTCCTCGACTCCGCGTCGCTTTCGTACGAACTGCTCTCGCTCGTCGGCTCCGCCGAATCGGACGGCCCCTTGACCGACCGTCAGCGGGAGGTCCTCGAGGCGGCGGTTCGGGAGGGCTACTTCGACGTTCCGCGGGAGTGTACGCTCGAAGAACTGGCCGACGATCTCGGCGTGGACACCTCCACCGCGAGCGTCGTGATCCGCCGGGGAGAGAGCCACCTGGTCAAGTGGCATCTGACGGGAAACGCCAGCGGTCGCCTCGAGTAACCGGTCTCGACCACCGTCTCGATCGAGCACTCATACGGTTTACTGTCAGTCAGTTCCGGCGCACCCGCGACCCGGGCGGCGGTTGCAACGGTGGACTCGCTACACTCCTCCACCGAGACTCGTCTCACACGGTTCGACTCACCGCCGGTGAATCGGGACAGTAATCCGTATCAGGGGTGGTACGATCCGATTTTGACACCACCTTCCCGCTCGCGATCCCCGTCGGCCGTCGGCCGCTCGCCGCGTCCGCGCTCGTCGTTCCATCGCGCGTTCTCGCCGGCGGCGGTCGCCAGCAATCGCTCGACTCGTCGGTCGAACTCCTCGTCGGTGAGTTCTCCCCGTGCGTAGCGTTCGCGCAGTTCCTCGAGCGGGTCCGTGTTCTCTCGCGTTTTGGTGTCGGTATCCGCTCGATGCGCCCGAAGCCGATACGCTCTCGCACAGCCCACCGCCAGCGGAAGCACGCCGGCGAATCCGACGACGTAGGCGATCCAAAAGAACCGGACGCCCGCCAACAGCAGTCCAAAGCCGACGAGAAGCGTCAGCGTCGTCACGGCACCCGTCGCGATCAGTTCTATCGGCGCCTCTCCGTCGAATGGCTCGTCAGCGTTCATCGTGCTCGTGGTCGAAGCCGTCGATGCGATCGTTTCCCCTGCCCTGCGGAATCGCCGCCTCGCGAGCGAGCCACCACCGGTGTGTCGCGTAGACCGCGGTGACGAACATCGTCGCCACCTGGGCGAGAAGCCACGCGAAAGCGGCGTATCCGACCGCCTCGTTCTCGTACGGACCGATCACGTCCGCCGGCGGCTCGAGCGCCCACGGGCCGAAGTGGGCGGCCGTGACGTAGAGAACGGCCGGAGTGATGACGGCCGCCCAGTAGCCAGCCCCGACCCGCTCCGTCAGGGTTAGATACAGTCCGATGGCGATCAGGGGATAGATCAGGAGGCTCACGGTAAAACCCGTCACCTCCGGAATCAACGGCCAACCGACGTGGTTTCCCCTGACGATGTGGTCGACGTGATGGCCGACGCCCAAGATCGTCGCGAGTCCGAGCAACGCGTAAAGCCTGCGATCGACGCTTTTGGACCCGGGCGTTCGGTCGCCGAGAGACGAGTCCATATCGCCGTTCGATTCGATCATCGTCGGCGATTTCGTCCCATCGCCGATACGTTTTCGTCCAACACGTTGGACGGCGTTCTCGAGGACGAACGTCGGTACCGCGAGAGCAACGTTTGCGCCGCGAGAGGAACGCTCGCGTCACGAGGACGAAGACGGCCGAGTAGTGGTCCCACTGGGAACCCGTTCGGACCCCACAGAGCCGTAGCGTTGGAACCGGCGGCTTTAAGTCGCGGCTGTTCGATAGGGAGAAGTACATGGCTCGAGATTCGTTCTCAACGCCGGACGAGGATAGAGGAAGTCGGGGCAACCCGGCTGGGCGTGAAATTCCGCGACGACACTAATCGCAGTTCATCACTCTTGCCTGTACAACACTCCGCCGACCAGACGATTCCATCTGACCGCACAGTGCGCCTTCTCGATACCACCCTTCGTGACGGCGAACAAGCCCCGGGCGTCTCGCTTTCGCCCGACGAAAAAGTCGAGATCGCCCGCGCACTCGAGCGGACCGGCGTCGGCGTCATCGAAGCCGGAAGCGCCTGTACTGGCGCGGGTGAACGACAGGCGATCTCACGGGTAACCGACCTCGACCTGGAAGCGACCGTGACGAGTTTCTGTCGCGGGCTCGAGTCGGATATCGATCTCGCACTCGACTGTGAGGTCGACGGCGTCCACGTCGTGGTGCCGGCGAGCGACCGCCACGTCGAAGGCAAGGTCGGTACTTCCCGCGAGGACAACCTCGAGACGACGGCCGAACTCGTCGAGTACGCCACCGACCACGACCTCTGGGTCGAGGTCATCGGCGAGGACGGCTCCCGTGCCGACCTCGATTACCTCGAATCGCTCATGGAGACGGCCCTCGAAGCCGGTGCCGACCGGAGCTGTTTCGCCGATACGGTCGGCCACACGGGCCCCGAACGCACCGCCGAGGCGGTCTCCCGACTCGCCGACCTCGGTCCCGTCAGCGCCCACACCCACGACGATCTGGGACTGGGCGTCACCAACGCGCTCGCGGCCGTCTCCGCCGGCGCCGATCTCGTCCACTGTACGGTCAACGGGCTCGGCGAACGCGCCGGCAACGTTGCTCTGGAAGAGGTCGCGATCGCCCTCGAGCACGTCTACGACGTCGAGACGCTCGACCTCGAGGAGCTGTACGACCTCGCACAGATCGTCTCCCGGGCCACCGGCGTCCAGCTTCCGCCGAACAAGGCCGTCATCGGCGAGAACGCCTTCACCCACGAGAGCGGCATTCACACGGACGGGACGCTCAAAGACGACAAGATGTACGAGCCCTACGCCCCCGAGACCGTGGGCCGAGAACGTCGCCTCGCACTCGGGAAACACACCGGCCGCGCTGGCGTCAAGGCAACCCTCGAGGAACACGGCGTCGACGCAGGCGACGACGAGATCGCCGAGATCGCCAATCGGGTGACGGAACTCGGCGACCGCGGTCGACGCGTCACGGACGCGGACCTGCTGGCGGTTGCGGAGGACGTCACCGGCGACGACCGCGAGCGCGTCGTCGAACTGCTCGACCTCTCGGCGACCAGTGGCGGTGCCGTCCCGACCGCGAGCATCCGCCTGGCGGTCGACGGCGAGGAACGCGTCGCAAGCGGCACCGGCTCCGGACCGGTCGACGCGGCCGTCTCCGCCGTCCGCGAGGCGTTGGGCTCGGCCGCCGACGCCGAACTCGAGTCCTATCACGTCGACGCCGTGACGGGCGGCACCGACGCCGTCGTCACGGTCGAAGTGACGATGGCCAAAGACGACCGATCGGTCACCGTCGCACGAAGCGAAGCCGACATCACCCGCGCGAGCGTCGAGTCGATGGTCGACGCCCTCGACAGACTGCTGGCCGCCGAAACCGAGCCGCTCGCGCCGGCCGACGACTAGCGACCCGGATACTGGACCTCGAGTGTGTCCGTTTTTCCACCCGATCACGTCTTTTCGACGGCGCGATCGAGTCTCCGCTCACTCGAACGGCTTCCGGCTGATCACGCCCCACGGATCGAGCAGGTAGAGGACGGCCAGAAACAGCGCGAGGGCGACGACGAACAGCCGCGCGAGATCACCAACTGACGACGGAACGCCGATCCCGACAGTAAGTGCCATCAGCGCGGCGACGACGATCCAGATCACCCCGACGATCAACCGCTGGCGACGTTGCATACGGGGGTATTCGAGCCGGCAGTTAAGAATGATCCGCGTTCGCTCGAGGGGGACGGGAGCTACAGCGACAGGCCGTCAACGCCGCCGACCGTCTTCTCCTGTAGGACTTCGTTTCGGTCGTCGACTTGGCCGACGTCCTCGTAGGCGACGGGCCCCGGAACCTGTTCGGCGTTTTCCCCGGGCTCGTTACCGAGGTACGTGACGTTCGGATTGGTGTTGTACTCCTCTAAGAGCTTGAACCGCGATCCCTCGTCGCCGTACTCGGCCTCGACGAGTTGCAGGGCCTCTTCCTCGTCGAGCTCTGCGTCGTCGGCTTCCGTCTCGCCCTGGAGGATCTCGATCGCCTCCTGTAGCTCTTCGTCCTCGGGGTCCGCTTCGATGGCTCGTGCCAACGGGACGTTGTCGAGGTACTGTCGCGGATCGCTGTCGGGATCGTTCATGTCGCCGAACTGTATCGCCCCCGGCGGGCAGGCGTCCTCGCAGGCGGTCGTGCCGACCATGTCTTCGCCCATCTGTCCATCCTGGCGGGCCGGGTCGAAGATACACTTCTCCATGACGCCACGCGGTCCGCGACTGCTGACGCGCCGGTCGCGCTGATCGGTGACCATATCCTCGTTGAGTTCGTCGTCCGGAACCGCCGGATCGTCCCACTGAAAGTAGTTGACGCCGTAGGGACAGGCCACCTGACAGTACCGACAGCCGATGCAGACGTCGTAGTCGGTCAACACCAGCCCGCCTTCTTCTCGAGTGTGGCGTGCGGTCGTCGGACAGACTTTCTCACAGGGTGCGTCGGTACAGTGCTGGCAGGGCCGGATCAGGTAGTTGAAGTCGCGAACCGATTCGGCCTCCTCGGGTTCCGGCGACTCGACGACGCCGTCCTCGTAGGCGAGGATGTACATCCAGTTCGCTCCTTCGTTCCAGTTGTGCTCTTGTTGGCAGGCCACGACACAGGAGAGACAACCGTCACACGTCTCGAGGTCGAGGGCCATCCCCCACTGGACTTCGTGTTCGTCCTCGTCGTACCCCTCCTCGTCTTCGTCCTGGACGGCGACGGCGGGCTCGGGGTCGTCGCTCGTCGCCCCCCAGGCGCCGAGTCCGAGGAATCCTGCGCCGGCACCCATCTTCTTCATCGTCTCGCGCCGGGACTGCTCTCCGAGACCGAGCCGGTCGAGCGCGTCCTCGAGTCGCCCTTCCTCCCGGGCCGACTCGATCCGCTCGGCCATCGGCCGACTGTCCTCGCCGAACTCCTCGAGGACGTCCTCGTGATAGCGGTCGTAGAACTCCTCCTCGGTGAGCTCCCCTTTCGTCAGTCGCATGGCGTCTTTCGCCATGTCCATCCCGAGCTCGGCGTCGTAATCGCCCTCCTCGAGCATGGTCTCGTAGTTCTTCTCGGCGGTCTCGCCGAGGGGGTGAAACGGTTCGCCCGTCGACTCGTCCGCACCGTCCGACGTCATCGAAGTCGGTCACCTCGATGAACGGTTGTACACAGAGACATCGTCACTCGATAGCGGGTTTTCCAACCAGAGATACCACATTAAGAAACAGCCCTGCGCACGACGGGTGCGGGTCGGTATCACTCTTCGTTCGGGCAACGCTCGCCCAGTTCCTTCACTCGTCCCGTAAGTGGATTGGGACGCTATCGTAACAACTGAAACGATTCACACACCGGTCGCCGATCCGTCTGGCGATCGGGTGTGCAATGACGTTCAGTGGCTACTATAGGACTGCCCGACGGTCACAGCGTCCGTTGGAAATCAGTCGTCGCCGGCGGGAACGATTTCGTTCTCATCAGCAAGGTCGGCCTCGTCGGCGGAGTGCACTCGCTCCGCGTCGGCGTCGGTCTCGAATCGATTCACGAGCGATCGTAACCCGTCGGCCCGTTCGGATAGCGATTCCGCACTCTCCGCGATTCCCTCGATCGCACTCGTCTGCTGTTCAGCCGCCGCCGAGACGCTCTGTGACTCGCTTGCGGTTTCCTCGCTAACCGTCGCCACGTCGTCGACCATCGTCGCCACTTCCTGTGCGGAGTCGGCCTGATCGTCGGTCGCGTCGTTGATCGACTGGATTCCTTCGTTGGCCTCTTCGATCCCCTCGACGATCGACTCGAGCGTTGTGGCGGTCTCGTCGATCGTCCGCCGGCCGTCCTCGACGTCGTCGCGCATGCCAAAGATGTCCTCGGCGACGGATTCCGTCGATTCTTCGACGGTTTGGATCAGCTGTTCGACTTCGGAGGTCGCTTCGTCTGTCTCTTCTGCGAGCGATTTGACCTCGCTGGCGACGACTGCGAAGCCGTTGCCGTCTTCGCCGGCGGCGGCCGCCTCGATCGAGGCGTTGAGCGCCAGCAGGTTGGTTTCGGAGGCGATGTCGTCGATCATGTCGACGATCTCGCCGATCCGCTCGACCTCTTCGCGGAGCGTTTCGACTTCGGCGACCGTGGCGTCGGCTTTCGTCTCGATGCCGTCGATCGTTTCGATCGCATCGTCGGCCGCTCGCTTTCCCTGCTGGCCGAGCGACGACGCCCGTTCGGACTGGTCGGCGACGGAATCGGAGGAGGAGGCGATCTCCTCGACGGTCGCCGACAGATCGCTCATCTCCGCGGCCGCGGTCGTCAAACTCTCGTTTTGGCGTTCCGCCCCGGCGGAAATCTGTTCGACGCTCTCGGCGACTTCCGCACTCGAGTCCTCGAGTTCCCCGGCGGAGGCGGTAACGTCGGAACTTCTGGCATCGACGTCTCCTGCGACGGACTGGATGCGGACGACTAACGCCTCGACGTCCGCGAGCATCCGATTCACCGACTCGCCGATCTCGGCCATCGCCTGACTCTCGCTGGTCGTATCGAGTCGCCTGGTCAGGTCGCCGTCGGCCGCGGCGTCGATCGCCTCCCGGTAGTCCGTCGCCTTCTCCTCGAGATGGTGGCTGAGTTCCTCGGCTTCGGCTTTTGCTTCCTCCGCGTCTGCTTTCGCCGTCTCCGCCTCCGATTTCGCCTCCTCGGCCCGCTCGCGTTCGGCTTCTGCCTCCTCAGCCCGGTGTTCGACCTCCGCCAACTGATCGTCGAGCGTGTCCCGGATACGGGCGAACAGGACCGCGAGCTGGCCGAACTCGTCGACGCGCGAGCGGTCGATCGACACGTCGAGATTGCCGTCTTCGATCTCCCGGGCGTAGTCCGTCATCTCCTCGAGCGAGCCGTTGACGTCCCGCGAGATGACCGTCCCGACGGCGACGAACCCGATCACGGCGATTCCGATCAACAGCACGATACTCTGGGTCACGTCACCGACCGTCCCGTAAACCGCGCTCTCGGGAGCGATGACGGTGACCGCCCAAGGTTTTTCCTCGAGCGGCACCGTCGCGACGACGACGTCGTCCTCGTCGACGTATTCGTGATCGATCGTCGCGGCGTCGATACGCGAATCGGTGACGGTCTCCTGAACGTGGGGGAGCTCCTCGAGCAAGAAGTACTCGTCCATGATCGCGTCCGTATCCTCTGCAAGCGTCACTTCGCCGGTATCGGTCGAAACGACCTCGACGACGCCACCATCGACGGGCGAGGTCAACAACTGGCCGCGCTCCTCTAGGTCGACGACGATGACGATCGCGTAGTCGCTCTGTCCCTCTACCGGACTCAAAAACCCAAGGCGCTTGTTCGAACCGATCGCGTACGGTTCGAACGAACGAACCTCGTCCGTATCGTCGAAATCCTCCGGGTTCGACGCCCACGGATAGTATCCCGGGTTCAAGTATTCGTTCTCCCGGTCGTGATTCGTACTCACTTCGAGCCGGTTCGACCCCATATTGTAGTAGTGGATCTCCACGACGTTTTCGGGGAGCGCATCGTGGTGTAACTCGAGTATCTCCCTGATTTCGGATTCGTTGCCGTTTGAGATGGTCTCATCCGCCGAGAGATCCTGGACGTCGGTGTTGCGGTCCGCGATGAAGCTGTCGATTCCGGCGGCCTCGCGCTCGGCCGCGTTCGTCAGCGTCTCGTCGGCGTCCGCTTCGACGCTCGCTTGGACGTCGGCGAACGTCACGTAGCCGGCACCGAGGAGAACGACCGTAACGACCAGAATCGCCGCGCCGATCTTGAAGAAGTACCGTCCCCGAAGAACGTCGTATAGGTTCCGAACGGACCGATCACTACTTTCCTCGTCTGCTGAACCCACCATGGCTCCGCAATGTCATACTCCTCGAATAAGTCTGATGGCCGAAAAATAGCTTCTCGAATATCCAGGGCGGAAATAAACTTGGTTACACAATCTCCGATTAAAGATATCGAACATCTCGAGAGAGATTTCGATGAGCATTCGAATCGTTTCCGCTCACGGCGACCGAGATGACTCGAGCCGCTACACGTCGCTCGTCAGTTCGTTCGTCGTAAAAAGCGCCGAGAGGGAGATTTGAACAACGTCCAGACGTGCTCACTTCGTTGTGCGCGTCTGGTCTCGTACAAACTCCTCCGTGTCGTTTTCCGACGAACCGGCGACTCGCTCCGCTCGTCAGTTCGTTCGTCGGAAAAGCGCCGAGAGGGAGATTTGAACCACGGTCGGACGATCTCGCTCGCTTCGTTCGCGAGCATCGGCTTCCCTGGCTCAAACTCCCCTGTATTGCTTTCACGACGACGGACGGTTCGCTCCGCTCACCGTCAGTGTCGTCGTAAAAAGCGCCGAGAGGGAGATTTGAACTCCCGAGTCCGTGAGGACAGCAGATTTCGAATCTGCCGCCTTGGCCGGGCTAGGCTATCTCGGCTCACCTTCATCTACCCGGGAGACGTTTTTACCCGTTTCGATTTTTCTCCCCGCCTGTGAACCGCTACCGCTCGAGGAGCGAAAACGATTTGACAGGAGCGGTGTACGTCCATCCATGGACGTTTCTCAGGCCAGCACCGAGTGTACGACCGTCCTCGAGGCGATCGGCGACGCGGTCATCTGCGAACAGGAGTTCCTCGAGGAGATCCTCGTGGGGGTCGTCGGCCGCGGTCACGTCCTCCTCGAGGACGTTCCGGGGACCGGAAAGACGCTGACCGCCCGAAGCGTCGCATCCGCGCTCGGTCTCTCGTTTTCTCGCATCCAGTTTACGCCGGATCTGCTCCCCGCGGACGTCACTGGCACCCACGTCTTCAACGAACGCGAGCGCTCGTTCGAGTTCAACGATGGACCGATCTTCGCCAACATCGTGCTGGCCGACGAGATCAACCGGGCCCCGCCGAAGACCCAGGCCGCCCTGCTCGAGGCTATGGAGGAAGGCCAGGTGACGACCGACGGCGAGACGCGCCAGCTTCCCGATCCGTTTTTCGTCATCGCGACCCAGAACCCCGTCGAGCAGGAGGGAACCTTCCCCCTCCCCGAAGCGCAGGTCGACCGCTTTCTCGTCAAGACCTCGATGGGATACCCCGACGAGGACGGCGAGGTCGAACTCCTCCGACGACGCGCCGGCCGGGAGACGACCAGCCCCTCGATCGAGACCGTTTTGAGCCCGGAACAAGTCGACCGGCTCCGCCGAGTCCCCGAATCGGTCCGCGTCGACGAGGACCTCCTCGAGTACGTGGCGGCACTCGCCCGCGAGACTCGAGTCGACGGCCGCGTCGAGGTTGGCGTCTCCCCGCGGGGAACCCAGCGGCTGTTCGAAGCCGCTCGGGCGTACGCGACGCTCGTCGGCCGCGAGTACGTCACGCCCGACGACATCAAACGCGTCGCCCATCCCGTCCTCGCCCACCGTCTCGTGCTCACACCCGACGCGACGGTCAACGACGTCGCCAAGGCGAGCGTGATCGACGGCGTCCTCGAGTCCGTTCCCGTTCCGACGGTGCAAGCGGAGAACGCTACCCCACGATGACGTCCGAGAGAACCGTTGCTCCCGCGAGCGACGTCCCGACGGTGGCCGCCGGCACCGTCTGTGCCCACGCCTCGTAGGCCTCGCGGTTCGAAAACGCCCTGACGTACGGACAGACCGCGCCGTATGCCTCCGCAAGTCCCCCCTCGCCCGCCGGGAGCGGATCGACGGCGCCGTCGATCCCGAAGGAGACGGTCGCCTCCGCCGGCATCGCCGTGAGTTCGCCGGTTTCGCTCACGCGTGCAACGACGCTCGTTCCGTCGGGTGCCTCGGTGTGTATCGTCGCCTCGTCTTCGACCAGTCGCGCGAGGATCACCGCGTCGAAAACGCACCGGAAGTCGTACTTCTCGCCGTCGACGACGCCCCAGTGTCCCGTGTGTTCGTCCACGTGACAGAGATCCGTGGCCTCGAGCGGGCCGTCGGTTCGCCGTCGAAACGCCGCGACGTAGTCGGCGATCGTCTCGATCGAATCGTCGTCGACGAACCGACCCAATACGGCGCATAGGTCGTCGGGAAGCGGTGCGTCCGCGACGTCGTCCCCGTCGATCCAGTACCCGCCCCCGCCCGTCGCGTCCGGATCGGTATCTTCGATCTCTCGAGGAGCCGTACAACCGTCACAACCGCACGAATCGTTCGACATACGACTATACTTCGGGTATGAAAGTATTTGTACTGTCGAGTCCGAAGTAACGAAGCAACTACCGTGATCGACAGTGATTGAAGATTCCAGCGATTCCGCGTCCGATGACCCGATTTCGACCGACGACCCCCTACCGACGGCCGACGAGAGTCCGTCGTGTTACTGCCGATTGGGTGGCGTATTTGACCAGCTCAGCCGCCAGTACGCGATGCAGGTGATTTGCGTCGTCGGCGCGATCGGCCCCGCCCGATACGGCGACATCGACGAGGCCTTCGAGAACGTGAGCAGTTCGACGCTTTCGGCGCGACTCGAGGAACTCGTCGACGCGGGCTATCTCTCGCGCGAACGGTACGCCGAAATTCCGCCGCGGGTCGAGTACGACCTCACGCCGACCGGCGAGGAGCTCTGTCGCCGACTCGAGCCACTGCTCGAGTGGGCCGAGAGCCAGGAGAAGTCGGATTCCGCCGAATCGGCGTAGCTGGTGGTTTTGGCGAGCTAGCTACCGTCACGTCTCGTATTCGTCCGGCCGGACTGTCATGCGCTCCGTTCGGATGAGCCGGCCATTCCGTTTGGACGTGCCGTCGTTGCCTACGAGCGCAGTTCGCGAAGCTTCTCCCTGCCCGGCGCGATCAGTTCGTCCAGGTAGCTCGCGAGGGTTCCCTTCGCGTCCGCGGGGTGAAGTTCCCCCGACTCGAGGTCCGCGGCGAGGTCGTCGTAGCTCTCGTAGCTGAGGTCGCCGCCGTACTTTTCGGGGCGTTCGACGACGATTTCTTCGAACCGCGGAAAGACGTGGTACTCGAACAACTCGAGGACCGGGTTCTCGAGGTCGCCTTCCGGATCCCGCGTGGGCGGACAGAACGCCGAGTTGACCTTCGCTTCTAGGTCCTCAGTCGAGTCCTCCATCGAGATCGTGACGCCCTGGCTCGAGGACATCTTCCCCTCGCCGCTCTCGAGGTCGGCGACGATGGGGGTGTGAAGCGCCGGGCGGACGTCGTAGCCCAGTTCGGGCAGTTCCTCGCGAGCGAGCATGTGAACTTTCCGCTGGTCTAAGCCGCCAACGGCGAGGTCGAGGTCGAGGTACTCGATGTCGAGGGCCTGCATCAGCGGGTAGACGACGTGGCTCACCTTCGCGGTCTCGCCGCCTTGAATCTCGGCCATCGCACGCTGGGCGCGGTTGAGCGTCGTCGACACCTCGAGTTCGTACAGATCGAGGGCGAACTCCTCGTCGAGTTGGAACTCCGAGCCGTAGACGAACTCGGTCTGTGCTTCCTCGAGGCCGTAGGCGATGAATTGGGCTTTCATCCGCTCTGCGGTCTCGCGGATCTCTTCGAACGTGCCCTTGTCGTTCAAGTAAGCGTGGACGTCGGCGAGCAAGACGACGACCTCCATGCCGGCCTCCTGGAGGTCGATGAGTTTGTTCGCCGTCAGTAAGTGGCCCAGATGGAGCACACCGGAGGGCTCGTAGCCGACGTAGGCGCGCTTCCCGTCGGGATCGTCGGCGAGTTCGCGCACCTCCTCGTCGGTGACGACCTCCTCGGCGTTTCGGGTCATCAGGTCGTAGGTATCCATCTCTGTCTGAGCGGAATCAGCGGACGGATTTATGACTTTGTGAACTGTGCGACCGTCCCGATCGCTCTCAAAACGGGAGTCGGTCGCGGGCCGTCCCCGCCAGATAGCCGGTCGCCGCGCCGACGCCGGCGCCGACCGCGCCGCCCGCGGGTCCGGCGACACCGCCGACTTTGCCGCCCAGTTTCGCTCCCTCCGCCGCGCCGCGGGAGGCGTGTTCCGATCGTAGACACGGTGGCTCGAGTCGTCCCATCGTTCCCCGGTTCGGAGTTCGGCAAAATAATCGTTTGCCTCGAGCCACTCGATTTCCACCAGACACGTCGTCCTCCACGACGTAGGGGACGCCGAGGACGATCGACTGAGGGACGGGCGTCGACTACGAGACCGCCGACTCGCTCTCGCGGCGTGCGAGCGAGTATCTCGCTATCTCGTACGACCGGCTCGAGGGTGCCGTTCGTCGACGGCGAGGGGCACTCGAGATCGACCGCGACGGCGAGCGGGATGCGGTGTCGCCGCGGATCGCGGATCGAAACTGTAGGGAAACGACGGTTGGTTCGCGTCGAACCCGGCGAGGAGGCCCTAGTCGGCGGTTGCCTCGAGAAACGGGAACGGGTCGGTGGTGACCAACTGGTCCGAGACGTCGCCAGCGTACGTGGTGGACTGATCGGGGCCGAGCTCGAGTTGCTGGGCGTCGGTGCCGGTCGAGAAGTCGAGTTCCTCGAGTTCCACCCAGAACGCATTCGGCATCAGCGCGGACTCGAAGTAGTAGACGAGATCGTCGTGGTCGGCGACCGTCCGCCAGCGCGTCGAAGAGATGTGGGGTTCGTCGGGCGTGGTGATCCCGTACGGGACCGAGACGTTCCGAACGACGCTGAAGACGCCGGCGGTCGCCGTCCGCCGGTCCTCGACCTGCGGAATTGCGTCGACGTAGAAGCGCGCCCGCACGAATCGATCGGCTGGCCGGTTCGTGCCCGGTAACATGACCGTTCCGCCGATTTCCTCCCAGTACTCGGCTAAGGCGAGTTGCTTCTCGAACGTTGGCGAGTTGGTCATCACCTGATACTCGCGGTCGTGGTGGACGACGAGTTCGCCGTCGACGTACTCGAGGACCGCGCTGTCGCCGCTCGCGTCCGACAGCGAGAGGTGAAGTGTCGCCAGCCGATCCTGGCCCGGTACGTGGTCGGTTACGACCACGAACTCCTCCTCACGCATGTGTTCGACCGCCTCGGCCACGGTCGCGAAGTTGTCGAGGACGTACTGCGCCCACAGCGAGATCGACATCGCGGGTTCGTCGCCGTCCCAGTCGGGATACTCGGATTCGGAGAGCCACAGCAGGTTCGCGACCAACCCCGCCTCGTTCATTCCGTCGGTCGTCGCGACGTCGTAGGCGCTCGAGACGACGCTCCCGTAGTCGGCCGTCCACGTCACCGAGTTCGGACCTGCTTCCCCGTCGCGTTCGATACCGCGTGGCAACGCCCAGATGTTCGTCCCAATGTCCTCCTTCCAGTCCATCGATCGGCCGGTGAGCACGCGGTCGCCGTCGCCGACGTAGACCAATCGCGTACACATCAGTTTTCGACCTCTTCGATCGCGACCATTTGCCTCGAATCCGGGACTATTCGGTGCATATCCACTGATCGGACACCAGTTGACGTGATAAACGTTTCACACGAATGGCGATGGGTTCCGGAGGCCGAGTGTGCCATCGGATCGAACTTCGGTACTTCGTTACAGTAACAACTTCACCGATTGACGCACTGATCACCGATCTGTCTGGCGATCAGGTGTACAAGACGTACAGTGACTACGATAGGGACATCCCCTCGAGCCGTTTTAGGAGTATCGAGGAGTAATATTATCATCACGGTCCGTGTATACTCGACTACACAACAACCCGAGCGGATAGAAAATGGTGCGAATACGCCGTCTACTACTGTGGGATCCGCCGTGGACCATAGAAAATCCCGTGCTCAGAGCGACCGTGGGCGGTATCTCCGCCGTCAGTGGCCTGATTATCGCCGTTTCGACAACGTCTTGGTTTCCGGTTCGGGTGGTCGTCTTCTTTTTCGCGACGGTCTCGTGTCTCCTCTTCTATTCGTACGTGATCGAGACACTCTCGGTTCGCTGAGGTGCCGACTCAACCCAGCAAGGTCGCTCCGATCGTGGCGGTGGGACTGGCTCACAACCCGTTACGAATCCGTTTTTCGGCCGCCTCGAGCGCCGCCTCCCGCTCGAACGCCTCGACGATTTCTTCCAGTTCTCCTTCGCTTGCGTCCGCCAGATCTTGTGCGTGCTCGGTCATATTCGGCACCGCACGGATGATGTTGTCGACGATGGGGACCTCGGCGACCCGGGGCGACCGCGAGAGCGGGTTGAGGTCGATCACGATTTCGGTCTTGCCCATCTCCGCTAACGCTTCGGCGCGGTCGCCGTCCTCGAGCGGGACGACGACGACGTCCGCGGCGTAGATGCCGTCAGCGTCGACTTTCGCACGCTGGTGGTCGAGTCGTGGGATTCGGGCGTCGGCCTCGAGCCCTTTCACGGCCTCCGCGCCGTGGTCGCGCAGGTGGGAAGCGATGGCCTCGATCCGCTCGGGGGTCCGGTTGAAGAGGTTGATCTCGAGATCCGCTCCGGTAGCGTCGGCGAGGTCGACCATCTCACCGGGGACGAGCGCCGCGACGTTACCGTTGATCGAGAGGACGGGACGATCGGCGAGCAACAGGTGGGCGGCGGCGGCGCGTTCGGCCTCGTCGGCGCTTGGAATCGTCTCCTCGCCGAGGAGGTAATCGAAGGCGCTCCCCCGGCCCTCAGCGTGCATTCCTTGGAGGTGAGTGATCCCCTTCTCGACGCCCCGCTCGATTCGGTGACGGGTGAGCAGGTCCTGGTATCTGGGATGATCCTCCGGAATCTCGTCTTCGTGTTCGACCTCGGCGGAGACGGTATCGTAGTCGCTCACGAGAGACGACTGGGGTGGCCCAATAAAAAGCCGACCGATCCGTTCTGAACACGAACATCGCCGTTTTGACAGCGAACTCCAGACGGTCGCGGGTTCGCCGGTACTGAGACGGAACGGTGTCCCGGTGTCCCGGTGCAATCTCAGGGTGGGTCGCGGTCACCGGAACTGACGGACAGCAGACCGTCTGAAACGGTTGTTCGTCTGTGCCCGGCCGATGGCCGCTCGCTTGGCACCGTGGCGGATCAATCGGTGAACGTGATCCAGCCGTCCGGCGCCTGGGATTTGACGCTGTTCATCGCCTCGCGGGCGTCGGTTCGATTCTCGTAGACCTGAGTGCTCTCGGCCATCGTCGTTCCGTGTTCGTCGATCAGGTGCCAGAGCCAGCCGTCGTCGTCCTCGGCCGCGTGCAACTCGAAGGAGACGCTGTCGATCTCGAGGATGCTCGCGGCCTCGATCAGATCACGAACGTCTGCGACCGCTTCGCGGGCGGCTTCGGTCGTCGCGTACGTCTCGGAGCCACTCGCCACCGATCGACCGTTCTCGTCGATGAGCCGCCAGCGCCAGCGGTCGTCCTCGCCGGCGACGAGTTCGAACGAGGCGACGTCGAAGTCGACTCGCCCGGCCCGCGGCGCCAGTTGTCGAACCGTCTCGACCCGCGAAATCAGGTCGTCCTTGCTCGAGACCGGGTCGGCCGCCCGGCCGATCGCCTCGCGCTCGCGGTCGACGAGCGTCCACGTCCAGTCGTCGTCGCTCTCGAGTCTGATCACCGCGTCCTCGATCGTGAACACCGGCGCGTCGGCGGCGTGATCCGTGATCGTCGTGACCGCCTCCCGTGCGGCCTCGCGACCGGCGTAGGAGTCACTCGAGTCGGCGATCGTCTCGCGGTCGCGATCGAGCAGTCGGAACCGCCACTCGTCGGTGCCGTACAGCTGGGCGGTGACGTCGCCGATCATGAACCGTTTCGCCGACGCGGCCGCCTCGCGGACGTCGCTTAGCTGATCGACGAGATCGGTACGAGTCGGATAGGCTTCGGCATCGACCGCGACGATCACTCCGTCCGGCAGGACGAATCGCCAGTGCCAGTCTTCGTCGGCGTAGGGCTGGAATATCGGCGCATTCATCGTCCTGACCTCCGAGTCGAGGTGCTCGAGGAGCCGATCCATCGCCGCACGCGCCGCCTCGCGAGTCGGGTGAGTTGCCGGATCCTCTGCGACGAGTTTGCCGGCCTCGTCGATGAGCCGCCAGCCCCACTCGTCGTTGTCGTCGACGAACAGTTCGAATGCGGCTGTCTCGATCTCGAGCAGTTCGGCCTCCGGCGCCTGCTCTTTGAGCGTCATCATCGCTTGAGAGGCCTCGGTTCGAGTGGTGTGTTCCGTGCCGCTGTCGGCGAGAACCGTCCCGTCCTCGTCGATGAGTCGCCAGCGCCACTCGCCGGAGTCTGCCTCGTACACCTGAAACGCCGCGTTCTCGAACTCGATGAGATCGGCCTCGCTCGCCTGCTGGCGAACGCGTTCGATCGCCGTCGCGGCCGCCTCGGGGTCGGTGTGGGGTTCGTTGCTCGCGGCGACGACTTCGCGGTCGTCGGTGACGAGTCGCCAGTTCCACTCCGGTTCGTCCTCCTCGTCGGCCTCCTCTACGACCACGCCGCCGTCCGCGGTCATCTCCTGTCCGTCCGTCGTCGCCGGGAGATCGTCGGTCTCGTCGTACGTTAGCTTCTGGCCGTCGCCAGCAGGATAGACCTCGTACTCTGCATCCTCGATCTCGACGACGTCCGCGACGTGTGCTCCGTCGGTGAACTGTTCGGTTCGCCGTTTCGCCTCGACGTACTCCTCGAGCGCCTCGGGATTTCGGGCAACGACGCGTTCGGTCTCGTCGACGAGCCTGAACTGCCACTGTTCGCCCGTCTGATACAGTTCGTGTTTCGGCTCGCCCGCGACGGTGATCGACGCCGAGTCGAACTCGGGCAAAAGCGCCTCGATGGCCGCTTCCGCGTCCCGTCGGCCGTCGAACTCGTCCGCGGCACTCGCGAGGACGTCGTCGTCGCTGTCGACGAGGCGCCAACTCCATCGCCCGTCTCGCTCGTAGAGTTCCGCTCCGACGCCGTCGACGTCGAGAACGCGGGCGCGTTCGAACCGCTGTGCGAACGCGCGAGCGGCCTCCTCGGCACGTTCCTGGCTTCGGTGGCCCGTCTCACCCGTCGCGAGCGGCGTCCGTTCGTCGTCGATGAGTCGCCAGAACCACCGATCTCGTTCCTCGACGTAGGTGAACGCCGCTCCCTCGATTTCGATCACGTCCGCGTCGGGGCCACGATCTTTGAGGAAGCTGACCGACTCCTCGGCGTCGTCACGCTGATCGAACTCGCGCGAACAGGTGCCGACGACGCTCCCGTCCTCGCGAGCGAGCGTCCACTGCCAGGTCTCGTCACGATCCTCGTATAGCCGAAACGCCGAGGTCGTAAGCTCCATCAGC
Organism: Natrarchaeobius versutus; assembly: GCF_041205745.1. Taxonomy (NCBI): domain Archaea; kingdom Methanobacteriati; phylum Methanobacteriota; class Halobacteria; order Halobacteriales; family Natrialbaceae; genus Natrarchaeobius; species Natrarchaeobius versutus. Next base: position 20,839 of record NZ_JBGFCC010000002.1, on the reverse strand, counting down.
CCCGCGGAGCTGATCTGAGACTTGACGCGTTCGATCCCCTCCGTCGCCTCCGGGCGGGTGACGGCGCTGTCGGTGCTTCCTGCCAGCGCCTCGAGGTGGAGGACGTGCCACTTCCAGTCGCCGTCGTCGTCCCGAAAGACGGCGAACTGTGCCCCCTCTATGGCGTCGCCCGTCAGAATCGGCGGATCTTCGGTCTGTCCTTCCTCCTCGACGAACATCCCGCGTTGGCCGGTGACGACCGGGACGAGAAGCGCGACGCCGCCGAGCGTGCCGACGCCGATCGATGTGATCACGATCCCTTCGACGGTCAGGTCCATTCCGTGCCCGCGCCAGTGGTACGGATACGCGGCCGCGGAGAATACGACACCGGAGAGAGCGACGACCAGTCCGACGATGCTCGCTTGAATCGCACGTTTCCGAACGGGTAACATGAGGACGAGTCCGAACAGTCCGATCGAACCGCCCGTTCCGGCGATAACTGTCGATATCCGTATCAGATAGTACGATCCGGTGTCGCCCGCGTAACTGACGACGAAGATGAGAACGCCCGCGGCGGCGACGAGGTAGCCGACGATAAACAGCCAGTAGCCGTAGACGTCCGAACTCGAGTCCGGTTCGCCGACGTAGTGTTCGTACAGCCGAAACAAGTTCTGGTGTATTTTCAGTTGGGATGTCATCGCAAACTTAACGCATAACTAGAACAATAGTTAATAAGTTTATGGCCACGTGTTGGACGAAAATCACCTCTGACGACCCACGAGAGTGGTCTGCCGTAGTCGTGAGGGAACCATCGTTGTCGGACGTGGATTCGTCACTGATCGCGCGGCCGTCCTGATCCACTCAACCGTTCGTCACTTCAACATCGCACCGGCGGGATGAGTCGCACAGACGTCGGGATCGTATCCGGCGTCGGAGAGTCCCGTTCCGAGCGCGAAGACGGTGTTCCCCAACATCGCCATCGAGGCCTGACCGTTCGCGTCGGTGACGTCGCCGATCGTCCGCGCGACCTGTTCGGTCAGTAATCCCGTTTCCCGGGCGAACGCCCGTGAAGCGTACATAAACGAGAGGAGCGTTGGCTCCTCGACCAGCTTCGAAAGTGCCTCCGTCCCAACGTCGGTAAGCCGTTGGGTATCACCCGAGAGTACTTCGGACGTCGAGAGTTCACCGAACGTGACGTACTCGACGCGCGCTCGAGCGGGGATCGCATCCAGCTTGTTCACCTGCGGACATCCCGGCTCGAGTCGGATCGGCACGCCGCCGCGTGCCTGGGCGACGACGTCGCCCAGTCCGGTTCCTGCCTGTACCTCCGCACCGTGGGCGACCGTCACCAGTTCGTTGAACGAGAGTTTGCGATCGAACACCCGATTCGCCGCGAGCGCCGTTCCTAACGCCGTCGCGCCGGAAACCCCGAACCCGGCCCCGAGTGGGAGTTCAGAGCTGGCCTCGACGCGGGCGGAAACCCCGAGCGTCTCGAGAACGGTCGACACCGGCTCGATATCGGTCTCCTCGCCGTCGAGGACGACGGTCGACTCCGTCCCTTCAGGAACGCGTTCGACCGCCACCTCGACGCCGTCGGTGAGCGTCACTCCTGCCCCTCGAGAGCCAGCTTTCGTCGGATCGTCGTCCGGATGTGCACTGAAAAATCCCGTAATGTGCCCTGGAACGAACGCCGTCGCCTCGTCACCCATTGGCGTCCCTTGCGACTCGCCCGTTATATACTGTTCGCTCAGCAATCGACGCCCGGCCGGTCAAGCCCCGATACGTCTGTGCCCCAATCGATAGCCCGCCTCGAGCAGTTCCGTGGTCGGTGCACACCGCGTGGATCAGCGACTCCGGCCGCTCCCGCCGGGAACCGTCTCCGGCGTGAGTCCGCTGGTCTGTGGACCGCGCCACTCCTCGAGGGTCGCTTCGACCTCGCCTGCCACCTCCACGATTCGGCCGGTCGTGATCCGCGTTTCTTCGCGAAGGGCGCCGCGGGCGACACGTCCCGCGAGATAGCGGACGTCACGGATGCTGAACCCAGTCGTCGCCTCCGCTACCGCCTCGAGGTCGACGGTCTCGGCAACGAGCCGTTCCGGAAGCGCATCGATCAGGATCGCGACGCGCGTCTCACCGTCCGGCGGTCCCACCTCGATCCGTTCGTCGAACGTCCCGGCGTGGAGGACGTCGACGTCCACCCGGTCGACTGCCCGTGCGGTCGCGACGACCAAGACGTCTTCCTCGAGGGTCGGCAACAGCGACTCGAGTCGGGCGCCGACGCGGTCGGTGGCTCGCGAACCGCCCGATTTCGGCGCGAGTTCGTCGAGGTCGTCGAGCACCAACACGCTCGGGGCGGTCGATCGTGCGTCCTCGACGATCTCTGCGACCCGATCCGCTGGATCGTCGACGGACTCCCTGTGGAACCGATCGGGGCTGACATCGACGATTGGGCGATCGAGTTCCGCCGCCAGCGCTCGAGCCAACGACGTCTTCCCCGCGTCCGGCGGCCCGTACAGCAACGCGCCGTCGATCGGATCGACGTCGTAGCGCTCGTAGCCGTCGCGATGACGTACCGGCTGGAGTACCCGCCGCTCGAGTTCCGCCGCCAGGCCGTCCATCCCGGCCAGTTCGTCGAACGCGACCGGATCGTCGGACGACCACCGGCCGAGATCCTCGTCGAATCGATCCTCGTACCGATCGAGCCAGTCCGCGATGCTGGTGTCGGTCTCGTCGACCGCCTGCTGGAGGTGTGATTGCTCGACGGGCGACTCGTCTGCGATCGCGTGACGGATCGCCACGGTGGCGAGCAGGGCGACGTCACTCGAGGCGTAGCCGGCGGTCGCGTCCGCGAGCGCCTCGAGCGAGATATTTTCGGCCACGGGCGCGTCGGCGAGTTCGAGCCTGAGGATCGCTAAGCGCGCCCGACGATCAGGCGGCGGGACCTCGATACGCTCGTCGAAGCGTCCCGAGCGCAGGATGGCGTCGTCGACGTCCTCGAGGTAGTTCGTCGCCGCGAAGACGACGATATCGGAGTCGTGTTGACTCTCGAGTTCCGTCAGCAACTGGTTGACCATCTGTTGTTCGCTCACGGCCATCCGACCCGACCGATCGCTCGCGATCGCGTCGATCTCGTCGATAAAGACGAGACACGGTTCGTTCTCGCGGGCGGTCTCGAACACCGTCGCGATGTTGTCCGCGGCCTCGCCGATGTACTTACTCGTGACGTCAGTCGGAGAGACCTCGACGTAGTTGTACTCCGTTTCGGCCGCGACGGCGCTCGCGACGAACGTCTTTCCACAGCCCGGGGGCCCGTAGAAGAGGACGCCGTTGACGGCCCCGATGCCGTACCGCTCGTACACCTGCTGGCGGGTCAGCGGATCGATCACACGGTCGCGAAGGGTATCCTTGAGATCGTCCATGCCGCCCACGTCCGAGAAGTCGTGTCCCGGCGGCGCCGTGTCGAGTTGCTCGGGATCGAGTCCGGTCTCCGTGCCGTCCCCGCCTCGAGGCTGTTGAACGGCGCCATCACCACCGGGACGACGCTGTGCTTTCGGCGACTCGCCGACGTACCGACCGACGAGCATCCACCCTAGCGTTGCCGTCGGCGGTGCGAACAGGAGCGCGAGGTCGCCAGTAAGCGCGTACCCCACCACACCAGTCACGTACGTGACCCCGAGGACCAGCCGATCGAGCTGGACGGCCGCCATCCAGGAGACCGTCCGGAGGGCGATCGCGAGCGTCCCGAACGCGAGCACGAACACCAGAAACGCTCTCTCACTCGGGATGAGCTGGACTGCGTTCAACACCTGTGTATTCACAAACACGTCTGTAATTACACGAAAGCTGATTGGTCACGATAAAATAATTTCGATCCGTAATATACGTCCCATCGGTGACACTCGCCGTCCTCGTCAGGGACTCATACGGTTTGCTGTACCGATGTCCCGGTGCGACCGCAGGATGGTCGCGGTCGCACCGGAAATGACTGACAGCAGACCGTATCAACCGTTGCCGGTCCCGCAAGGCTCGAACGGAGTGAGCGTCTTGCTGGTTCTCGGAGACTTCGCCCTACGGGCTCAGCCGTTGTCGGTCTCGCGGGAACAACACCGCTTCTCGAATGTTGTCCAGACCGAGAATCGTCATCACGAGGCGCTCGCCGCCGAGGCCGAAGCCGGCGTGGGGCGGCATGCCGTATTTGAACATCTTGGTGTAGTACTCGAACTGGTCGGGGTCGAGCCCCTGCTGTTCGAAGCCCTCGATCAGGTTCTCGTGGCGGTGTTCGCGCTTGCCACCCGAGACCAGTTCCATCTGCGGATGCATCAGATCGAAGCCGGTCGAGAGCTGTTCGTCGTCGTCGTGATCCTGGATGTAGAAGGGCTTGATCTCGCTCGGCCAGTCGGTGATGAAGTAGTGGCCGCCGACGTCGTCGCCGAGCGCCTTCTCGCCCTCGGTGGGGAGGTCGTCGCCCCAGACGAGTTGCTCGTCGAGTTCGCCCGTCGCGTTGATGCGCTCGATGGCCTCCTCGTAGGAGATCCGGGGGAACTCACCCTCCGGAACATCGAACTCCTCTTCGAGACCGAGCGCCTCGAGTTCCTCCTCGCAGTTCTCGGCGATCGCCTCGTAGCCGGCTTTGACGATACCCTCGGCGACGTCCATCGCGTCGTGTTCGTCACAGAACGCGCCTTCGAAGTCGATCGAGGTGGCCTCGTTCAGGTGTCGCGGCGTGTTGTGCTCTTCGGCCCGGAAGATCGGGCCGATCTCGAAGACGCGCTCGACGTTCGAGCCGGCGATCAGCTGTTTGAACAGCTGTGGCGACTGGTTCATGAACGCCTCCTCGCCGAAGTACGTGATCGGGAACAGTTCGGTGCCGCCCTCGGTGCCGGTGGCGACGATCTTCGGCGTCGTGATCTCCGTACAGCGGAACTCGCGGAACTGCTCGCGGACCGCACGCAGAAGTTCGGCGCGGATCGCAAAGATCGCCTGCACCTCGTCCTTTCGGAGGTCGAGCGTCCGGTTGTCCAGACGGGTCGAGAGTTCGGCGTCGACCTTCCCCGAGGGATCGAGCGGGAGTTCCGGATCCGCGGCGGAGACGACCTCGACCGACTCCGGCGTAACCTCGACGCCCGTCGGCGCGCGCGGTTCTTCTTCGACGGCACCCGAAACCGAGACGACGCTCTCTCGAGAGACGCCCAGCCCGGTCTCGACGAGGTCGTCGTCCATCTCGTCTTTCTCGAATTTGACCTGGATCTTACCGGTCGCATCGCGGAGAATCAGAAAGGCGATACCGCCGAGGTCTCGGATCTCGTGGACCCAGCCGGCGACGGTGACGTCGTCGCCTGGCTCGGCGTCTGCCGTGTAGGTTCTATCCTGCATACAACCCGATTCTCGTAGCCGAAACTTAAGCGCAACCGTTCGGGCTCGTCGGCTCGGTTCGTGATCCGAAGGGATCGTGGACGCCCATCGCCTCGAAACGCCCTCGATTGGTCGACCGCGTCGGCAATCAAATTCTTCTCCACCGTGGGAGTAGCTCTCTGGCACATGGAGCCGATCAACGAAGACGACCTCGAGTGGACGGAGTACGACCGCGGAGAATCGAAATTCCGACGAAAACAGCTCTCGGAGGCCGGCGACGCCGACAGTCTGGGCTGTAGCCTGTACGAACTCCCTCCCGGCGAACGGTCCTGGCCGTATCACTACCACACGGGAAACGAGGAGGCGGTTTTCGTCCTCGACGGCGAGGGCGTGCTCCGGTGCGAAGACGGGGAGAAGTCGCTCGAGACGGGCGACTTCGCGGGGTTTCCAGCCACCGAGGAGGGTGGTCACCAGATCGTCAACGCCGGCGACGCGCCGTTGCGATACCTGATGGTGTCGACGATGGACGAGCCCGACATCACGGTCTACCCCGAGATGGACAAGATCGGCGTCTACGCCGGTTCCCCGCCGGGTGGCCGGGACGAACGAACCGTCTCGGGATACTACCGAACCGACGACGACGTCGACTATTGGGAGGAGTGAAATTCTCCTCGAGTGACGGGTTGGACGGGGATTCGGTCAGCGCTCGGAAACCGTCATCGGAATCGGGTGTTTCGGCCGCGCGGTGATCGTCGCCCGCAGGTCGAGGTCGGTTCCGGGAACGAGTTCGAGGTGGTAGTGCTGGTAGACCGTCGCGAGAATGAGTCGGGCCTCGAGCATCGCAAAGCGGTCGCCGATACACCGGCGCGGACCGGCGGCGAAGGGGAAGTACGCAAGCTTCGGCAGATCGGCTTCCATCTCGTCGGTCCAGCGCTCGGGGCGGAACGCGAGCGGATCGTCGTACCACCGGGGATCGCGGTGGACGACCCACTGGTGCATGCGGACGCTCGAGCCCGGATCGATCTCGTATCCCCCGACGACGTCCGGTTTGACCGGCTCGCGGACGATCCCGGGCACCGGCGGATAGAGTCGCATCGACTCTTTGACGACTCGCTCCGTGTAGGTGAGTTCGGAGAGGTCGTCCATCGTCGGCGGCTCCCCGTCGAGAACCTCCTCGAGTTCCGCGACCAGTTTCTCCTCGACTGCCGGACTCTTCGCGAGCGCGTAGAACGTCAGCGTCAGCGAGAGCGCGGTCGTCTCGTGGCCGGCTAACAGGAGCGTCACGACCTCGTCGCGGATCTGTTCGGGCGACATCGGCGCGTCGTTTCCCTCTGTGGCGTTCGATCCGCCCTCGAGCAGTTTCGAGATGACGTCGTTCTCGGTCGGGTTCACCCGTCGCTCCTCGATCAGCGCGTAGACTACTTCGTCGAGTTGCTCGCGGGCGCGTCGAATCCGCAGTCGGGCGGGCGTCGGAACCGACGGCGGGAGGACGAAGTGAGCGAGACTTTCGGTGGCCGCCATGAACTCCTCGAGCGCCGAGCCGACCGCGTGGACGTGCTCGTCGACGTCCGCCCCGAAGAGGGCACGGGCGACGATTTTCAACGTGACCTCCATCATGTCCTCGTGGACGTCGCGCGTCTGGCCCGGCTTCCACGTCTCTACGTTCTCCTCGGTAAACTCGGTCATCATGGCCGCGTACTCCCGGATTCGATCAGGGTGGAACGCCGGCTGGATACGGTGGCGATTGCGCCGCCAGACGGCCCCCTCGCTGTTCAGGATTCCGTTACCCGTGATCGGGCGAAGGACGTTCTGGAACCGATCGCCTTTCACGTACCGTTCGTTTCGCTGGACGAGTACGTGCTCGATGTACTCCGGGTGGTTGATCTGGTAGACGGGACCGCCAGGATCTTCCCAGTAGGCGACGTCGCCGTACTCGCGGGCTGTCCGGGTCATGAACTCGTAGGGTTCTCGGAGAAAAGTGAGCTGATTACCGAGAATCGGGAGTCCGTCGGGACCCGGCGGCCGTCCGTTCGCGGGAGGTTCGTCGTCGCTCATGCCCGAGTAGAGTACAGCCAGGCCCCTCCGTCTGTACCCGATCATACGAGGGGTATTTATTTGATAGGGGTGAGTGTTTTCGCATGACTCGGTCCGCCCCGTCGCTCGAGCGTTATCCGGCGATTCGTTCGCCCGCGTGGTCGCCCCTCGAGGTTCGATCCGATTGGCCATTGATACTCCCTGCGCTTGATCGGTCGTTCGCCACTTCCGCGTTCGATCGGCCGTTCGTCACCCGGGAATCCGATCAGCCGTCAATCGCACCGCGGTTCGAGCGACCCGCTCCCGCTTTCGTTCGAATCGGTGGTGGTCGGCCGTGAGATACGCAACGGTCGTGTTGAGGTGGACTGCAGGGGAGATTCACGCGATCGACGACGCATTCGCACGGAGTAAGGCGGTCTCCATCGAGGCAATTCGTCACATCGATCGGATACACGACCGCCGGTATGCCGAACTGCTCGAGCTTCGCGGCGACCTCGCGGCCGCTCGGAGACTGCTCGCGGCCGTTCCCGACGTCCTCGAGTTCGACGTGGCGGGTGCGAACGACCGGGGAATCGCTTGCGTCCAGTACCGGGCCGCCGAGCCGATGGTCGATCTACTGGCAATCCTCCGCGAGCACGAGATCGTCGTCGACTGGCCGATGCCGTTCGTCGGAGTCGAGGGCCGCGACGGTGGCGACCGCGCCCTCGAGATCCGCATCCTCGGCACGAGTCGGGCGATCCAGCGTGCCGCCAGGGATCTCCCCGACGGCGTCGACCTGAATCTCCAGCGACTGAGCGGATACGAACCCGACGCCACACGGTTCTCGCCGACGTTGACCGACCGCCAGCGGGAGGTGTTCGACTGCGCCTTCGAGGAGGGATACTACGAGATCCCGCGGGAAACGACCCATCGCGAACTGGCCGATCGACTCGGCGTTTCGGCGGGAACGGTCGGAGAACACCTCCAGCGGATCGAGGCGAAACTGGCGGCGTCCTACCGGCGCGGTTGATCGGCCTCCGGTAACGATCGGTCGACTCGATCGGGTCGCGGGTTCGTCCGCACCGATTTATTGGCTGTCGAGGCGAATGCCACGGGGTTTGACTCCGAGGCGGTTCACCACGGTCCCTATAAGACGCCCGGTCGGGTACCTTCCGTACGGATGGTGCTCGCCGAACACGTCGCGCTGGTCTTTCTCGCCGGCCTCGTCACGGCGCTTGCGACCGGCGTCGGCGCGCTCCCGTTTTTCTTCTTCGACTCGATCAGCGACCGACGAAACGTCGTTCTCTGGGGGCTCGCATCGGGGATCATGCTCTCGGCGTCGCTTTTCGGGCTCGTCGACGAGGGGCTGTCCGAAGGAACGCCCCTCGAGATCGTGGTCGGCCTCGTCGCGGGCGTCGTCCTCGTCGTCGTCGCCCGCGACGTCCTCCTCGACGCGGATATCGACCCGCGCCAGTACGAGGAAGCGGACTTCAAAAAACTCGTCCTCGTCCTCGGCGTATTGACGGTCCACAGCTTTCCGGAGGGGGTCGCGATCGGCGTCTCGTTCGCCGACCTCGGCCTCGAGGGTGGCATCCCGATCCTCGGGCTGACGGTTCCGGTGCTTGCGGTCTTCATGACGATCGCGATCTCGATCCACAACGTGCCGGAGGGGACGGCGATCTCGATCCCGCTCTCGTCGATGGGCGTTCCGAACTGGAAGCTCGTCTGGTGGGCGATCTTCTCGAGTCTTCCCCAGCCGATCGGGGCCGTTCTCGCGTTCGGGTTCGTTCGCGTCGCACGGGAGTTTCTCGCGTTCGGCTTCGGCTTCGCCGCGGGTGCGATGATCTTCCTCGTGCTCACCGAGTTCGTTCCCGAGGCCCTCGAGATCGGCGAGCGACTCCCTAACGGCGGAAAGCCGGAACTGGTCGGCGGTATCGCACTCGGCGTCGCGCTCATGATCCCGCTCGCGTTCGTCTAGACCGGCGCCGACGTTTGCGACCTTCCCGTTTTTGCCGTCCCGGAACGACTTCTGGGTATGGACGAGACGGATAGCGAGCGACTCGCCGACGACCTCCGGGTGGCCGACTCTGCGGTCGCACTGACCGGCGCCGGCATCTCTGCCCCATCGGGCGTGCCGACGTTTCGCGGCGATGACGGCGTCTGGGAACGCTTCGACGAAGGGCAGTTCACCTACGGCCGATTCCAGCGTGATCCCGACGGCTTCTGGACCGACCGCGTCGAACTCCAGCGGGAACTGTTCGGCGGGGACCACGAGCCCAACGCCGCCCACGAGGCGCTCGCCTCGCTCGGCCTGGACGGACGCCTCGAGGCGATCTGTACGCAAAACACCGACGGACTTCACGGCGACGCACTCGAGTCGACCGACGAAGAGCCCGGGACGACGATTCTCGAACTGCACGGAAACGCCCGACGCGTTCGATGTGTCGACTGCGGGAGGCGCCAGGCCGCCGATCCGATCTTCGAACGGGCCGAAGACGGCGAACTGCCGCCGCGGTGTGAGTGTGGCGGTCCCTACAAACCCGACGTCGTCCTCTTCGGCGAACAGCTCCCGGGCGCCGTCATCCAGCGCGCCAAGTCGCTCGCACGCGAGTGCGACGTCTTCCTCGCGATCGGCTCGTCGCTCGTCGTCGAACCCGCCGCCTCGCTCCCACGGCTGGCCGCCTCCGCCGGCGCGACCGTCGGAATCGTCAACCTCGAGTCGACGCCCTGCGACGGCGTCGCAGACGTCGTGTTGCGCGAGGACGTCACGCAGGCGCTCCCTCGACTCCGGGAACTGGTCGAATCGGCCGACTAACTCCGAACCGTCTCAGGTCGCCTCGGGGGGATCGCTACAGAACGTGTTCGTCGATCAGTCGGGACTGTCCTCGCCGCAATCGCTCGCTGACGGCTTGCGTGGAGATGCCGAGCATTTCGGCGACCGTCGCGAGGTCCGTTCCTCGCGGCACGTCGAAGAACCCGCGTTCGTACGCGAGGACGATCGCCTCCCGTTGTGACTCGGTGAGCGGGTTCGACTCGCCAGCGCGCCGGGCGACCTCGCCGTTAGCGAGTCGGTGGAGTTCGAATTCGACGTCCTCTCCCTCGAGAAACGTGTAGTATTCCGCGAACGATTCGCGGTCGGGAAACCGCATCTCGACCTCCCACCGCCCTTCGGAGCCGAGACACTCGAGTAACTCCCCGCCGGCCGCGACCCATCGACGGTAGGCCGAAATCACGCCCGAGTCGCTTCGCTGCATCCGGTAGAGCGCTCGGTCGCCGCTGTGGACGAGACGATCGAACTCGTCGACCGTCTCGTCGGCGTCCAGTTCGCGTTCGAGACGGTCCCGATCGTGATATCGCGTCCAACAGAAGACGATCGGACGATCCGGATCTAGCGCGTACTGTCGCTCGAGTTCGATCGTGAGCGACGGCAACGCCTCGAGCGTTGGCCCGAGGACCAACGAGGGAGACGCCGCTTCGAACTCCGCGAGCAGACTCATATCTCGTGTTGGTTCCCGGAGACGCAAAACCGTTTAGGCCAAAACGGCTTTTTCATCCGGTGTATCCACTAATACCAAGCGTTACGCATCGGATGCGGCTTCGACGGTATCGCGAACCGCCTCGACGCCCTCGTCGTGAGCCAGGTTGCCGACGACGATTACGTCGGCGTACTGCGCCATCGAATACGCCGAGTCGTAGTCGTAGATTCCGCCCCCGTAGAACAGCGTCGCCTCGTCGGTCGCCTCGCTCGCCGCCTCGACGATTCCCTCGTCGCCCAGCGTTCCCGAGTACTCGACGTAGACGATCTCCTGACCGAACATCCGCTCGGCGACGGTCGCGTAAGCGGCGACGTCGTCGGCGTCGAGGTCGCAGTCGGCTTCGGTGTACGTCGCGACGTCCGCCTCCGGGTTCATCACGATGTACGCTTCCGTCGTCGTTCGCTCCCAGTCGAGTCCGTTGTCGATCCTGACCCACTCCTTGTGAGCGCCCGTGATCCAGAACGGCGAACCGGCGTTGAACACGGTCGGAATAAGGTAGCCCTCGAGTGCCTCGTTGTCGATGACGACGTCGGGACTCGAGGGCTCCTGGTAGAGCGCCACGTCGTGTTCGGCACAGGCCTCGACGACGGCTTCCATGTTCTCCTCGGTGATCCCCATCGTCCCGCCGACCTCGATCGCGTCGGTACCAGTCGCACAGAGGTCGCCGTAGGTGGTCCCCTCGGGGAGGTCCTTGTCGGGATCGATCTTCAGAATGTGATTCCAGTCGTCCCAGGGGGCAGTCATACCGCTCCGTTTCCCGAGGACCGTCAAAAGCGCTACGAAACGGCCGACAGCACCGGTACGAAGCGATCGGCGTCCTGCGCCGTCGAAACGGAGGTCGTGTTCGGTGGGAGTTTTGGACGAACTGAACGCACGCGTCCAGGTCGTCATCGTCGAACGGCGCAGCCTCCTGAAACCTCACTCGCCGGAAGATCGACGAAGTACAGTAGCCACTACCCGTCTCGTACACCTGATCGCCAGACGGATCGGCGAGCAGTGTGTGAATCACTTCAGTTGGTACTATAGTAACCACTGAACGTCACTGCACACCCGATCGCCAGACAAATCGGCGATCGGTGTGTACATCGTTTCAGTTGTTACTACATCGATCGATGGATCGTCCGTCTGTAACCGTGCGACGAACCGCACCGCTGTGGCGGCTCAGCGCGATCTCGTTCCACGGACGATGATCGAGATCGTGCAAATATATATGTCTCTCCGGAAAAATCTTTCAACTGACCAGTCACGATGAAGCTCAGGGGGACAAACAATGAGTGATGGTTCCATCGTCCTGTTATTCAGCGCAGTGATGGTATTCGCGTCGATACTGAAAGGGTTCGACTATGTTCTCCTCGCGAGCAAAGAGATCGACCGGGCTCCCATCCTCTCGAGGGTGCTATTCGGGTGCTGGATCGGTATCGGAGTTGGCGGTGTGGCGATACTCGTCGGGTACGTCACAGTGGGGGCGACTCCGCTAACCGCCGCCTTCGCGGGACAGTTCGCTGTCCCGGTCTGTCTCATTCTCGATCTGGTCAGAGATCGCACGATCGGTATCGAGAACGGGTGGAGCCCGACAGGCCGATGGGTGGCGGAGAACGTCCTCGCGAAACGCTGGTAGCCGTCTCCGGCTTTCGACGCTATTCGGCCGTTATCGTCGCTACTCGACCGTTATCGTCGTGAGATCCTCGGCGAACCTGACGTCGCCGTCGTAGTGGGCGCCGATCGACTCGAGCATCTCCTCGTGACGCCCCTCCGTGTGCGGATAGAGATGGGTCAGATAGACTCTGCCGATATCCGCCCCCTCGAGTGCGGTTCCCAGCCGTTCGGGCGTCGGGTGGTTCGAGACCTCGACGTCGTCGGGAAACGAGCAGTCGTGGGCGAGGATCGCAGACTCGTCGGCGAAGTTCGCCAGCCCGGCAAAGGCCTCGCTGTCGCCACTGAACGTAAAGCGGTCGTCGAACCGGTAGGCCAGACAGGGCAGTGAGTGGCGCGTCTCGTACGCCGAGACGTCGAAGCCGGCGACCGAAAACTCGCCGGGATGGACCTCGCGCACCCGCAACTCGAGTTTCTCCTGCATGTACTCGTGGACCGAGAGCAAACCGTCGACCAACGCCTTCGTTCCCTGCGGGCCGACGACCTCGAGGTGTTCCTCGCCGGCGAGCCAGCGGGCTTTCATCAGCGGGAGCAAGTCCGCGACGTGGTCGAGGTGGTGGTGGGTGAGCAAGACACTCGAGACGTTTTCGTAGCCGACGCCGGACTGCTGGAGTCGATGAAGCACGCCGGAGCCACAGTCGACGAGGAGCGTCCGGCCGTCGTCCTGGACGAGGATCCCCGTCTGGAAGCGCTCGCCGGTCGCCATCGCGCTTCCGGTCCCGAGAAAGGTGATGCGCATGCGAAAGCGTGGGCCCGGTTCCGGCAAAAGGGTTGTGCTGGTACTCGAGGCACGATCACGCAAAGAGTAATTCCAGAACGGGCACACCCAGAGGAGGACGTGCCCGCCGACGACCGGAACCAGCGTGCGCCGTCGCAGGGAGACCACCACGAACCGCGAACTCCCCTGGCGCCTCACTCGAGTTCGCCGCGTAGGCACTCGACCCGCTCGAGGAACTGCCGACGAACCTCGCTCGGGACGCAGGGCTCGAGATCGTACGCGAGAGTCGTCGGCTCCGCCGGCTGGAAACCGTTCAACAGCGCCGTCGCCTCGTACCGAAAGAGGCGGTCGTCGGCGTCCATCACCGCCCGCCACTCGGAGTCGGTCGGCGGCCGGACGTCGAGGCGTTTCCACGTGGCCTCGAGGACGCGCTCCTCGATCGCGCCAAATTCGTCGATCCGTCGTTTGACCGGCCGGGGAAGGTCGGTGATGTACGCCTCGGCGGCGTCGTGGCACAACCCGTAGAGCTGAACCAGCGGCCCGTACTCGTCTGCGAGTTCACGGCTTACGTAAAGGGAGTGCGTCCCGACCGTGTAGAAGAACGCGCTCTGTCCCGAGAACCGGCAGGTCTGTGAGAGTCCGTGGGCGACGTCCTCGAGTCGAATCCGGTCGGGGGATGGCTCGAGCGGGTCGAATCGCATTCCCGAGTACGTGTTGATCGAGTTCGAGGACTGCTCGTTCGTCATACCGGTCCTTGGGAAAGCGACCGACAAATCGATTCGGGTTCGTGGAATTTCGGAACCGATCCGTGTGAAAGCGGCGTTCGTTCGGGATGTCCTCCCGTGACGAGTGACGGGGGTTAGCCCCGCAGTGCGTGTCGTTGAGTCGCTGGCGTAACACTATACGTGCCGGGGTTGAACAGCGGACGCTATGGTCGACGACGCCGACCCTGTTTATTACGTAATCAGTGATCTTCACATCGGCGGTGACGAACAGCTCGGCGAGATCGACTTTCTCGACGAGTTACTCGCATTTCTCGAGCGCCTCGAGACGACCGACGAGAACGCCGAGTTGGTGATCAACGGCGATCTGTTCGGCCTGTGGGAGTTTACCGAAATCGACGGACTCGCGAAGTTCGACTTCTTGACCGAGCGCTATCCCGACCTGTTCGAGCAGTTGCGTGCGACCGGCGAGTCGATTCCAATCACGCTGTTGCCGGGCAATCACGACAACGAACTCGCGGCCTACGAGGAGTACGTCGAGCGGTTTGCCGACTACAACGTCGATCTCGTTCGATCCCGTTCGATCACCCGGTCGGTGGGCGATCGGACGATCTGGTTCGAACACGGCCACCAGCAGGATCCGAACAATCGCTTCGAGGACTTCGGTAACCCGTACGAAACGCCGCTCGGGTACTTTTATAACACGCACGTGACGAGCCGAGCGGGAAGGCTCTCCGGGCGGGGTCGATACAACTGGTTGAAAGACGTTCAGGCAGTCACGCCGACGGAGCGCGTCCCGCACTGGCTCCTCTCGAAGTACTTCTACCGCGAAATGAATCCGCTCTTGCGGTACGCGGCGATCCCGTTCCTGTTGGCGTTCAACATCAGCGTCGTGATCGCGGTCCTCGCCGGGTTGGACGTGGCCGGCGTCTGGACGATGCCGGTCGAGTCGGCGGACGCTGTCCTCGCTCGGCTGGGTCTCGTCGGTGAAGCCGTCCACTTCGTCCTCGTCATCAACGCGGTGATCGCCGGCGTGATCCTCCTCGCGGCCGTTCCCGTCTACTTCGTCCTCCGAGACGTCCGAAAGACGGTCGATCGGTTCGGAATCTTCGAGACGGATCTCACCGTCGATCCCGACGAGCCCTACGAGGACGCCGCACGGGAGGTGTTTGCCGAACATCCGGAGACGGCGATTTTCTGCTACGGTCACACCCATCGTCCGAGCATCACCGAGGTCGATGGACGGCTTCTCGTCAACACCGGGACGTGGCTGAAGCGACTTCACCGCCGGGACGTCGTCACGGGCGTCTTACCGCCGGTGTTTTACCCGTCGTATCAGCTCTGTGCCGTTCGCATCGCCGCCGAACCTGCCGGCATCGCAGTCGAGTACGAAGAAATCGTGAAACCGAGCCCGCACACCGAGGAGGTCACTCTCACCGAACGGTTTCTCACGCTCGGACGGGAACCGTCTCCAGCGTTGCCCGATCGAGCGGTCGTCCCCGTCGAAGCCACACCGCTTGCTCCCGACGCGAGCGGGCAAACGAGCGAGTGAACGCCATTCTGGTTCTTCCCCTCTACTTTCACCCCGCTGTCCAAACCCTCTTACCTACCGGGTCCTCAGACGGGGACGATGAGGTGGACCGAGGACCTCGAGTTGCCGGATTCGGACGACCTGCCGTTCGATCCGGACGCCGTCGAGATCGAAGACGGCGACGTCTTCTCCCTGCTAGAGCCCGCGGTCCGGGAGTGGTGGCTCGAGGAGTTCGGCGAGTACGTTCCCGAGAACGGCGGTTTTTTCACGCCACCCCAGCGCGGTGCGATCCCGAAGATCCACGATGGCCAGAACACGCTGATCTGCGCGCCGACGGGATCGGGAAAGACGTTAGCGAGTTTCAACTCGATTATCAATGCTCTCTATCGCGAAGATCGAACGAACGAGGACGGCCTCGAGAACTCGGTCTACTGTCTCTACGTTTCGCCGCTGAAATCGCTCGCAAACGACATTCACCGGAACTTAGCGGTTCCGCTCGAGGGGATCGAGTCGGTCGTCGAACGCGCGGCGCACAGCGCCGCGGAAGATGCGAGCGGGCAGGGCCCGCGAGCCGGCGATGGCGACGAGGAGATGGGCGAGATCCGCCACGCCATCCGTCACGGCGACACCCCCTCGAGCGAGCGCCAGAAGATGTTAGACGAGACGCCCCACATCCTGAATACGACACCGGAGACGCTCGCAATCTTGCTCAACTCCCCAAAATTCCGTGAGAAGCTCCGGACGGTGGAGTACGTCATCGTCGACGAGATCCACTCGCTGGCCGCCGGCAAGCGGGGTACCCACCTGTCGGTGAGCTTAGAGCGACTCGAGGCGATGGCCGACGGCGAGATCACGCGGATCGGCTGTTCGGCGACGATCGAACCCGTCTCGGCGGTCGCCGAGTTTCTGGTGGGGCGAACCGAGCCGGGAGGCGAACCCAGAGACTACGAGGTCGTCGACGCCCGCTTCGCCCGCGAGTTCGACCTCCGTCTCGAGTGTCCGACCGACGACCTCGTCAATACGTCCAGAGACGTCGTCCAGGACCGGTTCTACCGGATGCTCGACGAGCACATACGAGGACACACCAACACCATCGTCTTCACGAACACGCGATCGGGGGCCGAACGCGTGTTACACAACCTGCGCGAACGGTTCGACGGCTACGATGAGACGAACTCGGGTTGTCACCACGGCAGTCTCTCGAAGGACGTCCGCCAGGACGTCGAGGGCCGGCTCAAGGAAGGGGATCTCGACGTCGTGACGACCTCGACGAGCCTCGAGTTAGGGATCGACATGCCCCACGTCGACCTGGTCGTCCAGGTCGGTTCCCCGAAGTCGGTCGCCGCAATGCTCCAGCGGGTCGGCCGCGCCGGCCACCGGGTCGGCCAGACGGTGACTGGACGGGTGATCGCGCTCGATCGGGACGAGTTGCTCGAGTGTGCCGTCATGATGAAACGAGCCGAGGAGGGGTTCGTCGACTCCGTCTCGATTCCGGAAAACGCCCAGGACGTGGCGGCCCAGCACGTCTACGGGATGGCGATCGCCGAAATACGCCCGGAGTCGGCGGTAACGGAAATCCTCCAGCGTGCGTACCCCTACCGGAACTACGGCACGGAAGAGTGGGAATCACTCGCACGCTATCTCACCGCCGAGTACGCCGGGCTGGAGGACAAAAACGTCTACGCGAAGATCTGGCGCGACGAGAACGACCCGCCCGACGGCGAGTACCACTACGAGGAGTTTCCGGTGGGTGAGCCCCTGATCGGCAAGCGCGGTCGGCTCGCGCGGGTGATCTACATGACGAACATCGGGACGATACCCGACTCGTTCAGCTGTGACGTCTACACGCGGGCGAGCGACGAGTGGGTTGGCCAGCTCGACGAGGAGTACCTCGATACGATCGAGAAAGGCGACGTCTTCGTCCTCGGCGGCGATCACTTCGAGTATCGCTACCGCCGCGGCTCGAAGGTCTACGTCGACCGGACGAGCGCCCGGCCGACGGTTCCCTCGTGGTACTCAGAGCGACTGCCGCTTTCCTACGACCTCGCCTGCGAGATCCTCGCCTTCCAGGGGGAACTCCTCGCCCACTACGAGGAGGGCGGCGCGCCCAGGGTTCGCGCCTGGCTCCGGGAGTTTCCACTCGACGACGACAGCGTGCGGGCGATTTCTCGCCTCTTCGAGTACCAGCTTCGCTATGCGGGTCCCGAAAGCGTGAGCACGCCCGACCGACTGGCCATCGAGGTTCAACGCGACCGCGAGGAGTACGAACGCCGCTACTACGTCCACTCGACGTACGGACGCAGGGTCAACGACGGTCTCTCCCGACTGCTCGCCTACCGGTGTGCACAGGAGGCGACCGCAAACGTCACGGTCGCCGTCGCCGACAACGGTTTCGTCCTCTCGATGCCACTGAATCGAAAAGTCGACCTCGAGGGGATCCTCGAGGACCTCGAGGCCGAAGACGTCCGCGAAACGCTTCGGGCGTCGCTGTCGGGCACCGACCTCCTCCAGCGGTACTTCCGGATCAACGCGACCCGGTCGCTGATGATCCTCAAACGGTACAAGGGCTACGAGAAATCCGCGAGCGAACAACAGGTCTCGAGCGAGATGTTGCTCGGCTTCGCGGAGGAGTTAGAGGAGTTCGCCGTGATCGAGGAGACCTACCGCGAGATCGTAGAGGACAAGCTCAACGTCGCCGAGATAGAGGGGATCGTCGCCGCTCTAGAGACTGGCGACCTCGACGTCGAGCGCCGGCTACTCGACTCGCCGACGCCGCGTGCGTTCGGCCTCGCGACGCTGTCGGCGAGCGACGTGGTGCTCGCCGAGGACGAAAGCGCCGCGTTACAGGCGCTTCACGATCACGTCTTAGACGAGATCGGCGACGAGTCGCTCCGCGGGCTCTCTTCGGAGTCGCTCGAGTGAGCGAGCCGACGGTCTGTTCGATCCGGGTCCTGTTGGGTCGTTCGTCGAGGCGACTCCCCGGCCGAGGTCGAAGAAATCCCCTGTGAAACATATCTCGGATACCGACACGATTTCGAACGTGTCGGTGTGATACGGGCCTGGGCCCCTGCTCGAGAGGGTCGAACACGTCGTCACCGGATCCCTCGCGTACTCGCCAGATGGTGGCCAACACTTCGGGCGATCCAGACTCGAGCGAAGCGGGCACGTCCCCGAAGTGGGTTTCCGTCTGCAATCCTCTGAACTGGCTCTGTTGAAATTCTTGAGAACTGACGTTTTTTGAGTGATCTGCTGAATATAGAGGATAGATGCAGCACAAGGGCTTCGTTTGTTTCGCGTCGAAATTAGTGAACTATCCGAACACTACACGTACTTATTGAACGCTGAACGGTCTGTCAGAATAGAGAGCCATTCATAAGTGCTTATCGAGATGGATCGACTCATCGGCGGTGACGGTGACGACAGATCCATCGTACGGAAACGTGACCAAGATTTCAGTGTCGGTACACAATGCGTTGAGTGTGTCTGGATCGACCACGTCATACAGCGGTCGCAACTCCTCGGGAGTGATCCCTTCTCGCTCTGCGACAGCCATCACGATTGCAACGCCCACAGATTCAACGGACTCGCCTGGGACTGTAGATATCGTTTATTCCTCTTCGTGATCGTCGTATCTGGCCAGTTCGGTAATTTGTACCTCCCAGTCATGGGTCGATCCTCGCGTTCGAAACTCCCAGGCACCGCGCACGTCCACGTCAGCCTTGATGGCCTTCTCGATTGCCTCCGCGAGAATAGCCTCGAAGTCGTCGTCACTGGTAATCGAAACATCATCGAGTTGATCACGTATCATGGTGGGTGGGCCGCGGTCCTCGACCCGAAGAGAGGAGTGCTAAGCCACAACCATATACACGTCACCATGGTCACACTTCGCGCAGGGCGTCGGTCCACCATTCTGAAGGGACGCCACACGCATAGGCCTGCCGTTCTGCATGACACACCATGCTATTCCCCAGAGTATGATACACCATGCTCCCCATATTTACACGTCTCGAACCTCACGTTCTAGCAAAGGATGGCAGTCATCGCGCACCTCCGGATTCCAGCCGATTCATTCGAACTTGGCCGGATCCTCGAACTGGAAGCCAGCGGAACGGTCGAACTCGAAAATATGGTTCCGCTAGGTGAGAAGGCCGTTCCGTTCTTTTCCGTGAGCGATGAGGTTCGAGAATCCTTCGAACAAAACGTCGAGAACCATCCGTCGGTCGAACGCATTATTGAAGTGACGCGCCACGACGCCGAGCGCCTGTATTCGCTGGAATGGAACGTCCGTCGGGACGTATTCTTACAGGGGATTGTCGATCTACGGGGACAACTTTTGAGTGCCACCGGAACGGTCAAAACCTGGGAGTTCGAGATCCGGTTTCCCACTCACGAGACACTCAGTGAGTTTCAGGAATACTGTTCGAACGCGCACATTCAACTCGAAGTCGGACGCATTTACAATCCCGTCCGCCCGGGGACCGGGATATGGTATGGGGTGACACAACCTCAGCGTGAAACACTGATGCGCGCTGTACAGGGTGGATACTACTCGATCCCACGACAAATGTCTACACAGGATCTGGCGGATGTACTCGATATCTCCGACCAGGCCGTCACAGAGCGACTGCGGCGTGCAATCGAGACGCTCACTACAAACACGCTCATTGCAATGGAAGAGGAACTCGATGAGGAGTTCGAGTAGCCCCAGGAACCCTGATTGCGTCAACCCCATCTCGACCGCGGAAGAGGCCTTCTGTGCTGGGTGGTACTTGATACTAACCTTGTCCACCATGCAGCGGACGGAACCGTTCGGGGACCCTTATACAGAGCATGAGAACGAGGATGGGATTTGACCAAATTGCAGAAGCACTCGGAGATCAAGAGCGGCGGCAGATTCTTCTGGAACTACTGGATCACAATCCAGTGGACGGACCAGAGGCCCTGGAGGAAAACGATACACGAGAGACAGAGGAACACGAGGTGGAACTGGTTCATACCCATCTTCCGAAACTTGACGATATGGGCTACATCGTCTGGGACAGAGACCACGATAATATCTTGAAGGGGCCAAATTGGGAAGAGATTGAATCGGTAGTTCGATTACTTAGTGACAACAGAGCACAGATCCCTAACAACACGTTCTGACGCTCTCAAAGGAGATCATGTGCCTTCGGCTGCACTAATCTCTATATTCGACACCACCTTTTTTGACAGCAATCGGAGATACGAATTGCTGGACCGATAACTGTACCACCTGTACTGACTCGATGGAAATTCTGCTAACCCATGAGAGCGTGAATCAAGCATGGGACGCAAGAGACCGACGATCGCTCCG